>NZ_LMMS01000009.1:0-62591 GCF_001422345.1 Methylobacterium sp. Leaf93 | reverse complement strand
GCTACGAGCGACGTGCAGACATCTACGAGGCCTTCACGAGCCTCGCGACCAGCCTCATCACTCTCAACCAGATCAAACGGTTCTGTTAGGCGCTCTTAAACGGACTTTGATTTTCCAGCATTCTCGGCCCCTCAAAGAGAGCGACGGCGTGGCGCAGGCATCGGTGTTGTCCGTTCGACTTCGATCCTCGCGGGCCGCGATCCGCCATGCCTGGTCGATCTGCGCGGCGCTCGTCATCCTCTTCGCTCCCCTTCCGGCCTCGGCCCAATTGCGCGGGCATGGCGGGCCGGTGCGGGCTCTGGCCATCGCGGCGGACGGACGCATGGCGATCTCCGGCGGGTTCGATCAATCGGCCATCCTGTGGGGAATCGACCAGGGGTCGGCCCTGGCGATCCTGCGGTTCCACAGTGGCGCGGTGAATGCCGTCGCGGCCCTCGAGGGGGGCCGCTTCGTCACGGCCAGCGAGGATGGACGCATCGCCGTGTGGCAGGGCGGACGCCCGGAGCCGGTGGAGGTCTTCGCCGACCATTCCGGACCCATTGTGGCCCTCGCTGTCTCGGCGGACGGAACGCGCCTCGCCTCCGCATCCTGGGACGGTACCGCGCAGATACGGCCTCTTGCCGGTGGGCCGGTGCGGGTGCTGCGGGGCCATGCCGGCAACGTCAACGCCGTCGCCTTCCTGGCGGATGGCCGGCTCATGACGGGAGGCTACGACGCCACGCTTCGGGTCTGGCCCCTCGCCGAGACCGACGAGCCGCCGCGCATCGTTCAACTGCCGTCACCGATTAACGCCCTGGCCGTGACGCCGGACGGCGAGATCGCCGCCGCCGGGGCCGACAGCGTGGTGCGGTTCCTGTCCGAGGATGGGACCATCCGTACGTCGGTGGACCTCGCCACCAACCCCGTCATTGGGCTTGCTGTGTCGCCGGACGGGCGACGGGTGGCCGCCGCCACGGTGGCGGGCACCGTGGCCCTGATCGATAGTCGTGCCGCCAAGGTGGCGTTCAGCCTCGTCGGCCCCGGACTTCCGGTCTGGTCTCTCGCTTTCCGGCCCGATGGAACCGAGTTGCTGACCGGAGGCGGCGATCGGCTGGTGCGCCGCTGGGATGCCAGGACCGGTGAGCCGATCGGGCCGCTGTTGATGGCGCGGCCGGCGGATTCGCTCGCCGCCTACAAGGGCGATCACGGGGCCGAGGTGTTCCGTGCTTGCGTCGCCTGCCACACCCTGACGCCGGAGGAGGGCAACCGCGCCGGCCCCACCCTGAGCGGCGTGTTCGGCCGCCGCATCGCCACCGCCGACGGCTACAATTTTTCGCACGCCCTGAAGAGCCTTGACATCGTCTGGGATGCGCGGACCATTGCGAAGCTCTTCGAGATCGGCCCGTCCCGCTACACCCCCGGCACTAAGATGCCGGAACAGACGATCAACGACCCGGACGACCGCGAGGCCCTGGTGCGGTTTCTTGAAAAGGCGACGAAGACGCGGTGATCCGGGGGCGTGTGCCTCGCGGAACTTCCAGTCTCGGTTACCGCTCGGAGCACCATGGCGCGGCGAGAAGTTCGTAAGACCCTTTTCAAGTCGTTATTCCAAAGCTCCACCTCATCCTGAGGTGCCGCGTAGCGGCCTCGAAGGAGGCCTCCAGGGATCGCGCGACCACTGGAGGCCTCCTCCGAGGCCCGCTGATGCGGGCGCCTCAGGATGAGGTAGTCTGATTGGAGATCGACTTCGGCGGATGATCCCCTCATCTCAAGCATCCGCCGAAAATTTGATCACAGGTTGTCAAGCGCCGCCGTTCCCGCCTGTCTCCCGCGCGCGAAAATAATCCTCCGAGGTCCGCGGCTTCGACCGCTCCGGCGCCGTGTGCGGGTCGAAGGCCTCGTTGACGACGACTTCGACGCGGCAGGTATCGCACATCATCAGAGTGCGGATCCTGGCCTCGCCGGCGCTGCCCCTGAACATCCAGTGGCGCCCCTGAAGCTTCTCGATGACCCGCTCGATGCTGCTGCGCGTGCCGAAGGGCTTGCCGCAGGACACACAATCGAACGGCTCCTCCTCCTTGACGATGCGGCGCGGCTGGCTCCAGGCGGCGAAATCCACCTGCGGCTTCAGGGTGATCACATTCTCCGGACAGGTGGCGGCGCAGAGCCCGCATTGCACGCAGAGGCTTTCCTCGAAGGCCAGCAGCGGCCGGTCCTGGCTGTCGCTGAGGGCGTGGGTCGGGCAGGTGCCGACGCAGGCGAGGCACAGGGTGCAATCCTCGCTGCGAAAATCGAGGCCGCCGAAGGGGGATCCGGCCTCCAAGGGGACTACGGCCACGGGGGCCGGGGCGGCCACATGCATCTCGCGGAAGGCGAATTGCAGGACGTTGCGCTTGGGGCCCACCGGCATGAAGGCGGCGGGAACCGGCGCGGGGGTGCCGATGCTGCCGGACGACAGGGCGGCACCGAGCAGATCCGGATCGTCGGTCTCGATCAGGGAGACCACGGGCGTCCCGTCGGCGGCACCGTACCCCAATGCCCCAGCGAGCGTGTCGGCGAGAAGCACCATCCTGCGCAAGGGCGCGATGTCGTGCTTGGGACGGTCCCGGACGAGGAGGCGGATCCCCACGGCGCCGTAGGCGAGAAGCGCGGCGGCGGCCTCCGGGCCGAGCTGCGTGACCTCGTTGACGGCGACCGGCAGCACGTTGGCCAGCAGGCCGTCCCCGTAGCGCGCCAGCGCCTCGATGAGGGGTTCGCCATGCTCGGCATCATGGAACAGCACGACGCCATTCCGTCCCCCAGCCTCGTGATAGGCGCGCATGAGGGTGCGCAGCCGCCGCATCAGCGCATCGGGGGCGGGCAGGGCGTAGGCGGCCGCACCCGTGGGGCACACCGAGGCACAGGAGCCGCAGCCGGCGCAGATATAGGGGTCGATGGCCACGTGATCGCCGGCGGGCACGATGGCGCCGGTGGGGCAGACATCGAGGCAGCGGGTGCAGCCGGTGATGCGCGAACGCGAATGGGCACAGAGATCGGCCTGGAAATCGACGAAGCGCGCCTTTTCGAACTCGCCGACGAGATGGGAGATCGTGAAGATCGCCCGCTCCACGGCGGCCGGGTCGCGGGGATCGGCGCGGATATAGCCGCTGCGCAGGTCGTGCGCGGGAAACAGCGGCGTGCCGCCCGTCAGGTCGAGGACCACGTCGCAGGTGGAGGTGGCGCCGTTGCGCGCAGGGCCGAAGGAGAGGGATTGTCGGGATGACGGGCTCGGCACCGCGTAATCGTCGATGCGCAGGGAGAATGCCCCGAGATGCCCGCTCGCCGAGACGACGCTGCCCTGCAGCACGGGAAATTCGTGACGGCGCGGCACCGGCACGTCTTGCGGGCGGCTGAGCAGCACCGTCACGTCGAGATGATCGGCAAGGCGGCGTCCGGCCTCGATGGCGATTTCGTCGCTGCCATAGATGAGGGCGACGCCCTGGCTGACCATCGCGACGGTGCCGGGCACGGGCGACGTCTCGCCCGCGGCGGCGAGGAGGGCCGCGATCTTCGGTCCGGCCGCGTGGGCCTCCTTCGACCAGCCCGCATTCTCGCGAATGTTGGCATAGGTCACGCGAGCGTCCGCCCCGGACCCGGCGGCGATGTCGGTGAAGAGGGGAGCCTGGAGCGTGCACGAGACCGTGACGGGCGCGCCCTCTGCCAGGGCGTCCTCGAACCGGGCGATCTCCCGCCCGCACAGTTGATCGGCGGTCTCCAGGCGGCCGCCGCACGCCTTGCCGATCGCCGCTCCGTCGAGGGCGACGGTCTCATCGCAGGAGCACGCGAATACGATCCGGTCGGACAATGATTTACCCCGAACGTTTGGTCACAGCGGCGAGGGGACCAGCCCACTCGCGCTCAGGTTGGTGCATCGTATACTATAACGGCTCGAAACTAGGACCCGACATACGGGCGCAGGTAGAACCGAAACGCATGGCGCCGAGCTCAGACGACCCGGACCTGATCCTGCCGCCCGTCTTCTCCCTCGTCGTCATGGACGGACCGGGGAGCGCGTTCGACGAAGCCCTCGATGCGGCCGCATCGGGTGACGCCACCGGGCGCCTTGTCTGGCGACGCAGCGCCGAGCTGCTCGATTTCGCCGTGATCCTGGAGCCGGACGAGCCCCTCGCCACGGCGCGCCGCGCCTTCTTCGCCGGCATGGTGGCGCTTGCCGAGGCCATCGGCGCCCATGGGCCGCCCGAGATCCCGGTGACGTTCGACTGGCCCGACACTCTCCGCTTCGACGGCGCGCGCCTCGGCGGCGGGCGTCTCGGATGGCCGTCCACCTGCGGCGAGGGCGAGGTGCCGGACTGGCTCGTCTTCTCCGCCACGATCATCGCCTCGAAGGCGCATTCCGGCGATCCCGGCCTGACGCCGGATTCGACCTCCCTCGAAAACGAGGGCTTCGCCGTCGAGGACGGGAACGGGGCCATCGTCGAAAGTTTCGCCCGGCATCTGATGAAAACCTTCGCCGTCTGGGACGAGGACGGGTTCGAGGCCATCGAACGGCGCTACCTCCGCCGCCTCGCCGATGGCGGTCCGTCGGCTCGGATCCATACGAATGGCGACCTGATTGGCGGCGACGGCGAACGACGCGACGTCGTCGCGGCCCTCGCTGCCATGCGCTGGCGCGATCCGCATACGGGCGAGCCTCTTCTATGAATGTCGCGATGCGCGGAATGTGGGAATATCAGTCGATATCGCCCGTGGTGAGGGCGCTCCTTAAAGAGAGGGCATCGTTGAAAACCCGCATCGCCTGCATCGCCGCGCTGGCCGGACTCCTGTCTCTGCCGGGCGGGGTCCGGGCCGAGGATGGCCCGAGGGGCGCGGCCATCGAGGCCAAGGGCATGCCCGGCCCCTATGGCGAGCGGCTGACCATCGACGACAAGGGCATCACCCTGACATTTCCCAACAATGCCATGATGTTACGCATCGGCGGCCGGCTTCACCTCGATTTCGGTGTGGCCGGTATCCGCCAATCTGGCTTCGGCGACCCGTTCACCGATACCATCGCCGTGCGCCGTTCGTGGATCGAGACGACTTTGAGCCTCGGCAAGGACGTCGGCCTCGGCTTCCAATACGATTTCGCCGATCCGGTGACGCCGATCAACGACGCGGTCCTGGTCTATCGCGGCGTGCCGGACATGCTCTTCAGTATCGGCAACGAGAAAGAACCGTTCGGTCTCGATCAACTCGCTTCCAACAACACTATCCTCTTCACCGAGCGGGCCTTGTCCGACGCTTTCGTGCCGGCCCGAAACTTCGGTTTCGCCGTCGGACGACACGGCAAGGACTGGAGCGTCGTCACCGGAGTTTTCGGCGGCAACGCCAATACCGGCATCGGCACCGAAGGCATCGCCTCGACCAGCCGCGTCACCTATGCGCCGATCAACGACGACCACCGGACCCTGCATATCGGTCTCGCCGGCAGCTACCGCGACCTGCCCCGCGACGAGAGCCCGCTCTCCCTGTCCAGCCGGTCGGAGGCGTTCCTCTATACCAGACGCTTCGTCGATACCGGCGACATCCGCGATGCCGCCAGCATCGCCCGCCTCGGCGCCGAGCTGGCCTACCGCTCCGGTCCGCTGCTGGTGAGCGCGGAATACACACGGACCGAGATCGGCCGCTTCGACCGCGCTAAGCCACTGAATTTCCAGGGAGGATACGTTCAGGCGAGCTGGGTGCTAAACGGCGACAACCGGGCCTATCGCATGGCTCCCGACTTCAACGGGACGAGCTACGCGGTCTTCGGCGGCGTCAAGGTCGCCGAGGCCCAGCGCATCACCCGCGGCGGCTTCGGCGTGTTCGAGCTCGGACTGCGGTTCTCGGCCATCGATCTCGACGATGACGGCATTCGCGGCGGCATCGAGCGGGACGGCACGGTGGGACTATCGTGGTATCCCGACACCAACATCCGCATCATGGCCGATTACGTCCGGTCGCACACGTCCCCCTCCGCGCTCCAGAATGGGCGGACCATCGATGCCGATACGTTCATCGGCCGGTTCCAACTGTACTGGTGAACCCGTGCCGACCTTGTCCGCGAGCAATTGCGGACGCCCCGCACCAGATACCGGCCTTGAACGCCACGATCATCGCCGTCATCCGGAGCGCGAGTTCCACTAGCGGCGACAGGATTGGGCCTCGGAATTGTCGATGAGCAGTCTCAAACTCCCACGGACCATTCGCCTCGACCCGTCGGATACCTTCGTGTTCGTTCAGGCCGCCGAGCCCGGCGAATGGGCGGTGGCCGGGTCATTCCTTTTCTGGGATGCCAATGTCCCGTTGCTCGAGGGCAAGGAGCGGACGGCGTTCCGCTCGGGATTCCTCGGCGTGACTTCCCTGGGATTCTCCACCCTCGTCGTGGTGAGCGAGGCGAGTCCGGCCGAGCGGGACGCGGCCGTGGAGGATTTGGCGCGTCATCTCTGCGAGCGCCTCGGCGCGCCGAGCCTCGACGTGGCCCGCGTCGCGGCGGCGGAGGAGATCGAGTTCGCCGGCTCCCTGTGCCAGCCCGCCATCGGCAGCGTGATCGCCCTGCACAGAACCTTCGAGGACGGCGAGATCCGGGAGGCGTTCCGCACCTTGCACCAGCGCGGGCCCGGTGTTGCCGGAGCCGACAAGCTTCACGCTCATGCGCGGGCCTTCACCTTCGTGGAGACCGACGACGAACCCGAGGAGCGGGCGGACCTCATCGGCATGGCGACCACACCGGGATCGAAAGGCGAAGGACGATGACCGAGTTCTGGGTCTCCAGCGGCCACCATCTCGCCGGCCGCACGGAGGGGGGAGGCCTCGCCGTCAACGACGACTTGATCCTCGCCTATCTGGCCCGGCCCGAACTGGTGCCGCCCGAGGAGGCCTGCATGGCAGAGCGGGCGCTCCACCGCAGCCTCGTGACGTCACCGCGCCGGGCGGTCTCCCCCGGTGAGGTTGCCGCGATGGCGGATGCCGATGCGCGGGAGAACTGGACCATGATGCTCGCCTTCCGCGATCGGCTGACGGCCGCGCGCTCCGTGGAGGCGGCCTATCTCGACCTCGTTCGCGGCGGCCTGAACGGCACGCCGCCGATCTTCCTCAACCAGCTGGCGCATCTCATCCTGCGCAACGCACTCGACGGCTGCGACGACCCCTACACCCTTCGAGCCGGCGAGCTCTTCTTCCGGCCGCAGCGCGTCTCCTTCGTCGACGGCGCTGCCTTGCTGGCCGATGCCGAGGTGATCGAGGCGCGGGAGACCGGGGCTGCGCAATCGCCCCTCGTCGCCATGCTCGGCAAGGAAGCCGCGAACGAACTCGACGTGCTCACGGACGAGACCGCCTGGACCTATTGGAGCCGCTCCGACGCGTTCACCATGGCGCTCAACCTCGGGAGCAACCCGAAGAGTCGCGAGGGCTTGGCGCGGGCCATCGAGGCCTGGGTGCGACACCTTCTGCATGTGGAGGCGAAGGTGGAGCCGATCGCCTCTATGGACGATCCGGACTGGCGCTGGTTCGTCGGGCTCGACGCTCAAGCGACCCGAATCGGCAACGCCCTCTGGAACGGCGAGACCCTGGACGAGGCGAGCCGCATGCGCATCCTGGCCCTGTTTCGCCTCACCTTCGCCGATGACCGGCGGATCGACCCGCGTGCTGCCGGCCGTCCGGTCTATCTCCTGATGGCCATGGACCCCGACAAGCGCCTTTTCCTCAAACCTCAGAACCTCGTGGCGGGATTGCCGATCAGCGACGGTGCGGAGGCCGCATGACCGAACAGAATCCGACCCAAGCCGCAACGCCGCCCGACGACCGCTTCGAGGTCGGCATCATCGTCGCCAAGCGGGCCTTGAAGAGCCGATGGGCGAGCCATGCCTGGCTGCCGGTCTCGGCCCTTCCCGACATCCCCGCCGCTTCGCCCTGGACCCTGCTCTCGGCGACGCCCGAGGAAGAAACCTTCTACGCCGGCGCCTATGAGGTCTCGCTCCATCCCGCCGAGACGTCGCATTACCGCGACAACCTGGTCTCGGGCCGGCCCTCGCTCTGGGTCGCCCTGCGACAGGCCGCGGAGGGAAACTACGAGGTCGCGAATGTGACGGCCGATCCCTACGAGGGCGAATCCATGGCTGAGGGCATCGGCGAAGTGGTCGAGGCTGTGCCCATGCCGCTGGAGGTCCAGGCCAAGGTCCTGGCATTCTTCGAGGCCTTCCACGTCGAACAGGTCTTCCACAAGCGCAAGCGCGACAGGGCCGATCCGGAGGCCCTGGCCCGACAGGGCACCGGTACGCGCAGGCGGGGGGACAAGGGATGAGCGGCGGCGATTTCCTTTCCCGCTGGTCGAAGCGCAAGCGCGCCGTCGTCCGGAAAATTGCGCCCGCGCGCGATTTGGCCGTGAGCGAGGAGGACGGAAGCGAGCGGGCATCCCGCCCGGAGGAGCTTGCCGAAGGCGAAACCCTGCCGCCCGAGGAACTCGCCAAGCTGCCCTCCCTGGATAGTCTGACGGCTGAGACCGACCTGACCCAGTTCCTCCGGGCGGGCGTACCGATGGTGATGCGCAAAGCGGCCCTGCGCCGGATGTGGTCCATCGACACCAACATCCGCGACTATGTCAGCGAGGCGCGGGAATACGCCTATGACTGGAATGCGGTGGGCGGTGTGCCGGGAAACGGCCCGCTTTTGCCCACAGATGACATCAAGGCCATGCTGCGGGACATTTTCGATGGGAGTCCCGTCGAAGAAGCGGAGCCCGAGCCGACAACCGCCGAGGCCGAACCGATCGAAGCGGAGCGGCCTGGAGAGGAATCTATCGCCGCGACAAGCGACCACGAAATTGAATCCGCCGGTGCAGAAAAACAGCTCGTCGCGTTGCCCCAAAACCAGCCGAGCTCAGCCGTTCCGCTGGCGATTCCTTCTCCCGTGGACGCGGCTATGCCGAAACCGCGACGACATGGCCGTGCCGTCCCGCTTTGAGCGATTAAAAACTACGTTGCGCACGTCCCAATCCGGGCTATTGTGGAGAAAGTGAATTCACTTCGCTCGCGATCGGGTCGCGGCTTGAGGATGGTATGCGTTCGGTGGAGTTGTTGCGCGAGGACGAGGCGATGCTCGCTTCCGGCGCGCCCGGCATGACGCAGCCGGTCGCCGACGACGTCGATCTCCTGCGCGCCCATCTCTACGATGTTCTCGCAGCCCTCATCGGCCGAGCGCCCTCCGACGATATTTTGTCGCTTCTCGCGGCCTCGGCAGGTGACGGTAGCCCCCTCGGCAAGGCGTGTTCTTCGCTGGCGGGCGAAGCGGCCGGCGCGGACCTCGCGAAGGTCGGGCGGGAGTATTTCGATCTGTTCGTGGGCGTTGGGCGCGGCGAGGTCGTGCCGCACGCCTCCTACTACCTCACCGGCTTTCTCAACGAGCGCCCGCTTGCCCGAATCCGGCAGGATCTAGCCCGGCTCGGCATCGAGGCCACCGGCGGCATGAGCGAGCCGGAAGACCATGTGGCGATGCTTCTGGAGACTATGGCGGGTCTCGTCTCCGGCCGGTTCGAGACCGACGTCGGCGAGGACCGCATCTTTTTCGAGCGTCATCTAAAGCCCTGGGTAGGGCGTTTGTTCGACGATGTGGCCGCAAATCCCCGTTCGTCTTTCTACCGCGCCGCGGGCGACCTCGGCCGGACATTCATCGACATCGAGGCCCAGGCCTACGCGCTCGACGCGTGACCCGGGGACCATGAGACATCGGTCGCATTCAGGAGTGACGAGCATGCGGGACGATCGAAAGGACGACATGGGACGGCGCCATTTCTTCCGCGCCCTCGGCGGCGGATCGGTGGCGGCCGCCGCCGCCGCGATCACGGCCCAGCCGATGATCGCGACGCCCGCGCAGGCCTACGATCCCGGCGAGGATGAGACGAAGGCACGGTACCGCGAGTCGGACCACGTCAAGGCGTTCTATCTCACCAACGGCTACGAGACCCTGAAGAAGAATTGAGGGCGCCATGCTGATCAAGCGCAAGACCGGCGGCCCGGGCCGCACCTTCCATCCGGCCGTGGCCATCGGCGACACGCCAAGGGCCATCGACCGTCGCGCCTTCCTGCGCAATTCCGGCCTCGTCGCCGGAGGGCTCGCGGCCGCCGGCTCGATTCAACTCGGCTCCGTACGTAAGGCGCAGGCGGCGGGGTCGTCCGCGATCGGTCCCGACGTGACGATCAAGAAGAACATCTGTACCCACTGCTCGGTGGGCTGCACGGTGACGGCCGAGGTCGTGAACGGCGTTTGGGTCGGCCAGGAGCCGTCCTTCAGCAGCCCAATCAACCGGGGTACGCATTGCGCCAAGGGCGCGGCGATCCGCGAACTCGTCTCCAGCGACCGCCGCCTGAAATACCCGATGAAGATGGTCGACGGGCAATGGACCCGCATCTCATGGGACCAGGCGATCGACGAGATCGGCGACAAGATTACCGGCCTTCGCGATAAGTACGGCCCGGATTCCGTATACTGGCTCGGCTCGGCCAAGTTCACCAACGAGGCGGCCTACATCTTCCGCAAGTTCGGCGCCTTCTGGGGTACTAACTCGGTCGATCATCAGGCGCGCATCTGTCATTCCACCACGGTGGCCGGCGTCGCCAACACCTGGGGCTATGGCGCACAGACTAATTCCTACAACGACATCCGCAATGCCAAGACCATGATCATTCTCGGCGGCAACCCTGCCGAGGCGCATCCGGTCTCCCTCCAGCATCTGCTCTCCGGCAAGGAGATCAACCGCGCGAACATGATCGTCATCGATCCGCGCTTCACGCGGACGGCGGCCCACGCGACGGAATATGTCCGAATCCGCTCCGGCACCGATATCCCGGTGGTCTGGGGTATTCTCTGGCACATCTTCCAGAATGGCTGGGAGGACAAGGAGTTCATCAGCCAGCGCGTCTACGCCATGGATGACGTCCGCAAGGAAGTCGCCAAGTGGAACCCTGAGGAGGTCGAGCGCGTCTCGGGCGTGCCCGGCGAGCAATTGCGGCGCGTGGCCGAGACCTTCGCCAAGGAGAAGCCCGCGACCCTGATCTGGTGCATGGGCGCGACCCAGCACACGGTGGGCACCGCCAACGTGCGCGCGCTCTGCATCCTGTGTCTCGCCACCGGCAATGTCGGCAAGCCGGGCACGGGCGCAAACATCTTCCGTGGCCACACGAACGTGCAGGGGGCCACCGATATGGGCCTCGATGTGACGTCGCTGCCGCTCTATTACGGCCTCGTCGAAGGGGCCTGGAAACACTGGGCTCGTGTCTGGGACGTGGAGTACGACTGGCTGCAGTCGCGCTTCGACGAGGTACCGGCCAAGGCCGGCCGGAAGGCCCGCACGCGCAAAGAGAGCATGGAATCGCCGGGCATCACTTCGACGCGATGGTTCGACGGTGTGAACCTTCCCGAGGAGCAGGTCGACCAGCGCACCGGCATCAAGGCGATGATGGTGTTCGGGCATGGTGGCAATACCGTCACCCGCCTGCCCGAGGCGGTGAAGGGGCTGACCAAGCTCGACCTTCTGGTCGTCGCCGACCCCCATCCTACCACCTTCGCCGCCCTCGATGCACGGCGCGACAACACCTACCTCCTGCCGATCTGCACCTCCCTGGAGATGGACGGCAGCCGCACGGCATCGAACCGTTCGCTGCAATGGGGTGAGCAGATCGTGAAGCCGGCGTTCGAGTCGAAGAACGATTACGAGGTGGTCTACCGCCTCGCCGCCAAGCTCGGCCTTGCCGACAAGATGTTCAAGAACATCAAGGTTGTGGATGGTGTCCCCGAGGCCGAGGACATCCTGCGGGAAATCAACCGCGGCGGCTGGTCGACGGGCTATTGCGGGCAGAGCCCGGAGCGCCTGAAGGCGCATATGCGTAACCAGGCGAAGTTCGATCTTGTCACGCTGCGGGCGCCCAAGGACGACCCTGAAGTGGGCGGCGATTACTATGGCCTGCCCTGGCCGTGCTGGGGCAAGCCCGAACTTAAGCATCCGGGAACGCACATCCTTTACAACACCAACCTCCACATCAAGGAGGGCGGCGGCACGTTCCGGGCGCGGTTCGGCACCGAGCGCAACGGTGTCACCCTGCTCGCCGAGGATTCCTTTGCTAAGGGTTCGGAGCTGACCGACGGCTACCCCGAATTCACCATGGCGGTTTTCAAGAAGCTGGGCTGGGACAAGGACCTCACGGCCGACGAAATGGCGAGCATCACCAAGACCGGTGGGGCCAACATCGATGCGGTGAGCTGGGCCACCGACCTGTCGGGCGGCATCCAGCGCGTCTGCCTCGACCGTGGCGTCACTCCCTACGGCAACGGCAAGGCCCGGGCGAATGCCTGGAACCTGCCCGACCCGGTTCCGGTGCACCGCGAGCCGATCTACACGCCGCGTCCTGACCTCGTGGCGAAATACCCGACCCGCCCCGACGAACGTCAGCTGCGCATGCCGAATATCGGCTTCTCGGTGCAGAAGGCGGCGGTGGATCGCGGCATCGCTAAGGACTTCCCGATCATCCTCACCTCCGGTCGACTCGTGGAATACGAGGGCGGCGGCGAGGAGACTCGGTCGAACCCCTGGCTCGCCGAGTTGCAGCAGGACATGTTCGTCGAGATCAACACCGGCGACGCCACCGATCGTGGCATCAAGGACGGGCAGTTCGTCTGGGTCTCCGGCCCCGAGAACAACGCGAAGGCCAAGGTGAAGGCGCTGGTGACCGACCGGGTCGGCAAGGGCGTCGCCTTCATGCCGTTCCACTTCTCCGGCTGGTACCAGGGCGACGACATGCGGAAATTCTATCCGCACGGCACGGACCCCGTGGTGCTGGGCGAGAGCTCCAACAACACGACGACCTATGGCTTCGATCCTGTGACGGGCATGCAGGAGACGAAGTGCACCTTGTGTCAGATCCGGGCCGTTTGAGGGATAATCGCCATGGCTCGCATGAAATTCCTTTGCGACGCGGACCGCTGCATCGAGTGCAACGCCTGCGTCACCGCCTGCAAGAACGAGCACGAAGTGCCGTGGGGCATCAACCGCCGGCGCGTGGTTACGCTCAATGACGGCAAGCCCGGCGAGCGTTCGGTTTCCATGGCCTGCATGCACTGCACCGACGCGCCATGCGCGGCGGTGTGTCCGGTGAACTGCTTCTACACCACGGCCGACGCGGTGGTGCTGCATTCCAAGGACATCTGCATCGGCTGCGGATACTGCTTCTACGCCTGTCCGTTCGGTGCGCCACAATATCCGAAGGTCGGCAATTTCGGCTCGCGCGGCAAGATGGACAAGTGCACCTACTGCGCCGGCGGCCCCGAATCCGATTTCTCGACCATCGAATACGAGAAATACGGCTCGAACCGCCTCGCCGAGGGCAAGCTGCCGCTTTGCGCCGAGATGTGCTCGACCAAGGCGTTGCTGGCGGGCGACGGTGAGATGATCGCCCAGATCTACAAGCAGCGCGTCATCAAGCGCGGCTACGGCTCCGGCGCCTGGGGTTGGAAGACCGCCTATCGCGAAACCGTTGCCATCTAGGCGACGGACTGGACTGCCGGGGTCGAGACTTCAGGAAGGAAACGCCGATGCGGCGGACACTGACGATTTTCAGAACGCTTGTCGCAGCGACCATCCTCACGGTGGCTGTGGGCGCCTCGTCGACCTCCTCGGCGCAGCAGACGCGCGACGGACTGAACCCGACCGGGCAGAACCCGACGGCGGAATCCGTCAACGAGGAGTTCCTGTTCAAGCAGGACCCGAAAATCACCGGCCGCATCAGCATCCCCGACGGCAAGGCGGCGCATCTGATCCAGCCCGCCGGCCGCGATTATCGTGATTTCCGCGAGCGTTGGCTGCCGTGGCTCAGCGCCCTGGCGGTCCTCGGCGCCGCCGCGCTTCTCGGCCTGTTCTACTTCTTCCGGGGTCGTATCCTAATGGAGCGCGGCCCCGATACTGGCCGCAAGATCCTGCGCTTCAACGGGTTCGAGCGCTTCGCGCATTGGATGACGTCAAGCTGCTTCATCATCCTGGCCCTGTCCGGACTCAACTACATCTTCGGCAAGCGCCTGCTGATGCCGCTCATCGGCGCGGACGCGTTCGGTGTCGTGGCGCAATACGCGAAGTTCAGCCACATCTACCTGGCATGGCCGTTCATGATCGGCGTCGTCCTGATGCTGGTGCTCTGGCTGAGGGACAACATCCCGAACAAGATCGACATCGCCTGGATCAAGGCCTTCGGCGGTTTCGTCGGCGATAAGCATCCCAGCGCCGGCCGCTTCAACGCAGGCCAGAAGATGGTGTTCTGGATGGTGATCGGCTTCGGCACGGCCATGAGCGTCACCGGCCTGATGATGATCTTTCCCTTCGCCCTCACGGACATCACCGGAATGCAGCTGATGCAGGTGATCCACGCCCTCATCGGCATTGCCTTCATCGCCGGCATCCTCGCCCATATCTACATCGGCACGCTCGGCATGGAGGGCGCCTACGACGCGATGGGCAGCGGCAAGGTCGATCTCGGCTGGGCCAAGGTCCACCACGACCTTTGGGTCGAGGAAGAGCAGGCCAAGAACGCGAGCGGCCGGCAGCTAGGGCGGCATCAGGTGCCTGCCGAGTAACCTCACGGACTAATACAGGCGTTCGGCGACCGGAGCCAGCATGTCGAGGATCGGACAACGTCCATGAAAGCTTTCATCATCGCTCTCGTCGTCGCCGTCGCCCTGGGCACGCTGGCCGCTATGCTCCTCAACCAGCAGCAGCGCTTCGCTTACCAGGCCTTCACGACCTCCGGCACGCGGGTCTCCGACCCGGCGGGTCACAGCAATCTCGTCGGGCCGCAGTGGAACGGCGTCACGCCCGATCCGGAGAAGCCCTCGAAATCCTGATTTCCGGGATCTCGCGGAACACTCATGACATGGGTTCAGCGTCGCGAAAGCAGCCAGGGTTCGCAGAATGTGCGGTCCCGCATTCGGTGGGCGAAGGGCGGCGAAAGCGACCTTCCGCTTCTTACGTCGCCTATCCGTTCAGCGGATTGCCCTCGTCCCAGCCATAGCCGAGCGTTTCGAAGCGCATGGATCGGGCATCGACCATGAGTAGCCGTCCCACCAGCGGCTCGCCGAAATCCGCAACCGCGCGGATCACTTCCATCGCCATCAGAGATCCCATCACCCCGGCAAGAGCGCCGAGCACACCGGCCTCCGCACATGCGGGCACGCTGCCGGGCGGTGGTGGGTTCGGAAACAGGCAGCGATATGTTGGATTAGGGCGGCCGTCTGGTCCGGTCTCATGGGCGCGGATCGTCGTCAGCGTGCCATCGAATTGCCCGAGGGCGGCCGTGACGAGCGGACGCTTCGCGTGGAAACAGGCATCGGAGACGGCGTAGCGGGTCGCGAAATTGTCCGACCCGTCGGCGACGACGTCGTACTCGCGAATGAGGTCGACGGCATTGTCCCGGTCGATCCGCATGTGATGCGGTTCGATCCGCACATACGGGTTGAGACGCGCCACGGCGTCGGTTGCGCTGTCGATTTTCGTGCGGCCGATATCGGGGGTGCCGTGGATCACCTGCCGCTGCAGGTTCGAGAGCGAGACCGTGTCGTCGTCGGCGATGCCGATCGTGCCGATGCCGGCCGCTGCCAGATACTGGATCAGTGGAGCGCCAAGCCCGCCGGCACCGATGACGAGTACCCGCGCCGCCTGCAAACGCGCCTGTCCCGGTCCTCCGACCTCACGCAGGACGAGGTGGCGGGCGTAGCGTTCGACTTCGTCGCTGGAGAAGGCCATCCCGGTGAGATAACCCCTGCGGCGAGGCGCTGAAAGGCCATCGGGACGGTATTTGCGTCCCGCTTCTGTGCCGCTTATTCGCGACGGTGGAATGTCCCATCTCGACGAGACGATGCCCGTGTCCTCTCCCGTTATCGCCGATCACTCGCCGCTGGCCCTCGCCCAGGCCCTCATCCGCTGCCCGTCGGTGACGCCGGAGGAGGGCGGTGCCCTAAAATGGCTCGGTGGCGTCCTGGAGGAGGCGGGGTTCGTCGTCGATCGCCCGCGCTTCTCGGAGCCCGGAACGCCCGACATCGACAATCTCTACGCGCGGATCGGGACGGGCAGCCCCTATCTCCTTTTCGCGGGCCATACCGACGTCGTCCCGCCAGGCTCCGTCGAAGCGTGGCGGCACGGGCCGTTCGACGGCGCAGTAGCGGACGGCTTGCTCTACGGCCGCGGCGCGGTCGATATGAAGGGCGGGATCGCCTGCATGCTCTCGGCGGCGCTCGCTTTCGTCGCCGAGCGAGGAGGGGCGTTCAACGGCTCCATCGGGTTCCTCATCACCGGAGACGAGGAGGGGCCGGCCATCAACGGCACGGTGAAGCTCCTCGAATGGGCGAAGGCGCGCGGCGAGCGTTTCGACCATTGCCTTCTCGGCGAGCCCACCAACCCGGCGCGCCTCGGCGAGATGATCAAGATCGGTCGGCGCGGGTCTCTCACCGGCAAGCTCGTCGTCCATGGCCGCCAGGGCCACGTGGCCTATCCCCAAAAGGCCGAGAACCCCATCCCCGGCCTGCTGCGCCTCGCCTCTGCCCTCCTCGACCAGCCCCTTGATGGCGGCACCGCGCATTTCGATGCGTCGAACCTCGAATTCACCACCATCGATGTCAGCAATCCGGCCACCAATGTCATCCCGGCCGATGCCCGCGCCACGCTCAACATTCGCTTCAACGAGGGTTGGACGGCGGAAACCCTGGGTGCCGAGATCCAACGGCGGCTGGAGGCGGCCGCCGGCAACAACGTCCGGTTCACCCTGGACCTTCAGCCCTCGAACTCCCCGGCCTTCCTCACCGCGCCGGACGCGTTCACGGACCTCGTGGTCGAGGCGATCGAGGCCGAGACCGGGCTGCGCCCGGTCCTGTCCACCACCGGGGGGACGTCAGATGCCCGTTTCATCAAGGATGCCTGCCCAGTCATCGAGTTCGGGCTCGTGGGCGAGACCATGCACCAGACCGACGAATGCGTGGCTATCGCCGATCTGGATAGGCTGACCGCGATCTATGGGCGGGTACTGTCGGCCTATTTCGCGGTCGCTTCCGAGAAAGGCGAGGTCTGACCGGCGGCAGGCACGAAGTTTCAACTCCCGGAACCTCGGCAGGCGTCATGCCGCTTTTCGCGTCATTGTCCGTCGAATCCACGCGCCGCGGAAGCGATAGTGGCAATGGAACGGGTGACGGCGCGTTTGGAAGCGACGGCTTCGCGTGCCGAGCCGGTCCCCGACCGCAATGTAGATCTGCCGTAGGCGCTGGACGTGCGGATCGTCGAGGCGCAACTCGATACTGGCTCGCGTCAGACCTGCTGCGGCCTTGGGATCCTTCCCGCTCAGCGGAACGAGTGCTTCCCCGAGGATGATGCGACCGACTTCCAGAAGCAAGGCCTCGTGCATCTCGTCGCTCGCGGCGGCCAGACGTTCGAGGTCGAAGAGGGTTCGTACGCCGAGGGGCCAGAGGCGGATGATGCGGTCTCGGCCGACCGAACAGCAGAGTTGCGCCTGCGCCACCCAATCCATGATCTGATAAACTCCGTATGGAGTCTCGACGAACAGCATCAGCGGGTTGGCCGCCGCGAGATTCTGGGTCGAATGGATGTGATGGTCGTCGAGCCTGACGCGAATATCGCTGTCGATTCCGTCGATGATCTCGACCGGCGTGATCTTGAAGGCGCGGAAAACCTCCTCTTCCTCGCGCTTGAAGTTTTTCAACTGGTCCCGTTGCACGATGCTGCGCAGGACGACATCGGGCATGATGCCGGCGACGAAACAGGCTGCGACCACCACGGCGATGGTGGCCGGCGCGGTCGCGCTGGGATCGACCGTCACCAGGGCGGAGACCAGACCCGTCCCGATCCAGAGCAACGATATGACGAGGATCGGGCCGAGAACGATACTAACCAGCATCCTTATGGTTTCACCCACGATCGTCCCGGGGCTCATGTCGAAATTCTTGATCGCGCGGTAGAAATTGCGCAGCGCCGTCACGTAGCTGCCCGCGAATGCCGCGCAGATCCCGAGAAGCCAAACCAGCCCGAGACTTCCGGGCGTCGGATAGGTCACGCCCGGCCAGCGGAAACCAGATGGATGCCCCGGTTGTCCGGCGAACATCCAGAGGAGCAGCGACAATCCGTATAACATGCCGATCGCCGCGCATGCGCTGAAGGGCGCGCAGCCGATGAGCCAGGAGAGTGTCGAAAAGTCCTCGCGCTTGCGATGCGCCTCCCGCGCGATCGCGTTGGTTCTATCGCTTTCGGTGGTCCCAGCCATCGGGTCGCTGCTGCGCCTCGCACCGACGAAATACTTGTACTTCACGAATTCGAATGACGGGATCAGCATCGGACCCGGCTGATCGGTCTTGTCGAAGACCGTGGCGAGATCCGTGATGATCTCCTGCCTCTGAAGTTTGATCGCCTCTCGTATGGCGACGAAAATCAGGGGTGAGATGACTGCGAAGGCGGTCGCGAGAACGAGGATGATCTGGAATGGCGTTTCCACAGGCGAAGGCTCCAGGCCTCACGATGTCGAAAATCGTCGAGGTTGCCCGAAGATGCCTTTCTGATCGCATAATACAATCTGAAATTGCTTCCTAAGTAGATTCCCGGTCATGCCCGTAATCCACCCCCACGAAGGTCAATCCCTTGGCAGGCGCCATCGGGCCGCAGCGGGCGCGGTCGCGGCTCGCCAGGATATCGGCGACCTCGGCGATGCTGAATCGTCCGCAGCCGGCCATCATAAGCGTTCCGACCATGGCGCGGACCTGATGGTGCAGGAACGAGCGCGCCGAGGTCGAGATCACGATCTCCTCGAACAGGCCCATCGTCACCGTAGCTACTTCGAGCTGTTCGAGGGTGCGGATCGGGCTGTTCGCCTGACATTCGGCGGCACGAAAGGCGGTGAAGTCGTGGCGACCGAGGAGACCTTGCGCGGCCCTGTGCATCACCTCGGCATCGAGCGGCCATGGCACGTGCCAGACATGGTCGCGTGTCAGGGCAGGCGGGCTGCGCCGGTTGAAGATGCGATAGCGGTAATGCCGGCGGATCGCGGAGTGCCGCGCATCGAAACCCGCTCCGACTCGCTCGGCGCTGACGATGGCGACCGGAAGCGGTCGGAGATGGGCGTTCAGGGCGTCGCGCACCGTATCCGTGCGCCAGTCCTTGCTCAGGTCGAGATGAGCGACTTGATGGATGGCGTGTACGCCGGCATCCGTCCGACCGGCGCAGGTCAAGCGCAAGTCCTCCCCTGTGAAGCGTTTAACGGCATCCTCAATGGCGCCCTGAACGGTTACGTCTTCGGCCTGCCGCTGCCATCCGCAGAATGGAGCGCCGTCATACTCGATCACGAGTTTGTAGCGGGGCATCAGCGACGGCCCCCGGTCTCTGAGTTCACGGGAAGCGCGTTCCCGGCGCGAGATGCGCACCGCGCACGAATTCCGCACCCGTGACGATGCCGCCCTTGCCGGCCCGGCGCAACTCTGTGAGCTGCACGGCGCCCTCGCCGCAGGCGATGGTTCCGGCCGCATCGAGCAGAGTGCCGGGCGTGCCCTGTCCCTCCTTTGGCAGGGCGCGCAGCACCTTCACCCGTTCCGGCCCCTTGCCGAGATCGGCCTCGAAGAAGGCTCCGGGGAAGGGCGACAGCCCGTTGATATGGTTCGCCACCTCACCCGCCGGCTTGGACCAGTCGATGCGCGCCTCCTCGTTAGTGATCTTGCGCGCGTAGACGAGCCCGTCTTCGGACTGGCGCGTGAGGGGGAGGGGCTCGTGTTCCAGCTGGCGGAGGGCTCGGCTCATGAGCGCCGCGCCAATGGGCATCAGCGCATCGTGCAGGTCTCCCGCGCTCATACCGGGGGCGATGGCGACCCGCTCTTCCAGGGCTACGGGGCCGGTGTCGAGGCCCCCCTCCATGCGCATGATGCCCACGCCACTCTCCGTATCCCCCGCCATGATAGCGCGCTGGATCGGTGCAGCCCCGCGCCAGCGTGGCAGCAGGGAGGCGTGAAGGTTCAGGCACCCGTGGCGCGGCACGTCGAGGATCGCCTGCGGCAGCAGCATCCCATAGGCGACCACGACGGCGACATCGCATCCGTGTGACCGGAAGAGCGTGAGCGCGTCCGGCGACTTCAGGGTGGCGGGGGTGTGAACCGGCAGGCCGAGCCCGTCCGCCAGCGCATGGACGGGGGACGGTCGTAACGCCATGCCTCGCCCGGACCGCGCCGGGGCGCGGGTATAGACCGCTGCGATGTCGTGACCGTCTTTCGCCAGGCGCACCAGGGTCGCCACGGCGAAATCGGGCGTTCCCATGAAGACGAGCTTCATCGCGCGCGCTCTCTGTTGAAGGAT
The DNA here is from genome assembly GCF_001422345.1 of Methylobacterium sp. Leaf93. Lineage (NCBI taxonomy): Bacteria > Pseudomonadati > Pseudomonadota > Alphaproteobacteria > Hyphomicrobiales > Methylobacteriaceae > Methylobacterium > Methylobacterium sp. Leaf93. Next base: position 42,226 of record NZ_LMMS01000009.1, on the reverse strand, counting down.
GGGATCAGACGTCCTCGCCGCGCTTGGCCGCCTTGACGAATTTCTTGATGACGCGGTCGCGCTTCAGCTTCGACAGGTGATCGATGAAGAGTACGCCGTCGAGGTGATCGATTTCGTGCTGGATGCAGGTGGCAAGGAGCCCGTCCGCCTCGATCTCTCGGGTTTCGCCGGAAAGGTCGCGAAAGCGTACGCGCACCCGGTCGGGCCGCTCCACCTCGCCGTAATATTCGGGGATCGACAGGCAGCCCTCGTCATAGACGCGCTTCTCCTCCGAAGCCCAGACGATCTCCGGGTCGATGAAGACCTGCGGTTGCCGCGCGTTCTCCTCCTTCGACGTATCGATGGTTACGACGCGCTTGGTGACACCGACCTGGATGGCGGCAAGGCCGACGCCGGGAGCATCGTACATTGTCTCCAGCATGTCGGCGGCGAGGGTGCGGACCTCATCGTCGATGGTGCCGACGGGGGTCGACACCTGGCGCAGGCGGGCGTCTGGCAGGATGACGAGGGGGCGGATGGTCATGGCTTGGCCGGATCTGTCGATGGAAAGGGCCCGGCTCCCTGTCTCCCGGGTCCGCCGTGCCGGACCCGCAGATAAGGTTTGGCGGATGGTCGGTCAAATCGGCCGGGGGCAGTGATGCGGCTCAGAATGCCGTACGGCTTCGGATGGCCGCCGAGAGTGTCCCCTCGTCGAGATAGTCGAGCTCTCCCCCCACCGGCACGCCATGGGCGAGGCGGGTCACTTTCAGCCCGTGATGCGCCAGGGATTCGGTGACGTAATGCGCGGTGGTCTGGCCATCGACCGTGGCGTTCAGCGCCAAGATGATCTCGCGGACATCGCCGTTGCCGGCCCGGTCCACCAGGCTCGCCAGGTTGAGGTGCTCCGGCCGGACACCATCGAGGGCGGAGAGCACACCGCCGAGGACGTGATAGCGCGCTGTCACCGCGCCCGACCGTTCCAGGGCCCAGAGGTCGGAGACATCCTCGACCACCACCAGGATAGAGGGATCGCGCGATGCGTCGCGGCAGATAGTGCACGGGTCGCTGGTATCGACGTTGCCGCATTCCCGGCACACGACGATGCGCTCGGAGGCCACCTTCATCGCCTCCGCCAGCGGCGCGAGCAGAGCTTCTCGCTTTTTGATGAGATGCAGCGCCGCCCGCCGGGCCGAGCGCGGGCCGAGCCCCGGCATACGGGCGAGGAGCTGGATCAGGCGTTCGATTTCGGGGCCGGCAACGGCTTGGGCCATACGTGTTCCGTCAGACGGCCGCAGCCGTGCGTCCTAAATGGGATCGGATCTCCCTGTCTTGTAGTTGGTAATCTTCGCCGCCGCATGCGTTGCGACGCCGCTCCGGGCCTCGTCCAGATACCCCATAATTTATCTGACAGATCCCTTTGTTCGTCGTCGAAACGGATGCCGGCTCAATTGACCGGTGCCCTTCGCGGACTAAGCAGGTCTGATCGATAGAGTGGCGAACCTGTGCGCGGCGGACCTGAACGACCGCGCGGACACTCCATCGGACAGTCCGGAAGACGAATGGGAGATTCCGGCCAAGCCAGACCTCAAAGCGATCAGGTGTTCGAGGAGTGACGGACGTGACACATATCGGCGATTTCAACGCCAGCCATGGGTCCGAGAAAATCGGCCTGCGCAATCTCAAGGCGGTTCATTGGAACCTCGAAGCCCCACGCCTTTACGAGGAATCCCTAAGCCGGGGTGAATCGCAGCTCGCCCATGGCGGCGCCCTGGTGGCGACGACGGGGAGCCATACCGGACGTTCGCCCAAGGACAAGTTCATCGTCCGCGATGCCAGCACCGAGGACGAGATCTGGTGGGAGAACAACGGCGCGATCACGCCCGAGCAGTTCGAGACCCTGTACCAGGATTTCCTGAGCCATGCCGAGGGGCGGGAACTCTTCGCCCAGGATCTCTACGGCGGCGCCGATCCGACCCACCGCGTCCAGGCCCGGGTTTTCACCGAGCTCGCCTGGCACTCGCTCTTCATCCGCAACCTGCTGATTCGGCCCGAGCGGTCCTCGCTCGCCGACTACATTCCCGAGCTGACGATCATCGACCTGCCGAGCTTTCAGGCCGAGCCGCATCGCCATGGTTGCCGCTCGAAGACCGTGATCGCCATCGACTTCACCCGAAAGATCGTCCTCATCGGCGGCAGTGCCTATGCCGGCGAGATGAAGAAGTCCGTCTTCACCTATCTGAACTACGTCCTTCCCGGCGCGGGCGTGATGCCGATGCACTGCTCGGCCAATGCGGCGCTCGACGCCGAAGGCGACTCGGCACTGTTCTTTGGCCTGTCCGGAACCGGAAAGACCACGCTGTCCAACGATTCCTCCCGGCAGTTGCTCGGCGATGACGAGCATGGCTGGAGCAAGGACGGCATCTTCAACTTCGAGGGCGGCTGCTACGCAAAAACCATCCGTCTCTCGCGCAATGCCGAGCCGGAGATCTACGCCACCACCGAACGCTTCGGCACGGTGATGGAGAACGTGGTGATCGACCCGCTGACGCGTCGCCCCGATTTCGACGATGCGTCGCTCACCGAGAACACGCGCTGTGCCTACCCGCTCGACTTCATCGCCAACGCCAGCGCGACGGGACGGGCCGCGCACCCGAAGAACATCGTCATGCTCACCTGCGATGCCTTCGGGGTGATGCCGCCCATCGCCAAGCTGACGGGCGCTGAGGCGATGTACCATTTCCTCTCCGGTTACACCGCCAAGGTCGCCGGCACGGAGCGCGGTTTGACCGCGCCGGAGGCGACGTTCTCGACCTGCTTCGGCGCACCGTTCATGCCGCGCCATCCGAGCGTCTACGGGAACCTGCTGCGCGACCTCATCGCCCATCACGACGTCGATTGCTGGCTCGTGAACACCGGCTGGACCGGTGGCGGCGTAGGCACAGGACGTCGGATGCCGATCCGGGTGACACGGCGACTGCTCGCGGCCGCGTTGGATGGATCGTTGTCGAAGGCGGAGTTCCGCCGCGATCCGTATTTCGGATTCGCCGTCCCGGCTTTCGTTCCGGGAGTCGAGCCGCACATCCTTCAGCCGGTGAAGACCTGGGTCAATAAGGTCGCTTTCGCCGACACGGCGACACGGCTGGTGACGATGTTCAAGGACAACTTCAAGCGCTTCGAAGATCACGTGGACGCAGACGTGCGTGCCGCCGAGCCCGTGCAAGTCATCGCCGCCTGACGGCAGATCATCGCCCGATCCCGGCTCGTGTCGGGATCGGGACCTTTCGCAGCCGAAGGAAGCTTCAGAAAAGCTTCATGCCGGGTGGGATCGGTAGGCCCTTGGTCAACTCGGCCATGCGCTCGGCCGCAACGCCTTCGGCCTTGCCGCGCGCATCGTTCACCGCGGCCACAATCAAATCTTCAAGGATTTCGCGCTCGTCGGGAATCAACAGGCTCGGGTCGAGGGTCACGCCCTTGACGAGCCCCTTCGCCGTCATCGTCACCGTAACGGCCCCGCCACCGGAGGCGCCCATCACCTCAACGAGCTCGAGCTCATTCTGGAGACTCGCCATCTTCTCCTGCATGGCCTGAGCCTGCTTCATGATTCCCATGAGGTCGCGCATGGCGTGAGATTTCCGAAAGAGTTGCGGGGAACGTGATCTGGGGTGGCGCCTGAAGGAACGCTACGCTTCGTCGTCCGGTTCGTCGCCGACCGAGGTCTCCGGACCGGCGAGGTCGACGCTTTCGGCTATCTCGACAGGAGGGGCCTTGTCCCGAACATCGACGATCTGAGCGCCCGGAAAGCGTGCCAGGACCTCCCGCACCAGGGGGTGGGCGGCGGCATTCTCATGGCGTGATTCGAGAGCGGCGCGGGCCTTGTAGGCGAGGGTCGGCTCGCCCGCCTCCTTCGAGATGGCGACGATCCAGCGCTGCCCCGTCCAGGCGTCCAGGGACCGGGCGAGATCGTTGGCGAGACTCTGGCGACCGCCGTCGGCGAGACGGAATTCGATCCGGCCCTCCTCGAAACGGACGAGATGGACCTCACGTTCGAGGGCCATCTTGAGGCCGATATCGCGCCGCTCGTCGGCCATCGCCACGACGTCCTCGAGCCGCGTGAGACGCGGACCGGCCGAGACGGCGGGAATGTGCGGAATAGGCGACGGTACAAGGGCCGCCCGCACGCCGCCGCTGGCCGCCAGAGTCAAGGCCGGTCGCGGCGGCGGCTCCACCGATGCCGGGGGCGAGGGCTGGGGAGGAGACAGGGCACTGCTGGGAGCGGGCGGGGAGCTGGAGGGTGGCGCGTTCGTCTGAGGCGATGCCAGAGCCTCGGTCCTCAGGTGCCTCAGCGCCTCGTCCGGCGTCGGGAGATCGGCCGCATAGGCGAGGCGCACGAGCGCCATCTCTGCGGCGGCCAGCGGTCTTGCCGCGACCTGGACCTCGGGGATGGCCTTCAGAAGTATCTGCCACGCCCGTGACAGGGCGCGCACCGAGAGCTTGGCCGCGAATGCGCCGCCCCGGCCGCGCTCGTCGGCACTGAGCGTAGGGTCCGCGGCGGCGGCCTCGGGCACTAGCTTCAGGCGGGTGACAAGATGGGTGAAGCTCGCGAGATCCGACAGGATCACCGCCGGGTCGGCACCTGCCTCGTACTGGCCACGCACTTCCGCGAAGCTCGCCGGAACGTCGCCGCGCATGACCGCCTCGAAGAGGTCGACGATCCGCCCCCTGTCGGCGAGGCCGAGCATGTCGCGCACGCTCGCCCCGGTCACGAGACCAGCTCCGTGGGCGATGGCCTGATCGAGAAGCGAGAGCGCATCGCGCACGGAGCCTTCGGCGGCGCGGGTGATCGCCGCCAGGGCTTCCGGCTCTGCCTCGACATTCTCGGCCGAACAGATCCGCGCGAGATGCGCGACCATGGTGTCGGCCTCGACTCGGCGCAGATCGAAGCGCTGGCAGCGTGACAGGATCGTCACCGGCACTTTGCGGATCTCGGTGGTGGCGAAGACGAACTTTGCGTGAGGCGGCGGCTCTTCCAGGGTCTTCAGGAAGGCGTTGAACGCCTTCTCGGAGAGCATGTGGACCTCGTCGACGATGTAGACCTTGTAGCGGGCCGAGACCGGCGAGTAGCGGATGCCGTCGATGATGCCGCGCACGTCGTCGATGCCGGTATGCGAGGCGGCATCCATTTCCAGCACGTCCATGTGCCGGGATTCCATGATCGCCTGGCAATGGCGGCCGAGCTCCGGCATGGCGATGGTAGGGCCGGTATCGGGATGGCCGTCGCGGACGTAGTTAAGGCCTCGTGCGAGGATGCGGGCCGTCGTCGTCTTCCCGACGCCGCGCACACCGGTGAGCATCCACGCCTGCGGAATGCGGTTGGCCGCGAACGCATTGGCGAGCGTGCGCACCATGGCACCCTGGCCGATCAGGTCGTCAAAATTTTGCGGGCGGTACTTGCGGGCGAGCACCCGATAGGGCGTCACCGCCGGCACGGGCTCGGGCAAGCCCGGTAGGCCGGGAAGATCGCTCGGTGTGCCGGAAGTCGCGTCCATGCCGCCTTGCGTGGTTCGAACGGCCCCGGGTCGGGGGAATGCCGCCACGCGGGGCCTCGGACAGGTCGATCGGTGAGGATCGACGAAGGTGGGAGGCTGGACGAAGACCCGCTCGGTCTCGTTAGGGCTGCTTCCTTCCGGACCTGACCCGGTTGGCGAGTGAAACGTCCCTCGCCAACCTCCCGAGCGCTATATGGCCGGCGCTTTGGCGTAACGCAAGCGCCTCACGAGGCCGGACGTCTATTCCGCTTCGCGGGTGGTGATGGCGAAGGTCTTGGGGTCGAGCTCAAGGTCGAACTGCTTGCCGTTGGCATCGATGGCGTCGTCCACGTCGATCTCGTGATCCTCGACCTCGATCTTCTTCCACTTCACGAAGCCTTCCTTCTTCAGGGTCGCCTCGATCTTGGTGAGTTCCTCGGGCGTCGGTGCCCTGTCGGCGAAGGCGGTTACGGGCAGGAAGAAACCGAGGGCAATAGCTACGAATCCGGCGGTCTTGATCGACATGTAAATCTCCTTGGTCGGAAATCAGACGGTTGCGAACGGTACAGCCCTGCGGGAGTTCCATGACAATTCTGCAAGGACGCACGCGCTGGTTGTCACGGGCGTCGGCTCGCCATAACCTTGGCCTTAAGCTCAGAGGCTCGAAACCATGGTCACCCGCGTCGCCACCGTTGCCTTCGAGGGAATCGAGGCGCGTGCCGTCGACGTGCAGGTGCAGATCGCCCCCGGCGCCGTGGTCTTCATGGTGGTCGGTCTGGCCGACAAGGCCGTGGCAGAATCACGGGAGCGCGTCCGCTCGGCCCTGATTGCATCGGGACTGGCGCTTCCGGCGAAGCGCATCACCGTCAACCTCGCCCCCGCGGACTTGCCGAAGGAGGGATCGCATTACGATCTGCCGATCGCGCTCGCGGTGATGGCCGCCATCGGCGCGATCCCGCCCGATGCGCTCGCCGGTTATTGCGTTCTCGGCGAGCTCGCCCTCGACGGCACGATCACAGCGGTGAATGGCGTCTTGCCTGCCGCCATGGCGGCGAATTCGCGGGGGCTCGGTCTGATCTGCCCGGCCGCGACGGGGCCCGAAGCGGCCTGGGCCGGTGGCGACATGGACGTTCTTGCCCCGCGCTCGCTCATCCAGCTCGCGAACCATTTCAAGGGCAGTCAAGTCATGGCACGCCCCGAGCCGGCCGTGGCCACGACCACGGGACGGTTGCCAGACCTTCGCGACATCAAGGGCCAGGAGGGAGCCAAGCGTGCCCTGGAGATCGCCGCCGCCGGAGGCCACAACCTCCTGATGAATGGCCCGCCCGGCGCGGGCAAATCGATGCTCGCGGCCCGACTTCCCTCCATCCTGCCGCCGCTCGGGCCCCGCGAACTCCTAGAAGTCTCGATGATCCAATCGGTTGCCGGTGAGTTGAAAGGCGGAGCGCTGTCGAACCGTCGGCCGTTCCGGCAACCTCACCATTCGGCGTCGATGGCTGCGCTCGTTGGGGGTGGTATTAATGCCCGCCCTGGCGAGGCCTCGCTGGCGCATGGCGGCGTGCTCTTCCTCGACGAGCTTCCCGAGTTCACGCCGCAGGTGCTCGATTCCCTGCGCCAGCCGATGGAAACCGGCGAGGTCATGATAGCCCGCGCCAACAATCGGGTGACGTATCCCGCCCGGTTCCAGCTAATTGCCGCCATGAATCCCTGTCGGTGCGGTCAGGCGCTGGAGCCGGGCTATGCCTGCCGGCGCGGCCCCAACGACCGCTGCGTCGCCCAGTATGGCGCTCGTATCTCAGGGCCGCTCCTCGATCGCATCGACTTGCGGATCGAAGTCGGTGCCGTCACGGCGGCCGATCTGATCTTGCCTCCTCCGGCCGAAGGCTCGGCGGAGACAGCGGCACGAGTGGCCTCGGCAAGGGCGCTGCAGGCCGCACGTTTCGCGGCGCACGGCCTCACCGGCGTCATCACGAATGCGACCTGTCCGGTGCCGTTGATCGAGGAGATGGCGGCGCCTGATGCAGACGGTACGGCTCTGATCCGCAACGCGGCGGAGACAATGCGCCTCTCGGCACGAGGCTTCCACCGCGTGCTGCGCGTGGCAAGAACCCTGGCGGATCTCGACGGCGACGAGCGGGTGCGCCGCCTCCATCTCGCCGAGGCCCTGTCGTATCGCGGCCGGGTCGAGCGACCCGTAGCCGCCTGAGCCCGGCCGTCGCGCCTATCGTCCGTAGATGTCCTCGACGCGGATGATGTCGTCCTCACCGGTATAGGATCCGACCTGGACCTCGATGAGTTCGAGGGGGATCTTGCCCGGATTGGTGAGGCGATGCATCGAACCGATGGGCAGGTAGACCGCCTCGTTCTCGTGGACCAGCACGACGCGATCATCCACGGTGACCTCGGCGGTTCCGCGCACGACGACCCAATGCTCCGCCCGGTGGAAATGCTTCTGCAGCGAGAGCCGGCCGCCCGGCGTCACCATGATGCGTTTCACTTGGAAACGTTCGCCGATATCGATGCGCTGGTACCAGCCCCAGGGGCGGAACATTCGGCGGTGCGCATCGGCCTCGGGATGGGCCTTCTCGCGCAGCTGCGTGACCAGCTCCTTGACGAGGCCAGCCTTGGCCTTCGAAGTGACGAGGACGGCGTCCGGGGTCGAAACCACGACGATGTCGTCGAGACCCACCACGGCGGTGAGATGCTCGCCTTCGCTATGCACGAGGCTGCCGCGGGTCTCGACGAGTTCCACGCGACCGCGCACGGCATTACCCAACGCATCACGGGGCAACACGTCCCAGACCGCGTCCCAGGTACCGACATCGGACCAGGGGAAGGACACCGGCAAGACTCCGGCGCGATCAGTCCGCTCCATCACGGCATAATCGATCGAGGTCTTCGGCGCGCTTGCGAAGGCGGGAGCATCCAGGCGCAGGAAGTCGAGATCGGTCGTTGCCCCATCGAGAGCGGCGCGGGTCGCGGCCAGGATTTCCGGAGCATAGGTCTCCAGCTCGGCCAGCATGACGTCGGCCCGGAACAGGAAGTAGCCGCTGTTCCACAGGGCACCGTCGGCGATCAGGCTTTCCGCACCGTGGCGGTTGGGCTTCTCCACGAAGCGCCCGACCTCATATGCGCCTTCGACCCCGTCGATCGATGCGCCCTTGCGGATATAGCCATAGGCCGTGGACGGTGCGGTGGGCTCGATCCCGAGTGTCATAATCCGTCCGGCCCGGGCACCAACGGCGGCGGCGCGCGCAGCATCCACGAAGGCAGCCGTATCGCCGATGACGTGATCGGCTGCCAGGATGAGCACCACCGCTTCCGGGTCGCGCCGGGCTGCATGGAGAGCGGCAACCGCGACGGCCGCAGCTGAGTCGCGACGCTCGGGCTCAAGTACGATGTCCGCCTGGACTTCGGCCTGAAGCAGCTGCTCGGCCACGATGAAGCGGGCATCGCTGCTGGTGATTATCGTCGGTCGCGAGAACGCGGTTCCATCCGCGACCCGACGGGCGGTGTCCTGGAAGGTCGAACTATCGGCATTCACGAGTGGCGTGAACTGCTTCGGCATGCTCTCGCGCGAGGCAGGCCACAATCGCGTACCGGAGCCACCGCAGAGGATGACCGGATGGATGAGGTCGGAAAATCCTGAGGCCATCGGCGTCAACTCTCAATTCCAGATTCAGTACAAAGCAAGGAACTACAATCTTGCTGCGCCGCAACCAACCCGGTCCGGAGCAGAATATGCGATGGAGACGAATCAGGCAGGGGTCCAGCGTCCGGCAACGGCGTTGGCGCTATCCTCATGAATACCGATGGCACAATGCCGTCATCTTACTCAGCGGCCTGCTGGGCGTTGTAGCCGAGCCTCCCGTTCAACTCCTCGATCAGCTTGACGGCCGCCTCAGCAATGACCGTGCCGGGCGGGAAAATCGCTGATGCGCCCGCAGCATAGAGGGCGGGGTAGTCGCCCGGGGGGATTACGCCGCCGATCACGATCATGACGTCTCCCCGGCCTTGCTCGGTCAGGGCTGCCTTCAATTCAGGCACAAGCGTCAGGTGGCCAGCGGCCAGGGACGACACGCCAACGATGTGGACGTCGTTCTCCACAGCCTGGCGCGCGGCCTCGGCGGGGGTGGCGAAGAGCGGTCCGATATCGACGTCGAAGCCGAGATCGGCGAAGGCCGAGGCGATCACCTTTTGGCCCCGGTCGTGGCCATCCTGGCCCATCTTGGCGACGAGGATGCGGGGGCGCCGCCCGTCATTCTCCTCGAAGGTCTCAACGAGTTGACGAACGGTCTCTACCACCGGGGACATGCCACCCACCTCTCGCTTGTAGACGCCCGAGATCGAGCGGATCTCGGCACGATGCCGGCCCCAGGCCTTTTCCAGCGCGTCGGAAATCTCTCCGACCGTGGCCTTCGCGCGGGCGGCCTCGACACCTAGAGCCAGGAGATTGCCCTCTCCCTGCGCGGCTGCGGTCAGCGCCGCAAGGGCCGCATCGACGTCGACCTGGTTGCGCTCGGCGCGCAGCCTCTTGAGCTTGTCGATCTGGAGCATGCGGACATTGCCGTTGTCGACGCGCATCAGCTCGATGGCGCGGTCGTCCTCGGGCTTAAATTTGTTGACGCCGACGATGGTCTGACGGCCGGAATCGATCCGGGCCTGGGCGCGGGCCGCCGCTTCCTCGATGCGCAGCTTGGGGATACCGGCCTCGATTGCCTTGGCCATCCCGCCGAGTTCCTCGACTTCGCGCAGGTGCTCCCAGGCGCGGGCGACGATGTCCTGGGTGAGCTTCTCAACATAGTAGGAGCCGCCCCACGGATCGACGATGCGCGTGGTGCCACTCTCCTGCTGCAGGAACAACTGTGTGTTGCGGGCGATGCGGGCCGAGAAGTCCGTCGGCAGTGCAAGTGCTTCGTCGAGGGCGTTGGTGTGGAGCGATTGCGTCCCGCCCTGCGTCGCTGCCATCGCCTCGATACAGGTGCGGGTGACGTTGTTGAACACGTCCTGCGCGGTCAGCGACCAGCCTGATGTCTGGCTATGGGTACGCAGGGGCAGGGACTTGTCGGTCTTTGGCTCGAATTCCTTCACGAGCTTGGCCCAGATCAGGCGCGCCGCTCGCATCTTGGCGATTTCCATGAAGAAGTTCGTCGAGATCGCCCAGAAGAACGACAGGCGCGGGGCGAACTTGTCGATGGTGAGCCCTGCCGCGAGACCCGCCTTGATGTACTCGACGCCGTCGGCGAGCGTGTAGGCGAGTTCGAGGTCGTTCGTCGCCCCGGCCTCCTGCATGTGGTAGCCCGAGATAGAGATCGAATTGAACTTCGGCATATGGGCCGAGGTGTAGGCGAAGATATCGCCGATGATCCGCATCGAACCCGCTGGCGGGTAGATGTAGGTGTTGCGGACCATGAACTCCTTCAGGATGTCGTTCTGGATCGTGCCCGCGAGCTTCTCGGGCGGCACACCCTGCTCCTCGGCCGCTACGATGTAGAGGGCGAGGATCGGCAGCACCGCGCCGTTCATCGTCATCGACACGGTCATCTCGTCCAGCGGGATGCCCGAGAACAGCGTCCGCATGTCGTAGATCGAATCGATCGCCACGCCGGCCATGCCGACATCGCCCGAGACGCGCGGGTGATCGGAATCGTAGCCACGATGGGTGGCGAGATCGAAGGCGACCGACAGGCCTTTCTGCCCGGCAGCGAGGTTGCGCCGATAGAACGCGTTCGAATCCTCCGCCGTGGAGAAGCCGGCATATTGCCGGATCGTCCAGGGCTGGGTCACGTACATGGTCGGGTAGGGGCCGCGCAGGTAGGGCGCCACACCCGGATAGGTATGGAGAAACTCGATCCCCTCGCGATCCTCCGGCCCGTACACGCCTTTCACCGGGATGCCCTCGGGCGTCATCCATGGCTCGCCCACCGGCGGCGCTGGCGCCGTGAAGGCATCTGCCGCGTAGGGGACGTTCGCGAAATCTGGGATACGGGACGTCATGTGATCGAACTCGTGCGACGGCGTTTGGCGAAGCATTATAGTGAAGCACCGGCTTCGGGCTATCCCTCTCAAATCCATTTTGAGAAACAGTGACCTCATCGGACCGGTCAATCCCGGTTCGACGAACGGGAAAATCCCGTCACGGTCGGCGATATCGCGGTGCCGGGCCGGTGCGGTTTTCGAGCCATCCGAGACGCTCGTCGATCAGCTCGCGCAATCTGTCACGTCGCGTCGAGGCGCTCCAGCATGAATCGGGACAACTCGGCGCTTCGCCCTCGAAGGCGCCCACGACGGCGAGGACGACGAGAACGAGCGCGAGGAGGAGACCGGCCACGACAGGCCAGGCGAAGCAGAGCCCGACGAGCAGGGCTAGCCCGCCCTTGAGCACCACAGAGCCGGCGAGCTTCAGCTTCACCAGGGCGGCGAAGCTCGCGCCGCCGCCGAGCGCCCCACGGACACCGCGCATGGCCAGGGCGCGTACGCGGCGGCGTTCGAGGAGAACCTGAAGCCGGGCGAGATTCCGCCGCACGCGGCGTGTCTCGGGATCGGATTCGTCGGACAGCGTGTGGATCGTCAAACGCTCCGTCCCACGCGCGATCGATAAGGCCAAGCTTCAATGTGGGCCACGTCTCCATTTGGGTAAAGGGAGATTGCAAAAGCTTCGGAACAACCGCTGTGACAGACAATCCGACCGCCAGCGCGGCCCGCCTCTGGCGCCCCATCGCCCGGTTCGTCGCCATCGAGGCGCGGGTCGGCGCCTTGGCTCTGGCACGTGGACCTCTGGTGGCCGGGGTCTACGAATTCCTGCGTTTCGGCATCAAGCAGGGATGGGCATGCCTGTTCGGCGGATTGCTGTGCGCCCTCCTGATCGGCAGCTACCTGCTCTATCCCGCCCAGGCCACGCTCAGCCGATACGACATGTTGACCCTCTCGGCCGTGATGATCCAGGTTGCCCTTCTCGCCCTGCGCATGGAGACCTGGGAGGAGGCGAAAGTGATCGCGCTCTTCCATGCGGTCGGGACGGTGATGGAGATCTTCAAGACCGCCGTCGGGTCATGGATCTATCCGGAGGCCAGCCTGCTCCGCATCGCCGGCGTGCCGCTCTTCACAGGCTTCATGTATGCGAGCATCGGCTCCTACATCGCCCGGGTGTGGCGCCTGTTCGATTTCCGCTTCACCCACCATCCCGGCACCGGTGCGACGCTCCTGCTGGCCGCAGGGATCTACGTGAACTTCTTCACGCACCATTACGTGGTGGACATCCGCCTCGGCTTGTTCACTGCGACGGTACTTTTGTTCGGCCGAACTTGGGTGCATTTCAAGGTCTGGCGGTTACACCGGCGGATGCCGCTTCTCCTGGGCTTCCTGCTCGTCGCCATGTTCATCTGGCTGGCCGAGAACATCGGTACCGGAGCGCGTGTCTGGCTCTATCCTAACCAGATATCGACCTGGGCGATGGTTTCCTGGCAGAAACTTGGGGCCTGGTACCTGCTGATGATCGTTTCCTACGTTCTGGTCACCCTCGTAAACAAGCCGGAGGTTTATCGGCATGGCGAGATCGAACGGGGACATTACCAATAATAGCGATTGGCTTTCTTCAGTGTTTGGCAAGATCGAGCGGTCTAAGCCCGTCCGAGCCATGAGGAGCCCCGTTCATGAGTGATTCCATCGCCGGCCTCGCACAGTCGATCGTCTCGAACCAGAGTGCTGCGACGCGGGAGTCGATGCAGACGACCTTCATACGCAAGCAAGGTGAGAGTGATCGGGCCATCGCTCAGCTCTTGCAGCAATCCGCCGATCAACAGAAGGCCGTTCTTCCCGAAGGCCAGGGGACTGTCTTGGACCGGCAGGTCTGAGCCCCGGTAACCATCTTCTGGAGCTCCGGATGAGTGCCTGCATCGGGGCGGGTCATCCCGCAAGATGGGTCGTGCGTGTCGCTGAGGGTCTGGAAAAACGTAACAGTCAGCTCGGCTCGGTTGACGACATGATCGGCGCATCCGCTGCGCGGCGCGGTCGGTTCCGCGCCGGCGGCTGGGTCTTCCAGGCCTCGTCAGGAGGCCGCAAGTGGCCGCATCACCTCAGTTGAGGTAGGTGCGGATCCAGTTCGGCGAGAGAATTTCGCCTTCCTCGGTGATGATCCACGGCTGCTTTGCCGGGTCGGTCAAGGCGCCTGCGGCGGCCTCGATCGCCTCGCGAAGGGTGCCGTAGCGCGCGGGCTGGGCCAGCGGCGCCGGGACGGGGGTGGTCCGCCAGATCGTCAGATCGGCAGGACGTTCGAGGGCTTCGGTTTCCATGACGATGTTTTCCTTGAACCTGAGAGGGTCGTTCCCCGCGGGTCTGTGCTGCTGAGCCAACATACGGTGCAGCCAGCGCGGGACGTGTTTCCGTGAGAATGGAAGCATCTCTAGGGCAGCTTTGCGATCAATTTTGGCATTGCCATGGTGAGTATGGCAGACCCGATCCTTTATCCCCCGCCTTAAACATCATGTTTTGGACACAAAGCTTGAAGCGGCTGCCCTGGGACGCCCTCTTTTTATGATGGAAAGTTGAGGGTGATAGTGCTGCTTGAACTTGTAGCCTGAACCTTGGGACGGAACCGTGTGCCCGCGCACTCGGATCGTGCCGCCCGCCAAAACAGTTGAACGGAGATGGGTGACCGACCAGTTAATGCGACGGACGCAGTCCAGAATTTTTCCAAAGCTGGGAAGGGGATGTGACATGTCGGATCGCTTCGGCCGCATGGCGATCACGGCGGCCCTGGTGCTCATGGCGCTCTACGTCGGACAGCCCTATGTGGCGGCGCTCCTGTTCTCGGCTGAAACCCCTCGGGCGATCACGGCGCGGGGGGATCTGGCTTCATCCGAAACATCCACCGCGACCCTGTTCGAGCGTGCGAGCCCGTCGGTCGTGCATGTCTTCGCCCAAGCCGCCGCCCAGGGGCGTTCCCTGATGAGTCCCGATTCCGAGGAGGGCGAAGGGGGCAACGGCGCGCAGACGGGCACGGGCTTCGTCTGGGATGCCGCCGGGCATGTGGTCACCAACAATCATGTGGTGGCGGGCGCGGCCCAGCGGGGCGGATCGGTGTCCGTCCGCCTATCCTCGGGGGAGGTCCGCCCGGCGACCATCGTCGGGACCGCGCCGAGCTACGACCTCGCCGTGCTTCGCCTCGGCGGCTCCGGTGCCGTTCCGCCGCCGCTGGCCATCGGTACCTCGGCGGATCTCAAGGTCGGGCAGGCGGCCTTCGCCATCGGCAACCCGTTCGGCCTTGATCATACCCTGACGACAGGCGTCATCAGCGCCCTTCGCCGCCGCCTCCCCACGGGGGAGGGGAGGGAGCTGTCCGGCGTGATCCAGACCGACGCCGCAATCAATCCCGGCAATTCCGGTGGGCCGCTCCTCGATTCCGCGGGACGCCTCGTGGGCGTCAACACGGCGATCTATTCTCCCTCGGGTGCCAGCGCCGGCATCGGCTTCGCGATCCCCGTGGACGTAGTGAACCGGGTCGTCCCCGAACTCATTCGCAACGGCCGCACCCGCAATCCGGGTATCGGCATCATTGCCGGGCAGGAGGCCACCGCCGCGCGCCTCGGGATCGACGGTGTCGTGGTGCTGCGGATCCTGCGCGGATCGCCTGCCGCCGAAGCCGGATTGCGCGGTGTTGATGTCGAGACCGGCACGATAGGGGACGTCATCATCGGAGCGGCCGGGCAGCCCGTGCACCGCCTGGCCGACCTTACCGCCGCGATGGAAGCGGCGGGCATCGGCAAATCCATCGAGCTCGCTGTCGAGCGGGACGGGCGCATCCGCAAGGTGAAGGTCATCACGGCGGATGTGGCCGAGACGCGGCAATAAGGCTTTCCCGGTCCGGGCTGTCACAAAGGCCATTTCCGGTGCAGTAGGGTTGAAACCGCGCAGCACGACAACACGCAAGACACTGCAATGACGACGAAGGCCCTCCTGTCCCGATCCCTCGTCTGCGTTGCGCTCGTGCTTGGCGTGATGCCGGCCGCAGCGAGGGACGGGGCGCGGCGCCTGTGCCCCGACGATGCTCACGAGGGGGGGCGCCTCCCGCCGCGCGACATGTGTCCGGATCGCAGCGCTGAGCAGGTGGGGGCGCAGAGTGGTTCCCACCGGATCGGCGATGTCCAGGTCAGGATCGGCGGACGGGTCGCGATTGACCGCGACATGCGCCGATGACGTTCCTCGCCGCCCTCGTAGCCCTCTTCGTCCTGTGGTGGTACGCCAAGACCGCCAAACCCCATCTCGTCCGGCGCCTGGGTCGGCTGATCACGCCGCGGGTGGCGAAACGGATCGGCGGCTATGTCCTGCTTGCCCTCGCCGGCGTGGCTGCGGTTCGCAGTCGGATCGAACTCGCGATCCTGTTCGGGGGCGTCGCGTTCTGGTTCCTCGACGGTGTCGATGCCGTGGTCGTCCGGCTTCGCGGCCTGTTCAGGCGCGCAGCCGTCTCGCGCCCCACGATCGTACTGTTTGAGGTGATGCCCGACGGGCGGACCGCAGATGGGATCGTCCAGATCGGTCCCTATGCCGGGCGGCGCCTGTCGCAGCTTCCTGAAGCGGCGCTCATGCAGATCCTCGCGGTCTGCCGCAAGGTCGACCGCATCGCCGCACGCCGTTTACAAACGTATCTCGACGGCAGAACGGCCGCCGGGCGTGTAGACGCTGAGAGAGATTCCGACGCGCGGTCGCGCCGTCCGCCGGATCCAGGGGCGATGACGCAGGAGGAGGCCCACCAGATCCTGGGGCTTGAGAGCGGGGCGACCTTGCAGCAGATCCGCACGGCTCATCGCTCGCTGATGAAACGGTGGCATCCCGACCAGGGTGGAACGGTCGAGGGGGCTTCGCGCATCAACGCGGCCCGAGACAGGCTTGTGAGCCGACATCGCTGATACTCCACGCGCGTTGCCAGAAAATTGCTCGATCGGACCCGGCCGGCGAACAGCCGACTGGGTTCGGCGAGGACGCAAATGGCGTCGTCACCGATGTCAGGAGGGCTTCCAGCTTCTGAAAAGCTAAGCCGTCGCGATGGCGGGTTTCAGCTTCGCGTGGCGAAGCAATTGAAGCCATTGCGCTTCAGGGTCGAGCAGGCGTCCTGCGCGGCTTCCTGTTCGCTGAAGCCCGAGAACCGGGCCCGGTAGAGGATGGCGCCGCCATGATCGACCCTGACCGTGTAGGGCGAGGCCTTGGACAGGGCGCTTCCGGCGCGGCTGCGCGCCTCGGACAGCATCGACTTCGCCTTGTCTTCGTCGTCCATGGCACCGAGCTGGATCACCCAGGCGGTGGGCGTGACGCGGCTCGTGGACGCTGACTTCGGGGCCGGCTCGGGCCGGGCGCCATCGACCGATGCGAGACGTGCATCCGACTTGCCGCTGGGCGAAGGCTTGGTTCCGGGGAAAGCGGCGGGCGCGCTGCTCGGTGCATAGGCCTGAGCCGAGGTCGGGAGGGCGCCGCTCCGCCACTTGGCACCGGCGCTTCCAGGGGTCGTGGTCTGGCGCGGGCTGATGTCGAGGGGTTGGGTCGAGGCGGTGGTCTCCACCTCGATCTCCTCGTCGTCGGCCGAGGCGACCTGCGTGCGCGTCCGCGACGTGGCGTCAGCCACCACGGCCGGGCGGCCACGCTCAGCGACTTCCGTCACCGGCGGTGCCTGGCGGTTGCCGGCATAGGCGCGGGGCAGGTTCGCTCGAACGAGATCGGCCATGATGCGGTCGCGGCTGGCACCGGACTTTCCGCCGAGCACGATGGCCACGATCTGGCGGTCGTCGGACTTGGCGGCGGTCATCAGGTTGAAGCCGGAATCACGAGTGTAGCCGGTCTTAATGCCGTCGACGCCCTCGACATTACCGAGGAGGCGGTTGTGGTTGCCGATGACCCGGCCGCGGAAGGCGAAGGAGCGGGTCTGGAAGTACTTGTAGTAGCGCGGAAACCGGTCCTGGATCGCCCGGGCGAGGATGGTCAGGTCGCGCGCCGTGGTGATCTGGTCCGCATCGGGCAGGCCCGAGGCATTGGCGTAGTTGGTCCGGGTCATGCCCAGGGCCTGTGCCTTGCGGGTCATCATCTCGGCGAATTTCGGCTCCGAGCCGGCGATGTTCTCGCCGATGGCGCAGGCCACGTCATTGGCCGATTTCGTCACGATCGCCTTGATCGCGTCCTCCACCTCGATCGTCGAGCCGGGCCGGAGACCGAGCTTGGACGGCGGCCGAGCGGCGGCGAATGCCGAAATGGTCAGGGGCGAGTCGAGGTTGAAACGACCACGCTCGAGCTGTTCGAACAGCATGTAGAGCGTCATCACCTTCGTGATCGACGCAGGGTGGCGGAGGGAATCCTCGTTGACCGCATGCAGGGTGCGGCCCGTCTTCACGTCGATCACCATGGCGGCGTAGGGCGGGTTGTATCCCCCGCCGCCGCCCCGGTGATGGTGCCCACGACGCGCGTCGGCGGGCGAGGCGATGGCCGTAAGAACGGCTGCGGCCGCAATCAGGGCCGGCAGTCCATGGGTCGTCCGGGAGCGACTCGGAACGCTACGCATCGCGACGGGGTGTCCTCGACAACCGACCCTGAGGTCGGCTTGCACTGCATCATCGCTGCAAGGCCGGCGAACGTGCCGCCGTACCCTCGCAACATCTGTCAATCAGGCTAGGTCGACGCGGTTACGGCCCGGTTAATGCCTCAGCATCAATTTGCCAGCTTTCGCTGCGGTGCAATATAAATCTTGACGATCCATGGTGCATTGCACATACAGGCGACGTTGGTCGATTCCGCGGGTCGGGGAACCGGCCTTGTCGACATCCGGCCCCAGAGGAATGCCCGCAAGGGTATCTCGCATCCCATGACTTTCCAGCCCTTCGACAAGATCCCCGCCTTCGACAAGTCCGGCTTCGATTCGGCGATGAAGAGCGTGTCGCTCGTCGCCCGGACGAACCAGACCGTCGGTACCGAGATGGCGGACTTCACCAAGCAGTCCTTCGAGCAGGGTACCGCCACCATGAAGAAGCTGGCCGAGGCCAAGACTCCTCAGAGCGCCATGGAAATCCAGGCCGAGTTCATGAAGGCATCCTATGAGCGTCTCGTCGCCCAGGCGAAGCTCGTCGGCGGCCTGTACAGCGAACTCGCCAAAGAGATCGGCAAGCCGCTGGAAGGCCTGACCAAGATCAAGCTTTCCGCCACGAACTGACCCATTGTCCGGCGCCAGAGCCGGCAATGCATCGGGAAATAGCCGAAGGGCGGTCGAGCGAGGCTTGATCGCCCTTTCTCGTGCGGCACGGCACTTCCCAGCGGCATCGATGACCAATGCCCGCCCGGGACGCCACCCCATGGCGCTGCTTACCGGACAAGTGCGCGCAGGCGACTGGCGAAGTCGGGAAACGGCCTATAGATTGACGGAGAAGCAGGCGCGCGGCGCCAGCGTGCAGTCGGGAAGCCGGCGGGTTCTCACAATCCGAGTCCGGGCTCCTCTGCCACAAATGGGGTCGATGCTATTCCGATGTCCGACGACCCGATGCGTTGTCTGGTCTCCCCCGATACGGATCACGGTGACTTCGCCGCGACCGCTGGGAATGATAGCGTGATCCCTGCCGATCCTTCGACGCCGCGCTCAGCCGATCCTACAGGACCGGGCGGTAATGACGACGGTCGTTCGGGGACGGCGATCATCACGCGGACCAAGCCCAAGACCAAACGGCCGAGCCTGTACCGCGTGCTCCTTCTCAACGACGATTACACGCCGATGGAATTCGTCGTGCACGTGGTCGAGAAATTTTTCAACAAATCGCAGGCCGATGCCTACCAGATCATGATGCACGTGCATCAGAACGGCGTCGGCGAGTGCGGGATCTTTACCTATGAGGTGGCGGAGACCAAGGTGACGCAGGTCATGGACTTCGCGCGTAAACACCAACATCCTCTCCAGTGCGTCATGGAAAAAAAATAGGCACTTCACACGAGGACCCGCTTTTGCCCAGCTTCTCTCGCAGCCTAGAACAAGCTCTCCACCGCGCCCTGGCGCTCGCCGGCGAGCGCCGGCACGAATATGCGACGCTGGAGCACCTGCTCCTCGCCCTGGTGGATGATCAGGACGCCGCGGCCGTCATGCGTGCCTGCAACGTCGAGGTCGACACGCTGAAACGCAGCCTGGTCGAGTATGTGGACACCGAACTCGCCAACCTGATCGGCGACGGGCGTCAGGATGCCAAGCCGACGGCGGGCTTCCAGCGGGTGATCCAGCGCGCGGTCATTCACGTGCAATCATCCGGCCGGGAAGAGGTGACCGGGGCGAACGTACTCGTGGCGATCTTCGCCGAGCGCGAGAGCCATGCCGCCTATTTCCTGCAGGAGCAGGACATGACCCGCTACGACGCGGTCAACTACATCAGCCATGGCATCGCCAAGCGTCCTGGCGCGTCCGAGCCGAAGCCCGTCCGTGGCGCGGAGGAGGAGCCTTCCACCGAGCGTCCGAGCGGCGAGGAGTCCGAGAACCGCACTAAGAAGAAGGGGGACGCCCTCGAGGCCTATTGCGTCAATCTCAACAAGAAGGCCCGCGATGGACGGATCGATCCGCTGATCGGTCGTGAGAGCGAGGTGCAGCGCACGATCCAGATCCTGTGCCGCCGCCAGAAGAACAACCCGCTCCTCGTGGGCGACCCTGGCGTCGGCAAGACCGCCATCGCCGAGGGACTGGCACGCAAGATCATCAACAAGGAAGTGCCGGAAGTTCTAATCGACGCCACGGTGTTCTCCCTCGACATGGGCACCCTGCTTGCGGGCACGCGTTATCGCGGCGATTTCGAGGAACGCCTGAAGCAGGTGATGAAGGAGATCGAGGCGCATCCGAACGCGGTGCTCTTCATTGACGAGATCCACACCGTCATCGGCGCGGGCGCCACTTCGGGCGGCGCGATGGATGCATCCAACTTGCTCAAGCCCGCTTTGGCTAACGGCTCGCTTCGCTGCATCGGCTCGACCACCTACAAAGAGTACCGTCAGTATTTCGAGAAGGATCGCGCCCTGGTGCGGCGCTTCCAGAAGATCGATGTCAACGAGCCGTCAATTCCCGATGCGATCGAGATCGTGAAGGGCCTCAAGCCCTATTTCGAGGAGTTCCACAAACTCAAGTACACGACGGAGGCCGTGAAAGCCGCCGTCGAGCTGTCCGCGCGCTACATCAACGACCGCAAGTTGCCGGATAAGGCGATCGACGTGATCGACGAGACCGGCGCGTCGCAGATGCTTGTGCCAGAAGCCCGCCGCAAGCGGACGATCGGC
Organism: Methylobacterium sp. Leaf93; assembly: GCF_001422345.1. Lineage (NCBI taxonomy): Bacteria > Pseudomonadati > Pseudomonadota > Alphaproteobacteria > Hyphomicrobiales > Methylobacteriaceae > Methylobacterium > Methylobacterium sp. Leaf93. The sequence continues at coordinate 21,449 of NZ_LMMS01000009.1, read as the reverse complement.
GTGAAGGAAATCGAAGCGACCATCGCGACGATGGCTCGAATCCCGGCAAAGACCGTCTCGAAGGACGATGCGGCGGTTCTCAAGAACCTCACCGAGAACCTGAAGCGCGTGGTCTACGGGCAGACGGATGCCATCGAAGCCCTCACCTCGGCGATCAAGCTGGCGCGCGCCGGCTTGCGCGATCCGGACAAGCCGATCGGCTCGTACCTGTTCGCCGGACCCACCGGTGTCGGCAAGACGGAAGCGGCCAAGCAACTCGCCTCGTCGCTCGGCATCGAGATGATCCGTTTCGACATGTCGGAATATATGGAGCGCCACACGGTCAGCCGTCTCATCGGCGCTCCGCCCGGCTATGTCGGCTTTGACCAGGGCGGGTTGCTCACCGACGGGATCGACCAGCATCCGCATTGCGTGCTGTTGCTGGACGAGATCGAGAAGGCTCATCCCGACCTGTTCAACATCCTGTTGCAGGTGATGGATCACGGCAAGCTCACCGACCACAACGGCAAGCAGGTGGATTTCCGCAACGTCATCATCATCATGACGACGAATGCGGGCGCATCGGACATGGCGAAGTCGGCCTACGGCTTCACTCAGTCCAAGCGGACGGGAGACGACGTGGAGGCGATCAACAAGCTCTTCGCGCCGGAATTCCGGAACCGCCTCGACTCGATCATCTCGTTTGGACATCTGCCGAAGGACGTGGTGGCCAAGGTCGTCGACAAGTTCGTGCTGCAGCTCGAGGCCCAGCTCGCCGATCGCAACGTGACCATCGAACTCTCGGACGAGGCGCGCGAGTGGCTGACCGAAAACGGCTACGACGAGGCGATGGGCGCCCGGCCTATGGCACGCCTGATCCAGACCACGATCAAGACACCGCTCGCCGATGAGGTACTGTTCGGACGCCTCAAGGATGGCGGCGCCGTTCGGGTGGTGCTGAAGAAGGCCGAGGACGGGGTGGCGCTGGCGCAGAAAGACGCGCTGGCCTTCGAGTTCCCGGCCGGTCCGGTCACGCCGAAGCCGGAGAAAGACGTCACCAATGCCGGTGGCAACAAGCGCAAGCGTAGCAGGGCCAAGGCCGCTCCGCGGAAGAAGGACGAGACGAAGAAGGACGACAAGGGCGGTTCAGGTGGTTCGGGCGGTGTCCGGACCGTTCCGAAGGTTCCTCTCGTCCGAGCCTGACCCCGCCAGTCGTCGGTTCGATGGGGCGCGTCTTCCGCAAGGGAGGTCGCGCCCCATCTGCATTATGTGATGCGCAAATGGATCTGACCGCTGGGGCAGGCTGAGCGAGGCTTCGTATCGAGCCACGAAAACGCCGGTCCTATGGTCGACATACGCAGGATCGACCGCTAGCAACCGCGTTCGAATGGGTGCATAGGCGCCCGTCCGGTCATCAATCCTGCGAGGGGGCTCGCCAAGCGATATGACGGGTTCAGGTGTCCGGCGACGGTTCAGACCGTTGCGAGGAACATCGAGCGTATGATCGTCATACCCACTCGCGACAACAGGGTAGTATCCATGAGCGATCTGCAAGAGGGGCCCCTGACGCCGCTTTCCAGCCAGGGCACCCAGGTCGCTGCCCGTCCGCAGAAATTGACACGGCGAGAAGAACGCCGACGCCGACGTATGCGCCGGCGCCGGGGCGAGGAAATCCTTGGTTGGATCCTCGTTCCGATCATCTGCTATGGGATTTACTGGGGGATCAGCGCCGGTTTCGACGTGCTTGGCACGACTCCCGGAACGGTCTGGGACCAGCTGATGCAGGTCAAACAGATGCTCGAGAAGAAGGCTTGACCCTTATCCGCGCGTCAGGGCGTGTACCGAGAATAGGCGCTGGCCGTCGGTCCAGCTCCTCGCCACGGTCCATCCCGCCTCTCCGGCGAGGTCGCGGAAACTGTCGATCGTGTATTTGTAGCTGTTCTCGGTATGGATCGTCTCACCTTCCGAGAAGCTGAAGTTGCGACCCGCGAGCGATACGTCTTGGGCACGTAGACTCACGAGATGCATTTCGATCCGTGAAGCCTCCGGGGCGAAATATGCCCGGTGGGCGAAGGCCGACAGGTCGAAATCGGCGCCGAGTTCTCGGTTGATCCGATGAAGCAGGTTGAGGTTGAACCTCGCCGTCACTCCTGCTGCGTCGTCATAGGCCGCATCCAGCACGGCCTTGTCTTTCACGAGATCGACGCCGACGATGAGGGACGCTCCGCGCCCGAGCACTCGCCCGAAATGTGCGAGGAGATGGGCTGCCTGGGGCGGCTCGAAATTACCGATGGTCGAGCCTGGGAAGAACCCTGCCACCGCGCCGTCGGAAAGCCCGTCGGGGAGGGTGAAGGGCCGAGTGAAATCCGCGGCGACCGGCCGGATCGACAAATGGGGGAAGTCACGGGACAGGGTTTCGGCCTCGCTCCGCAGGAAGCCCTCCGAAACGTCTACGGGCACGTAGGCAGCCAGATCGGTGAGATGGGCAAGGAGCCGCCGGACTTTCACCGTCGAGCCGCTGCCGAATTCCACTAAGTTTGCGTGCGAGGGAAGAAGCGAGGCGATGTCCGGCCCTGATTCATCGAGAATGCCGATCTCGGTTCGGGTCGGATAATATTCCGGCTGCCGGGTGATCGCTTCAAACAAATCCGAGCCGATTTCGTCGTAGAAATATTTAGCGGGAATGAATTTCTGTGCTGCCGTCAGTCCGACCAAGACGTCGTCCCGGAATTGTTCTTCCGGGCTTACGGTGGACAGGGGGGTGGCGTCCGTGAAGACGGGATTGATGGTCACGGGCAAGTCTCCGAGGAACGCCGAAGGACGTAAGGTTTCGCGGGAGAGGGAAACGGAGATCAGTCGCGATAGTTCGACAGCCGCAGCCCCGTGAACTGCCAGCGCTGGTGCGGATAGAAGAAGTTGCGATAGCCGATGCGGGCATGTCCTTCCGATGTTGCCACCGAGGAACCGCGCAGAACGAATTGGTTAGACATGAACTTGCCGTTGTATTCGCCGAGCGCGCCGGGCACCGGCCGATAGCCCGGGTAGGACAAATAGGCCGAGCGGGTCCATTGCCAGACGAGGCCGAAGGCGTCGTCGATAAGCCCTTCCTTGGCAGCGATCTCCCATTCGAATTCCGTGGGCAGGTCGCGTCCCGCCCACCGGGCATAGGCATCAGCCTCGAAATAGCTGACATGGGTGACGGGAAGGGTTGGATCGATGCCCGCCCGACCCGCGAGGGTCATGCTCGACCATTGCCCCGCATCGTTGCGCTGCCAGTAGCCGGGTGCCTCCCAGCCTTCCGCCTGTACCGCGAGCCAGCCGTCGGAGAGCCAGAGTTCGGGACGCGCGTAGCCTTCATCCTCGATGAAGGCGAGCCACTGCTCGTTGGTGACAAGGCCCTTGTCGATCCGACACGGCAGGATCAGCGTATCATGTCGCGGCGACTCGTTGTCGAATGAGAAGCCGTCGCCCTCATGCCCGACTTTCGTCACCCCACCCTGGAGTTCAGCGGCTCCACCCCGCGATACCGGCCGGGGAAAGCGCCATCCGGCATCGTAGACGGGGCTCAAAGGGTTTTGCGCGAAGGCATGGAGGATGTCGGTCAGCAGCAATTCCTGGTGCTGCTGCTCATGATAGAGGCCGATCTCCAGGATCGGCAGCACCACGTCGAGTGTCGCGTCGGTAGCGTCGGACAGGAGGCTTTCCACCGCCCGGTCCACATGGGCACGGTATCCGGCGACCTCATCGGCGGTCGGGCGAGTGATGAGGCCGCGCATAATCCGCGGCTGCCGGGGACCGGCCGCCACGTAATAGGAATTGAAGAGGTAGTGCAGCCGCTCGTCATAGATGCGAAAGCCGGAGACATGATCGCGCAGGAGGAACTGCTCGAAGAACCACGTAGTATGCGCCCGGTGCCACTTCGTCGGGCTGGCATCGGCCATGGACTGGATCTGCTGGTCCTCCGGGGATAGCGGCGCGGCGCGGCGCTCTGTCTCGTCACGCACGGCGCGGAAGGCCCTAACCCAGGCCGCGCGATCCACCGGCCTTTCCGAGACGTTTGGCGGCGGGAACGCCGCGCTTTCCGTCTGACGATGCGAGGTCTCGCGGATTGCCGCTGTCGCTGCCATGTCGATCACTCCACTCGCATCCATGATGCGGAAATATGGCTCCGCCGCCATTCGGCAACGGCCGTTCGCCCGCGCCCATCGACGCGGCGTACATGGGCGAAAAATGCCGGGCCTTTTTCATGCCTCAGTGACACGGCCTTAACCCTGCCGGCCCGACACTCCTCCATTCACGCACAGTGTCCAGGCAAGGCTCGTATGCGGATCGATCTGATGGCAGGAGTGATGACGGCGGCCCTGGCGGCTGAAATCCGGCCGACCCCAACCATTCTCGTGTTCGATTCCGGGCTTGGCGGCCTCACCGTTCTCGAACAGGTGAGGCGCGCCCGGCCCGACGCGCGTTACGTCTATGCCGCCGATGACGCCGCCTTTCCCTACGGGCGTCTATCGGAATCCATCCTCGTCGCCCGCGTCCTGGTGGTGATGGAGAGGCTTCTCCTACGTCACGCGCCCGATCTCGTCGTGATCGCCTGCAACACGGCGTCGACCCTGGTGCTGCCTGCGCTCCGGGCGCGCTTCTCGACACCGTTCGTCGGCGTCGTGCCGCCGATCAAGCCGGCGGCGGAAGCGACACGCTCGCGCAGGATCAGCCTCCTTGCGACGCCTGGCACGGTGGCGCGGCCCTATACTCACGACCTCATCGAGACCTATGCGGGCGCTTGTGTGGTTACCCTCGTCGGATCGCCGAATCTGGCGGCCTATGCCGAGGCCGAACTCGCGGGGCACGCGGTCGACGAGGCGTTGATCGCCGCCGAGATCGCCCCATGTTTCGTCGAGAGCAAAGACGGACGACGTACGGACGTGGTCTGCCTCGCCTGCACCCATTATCCCCTGCTGCTCACGCGATTCCAGCGCCTCGCCCCCTGGGAGGTGACCTGGATCGATCCGGCCCCGGCCATTGCCCGTCGGGTCACGCAGCTTCTCGGTCCATCCCGGCGCAAGCCCCTGGACGACATCCCTCCGGGGCTGACGGCCTTCACCAGCGGGGCGGGCGCGACAGCCTCCCTGCGTCGCTCACTCGATGCCAGGGGCGTCGGCGACGTCGTCGTGGAGATGATGCCGCTCGCTCTGCAATAGATGCGTTGCCGCCTCGGCATTGACCTCCAGGCCTCTCTCGCCTATGCAGCGCTCAGTTACGGGGCTCCGAGAGGGGCCCCGCGGCTTTTTCAAGCGCACCCGTGAGTGGCAATGTCCGCTCTGTCGTTCCGCTTCGGCCTTAGGCCGCTTCGGAAAGAGGAGGGCGCGTTCCTCTATCAATCTCACTCGCTGAGAGGAACCGCGATGTCAAAACGTATTCAGGCGAAGCACAAGCTCGATCGCCGTATGGGCCAGAACATCTGGGGCCGCCCGAAGAGCCCCGTCAATCGCCGCGAGTACGGCCCCGGCCAGCATGGCCAGCGCCGCAAGGGCAAGATGTCCGATTTCGGCACGCAGCTGCGCGCCAAGCAGAAGCTCAAGGGCTACTACGCCAACATCACCGAGAAGCAGTTCCGCCGCTACTACGCCGAGGCGATCCGCCTGCGCGGCGACTCCAGCGAGAACCTGATCGGCCTGTTGGAGCGTCGCCTCGACGCCGTGGTGTATCGCGCCAAGTTCGTGCCGACCCCGTTCGCTGCACGCCAGTTCGTGAACCACGGCCACGTCAAGGTGAATGGCCGTCGCGTGAACATTGCTAGCTTCCTCGTGAAGCCGGGCGACGTGATCGAGGTGAAGGATTCGTCGAAGCAGCTCGAGATCGTCGTCGTCGCCTCGCAACTCGCCGAGCGTGACGTGCCGGACTACATCGAGGTGGATCACGCCAAGATGACCGCTCGCGTCACCCGCGTGCCGAGTCTCAGCGAAGTTCCCTACCCGGTCCAGATGGAACCGAACCTAGTGATCGAGTTCTATTCGCGCTGATCTCATCGGATCATTGCCGAGACAAGAAAGGCCGCCCGAGAGGGCGGCCTTTTTGTTTTGCACGCTGCCTTTTGGAACGGGGGCAGGTTGCGCTCCGCTGGCGGCCTGCGGTGCGGGGAGGGGCACAAGACAGGCGGGACAGCCTATCTGGCCACCCCGCCTTCGGTAACTCTTCTAACGGACGATCAACTCGCAGCCTGAAGTTCGCTCTCGGAAACCGAGACCGGATACGGCAGAGAGTCTGAACCCAAGTATCAGCCTCGCTGGCCGATGGGCACGTATTCGCGCTTCTCCGGGCCGATGTAGAGCTGGCGCGGGCGGCCGATCTTCTGCGAAGGATCCTCGATCATCTCGGCCCACTGGGCGATCCAGCCGGTGGTGCGGGCGAGCGCAAAGAGCACCGTGAACATCGAAGTCGGGAAGCCCATCGCCTTGAGGGTGATGCCGGAATAGAAATCGATGTTCGGGTAGAGCTTCTTCTCGATGAAGTACTCGTCCTTCAGTGCGATCTGCTCGAGTTGAACAGCGACTTCGAGCAGCGGATCGTCCTTGATGCCAAGCTGGCTGAGGACCTCATGCGTCGTCTTTTGCATGATGCGGGCGCGCGGATCGTAGTTCTTGTAGACGCGGTGACCGAAGCCCATCAGACGGAACGGGTCGTTCTTGTCCTTCGCCTTGGCGACGTATTTCGCCACGTTGTCGGGCGTACCGATCTCTTCCAGCATTTTTAGCGCCGCCTCGTTGGCGCCGCCATGCGCAGGCCCCCACAGGCAGGCGATGCCGGCGGCGATACAGGCGAAGGGGTTGGCGCCCGACGAGCCGGCCAGACGCACGGTGGAGGTCGAAGCGTTCTGCTCGTGATCGGCGTGTAGGATGAAGATCCGGTCCAATGCGCGCGCATAGATCGGGTTGACGACGAATTCCTCGCACGGCACCGCGAAGCACATCCGAAGGAAATTCGAAGTGTAATCGAGGTCGTTCTTCGGATAGACGAACGGCTGACCGATGGAATACTTGTAGGCCATCGCCGCGAGCGTCGGCATCTTGGCGATCATGCGCAGGCTGGCGATCATGCGCTGCTTGTCGTCCGAGATGTCGGTCGAGTCGTGGTAGAATGCCGACAGCGCACCGACGCAGGCGACCATGATCGCCATCGGGTGGGCGTCGCGGCGGAATCCCTGGAAGAAGCGGTTCATCTGGTCATGCACCATGGTGTGGCGCGTGACCCGATAGTCGAAATCCGCCTTCTGGGCGGGCGTCGGCAATTCGCCGAACAGCATCAGGTAGCACGTCTCGAGGAAGTCGCCCTGTTCGGCGATCTGCTCGATCGGATAGCCGCGATACAGGAGGACGCCGGCGTCGCCGTCGATATAGGTGATCTTCGATTCGCAGGAGGCGGTGGAGGTGAACCCGGGATCGAAGGTGAACATGCCGGTCTTGGCGTGGAGCTTGCCGATGTCGATGACGTCGGGTCCGATCGTACCGGTCTTGATCGGAAGATCGACTTGGTTGTCGCCCACGGAGATCGTGCTGGTGGCGCTCATGGAGACGTGGACCCTTTCTTGGCAGAAGGCAGACCTTGGCAGAGGGTAGCGCCGGCCCGCATGGCGACATCCGCCACTTCGACCCGGCGCGCACGAACAGGCTTTTGCTGCAGGTGCTCACACACCTATCGGGTTAGCGGATCGGCACACCGCCTACAACCGATCCCCCTCGCCACTCCGCCGCGCAAGCGAAAACCGGGCCGATCTGTCACTCGTCGAGCGTCGGTGATCAGGTCGGGGATGCCTGATCTCCGAGGCGCCCCAGACACTCCTCGCGTCCGAGCACGGCCATGACGTCGAAGACCGGCGGAGAGGTGGCGCGCCCGGTGAGCGCAGCCCGCAAGGGCTGGGCGATCAGGCCGAGTTTGAGCGCGTTTTCCTCGGCGAAGCGGCGTACCGCGCCCTCCGTGCTGGCCGCGTTCCATTCCGGCAGGTCGGCGAGGGCCGGAAGGATCGCCGCGAGACGCTGGCGAGCTTCCTCGCTCAAGAGTGCCTTCGCCTTGTCGTCGAGCCCGAGGGGGCGCGAGGCGGTGAGGTAATAGGCGCTGTCGAGGAGCTCCACGAGGGTCTTGGCGCGCTCCTTGAGACCAGGCATCGCCATGCCGAGCTTGGCCCGAAGCTCGGGCGACAAAGCGGTGGGTAATCCGCGATCGGCAGCGAGCGCCGGAAGGATCATCTCGATCGCATCGATCAGCACGGCATCGTCCGCCCCGCGAATGTAGAGCCCGTTGAGATTCTCGAGCTTCGCGAAATCGAATCGGGCAGCCGAGCGACCGATCGACTTCAGGTCGAAGGCGGCAATCATCTCCTCGGTCGAGAACACCTCCTGATCGCCATGGCTCCAGCCCAGGCGGACGAGATAGTTGCGCAAGGCTGCGGGCAGGTAGCCGAGGTCGCGATAGGCGTCGACGCCGAGTGCCCCGTGACGCTTCGACAGTTTGGCGCCGTCAGCCCCGTGGATCAGCGGGATATGCGCCATGATCGGCGCGGACCAGCCGAGCGCGTCGTAGATCTGCCCCTGCCGGGCAGCGTTGGTGAGGTGGTCGTCGCCGCGGATCACATGGGTCACGCCCATGTCGTGATCGTCGACGACGACGGCGAGCATGTAGGTGGGATTACCGTCGGAGCGGAGCAGGACGAGATCGTCGAGATCCTTGTTGGCCCAGGTGACGCGGCCCTGGACCTGATCCTTCACCACCGTTTCGCCGTCGGACGGAGCGCGCAGGCGGATCACGGGCTTCACGCCGGCCGGCGCCTCGACCGGATCGCGGTCGCGCCAGCGACCATCGTAACGCATGGGCCGTCCTTCGGCACGGGCGGCCTCGCGCATGGCGGTGAGCTCGTCCGGCGTCGCGTAGCAATGATAGGCGTTGCCCGAGGCGAGCAGGCTTTCCGCGACCTGGCGGTGCCGATCCGCGCGGGCGAACTGGTAGACGACGTCTCCGTCCCAATCCAGGCCGAGCCAACGCAACCCCTCGAGGATCGCGTCGATGGCGCCCTGGGTGGAGCGCTCCCGGTCGGTATCCTCGATCCTCAGCAGCATGCGACCGCCGAAATGGCGGGCATAGAGCCAGTTGAAGAGCGCCGTGCGCGCTCCCCCGATATGCAGGTACCCCGTGGGGGAGGGGGCAAAACGCGTAACGACGGGTGACGACATCGGGCGGCTAAACTTGTGCGTGAAGGTGGGAGGGCGGATCGACCGGCCCGGATCGGCGCATGTAGCATGCGTTTGCTGTGACGTTAAGAAAACGTGGCGCCGAGTCGCGAGGCGGAGGCGGTTCCGCTCGTGCGGGCTCTCTCCAAAAGGGTGAGTCCTGAGGGAGACGCAGCGGCAGATGGCCCAGGCCAGCGCGCGAGCAAAGGGCGCGACGTTTGCGGGCCTGGCCCGTCTGCGATCCCCGTCGACTATGGTAGAGGCGGCAAAACGCTGGTTCGCCGGCGGGCTCGCGGAGGAATTCGAACAGCGCCGCCTGTTTCCGTGGCTCGCCGTCGCATTCGGCCTCGGCATTCTCGTCTGTTTCACCGCCACCAACGGCGAGCCATCGCTGGCGGCACCGCTCCTCGTGGCGCTCGCCCTCTCGGCCGCCGTACCGTTCCTCGGCTCCAGGCCTGTCGCCCTCGCTCTGGTTCTCGGGCTCGCCGCGTCCTTCCTCGGCTTCTCGGCCGCTGTGTTGCGCCTGCGGATCGTGGCGGCGCCCGTCCTGGCCCGGACGACCATCGCGCCGCTCACCGGCCTCGTGGAAGCCCTCGACGAGCGGGAGGTCGGTGCGCGGCTCATCGTCCTCGTGGAGAGTTTCGGCACCCTGACGCCGGATCGCCGGCCGACGCGGGTTCGCGTGTCCTACAAAAAGGCGCTCACCCTGAAGCCCGGCGATTACATCTCGGCGACGGCGCGGCTCCTGCCCCCGCCCGAGGCGGCCCGGCCCGGCGGATACGATTTCGCGCGCGATGCCTACTTTCGCGGGATCGGCGCCGTCGGCTCCCTCGTGGGCAAGATCGAGGTGAAGCCTCCGCCGAGACCCTTGCCCTGGCAGGTCTCGCTCGCCGCTGCCGTAGACGATGCGCGCAACGCGCTGACCCGGCGGATCACCGATGCCAATGGCGGGCAGGCCGGCGCGGTGGCCGCGGCCCTGGTAACGGGTAAGCGCGGCCTTATCAATGCCGAGACCAACGATGTCCTGCGCGCGGCGGGGATCTACCACGTGGTCTCGATTTCTGGGCTCCACATGGTACTCGCTGCCGGAGTGGTGTTCTGGCTCGTTCGCGCGCTCCTCGCCCTCGTCCCGGGCCTCGCCCTCATCTGGCCGATCAAGAAGATCGCCGCCGGTTTCGCCATGGTCGGCGTCACCGCCTATTGCGTCTTCTCGGGCTGGGACATCGCCGCCGAGCGGTCGCTCATCATGACCCTCGTGATGCTGGGCGCGATCCTCGTGGATCGTCCGGCGCTCAGCATGCGCAACCTCGCCCTGGCCGCGCTGATCGCCCTCGCGCGCGAGCCCGACGGACTTCTCGGCCCGAGCTTCCAAATGTCTTTCGGCGCGGTGGCCGGCCTCATCGCCTGCGCTGGCACGCTCAATCGTTGGATGCCGCCACGCGAAGGCGATAGCCTAGTGGGGCGCGCATGGCGGTTCCTCGCCGTCGCGGTCCTTGGCACCTTGGCGACGACCATGGTGGCCCAGATCGCGACGGCGCCGTTCGCGACCTATCATTTCCAGACTGTCCAGCCGTTCGGCATCGTCGGCAACGCCCTGACCTTGCCCCTCGTATCTCTGGCGGTGATGCCGGCGGCGGTGCTCGGAATCCTCGTCTATCCCTTTGCCCTCGATCAGCCGGTCTGGTGGGCCATGGGGTTCGCGGTACGGGGGATGCTCACGATCTCCGGGTGGATCAGCGGGTTTGGCCACGCCACCCTCGTCGTTCCGGCCTATGGCAGCACGGCCCTCTGCCTGCTGGCCCTCGCCCTGCTCCTGCTGACGCTCCCCGTGTCGGGGCTGCGCTGGATCGGACTCGCTCCGGCCGCTCTCGGCGTCGCCCTCGCCGCCACACCACCGCGCTACGACCTCTACATCGATCGGGAGGGTGGGGGCGCGGCCCTGCGCGACCTTGACGGCCGACTGGCCATCCTCGGAAACCCGCCCGCGTTCGTCCTCGAACAATGGCTCAAGGCGGACGGCGATTCTCGGAAGGCCGGTGCCATATCTGCCTCCACGAAAAGCCGTTGCGATACGGTCGGCTGCACCGCAGGGACGGAGACGCGGCGCATCGTGGCGCTCGTCAAGGACAAGCGGGCCTTTGCAGAGGATTGTGAGAGGGCAAACATCATCATAGCCCGCCGCGACGCTCCCAAAGGATGCCGCGCCGGCCTCATCGTCGATCGGGCGTTCCTGGCGGAGCGGGGGGCGACTGCCGTTCGCTTCGGGCCGGACGGTCCTGTCGCGACATCGGCACGCGTACCGAACGTCGGGGCTCCATGGCGACGGGCCATGGGTGATGCCTCGCCTGTGCCCTCTACACCGGCCGAGATCGCGAAACCATCGGATCCCGAGATAGACGAAGGCGACCTATTGCCGGACACGCCCTCGGATCGGCCTCAGTAGCGGCGGACGAGGCTGACCAGGCGACCCTGGATCTGTACGCGGTCGGGACCCAGCACCCTCGTCTCATAGGCGGGGTTGGCGGCCTCCAGGGCGATGGAGGAACCGCGACGACGCAGGCGTTTCAGAGTGGCTTCCTCATCGTCGATGAGGGCCACGATGATGTCCCCCGTATTCGCGGTGTCCTGCTTCTTGATCACCACCAGATCGCCGTCGAGAATACCCGCTTCGATCATCGAATCGCCGCGCACCTCAAGAGCATAATGCTCGCCCCCCGACAGGAAGTCGGGAGACAGCGTGACCGAGTGACTTTGATTCTGGATCGCCGAGATCGGCGTACCGGCCGCGATCCGGCCCATGACTGGGATGGTGATGGCCCGGCCGGTCTCGTCCTGAGCCTGGGTCGTGGGCTGGCGCATGGATGGCGTCGCTTTGGACCGTCCGCCTTCGACGACGCTGGGCGTAAAACGGCGGACTTCGCCAGCGGGAGCCGGCTTCGGCGCGGGGGCGCCGGTCAGGCTTTCGGGCATCCGGATCACCTCGATCGCCCTGGCCCTATTCGGCAGGCGCCGCAGGAACCCACGCTCTTCGAGGGCCGTGATCAGCCGGTGGATGCCCGATTTCGACTTGAGATCGAGTGCGTCCTTCATCTCGTCGAACGACGGCGGGACGCCACTCTCCTGCATTCTCTGCTGAATGAATTGGAGAAGATCCAGCTGCTTACGCGTCAACATACAGATCACTCTTCCACCGAAGCCAATGGCCGCGACTAACGCCGCCGAAACAAAACACGAACACGGTAGACGTTCTGGAAGTGTTCTGCAAGGGTTCCGTTAACGCGATGGTAGAGTTTGTTCCTCGGCTGAAATTCGCCGCCATCCCGGCACCGGAACTCGGCTGCCGGTTCGCACCTCGCAAGTTCGTTCGATCCCGACACCATCCGATCCCGAGGGCTGTTCGCCCCGGCGTGGTCGTTCAATAGAGACGGTGCCACCGGTTGCCGGCTTCGCCTGAGAATCGGGAATCCGGCTCGACCGCAGCGACGGACCGGCGAGCCGATACAGCACCCTCAATCCGACCGGAGCCGGATGTCCTGGCTCATTCGCCGACCTCGATGGTCGCAGCGACCAAAAACCGGCGACGATGCCGTTCAGTCGAGATAGTCGCCGTACTTCTCCACATGGCTAGCGAGCCCGAGGCCGTGCTCGCGCACGAGGCGTTCGGCCAGTTCCGCATCGCGCGCCTCGAGCGCCTTGATGATCGCCACGTGTTCCTTGATCGAGTTGGCGGCGCGGTCGCCCTGGCGCATGGCCGTGTTGCGGATTCCGCGAACATGCATGAGGAGATTGCTCGTGATGTCCTTGATCACATCGCACTGGCCCAGCGAAATGATCTTCTGATGGAAGCGGATATTGGCTTCCGAATACTCGTCGAGATGATCCGACGGACGACCCTCGTAAAACTCCGGGAAATGCTCGCGCAGGCAGTGCAACTGCTCGTCTGTGGCTCGCTCGCAGGCGAGGCGAGCGGCCATGCTCTCCAGGGCCGACCAAGCCTGGATCATGCTGACGATCTCCTTCTTCGACTTCTTTATCACGAAGACGCCGCGCCGGGCCTCGAACCGTACGAAACCTTCCTGCTCGAGTACCGTCAGCGCTTCGCGCACCGGGGTGCGGCTCACTCCCAGGTTGAGAGACAGCTTCCTCTCGTCGAGCCTCACCTCCTCGCGCTGATTATAGATGTTCATATTCGTAATTGCCTCCTTGAGCGCGTCGTAGGCCAATGCACGCAAGCTCGAAGTCGCCACGATGGGTTTTACTTGAAACGTATCCGTCTTAACCATTTTTAACACCTAGAATGATTTCAACTCGCACACAGGGTCGAGCACACTTGGTGTGAAGCATGCCAAACCCGCGTTCGAAATACAAGGAACGCTTCGGGTCAAAGAAATCCTTCAGCGCAAGAATAGGAACACCTCTTGTCCAAGCAATCTGGAGGACATGCATTCGGTCGCTGAGGCCGCGGTCATGCGGCGCTCGCCATCCTCCCGTTCGTTTCGGCGCCGTACGCTCGCTGAAGCGCGGCCAAACCGGCAAGATCCTGCAAAACTGTTTGACAGTTGGTATTTGGTATGCCACCAACTATCAGCAGATCGGGGGGATATGACCGGCTCGCAGACCGGTAAGAGCGAGGTCCGGACGATGCTTCCAGCGGGTTGGCGGTGGTATCCCAGCACATCGTCGACAGAGAAATATGCATTATAAATCGAGATGCGCCGTGATGGTTGGTTCGAAAAGCGCCGGTAGAGCCTACAAGGTCAGCATGAGCTGTTTGCTTGAAGAGGTCATAATTTTTTCGGTCTGACTTAAGAAAAATACAGGTTCGCCGAGACCTGTGGTCGCGGACGCCCTCGCCTCGCGATGGGGACGTCACCTCGTCGGCCCGCCTGCCCAGCGGGTCGCAAATCATAACAAAAGAGCGAAGAATCAGGGAGAGAACACGATGTCCGCTTTGGCCCAGAGAATTGATGTCGACGTTTCGGCAGAGCCTGAGCTCACCGATGGCTTTCATCTCGTCATCGATGCGTTGAAGCTCAACGATATTCATACGATCTACGGTGTGCCCGGCATTCCGATCACCGATCTCGGTCGTCTCGCCCAGGCGGCGGGCATGCGTGTCATCTCCTTCCGCCATGAGCAGCATGCCGGCAATGCGGCCGCCATAGCGGGCTTCCTCACGAAGAAGCCCGGTATCTGTCTCACGGTTTCCGCCCCCGGCTTCCTCAACGGTCTGACGGCGCTCGCCAACGCCACCACCAATTGCTTCCCGATGATCCTCATCTCCGGCTCGTCCGAGCGCGAGATCGTCGACCTGCAGCAGGGCGATTACGAGGAGATGGATCAGCTTGCCATCGCCAAGCCGCTGTGCAAGGCGGCCTTCCGCGTGCTTCACGCCGCCGATATCGGCATCGCCGTCGCCCGTGCCATCCGCGCGGCCGTGTCCGGCCGCCCAGGCGGCGTCTATCTCGACCTTCCCGCCAAACTATTCAGCCAGGTGATGGAGGCAGAGGCCGGCGCCAAATCCCTGGTCAAGGTCATCGATGCGGCCCCGGCGCAGCTGCCGGCCCCCTCCGCGATCAAGCGCGCACTCGATGTCCTGAAGAGCGCCAAACGCCCCCTCATCGTTCTTGGAAAGGGCGCGGCCTATGCGCAGGCCGACGACGAGGTCCGGGCTCTCGTGGAGACCAGTGGCATCCCCTATGTGCCGATGAGCATGGCCAAGGGCCTCCTGCCCGACACCCATCCGCAATCGGCCGGTGCCGCCCGGTCGCTCGTCCTCAAGGAGGCCGATGTCGTGCTGCTGGTGGGCGCGCGCCTCAACTGGCTGCTCTCCCACGGCAAGGGCAAGACCTGGGGCGCCCCCGGCTCGAAGAAGTTCATCCAGATCGACATCGAGCCGAAAGAGATGGACTCCAATGTCGAGATCGTTGCCCCCATCGTCGGCGATATCGGCTCCTGCGTGACCGCGCTCCTCGACGGCATGAAGGGCGACTGGCACGCGCCGCCGACATCCTGGACCGATGCCATCTCCGCCAAGAAGGAGGAGAATCTTGCCAAGATGGCGTCGAAGCTGCGCAAGAACTCCACGCCGATGGACTTCCACGGCGCGCTCGGTGCGCTGAAGACCATCATCGCCGAGCGGCCGGACGCGATCCTCGTCAACGAGGGCGCCAATACCCTCGATCTGGCGCGTGGCATCATCGACATGTACCAGCCGCGCAAGCGACTCGATGTCGGCACCTGGGGCATCATGGGCATCGGCATGGGTTTCGCCATCGCCGCCGCCGTGGAAACGGGCAAGCCCGTCCTCGCCGTCGAGGGCGATAGCGCCTTCGGCTTCTCCGGCATGGAGGTGGAAACCATCTGCCGGTACAACCTGCCGGTCTGCATCGTCGTGTTCAACAACAACGGCATCTATCGCGGCACCGATACGGACCCGACCGGCCGCGATCCAGGAACGACCGTCTTCGTCCAGGATTCCCGTTACGACAAAATGATGGAGGCCTTCGGCGGCGTGGGCGTCAACGCGACGACGCCGGACGAGCTTTCCCAGGCCGTCAACGCAGCCATGGATTCGGGTCGCCCGACCCTCATCAACGCGGTCATCGACCCCCAGGCCGGCACCGAGAGCGGCAATATCGGCAGCCTCAACCCGCAGAGCGCAGTGAAAAAGAAGAAGTAGGCCGTCGGTCCCTCCGGCCGCTCCCGCGTCAGCGACGCAGGGGCGGTCGGCGCCCAATCCGCCGAACGCCCTTCAACGCGGAAGAGCCCCATGAATGCCCTCGAAGGCGTGAAGATCCTCGACTTCACCCATGTCCAATCCGGCCCGACCTGTACCCAGCTCCTGGCCTGGTTCGGCGCGGACGTGATCAAGGTCGAGCGTCCGGGCGTTGGCGACGCGACACGCCAGCAGCTCCAAGACATTCCCGATGTGGACAGCCTCTATTTCACGATGCTGAATCACAACAAGCGGTCCATCACCCTCGACACCAAGAACCCCAAGGGGATCGAGGTGATGTGGCGTATGGTGAAAGAGTGCGACGTTCTCGTGGAGAACTTCGCGCCGGGCGCTCTCGCCCGGATGGGCCTGACCTGGGAGGCGATTCATGAAGCCAACCCGCGCATGATCCTCGCCTCGGTGAAGGGGTTCGGACCGGGCGCCTACGAGAATTGCAAGGTCTATGAGAACGTCGCCCAATGCGTGGGAGGTGCCGCCTCCACCACGGGGTTCCGCACCGATATCCCGATGGTGTCCGGCGCTCAGATCGGAGATTCCGGCACCGGCCTTCATCTGGCCCTCGGCATCGTCACGGCGCTTTACCAGCGGACCCATTCGGGCCTTGGCCAGAAGGTCGATTGCGCCATGCAGGATGGCGTCCTCAACCTCTGCCGGGTCAAGCTGCGCGACCAGCAGCGGCTGGAGCGCGGGCCGCTCGAGGAATACAGCCAGTACGGGGAGGGGATCGGTTTCGGCGATTCCGTGCCGCGCGCGGGTAACGATTCCGGTGGCGGCCAGCCGGGTCGCATCCTGAAGTGCAAGGGATGGGAGACCGATCCCAACGCCTACATCTACTTCATAGCACAAGGCGCGGTCTGGGAGCCGATCTGCGACGTCATCGGCGAGCCGACCTGGAAGACCCATCCCGATTACGCGACGCCGAAAGCGCGCCTGCCGCATCTGAACGAAATCTTCACGCGGGTCGAAGCCTGGACGATGTCGAAGACCAAGTTCGAGGCGATGGAAACGCTCAACGCGCTGCACGTCCCCTGCGGCCCGATCCTTTCGATGAAGGAGATCGCGGAGGACGAGTCGCTGCGAAAATCCGGCACCGTGGTCGAGGTCGACCATCCGGAGCGCGGGAAATACTTGACCGTAGGAAACCCGATCCGACTTTCGGCGAGTCAGGTCGAGGTCAAGCGCTCGCCCCTGCTGGGCGAGCATACGGACGAGATCCTGCGCGACGTCCTCGGCTATTCCGAGAACGACCGGCTCAAGATCTCGGAATCAGGGGCGATCGGCGCAGTCCAGAGGATCGCCGCCGAATGATCCGCTCCTGAACGAAGCGCGAGCCGGCTGTCTCAACATCCTGGCTCGCGCGCACGACGTGAAACTCCTCCCAACTCAGCGCGGTGTCGGCCTCGGGCCCGATGCCGCGCTCTTTCGTCCACGGGTGGTCGATCAGGCGATGCCGGTGAATCGCCCGGCCGAACCGCCCACGTAACCGCGGCTCTCGGAACCGGTCTTGTCGGGGCGCACCGACAGGAGATCGGCGGCTTTCACCACGAGAACGACCTGAAGAGCGATCATGCAGAGAACGGCGGCGAAGATAGTGACGAGCATGGTGGGCTCCCGATGGCGCGTTGCAACATCGTGATGCCATGGTGCGACGCAAACTGATATATCACATTCCTTCGACCAAGCATGTCTCGGACGCATGCTGAAATTGGTTGCAGCCGGGAGCCGGCGTCGGGCGCATCCGCCAAAGCCACTTTTTCATGTGATCGCGGGACTGAGAGGCATTCGCCGGCCGACAGTCAGGACCTGGCCGCGTCGCCCCACCGGCCCAGCGTGTGGGTGTCCTCCGGTCGAAGCCATTCTCCTGGTTCCGCGATGGCCGGACAATGGTCCGCTACGCCCATGAGGACCAAGGCCGCCTGCACGTCAGGGTCCTCGGCCGCGCGTGAGACGGCGTCCGCGGAGAGATGGGATAGGCGGCCGCTTTCGAGCCGCGCATAGACCCGCCCCGTTCCGTGATCGGCGAATCGGATCGTCGTCATCCGGCGCACGCAATCGCGCAGGAAGCTCATGTTCTGTTGAGCTTCCATCGAGCCGGCGGCTGCATAGACCTCCTCGGCCGACCGCGCGGAGATATCGATCTTGCGGTACCGATCGATGTCGAAGATGAATTTCAGGTCGAGGATGGTCATCGCGCCGTTGATGCCGAAGGCAATCGTTCTCGGCCGCTCACCCTCCGGCACGCTGTTGTCGAGAAACTCGAAATGGACCTGCTTGTCCGTTCTCAAGGCCCAGGTGAAAAACAGGCGCGGCATGCCGGTATAGGCTTCGACATTGTGGGCGAGCAGATCCTCCACCGCCTTGTAGCGGCCGAACTGTTCGCCGCGCTTCCAAGCCCGCTCCACCGTAGCCTCCGGCGGCGTGATCATGAACTGCATGTAGACGCTGTGACCGAAGCGGGTCAGGAGCTGGCTGCCGCTCTCGGCGCCGGCATCGACGGTGAAGCTGTCGAAACGAAACCGGTCGATCAGCAGATGCGAAATGCGGCCTTCGGCAGCCTTCACCGCCATATGCCGGTCGAGCTTGCGATCGATGATCTCGACCTCTCGCCCTGTCAGGGTCCCGGCATAGCGCCGCGCCGGACCGAGGCTGTCGTAATCGAGCAGGAACTTGCGCCAGACGTCCGGCGTGATCACCGCGAAATCCGATTCATCGAGGCCGAGCCGCCCGGCAAGCGCCCTCTGATAGGGCCGGATCGTGCTCTTGCCCGATGCCGAGGCACCCTTGACGTTCATGACCACCGGCCGGGCCTGGGCCTTCAGCACCTGGTAGCCCTGGCTGGCGACGACGTCGCGAACCCATGGCTCGATCAGCTGTCCGATCCGGCTGCTGCCATATTGGTTCGAAACGAGCGTGCAGGCGAGACGTGAGAGAAGCGCCTTGTCGCGGATGAGGAAACCGCGCCGGCTGACGATACTCGTCACCACCTGACGCATTGCCGTGCAGGCCGCCGCCTCGATGGGTTCAGGCGCTGCCGCACATCGGGCTTGCCATGCGTCGAGATGCAGGAGTGCAGACTGCTCCGGTGTGAGAGTTACCCCCCGGCACCCTGCATGTCCGGACGAGCCGAGGATCGTCTGCCACAAGGACGCCCGTATCCTGACCGGTTTCTCCGGACCTTTCGACAGGAACATCGCGGAAAGTTCCCGCTCGAGGACCTGCGTCGCATCGCTTCGAACGCGGTCGAGCAGGTCAGAGATCTCATCCTCATGGGACGCGATTCCGTCGCGCAGGATGGTGCCGACCATGGCGCGGAAATTCACTCCGAGATCGCCATAGGTCCGGCCGACCGGAACCGACAGGTCGGCCATGACACGGATGAGAACTTCGTGGACGACGAGGCGCTCTGCCCGGAACCGGACCAGTTGCATCAGCGGAAGCCCGCTAACGTCCATCATCTCGCGAGCGTCCGCGAGGGTGGTCTCGACATTGTCGGGCCGGTGGATCGTCTCCAGGGCGAGGAACGCCCTGGGCAGGTTCGATTCGAGACCCGGATTCCAAGGGCCGTCTTCTTCCCGTGACCTTGGCTCAGCCAGATCCGCGATTCTGCTCTCCGGGATGGACATGACCGACCGCTCCGAGATTCAGCACCTTCGCTGGCGGTCGGGCGTCGTCGTCAAGAAATCCAGCTCGCCTGAACTTACGCGACAGCTGCCTCGTCAATGGCCTCGAGACGCAGTTGATAGCGGTCCCCCCAGAGGACTCCCGCCTTCTCGTACCAATCCGCGTCGAAGAACAGCTTGGCGCAGAACTCGCTCTGCCAGATACAGACGGCGATGACCCTGGAATCGATCACTTTTACATGTCGGCTGATAAGACCGCGTGTGATGCCCGCCGAGGGACACATGTCCATGCTGGTCATCCCATTGGGAGATTCACCACCGAAGATGACGGGACATTCAAGAATGGCCAAGTAACGCATCGCTGCTAACCCTGTTGTCCACGAGATGCGCAGGGCCGGTCTGTTGCCGACCGGCACGATCTCGTAGCGTCTCCCTGCCTCGATACCCAGTCTGAATCGCGCCTCGTTCGAAGGCCGAAATGCCTGGGCACCTTGGATAAATTTTGAATGCAAAACGGGTGTGGGTCAATGATCATGCGCAGGATATCTTGTCCTGCGGTTGCGATACGTTTGTTTTGCGCTGCAATACTACAATACGAAGATCGATTGCGCATAACCTAGTCTGCGGCACCAGGGGCTACAATTGTGGGTTGGTTACGATCCCGGCACTGAATACGCGTTCATGCTCCGGCCTCGGCCGGTCCACCGCCTGCGGACATCTCATCGACGCAGTTCCAGATGCTCTGGACCTCTGTGAGGACGAAACCATCCGTCACCGCGAGATGATCGGTTTTGTGGGCGCAGAACTGCTTCAGCCTGTCGGCCCGGGACATTCCGACGTCGACGGAGGTGAAATCCTCTTTCGCCAGCATCCAAACGAGGTTGTCCAGCGCTTCGAGACCGCGCGCCCCCATGGCGCGGAAGATCTCACGCTCGGTGACGATCCCGATGATGGCTCCATCTGTCGGACGATCACCGTCGATCACGACGAGGGCCTCGACTCCAGGACTGCGCAGCAACCGCAATGCGTCCCTCACCGACCGATCCATGCGGATATACTGGAGTCGGGCCGCGCCATTGCCGGTCCACTGGCTGGCTTCCATGGCGTCGCCTCCCTCATGGATCGCTTGTTGGAGGAAGACTCTGGTATGCAGAATACCTATTGTCAATGAAAGAAATAGAACTATTGTGCCGGTGCCTGGACCGGGAAGAGCGCCACCCTCGATTCCATCGATGGGTGGCGCCTGAGAACCGTGGCGTGGGGAATCCCCAGGGGCAGGATCCAGGCGTACGGATGGACCCACCGCACGTATCTTCGTTTCCAGCTAATGACGTGTCTGCCTGTCTCCGATTTGAGATCCAGGCGGTTTCCGTTCGCGTGTAACGTAATATGAACGAACGAGCATGGCGAGTTGGTGTTCGACCATTAGTGTTGTTTCTATTGCATGGCTCACATCGAACTTTGTCCGATTTGATGATATCTTGAAAATAATCCCTGTTTGCTGCGTTGCGGAATCGATTTTTCTGTATCTCGCTCTTGACGAGCCGACACGTCCGAGAGAGGCTGGTATTCCACATACCAGAATGTCGGCAGCGCCAATGGCCGGCTTTCTCCAGGATCAGATGCCGGTCAACCGGCTCCAATGCCTCGAATGATGCACAATAGAACAACGTGGAGGACGCGATGACGAGGGCGGAAACAACGACCGGGCGAGTATCCGATGGATACCGCTGGGGTCAGCTGGTGATCGGCGTGATCTGCATGGTGATGATCGCCAACCTACAATACGGCTGGACGTTCTTCGTCCCCGACATCCAGAAGAAGTTCGGCTTCGACCGGGCGGCGATCCAGTGGGCCTTCACCCTGTTCGTGCTGTTCGAGACCTGGCTG
>NZ_LMMS01000008.1:0-74533 GCF_001422345.1 Methylobacterium sp. Leaf93 | reverse complement strand
GACGAGCTCGAGGAGCTCCTCGTCGTCGACGAGGTCGACCTTGTTGAGGAACACCACCAGCGCCGGCACGCCGACCTGGCGGGCGAGCAGGATGTGCTCACGGGTCTGCGGCATCGGGCCGTCGGCGGCCGATACGACCAGGATCGCGCCGTCCATCTGGGCGGCACCGGTGATCATGTTCTTCACGTAATCGGCGTGGCCGGGGCAATCGACGTGAGCGTAGTGACGGTTGGCGGTCTCGTACTCGACGTGGGCCGTCGAGATCGTGATGCCGCGCGCCTTCTCCTCGGGGGCCTTGTCGATCTGGTCGTAGGCCGTGAACGTCGCGCCACCCGACTCCGCCAGGACCTTCGTGATCGCCGCCGTCAGCGACGTNCGCCTTCTCCTCGGGGGCCTTGTCGATCTGGTCGTAGGCCGTGAACGTCGCGCCACCCGACTCCGCCAGGACCTTCGTGATCGCCGCCGTCAGCGACGTCTTGCCGTGGTCGACGTGACCGATCGTGCCGATGTTGCAGTGCGGCTTGGTGCGGGCAAATTTCTCTTTGGCCATCGTCACATTCCTAAAACAAAGTCACATGAGCGGTCGCCCAGGGCGGCGCTCGAGGTGTCGAGCCGGGCGAAAGACGCCGCCCGGATAGAGGCTCGGCGTCAGATGATCAAGGGATGATGATTGTGGAGGCCGAATCGAGCCTGCGGCGTGGTCGTCCGGCCGAGGGCCGGGCCCCGCCTTCGATGCGGGGTCAAACCGTCCCGTGAGCCAGGAACTGCGCTCCGAGCGGCATCCGGCCGATGGCCTTCTCGACACTGGGCACCCATCCCCGCCGGAACGGGAAGGCCAGGAAGTGTCGGCTGCGAATGTCCCGCAGCCCTCGTTCCGCGAGGAGCGCCCGGGTCCCGCGGGCACCGAGCAGCACGGCGTCGTGATCGAAGGGACAGCGCGACACCGCGAGGCGCGTCAGCGGGTTCCACGGGTTGTGCTCAATGATCGCCACGAGCCCGCCCGGGCGGGTGACGCGCCGCATATCGGCCAGCAGGCCGGGACGCTCGGCGACGGGGACGTGATGGAAGACGCAGACGGCCAGCGTCGCGTCGAATGCTCCGTCCTCGAAGGGCAAGGTGCCGCCCTCTTGGAGGCGGTAGCGGTTGCCGGGGTTCTCGCTCTCCGCACGGGCCACGGATTCGGGCGAGGGATCGGTGCCGGCCATCCCCGAGACGATGCCGGCCAGGCGGCGATGGAGGAGGCCGACGCCGCAGCCGACATCGAGGAGCGATGGGCGGGAGGTCCCGAAATGCCGGCCGAATACGTCCGCGAGCAGATCGGCCTTCGCGTCCAGGAAGAAGCCGTGTTCGAGCCCGGAAAAGGCGATGGAATCCTGGACCACCGCGTCGTAGCTCGTGCGGTACGCGTCGAAGGAGCTGGTCACGCCGCAATCCTCGATGTCGCGGCCTGCTCGTCCTCCGGGAACCCCACCGCCCGGCCGACCACGTAGAGCGGGCGCTTCTTCACCTCGGTATGGATGCGTCCGACATAGAGGCCGACGATGCCGGTCATCAGCAGGTTCATGCCGGCCAGGAACGAGACGAGGACGACGATGGAGGCCCAGCCGCTGACCAGGGCCGGGTCGTAGAGGGCGCGCACGGCAATGTAGAATCCGTAGGCCAGCGCTGAGAGGGACACTGCTGTGCCGGCCCAAAGGGCGAAACGGAGAGGGATGTCCGAGAAGCCGACGATGCCGTCGAAGGCGAGCCTCAGCATCTTCGACCAGCCGTATTTGGTCTGGCCAAGGGTCCGCGAGAGACGGTGGAACGGCACGGCGGTCTGGCGGAAGCCCATCCAGCTGAACATGCCGCGCACGAAGCGGTCGCGTTCGGGCATGGCCAGGAAGGCGTCGAGGGCCTTGCGGTCGACGAGGCGGAAATCGCCCACATCGGCCGGGATGTCGATGGCGGTGAGCGCCCGGATGAGGCGGTAGAACAGGCCGGCGGTCCAGCGCTTGAAGCGGCCCTCGCCCTCCCGGCTCAGGCGCCTCGCATAGACGATCTCGTAGCCCTCGCGCCATTTGGCGGCGAGTTCGAGCACGACCTCCGGCGGGTCCTGAAGGTCGGCATCCATGACCACGACGGCGGCGCCCGCAGCGCGCTCCATCCCGGCGGTGATGGCGACCTGATGGCCGAAATTCCGCGACAGGGCGAGATAGCGATAGCGAGGATCGTCCTTGGCGCGGCCGGCGGCGACGATGCCCGTCATGTCGGTGCTGCCGTCATCGACGATGATCACCTCCGCCGGCCCGTCGAGCTTGGCCAGAAGCTGGTCGAGACGGTGCAGCAGCACCGGCAGCACGGCCTCCTCGTTGAAGACGGGAACGACGAGGCTGTAGGTCGGCGTGCCGATCTGCGCCGAGGGAGATGTCACGGTCATGCCTGTCGCCGACGGACGGAAGGTCCGGTCGCAAGAGGTTAGCGCGCCATGATTAAGGCCATTCTAACCGGGCCGCGCGAGACGCCGCCTGCCCGCCTACGGATCGGTATCCACGGCCGTGGTGGCCGGGCGAGGGCTGGGCGTTCCAAGGACGCGACCGCCGAAGAGCCCGTTGAGGCCGACCACGATGAGGACGGCCACGAGATGCACCGCCAGATCCGTGGCGGTGGCATCGTGAGGATGGAACGGCACCAGAAGCGCCGCCGCGGCCGCCGCGACCGCGAGCCCCCCCAAGGCCGCCGTGAGTCCGGGGTTGAGCGGGCAGGCCCGGCGCAGCATCGTGACCAGCAGGACCGAGAGCGGCAGCGAGACTCCTATCAGGAAGACGAAGCAGCCGCGCATCTCCCCGGTTTCTGCGAGATTCGAAGCCGGAGCGAGCCAGGCCCGCAGGCAGCCGAGCCCGCTGACGCCGAGCCACAGGACGAGGGGCGGGATCGGCAGCAGGACCCAGGCCCGGCTGCGGCCCGGTACGCTGCTCTGGAAGGCGGCGAAGGCCGCAGCCACGCTCGTCAGCATCGCGCCGAGCGCGGCATAGCGAAGATCCGGAACGCCGAGACGCGCGGACAAAGCAGCGCCATCCGACAGGGGCAGGAGAAGAACGCCCAGGCCGAGCACGGCGGAGATCCAGGCGAAGGCCCGCCATCCCGGCCCGGCCAGTGGGCGGATCGGCGCGAGCGACCGGGCCAGCTCCTCGACGAGACGTTCGTGTCTGGCGGGATCAGACATCCGAACCCCCCTTGCTGGATGAGAGAGAGGCACGCAGCGCCTTGAGGGCTCGATGGAAATTGACCTTCAGCGCCGTCTTGGTCCGCCCGGTGAGAACGGACGCCTCGTCGAGCGAGAGCTCGCGCAAGGCGATGTGCTCGATCGCTTCGCGCTGCCCCGGGGGAAGATGGGCGACGGCCTGGACCACGGCCCGGCGACGGTCGCGGTCCTCCAGATCGTGCCCCGGCAGGGGGCCGTCGTCGGCGTGTGTCTCGTAGGCGATCGGGTCGTCGACCTCGCGCGGCCGGCGGCTGTCCTGGCGCATGGCATCGATGGCACGCCGGTGGGCGATGGCACGGAGCCAGGGCAGGAAGGGCCGGGCGGGATCGTAGCTGGCCCGCGCCCGGTGGATCGTCAGCAGGGTCTCCTGCACCACGTCGTCGATGCTCGTGCCCTGGACGCCCTTGGACCGCGCCATCGCGGAAATGACAGGAACGCAGTCGCGCAGGAGCCCACGGTAGGCTGCGGCATCGCCGTTCTGAGCCGCCTGCATCGCAGCCGACAGCGAGTCCTCGCCGGACGATGCCATCGATCGTGCGGGCATGGTCGCGATGCTTCCGGACTCCGCGGACTGAGCCTGCAGGACGGACAGGCGGCCCGGATGCGCCGCCTGTGCCAGGCTCACGGATGCGACCCTAATGGGTCGTTGTGGGCTTGGCCACACCGCCCTTCGCCCTCGGGTCCGCGCCCATGGCATCGGCGGCAAGGGGCCCCGGGGACGGTGTGGGCGAGAATGCTCATGGGACGCGGTCCTTCGTCGTGGCACCGGGTTCTGCGGCGGCCATGAGGAGGATTTCGGTGGTCGCCCTCCCTCGGTTACGCGTCCCGGACCGGGATCCGATCATTTGGCCGACGCACATCTGAAATCCGGCGCGCGCGACGGGGTTGTCAGGTCGAGGGAAGACGATGGGACGACCGGTTCTTCGATACTCGTCGGCCTCTGCGTCTGTTCGTCGAGACTGCTCTGATGCGAAAACACGAATGTCGATCTTTGCAAGAGTAGACAGGCCTCCGGCGCGCCCAAGGGGCTCCCTGCATGGGTACTTCCAAGTCCGGTCCATGACAGTCCTGTGGACCATTCAAATATACCAGGCTCTTCCCGAGTGAACCTGGAACTGACCGCCCATGCATCGGTTGAAGGCTGGGCCGTGGCCCGGTCCATGAAGCGATTGGAGCCACAGTGACACTCGGCGTCGACAGGTACGAACTCCGGCAGATCATCGCCGGCCTCAGCGAGGGCGTGATCTTGGTCGAGCCGGACCAGACCATCGCCTATGCCAACGAGGCGGCCCTGGCGATGCACGGGGCGGAATCCGTGAGCGAGCTCGGAGAGACCGTCGACATCTATCGCGAGCGCTTCTCCTTACGCTACCGCAACAATCGCACGCCCAATCAATACCCGATCGAGCGCGTCGTTGCGGGTGAGACGTTCCACGACGTGGTCGTGGAGGTGACGCGGACCGACGAGCCGGACGTCACCTTCGTCCATTCCTTGCGCAGCCTTGTGGCCACTGATCGCGACGGCAATCCCAGTTGCCTCGCACTGATTCTCAAGGACGTCTCGGATCAGTTCGAGGCCGAGGACCGCTTCGAGAAGACGTTCAACGCGAATCCGGCCCCGGCGGTGATCTGCCGGCTTGCGGACCTGCGACACGTCAAGGTGAATCTCGGCTTCCTCGAGATGACGGGGTACACCCGCGATGCCGTCATCGGCCGCAGCGTCTACGAGGTCGATGTCCTGGCGGGCGCCCGCAGCCGGGATCTGGCCATCTCGCGCCTGAACGAGGGCGGCACCATCCCGCAGATGGAAGCCTGTCTCGACCTTCCCGATGGCGGCGTGCGCCACGTCATCGTCGCCGGCCAGCCGATGGATTTCGGCGAAGAGCCGTGCATGCTCTTTACCTTCGCCGATCTCGAATTGCGTCGGAAGGCCGAGATGGCCTTGCGTCAGAGCGAGGAGCGCTTCGCGAAAGCCTTCAGCCTCACCCCCGTTCCGACGGTGCTCGCGCGGGCGAACACTTTCGCCATCACCGGGGTGAACGAGGCCTTCACCCGCGTCTTCGGCCATTCCGCCGAGACGGTCGCCGGGCGCTCACCGGCGGAGCTCGGGCTCTGGGTCCACGATGCGGCCCGCGAGAGGTTCGAGAGTGCCGTGGCCATGACCGGCTACGTTCTCGGGCTCGAAGTCTGCCTGCAGCACGAGGATGGGACCAGCCTCGATTGCCTCGTCTCCGCCGAGCGGGTCGAGATAGGGGACGACATCTACGCACTCCTCGTCCTGCAGGACATCACCGAGCGCAAGCGTGGCGAGCGCGACCTGTTCGAGGCCATCGAGACCGTCATGGCCGATACCTCCTGGTTCAGCCGAGGGCTCATCGAGAAGCTCGCCAACCTGCGTCGGCCGGGTGGTGAGCACAAGGATTCCGTCGCTCCGAACATGACGGTCCGCGAACGGCAGATTCTCGATCTCATCTGCTCGGGGCTCGGCGACGATGCCATCGCCAAGCGTCTGACCCTGTCGCGCAACACGGTGCGGAATCATGCCGCCGCCCTTTATCGAAAACTGGGCGTGCACAAGCGATCCGAGGCCATCGTCTGGGGGCGGGACAATGGGTTCCCTGTGGGCTCGTCCAGTTAAATAAAATCGATCTACCGGTACGAATGCATCATTGATCGGTCGTCGGTACGCGCCAACTTGGGAGCACCGAGCCGCAAGAGATGCGGGTCCGGCCAGCCAGTATTCGGATCGATCGATGAGCGAGCCCAAGTCCGCGATCACGGCTGAAACGCTCAAGAGCTCTGTAAAAGAAGCCATCGAAAAGCTGATCGGTGATCATAATATGGTCGACGAAGGAAGACCTCAGCACAAATTACCGAAGTCTATAGTGAAACTAAAAAACGTTTCCGAGACTTAGGGTGAGCCTGACGGCGCCGGACGTCATCCAGTCAAGATTTTATAGATACAGGAGTGAAGATCATGGTCGATACCAATCGGATCACCGGGGCCGCGAAAGAACTCGGCGGCAAGATTCAGGGTGCGGTCGGTGACATGACTGGTTCGAACCGCAACTCGGTCGAGGGCCGGGCGCGCGAAGTCCAGGGCACGGCCGAGAACCTCTATGGTCAGGCGAAGGACGCGGTCGGCGAGGCCGCAGAGCACGCCACTGACGCTGCCCGCGACGTCGGTGGCCGCGTCCGCCGCGTCGTCGACGATGTCGCCGGGTCCGACGGACGCGAGATTGAGGCGCGCGCGCGCCACGCTCAGGATGCCGCCGGGGACACCTACGAGCGCGCTGATCGATCCGTCCGCAATGCAGGCCGCGAAGCTTACGACTACGCCGAGGACGCCTACGAGAACGGTGGCAACTATCTGCGCCAGGGCGGCCGCGAGGTGACCCATCAGGTCGCCGAGCACCCCGTTGCCGCCCTGCTCGTGGCCGGCCTCCTCGGCTACGGCATCGGTTTGCTCATTCACGGCCGCGACTGAACGTCCGCCGCGCTACCTCTCCCCTTCATCTTCCCCCGCTCGGACTACCGAATTCTTCGGACTACCGACGACCCCGGAGTTCTGCCACGTGACTTCTTCCTCCAGCATCCCGACGTCGCCGATCGTCGCCGGTGATACCCGCACCGTCCTGCTGAACCAGGTTTCGTGGGGCGCGATCTTCGCCGGCGCGGTCACCGCCCTGGTGACCCAGGTCATCCTCAACATGGTCGGCGTCGGCATCGGCCTGTCCAGCGTCGGACCGGTGGCCGCCGACAACCCGGCCGCCTCGACCCTGTCGATGAGCGCCGGCATCTGGTTCATCGTCTCCGGCATCGTGGCCGCCCTGGCGGGCGGCTTCATCGCCGGGCGCCTGTCGGGCAAGCCCGTCACGGGCGCCGCCGGCCTGCACGGCCTGGTCTCCTGGGCGGTGACCACCCTCGTGGTGCTCTATCTTCTCACCTCCGCGGCCGGCGGCCTCATCGGCGGCGCCTTCTCGGGCGTGACCAGCACGCTCGGCGGCGCCGGTTCGCTCGTCGGCGGTACCGTGCAGACCGCCGCGCAGGCCGCAGCCCCGTCGCTGTCCAAGATCACCAACCCGCTGGACGGCATCGAGCAGAGCGTCCGCCAGCAGGCGGCCGGCCAGGACCCGCAGGCCGCCAAGGATGCCGCTGTCGCCGCCATCCGCGCCCTGTTCACGGGGGATCCCGCCCAGAAGGCCCAGGCCGAAAACCGCGCCGCCGACGCGCTGGCCAAGGCCCAGGGCATCCCGGTCGACCAGGCCAAGACCCAGATCCAGGACTACCGCAAGCAGTACGAAGAGACCGTCGCCAGCGCCAAGCAGAAGGCCGAGGCCGCGGCCGTGGCCGCCAAGTCCGCCGCCACCCAGGGCGCCTTCTACGGCGCGCTCGCCCTGATCCTCGGCGCGCTCGCCGGCTTCTTCGGCGGCCGTCTCGGCGCTCCGACCCTCGCCACCCTCACCGATCGCTACGACGCCCGCCGCGTCTGAGCCGGATCGCCGGCCGGTCACCGCGACCGGCCGGACCTTCCCTTTCGACGATCACCCCGAACCCAAGGAGCCATCCCATGAGCAGCACCACGGACAAGCTGAAGGGTCTCGCCAACGAAGCCGTCGGCAACCTCAAGGAGGGTGTCGGCAAGGTCACCGGCAACGACAAGCTCGTCGCCGAGGGCAAGGCCCAGGAACTCAAGGGCGAGGCCCAGCGCACAGTCGGCGAGGCCAAGGACGGTGTGGCCTCGGTCGTCGACAAGGTCACTGGCAAGCGGTGATCCCGTCCCCGAGGGAGGGCTCAGGCTCTCCCTCCGCCTCACCTGTAGGAGACTTCCATGAATCGCGATCAGTTTCGCGGCGCGTCCCGGCACCTGAAGGGACGTGCCCAATCCGCCCTCGGCGGTGTCACCGGCGATCCGGCCCGTCAGGTGCGCGGTGCCGTCAACCAGGTGGCCGGCGGCGCGCAATATGCCTACGGCCGTGCCCGCGACCGTGCCGAGGATTTGGCCCAGGATGGCCGCTATCTCGTCGGCGAAGTCCGGGACCGCGCCGGTAACCTGATCGAGGACGGACGCGGCTTCGCCCGCCATGCAGCCAAGCGCGGCACGACCTATGGCCGCCAGGCGGTCCGCTATGCCGACGACCATCGCGCATCCGCCCTGCTCGGCCTCGCGGCCGTGGCCTTCGCGGTGGGCTGGCTCGCCCGTCCCAAGCGCTAATCCCCGTCATCCGGAGACCTTCGATGATCCGCAAACTCCTGACCTTGTTCGTGCTTCCCAGAATCGTCGCCTATGTCGGACGCCGCCTCAGCGGCCGGGCCGCAGCCCCACCGCGTCGGCCCCGCTGACGACCGCCCATCCGCCCCCGTCGCGGTGGAGCCGTCCCTTGTCGACGGGGACGGCGCCCGCCATGCCGGCTCGCGGCGGGGGCATGATACGCCCTGTTGCCGCCGATAGGGTCGGTGTCGGGCTTGGCGGGAAGCGGTCGTTCGATCCATGAAGTTCGCCGGCCTCCTCGTCCGCCGCGAGTTCGTCTTCCTTCTGCTCGCCGTGTTCCTCGGCCTCGGGGCCGCCACGGCCTACTGGATCTCGCGGGCGACCGTCCTGACGATCGCCGTAGCCCAGAAGGACGGGACCGAGCCGGCGCTGATCCAGGCCTATGCGGATGCCCTGGCCCGGCGGCACAAGGAGATCCGGCTCAAGGTCATCGCCTTCGACGATGTGCGGGACAGTGCCGCCGCGCTCCAGGAAGGCCGCGCCGATCTCGCCGTGGTCCGTCCCGATATCGACCTGCCCGACAACGGACTGACCCTGGCGATCCTTCGCGACCAGGCGATGATCATCGCCTCTCCAGAGCCGTCGAGGCTGACGAACTTTCCCGACCTCGATCGGAAGCGCCTCGCGATCCTCGCGCATCGCGATGCCGACCAGGCGCTGATCAAGGCGATGGTCAGCCATTACGGCCTCACCCTTCTCGACAAGGACCCGGAAGGTCCGCTGCCACCGCGGCACGTGGCCCTCGTGGAAATGTCCGAAGCCGAGCTGCCCACGGCCCTGGCCAGGAAGCGGGTCGATGCCGTGGTCTCGGTCATTTCACCGACCGCACCGACGGCGCAGCGCATCGTCGGCATCGTCCAGGCGGCCAGCAAGACCCGAAAGGTCGCCTTCGTCACGGTGGAGAACGCGGATGCCATCGTCGCCCGGATGCCGCGCCTGCAATCCGTCACGATGCCGGCCGAGACCTTCGGTGGCAGTCCCAAGATCCCGGCCGAGGACGTCCACACGGTCGGCGCGTCCTACCGCCTGATGGCGCGGGCCAGCCTGTCCCGTCCCGTCGCGGCGGACGTGACCCAGCACCTGTTCGAATTGCGCAGCGGCATGGCCAACGTGACCCCCGCCGCCGATTACGTGCAGGCGCCGAGCTACGACAGCACGGCCGGCGCGACGAGCGCGCGGTTGCCGATCCACCCCGGCGCCGTCGATTTCTTCGAGCGCGAGCAGCAGGGCTTCATCGAGCGCTACGAGACCTGGATCTATCTCGTCGCCTTCCTCGGCGGCGGCATCGGGTCTGGCGTCGCGTGGATCGGCCAGCGTCTGTCACGGCTGCGCCGGGAACGGATCGAGGAGGCCACCGACCGTCTCCTGCAGATTCGCCAGGAAGCGCAAAGCAGCGCCGATCCTCCGCGCCTGGAACACCTCGCCCGCGAAATCGACGATCTCGCCGGCGAGATCGCCAAGCACGCCCTGGAGCGGCCGACGGAGGCCAGGACCATGTCGGCCGCCGCCATCGCCATCGATGCCGCCCGGTCGACGGTCAAACGCACGATCGCGGCCGGGCAATACGCAGCCGACTCACCCGGATTGGCAGGGCGCACGACGTCGTCGGAGTCCAGCGCGGCGGAATGAAGATTGGCCGGCCTCCCCGGCCTTATGGGCTTCCCGAGGCAGCGTCCGGCCAGGTTCTTCGGCGCGGACCCGCGGGGTCCTTCGACAAACTCAGGATCGTTGCCGCGCCGGAAAGAACGAGCAGCCCGATCGCCAGCGATCGCGCGAGGCTCGGCGACAATCCGCATCGATGGTGAGGGCCATGAGAAAGCGCCGGCGTGTTCCGCCGGCGCGATCCCCAAGGCCTTGATCCCCAACGCCACGTGAGCGAGGCAAGGAAGCGCCGCGCGCCGGATCATCGGCACACGGGGCTCACATTGAACCGACACTCGGCCTCGAAGCAGTCGCGCGGGCAGACCCCGGCGCCTCAGGCTCATCGCGGTCCGGCATTGGACGACGCATCACGTGCATCGAGGGAGGCACCCGCGTGGTCCCCAAAGTGTTCGATGTCAGGCTTTGACGGCGCAATCTTTTCGCGGCGAATGCCGGGACTACACAGCCTATCGCCTTGCGAACCCGATATCGACCGCCACCGCCTCGAGCCGTTCGGGTTCGCGCTCTTTGCGCTCGGAATACCTGTCGACGAGGTAGTCTGCCCTTTCACGGGTCAGGAGGGTGAACTTGAACAGTTCCTCGCAGACGTCGACCACCCGGTCGTAGAGGGGGCCGGGCTTCATACGGCCGGCCTCATCGAACTCCTTGTAGGCCATGGGCACTGAGGACTGGTTCGGGATGGTGATCATCCGCATCCAGCGCCCGAGGATGCGCAGGGCGTTGACGGCGTTGAACGATTGCGAGCCGCCTGAGACCTGCATCACGGCCAGGGTCCGGCCCTGCGTCGGGCGCACCGACCCCTCCGACAGGGGCAGCCAGTCGATCTGGCTCTTGATGACGCCGGTCAAGTTGCCGTGTCGTTCGGGGCTGACCCAGACGTGTCCCTCCGACCAGATCGAGAGGGTGCGCAGTTCCTGGACCTTCGGGTGGTCGGCCGTGGCGTCGTCCGGCAGCGGCAAGCCGTGCGCATCGTAGATCCGCACCTCGCCGCCCATGGCCTGAAGCAGCCGCGCGGCCTCGTAGGCGAGGAAGCGGCTGAACGAACGCTCCCGGAGCGATCCGTACAGGATCAGGAACCGCGGAGCGTGGGTGAACGGCGTTAGCACCTGAAGGCCGGTGCTCGTCGGGACCTCGAAGTGCCTCTCGCTCAGGTTCGGCATGCCATCGGCGAAGGGTT
Source organism: Methylobacterium sp. Leaf93 (assembly GCF_001422345.1). Classification (NCBI taxonomy): domain Bacteria; kingdom Pseudomonadati; phylum Pseudomonadota; class Alphaproteobacteria; order Hyphomicrobiales; family Methylobacteriaceae; genus Methylobacterium; species Methylobacterium sp. Leaf93. The sequence goes on along the minus strand of NZ_LMMS01000008.1, from coordinate 63,178 downwards.
GCTGAGGCTTGTCCAAGGCGTCGGTGTCCTCTATATTTCAATGATTATTGAGGTATTGACATCATGATGGGCGAACGGCAAGCCGTGGCCGCCTTTGCGGCCCTCGGCCAGGAGCATCGCATGCGCATCGTGCGCCAGCTCGTCACCGCCGGGCCGGACGGGATGGCAGCCGGCATGCTGGCCGAGGCGGTCGGCGTGTCGGGCACCAACCTGTCCTTCCACGTGAAGGAGCTCACCCATGCCGGGCTCGTCACCTCCCGCCGCGAGGGACGCTCGATCATCTACAGCGCCGCCTACCCGGACCTGTCGGAACTGATCCAGTTCCTGATGCGCGATTGCTGCCAGGGGCGCCCCGAGGTCTGCGCCCCGGCCGTCGCAGCCCTCTCCGCCTGCTGCAAGGAGACCTCTCGATGGACGTCGTGATCTACCACAACCCGGATTGCGGAACGTCCCGCAACACCCTGGCCCTCATTCGCAATGCCGGCATCGAGCCACACGTGGTCGAGTACCTGAAAACGCCGCCGAGCCGCACCCTGGTACGTCAGCTCGCCGAGCGGGCCGGCGCCACGATCCGAGACTTCCTGCGCGAGAAGGGGACACCCTTCGTGGAACTCGGCCTCGCCGACCCGGCCCTCACGGACGACCAGCTTCTGGATGCCATCGAGGCGCACCCGATCCTGCTCAATCGGCCTTTGGTGGTGAGCCCGAAGGGCGTCGCCCTGTGCCGCCCCTCCGAGGCGGTCCTCGACCTCTTGCCGGTCCAGCGAGGCGAGTTCGTGAAGGAAGACGGCGAGCGCGTCGTCGACGAGTACGGGCGCCGCGTCGCCAGCGCCTGATCGGCTTCCCGCTCCATCAAGAACAAGAAACGGTGCCGATGCTCGCGCTTGCCATTTTCGTGGTCACCCTCGTCTTCGTCATCTGGCAACCCAAGGGCCTCGGGATCGGATGGAGCGCCCTCACGGGGGCCGCCGTGGCCCTCGCAAGCGGGGTCATCCATCCAGGCGACATCCCTGTGGTCTGGCATATCGTCTGGGATGCCACCTTCACGTTCGTGGCGCTCATCGTCATATCGCTTCTCCTGGACGAGGCGGGGTTCTTCCATTGGGCCGCCCTACACATCGCCCGGTGGGGTGGTGGTCGTGGCCGCCGCCTGTTTCCCCTGGTCATCCTTCTCGGGTCGGCGATTGCGGCGGTGTTCGCCAACGACGGGGCTGCGCTTCTCCTCACCCCCATCGTGCTCGCCATCCTGCTGCGGCTCGACTTCAAGCCGGTGGCGGCCTTCGCCTTCATCGTCGCCTGCGGGTTCGTGGCCGACAGCACCAGCCTGCCGCTGGTGATCTCGAACCTCGTCAACATCGTTTCCGCCAACTTCTTCGACATCACCTTCAGCCGCTATGCCGCCGTGATGGTACCGGTGAACCTCGTCTCGCTCGCCACGACCCTGCTGGTCCTGTGGATGTTCTACCGCCGCGACCTGCCAGCGACCTACCCGGTGGGCCAGTTGGAGGCGCCTCGTCGTGCCATCCGCGATCCCTCGGTGTTCACGGCGGCCTTCCCGCTGCTCACTCTCCTTCTCGCCGCCTACTTCGTCTCCGCGCCCTTCGGCATACCGGTATCAGTCGTCACCTGTGCCGGCGCCCTGATCCTTCTGGCTCTCGCCAGCCGAAGCCGCGTGATCCCCATCCGTAAGATCCTCGCGGGGGCACCGTGGCAGATCGTGCTGTTCAGCCTCGGCATGTACCTCGTCGTCTACGGTCTGAAGAACGCCGGCCTGACGGAGTACTTAGCGCAGGGGTTGGTCTGGCTCTCAGGCCAGGGAACGATCGTCGCCACCATCGGGACGGGCTTCGCCGCCGCCATCCTGTCTTCCGTCATGAACAACATGCCGGGAGTGCTGGTGGGGGCGCTCTCGATCCAGCAGACCCCCGACCTGTCACCGCTGATGCGCCAGTCGATGATCTACGCCAACGTCATCGGCTGCGACCTCGGCCCGAAGTTTACACCGATTGGCAGCCTTGCGACCTTGCTTTGGCTCCACGTGCTCGCCAGCCGGGGGCAGCACATCACGTGGGGGCAATACATGAAGGTAGGGCTGATCATCACCCCACCTGTGCTTCTGGTGACGCTTTCGGCCCTGGCGCTATGGCTACCGTTGCTGGACGCTCCGTAGCTGCCCCATGGGCCAGGGCATGCGCCGGTCGGTTGGTTCGCTCCTCCCCACTCTGCCGGAGCGGAAGAACCGGGATCCATGCGCTTTCACGAAAAATCGATGGTTCCGTTCTCGGACCTGCCCGCATCTCCACGCCCGCGTGGCGCTCTACAGCCAGGAAGAGACCAAGGGGCCTACTCAAGCCCGGTTGCCTCGTCGTGGATGCCGTGATGCCCGCGAGTCCCAGCCGGAGCCTGGGGGTGATATCGGCCTGTCCGTAACCGTCCCTGGGGGCCGCTCATCTGCCCATTTGGGAGGTATCGATCGCTCGGATCAAACGCCGAGGAGACCTCCCAAAAGAAGCCTATCCCGTTCGATCTGCTGCAAATTTTCAAGGTAAGGGAGTGGAGCGGGTACCGGGAATCGAACCCGGGTATTCAGCTTGGAAGGCTGCTGCTCTACCATTGAGCTACACCCGCATATGGCGCCCGATAACATGGCGACGCGGTTTTGAGAAGGTTATCCCTTCATCGGCCGTGGTGCCTGCGTGTCGGTATGGATTGGTGGGGGAAGTAGGACTCGAACCTACGAAGCTTACGCAGCGGATTTACAGTCCGCCCCCTTTGCCGCTCGGGACATTCCCCCAAACCACCGCCTCTCGGCAGCGCGCGGGTCCTTATGGTGAGGGCTTGCGCGGGTGTCAACACGTCCCGCGCGGGCACCGACGCAAAGTTCAGGGTGTGGCGAGATCGCCGACGCGCAACTGCACCCGCTCGCCGCCGCGCCAGGTATCGATGGCGAGGGTTCCGGCCACGTGGAATTCCTGGCCGATCCCGCCGAGGAGCGCCTGGCCCAACGGTCCCTGGGCGGAGCGGAAGGCGATGGCGCCGATGGCTTGGCCGTCCCGGCTCCTGAAGCGCGCGCGGACGTGGCCGTTGCCGACGATCGCCGCATCGACCAGCCGGTGGTACGGCAGGGCGAAGACCGGTTCCGGTGCGCCCGCGCCGAACGGTCCGGCGCGCCGGACGAGGCGAACCACTTCCGCCGTAGCGCCGCCCGCGTTCACGGTGCCGTCGACGAGCAGTGCCTCCACCGCCCTCGCCTCCGATACCGCCGCGGCGAGGGCGGCCGCGAGGAAGTCGCGCAGAGGCGTGGGGTCGTGGCTCGATAGCGTGGCGCCGGCCGCCATGGCATGCCCGCCGCCTTTGACGAGGAGGCCGGCATCCACGGCCTCGCGCACCGCATGGCCGAGATCCACCCCCGCGACGGAGCGGCCCGACCCCGTGGCGGTCCCGTCCGGACGCAGGGCGAAGGCGAAAGCCGGCCGACCGAAACGCTCCTTCAGCCGCGCCGCCACGAGGCCGACCACTCCCGGATGCCAGGAGGCGGAGGCCGTCACCAGGATCGGCGTGTCGGGGGCCAGTGTCAGCGCACGATCCATCTCGGCCTCGGCTTCGAGCACCGCCTGTGCCTCGATGCCCTGCCGCTCCCGGTTGAGGAGGTCGAGTTCGGTGGCGATGCGGGTCGCCTCCGCCGGATCTCCACTGGTGAGAAGGGCTGCGCCCAGCCCCGCATGGCCGATGCGGCCGCCGGCATTGATGCGCGGGCCGAGCAGATAGCCGAGATGCCAGGATTCCGGCGGCTCGCTCAGGGATGCGGCGTCGAACAGGGCGGCGAGACCGATCCTGCCCCGGCCCCGCATCACCTTCAATCCCTGGACGACGAAGGCGCGGTTGAGGCCGGTGAGCGGCACCACGTCGGCGACCGTCGCCAGGGCCACCAGATCGAGGGCTTCGGCGAGATCCGGCAGATCCTCCCGCCCTCCCCGCCTCAGGCGGCGGTTGAGGGCGACGAGGGTGAGGAAGACGACACCCGCCGCGCAGAGATGGCCGAGGCCCGAAATGTCGTCGAGCCGGTTCGGGTTCACCAGTGCCTCGACCGGAGGCAGGATTTCCGGCGCGCCGTGATGGTCGAGGACGATCACGGCGAGCCCGCGTTCGGCGGCAGCCGCCAGGGGCTCGTGGCCGCTCGTGCCGCAATCGACGCAAACGAGGAGCTTCGCCCCGCCCTCCGCCAGCGCCGTGACCGCCGCCACGTTGGGGCCGTAGCCTTCCGTAATCCGGTCCGGGATGTGAATGTCCACCGTCAGGCCGAGCGCACGCAGGTAGCCGGCCATCAGCGCCGCGCTCGCGGCGCCGTCGACATCGTAATCTCCGAACACGGCGACGCGTTCGCGGGTCTCGACGGCCTGGGCGAGACGCTCGGCCGCCGCCTCCATGTCCACGAGGCGAGCCGGATCCGGCATCAGATCGCGCAGGCGCGGTTCGAGATAGGCCGCCGCCTCGTCGGGCCGGACGCCGCGTGAGGCGAGGACGCGGGCGAGAAGGTCGGGCAGGCCATGGGCCTGCACCATCGTCGCGGCATAGGCCTGGGCGGCGGGGTCGCCGCAGCGGTCACGCCAGGGCCGCCCCATGACGGAACGGGTGACACCGAGGAAGGCGCGGGATGGGGCGAGGGCTGAGGCGGCTGACACGCCGTCAGTCTACCCGCCTCCGGCCCTCCGGCGCCACCGCCTCATGCGCTCGCCCGCGGACCGACGAGGGCGAACATCGCCCCCTGCGGGTCGAGGGCTTGAACGGTCCAGGCGCCGCCGGGCACCTGATGCGGGCCGGAGACGACCCGCCCGCCGCCCTCGGCTATCCTCGATCCGGCGGCGTCGATGTCGTCGACATTGACGTAGTACAGCCAGAACGGGGCGGGCGCCTGGGCGTTCGTCATCATACCGCCGGTATGGATCCCGTCGCAGCCCGCATCGGGGTCCTGGGCGCCGAAGAGCTGGTAGGTTCCCATCGGACCCATATCCACTGCGTCGGTCTTCACCCAGCCGAAGAGGTGCGCGTAGAAGGCGAAGGCCGCCTCCCAGTCGCGGGTGTGCAGTTCGTGCCAGCCGAAATGCCCGGGCGTGCCGGGCGGAGGGGCCGGCGGCAGAGGGCCGGCGCCACGAAAGAGCACGAACACCGCGCCCTGCGGATCGGCGGCGACGCAGAAGCGGCCGATCCCCGGTATGTCCTCGGGTGCCCGGTGGATCGTGCCGCCGGCCGCGCGCAGATCGGCCGAAGCGGCATCGACATCGGCCACGGCGACGTAGCCCATCCAGCCGGACCGGCCCCCCTGGGCACGGACCGCGTCGGGCAGGGTCATCATCCCGCCCACCGGCACCGCTTCGCGACGGGCCAGAGTATAGTCGGTTCCCGGCATGCCGGCATGCGCGATGCTCCAGCCCATCACATCGGCATAGAAGTCCCGCGCGGCGGGAAGGTCCGTGGTCATCAGGTCGTACCAGACGAAACGGCCGGTCTCGGTCATTGCCCTCTCCCTCTCCGGGAACGTGTCGCTCGGCACGAACACTCCCTATCGAAGATGCCTCGCCGCTTTATGACGCCGGGAGCGCCACTCGCCCCCGCAGGCTTCGCGAGCGTGATCCCCGGCTTGGCTGGGTCCCGAGAGGCCCGCGAATCTGCCGGGGCGGGACTGACGACATGTCCCCGCCGTGCCGTCTCGGACGCACGCCGTGGCGGCCGAACCGGGCTGGCATCGTGGTCGGTGGGGGCGAATGAAGAAGGGGCCGGCGCGTGATGCGCCGGCCCCTTCTTCATCAGAGTCGTCCGGGATCGAAGGCCCGGCGGCTCAGAGGTTCTTGACGATGGAGTCCACGACCTTCTTGGCGTCGCCGAACAGCATCATCGTGTTGTCGCGGAAGAACACCTCGTTCTCGACGCCGGCATAGCCGGAGCCCATGCCGCGCTTGATGAAGAGGACCGTCTTGGCCTTCTCCACGTCGAGGATCGGCATGCCGTAGATCGGCGAGGTCTTGTCGGTCTTGGCGGCCGGGTTGGTGACGTCGTTGGCGCCGATGACGAAGGCTACGTCCGCCTGCGGGAAGTCGCCGTTGATGTCCTCGAGCTCGTGGACCTCGTCATAGGGCACGTTGGCTTCCGCCAGCAGCACGTTCATGTGCCCGGGCATGCGGCCGGCGACGGGGTGGATGGCGTACTTCACCTCCACGCCCTCCTTCTTGAGCATGTCCACCATCTCGCGCAGCGAGTGCTGGGCCTGCGCCACCGCCATGCCGTAGCCGGGGACGATGATGACGCGCTCGGCGTTCTTCATGATGTAGGCCGCATCGTCGGCCGATCCCTGCTTGACGGGGCGCGTCTCGACAGCGCCACCTGCACCGGCCGCAGCGGCGTCGCCGCCGAAGCCGCCGAGGATCACGGAGATGAACGAGCGGTTCATCGCCTTGCACATGATGTAGGACAGAATCGCACCCGACGAGCCGACGAGGGCGCCGGTGATGATGAGCGCGAGGTTGCCCAGGGTAAAGCCGATGCCGGCCGCCGCCCAACCCGAATAGGAGTTGAGCATCGACACGACGACGGGCATGTCCGCGCCGCCGATCGGGATGATCAGGAGGCCGCCGAGCACGAAGGACAGCACCACGATCAGCCAGAAGATCGCCTTGCTCTCGGTGCCGATGAACACCGCGATCAGGCCGATTAGAGCGATGCCCAGGGCGATGTTGATCGCGTGCCGCTGCGGCAGCATGATCGGCTTGCCGGACATGCGTCCGTCGAGCTTGGCGAAGGCGATGACCGAACCGGTGAAGGTGATCGCGCCGATGGCGACGCCGAGCGCCATCTCGAACAGCGATTCCTTATGGATATGGCCGTTCTCGAGGATGCCGACCGCCTGCGGGGCATAGAGCGTGCCGGCTGCACCCGCCACGGCGGCGAGACCGACGAGGGAGTGGAACGCGGCCACGAGCTGGGGCATGGCCGTCATCGGCACCCGCTTGGCGATCACCGCGCCCGCGCCGCCGCCGATGGCGAGGCCGAGGAGGACGATGATCCAGGCGCCGAAGCCGGCTGGCGGATGGCCGACCAGGGTGGTCAGGACCGCGAGGCCCATGCCGACCATGCCGTACAGGTTACCCTGCCGCGACGTGGTCGGGTGCGAGAGCCCCCGCAGCGCCATGATGAACAGGACGCCGGAGACGATATAGAGGAGGGCGGAGACGTTCTGGGACATCGTCTCAGGCCTTCTTCTTGTACATGCCGAGCATGCGCTGGGTAACGAGGAAGCCGCCGAAGATGTTGACGCTGGCGAGGACGATGCCGACGAAGCCGAAGAAGCGCGCCCAGCCGGTGCCCTTCTCGATCAGCGGAACGCCGGCGGCGAGGAGCGCGCCGACGATGATGACGGAGGAGATCGCGTTGGTGACGGACATCAGGGGGGTGTGGAGCGCCGGGGTCACCGACCACACCACGTAGTACCCGACGAAGATCGCGAGCACGAAGATCGCGAGCTGGAAGACGGTGGGATCGACCGCGCCATGGGTGGCGGCGGCGATTCCGTGGCTGATGCCCTGACCGAGGCTGTCGGCGAGGCTCTGTGCCTGATCGGCGGCGGTACGCGCGGTCGCGGCCGCTGCGCGCGCCTGTTCGGCGGCCTGTTCGGGAGGAAGGGTTGCCATCTGTCTCTCCGTCGCGATCAGGCTGCTGTGGACTGGAAGGACGGGTGGACCACCTGTCCGTCCCGCGTGAGGTTCGTCGCCTTCACCAACTCGTCGTCCCACTTGACGGCGAGGGCCTTGGACTCCTTGTCGATCAGGGTCTCGACGAAGGCGAACAGGTTGCGGGCGTAGAGGCTCGACGCGGTTGCTGCGAGGCGGCCGGCGACATTGACGTGGCCGACGATCTTGACCCCGTTATCGGTGGTGACGATCTCGCCGGCCTTGGCGCCGGCGACGTTGCCGCCGCGCTCGACGGCGAGATCGATGAGCACCGAGCCGGGCTTCATCGAGGCGACCATCGCCTCCGAGACGAGCTTCGGAGCGGGGCGCCCGGGGATGAGCGCCGTGGTGATGACGATGTCCTGCTTGGCGATGTGCGTCGCCACCAGATCGGCCTGTTTCTTCTGGTATTCCGCCGACATTTCCTTGGCATAGCCGCCGGACGTCTCGGCCTGCTTGAACTCGTCGTCCTCCACTGCCACGAACTTGGCGCCCAGGGATTCGACCTGTTCCTTGGTGGCGGGCCGCACGTCGGTGGCGGTCACCACGGCGCCCATGCGGCGGGCGGTGGCGATGGCCTGAAGGCCGGCGACGCCGACGCCCATCACGAAGACGCGGGCGGCGGGCACGGTGCCGGCGGCCGTCATCATCATCGGCATGGCGCGGCCATACTCTGCGGCGCCATCGACCACGGCGCGATAGCCGGCGAGGTTAGCCTGGGAGGAGAGAACGTCCATCACCTGCGCGCGGGTGATGCGCGGCATCAGCTCCATGGAGAAGGCGCTGATCCCCGCATCGGCCATGGCCTTCAGCGCGGTCTCGTTGCCGTAGGGATCCATGATGGCGACGACGGTGGCGCCGGTCTTCAGGAGCTTGAGTTCGTCCTCGTTGGGACGGCGAACCTTGAGGACGAGGTCGGCATCCGTTGCGGCCTCCGCCGCCGTAGCCGCGATGGTGGCGCCCGCCGCCTCGTAATCCGCATCGGGAACGCCGGCCTTGAGGCCTGCCCCGGACTGGACCGTCACGTCGGCCCCGAGGCCTTTGAATTTCTTGATCGTCTCGGGCACCGCCGCGACCCGCGGCTCGGCGGGGTCCGACTCTGTCAAAACAGCGATGCGCATTCAGGAGGTCCCCCTCGGCGATCGTTCGCGATCGCCGTAGCTTAGCAGGAATATAGAGCCCGGACCTCTGGTATACCAGCGGTCCGTGGCTACGTCACGCGAAGAAGAGGTACAGAAGCAGAAGAACAGCGACCGCAGCGGGAGCCTTCCAACCGACGACAGGCGACAGCGCGCCCACCGTGCCCGCCACGCCCGACAGCAGCACGCCGAAGATCGCCGTGAGCCAAGCCTCGCGAATGCCACCCACGGCCAACGCGAGCACCCAGCAGATCACCACGAAGGTGCCGATTTCCACGAACCGGACAAACCCACGGTAGGTCTGTTCGTGGGTCTTCTCATCCATCGCCGGGCTGTAACGTACGCCGGTCACGGTCTTCGCATCGGCCATCTTGTCGTCGTCCCCTTGGGTATCATCTTGATTGGTTCCAAGCGGATTTAGCGCATGCCTCTGTCACCCGCAATCGAGATACCGGCTCGCGAAAATATGGAAAGCCGGTTTTATCCCGGAGAATGACAGTCGATCCCCGCTTGTCATGAACAGGCGGCTAATCCTGCCGATTACTCGGGGGATGGAAGTCCCGCCGCGGCCAGCGCCGTGCCCTGCCGTTCGGTCAGGGTCTCTAGGGAGAATCTCTCGATTTCGGCCTCGAACAGGCGGTGGTAGTTCAGCTCCGAGCGCAAGTGTAGGAACACCGCGCCGAGCCCCACGGCGGCGCGGTCCATGAAGACGAATTCCTGCGGCACGGTCACGGGTCCGCGCTGCTTGAGGGCCTGATGCACCTCGAAGGCTTGGCGCCGGCCATATTCGCCGGGCTTGACGCCATCCGCCACCGTCCTCGTGCGATCCTCGAGGATCGGGCCGTAGATGAACCGGGCCCAGATGTTGAGGATCTCGATCAGCTCCTTGTTGAGGTTCTTGAACCCCCACACCTCGTAGGCGTGGACGATCCGGGCGTGATCGTTCTCCAGGAGGCCGCGATAGAGATCGACGACGCCGCCGACGAAGCGGGGGTGGAAGATGCGGACGCAGCCGTAATCGAGCAGGTTGATCCCGCGTGCCTCACCGTCCTCGGAGAAGACCGTGTAGTTGCCGAGATGCGGATCGCCGTGAATTACGGCCGCTCGACTGAACGGGTGCCACCAGGCCTTGAACATCGCCCGGGCAAGACGGTTGCGGATGTCGAGGGGCTGATCGGAGAAGTCGAGGATCCGGTCGCCTTCGAGCCAGCCGAGGGTGAGGAGACGCTTGGTGGAGAGATCGGTGTGGATGGCGGGCACCCTCACCTCGGCGATGTCCTGCAGGACGGCCCCGTAGAGGGCCGCGTGCTTGGCCTCACGCTCGTAGTCGAGCTCCTCGCGCACGCGGGCGCCGATCTCCTTGGCGATCTCGCGGGTGTCGAGCCAGGAACTGAGGCGACGGTGCAGGGCGAAGGCAATTTCGAGCTGCTTCAGGTCGGCCTCCACGGCCGATTGCATGTCGGGATACTGGAGCTTGCAGGCGAAGGGCGTCCCGTCGAGGCCGGTCGCCCGATGAACCTGGCCGAGGGAGGCGGCAGCGGCGGGCTTGAGGTCGAAGGAGCCGAACCGCTTCTGCCAGTCGGGGCCGAGTTCGGCCATCATCCGGCGCTTGACGAAGGCCGCACCCATCGGCGGCGCGTCGGCTTGGAGCTTCTGGAGTTCGGTCGCGTATTCCGGCGGCAGCAGGTCCGGCACGGTGGCGAGGAGTTGCGCCACCTTCATGATCGGGCCTTTCAGTCCCCCGAGCGCCTGCGCCAGAGCGGCCGCGTTGGTGGGGGTCTCTCCCTTTCCGAACAGCTTGGCGCCGGCCATCCGCGCGGCGACACCCCCGACATTGGCGCCGACACGGGCATAGCGGCTGGCGCGCGCCGAGAAGCGGTTGGCTTCGTTGTCGTGATCGGCCATCGGGTCCATTCTGCGCGACGAAGGGGTGTCACCACGAGATAGGCCCCTTCCTCAAGGGTACCAGGGCCATGGGCCCATGGGTCGCGGAACTTGGGTCGCTGTAGGGGTTACGCCGCCGGCCAGTTGTCGCGGATCCAGCGAGTGAGGCCGTTCTCGTCGATCTCGCTCGCGGCGAGGTTCCGTATCATGACGACGGCCTCTGCCTCGTTCGCGAGGAAATCGATCCCGTTGAGGCCCAGAAACGTCACGAGCGCCAGCAGTGCCGCCCGCTTGTTTCCGTCGATGAAAGGATGGTTCTTGGCGATGCCGAAGGCGTAGGCAGCGGCCAATTCGGCCAAATCCGCCTCACCATAGGCTGCCCGATTCACTGGCCGGCCGAGAGCCGATTCGAGCGCCCCTTCGTCCCGCAACCCTGGCGGGCCGCCGAACAACTTGAGCTGACGGGCGTGAATGGCCTGGACGAGATCGCTCGTCAGCCAGACGACCGTCGTCATTTCGCAAGCTCGGAGAGCGCGTTGCGGTAGCTCTTCATCGCCTTCTCGGCGATTTCCATTCCCCTCTCGAAAGTCGGGTCGAGAGGCGAAAGCCGCACCGAGCCATCCGCGTTCTCCGTCACCGAAAGCCAGTCGCCCTGCGAAAGGTTGAGTTTACCCAGCAGTTCCCGCGGCAGGATGAGCCCGGTGGAATTGCCGATCTTCTTGACTTCGAGCTTCATGACGGGCGAGCCTTTCGTTGTACGTCATGTACAACGAAAGGCCGTTGGCGCAAAGGAGCTTTATCCCTCCATCGCCTCCAGTTCGACGATCATCCCCTCGATCATGTTGAGGCCGATCTGCCAGAAGGCGGGGTCGCTGGCATCGAGGCCGAAGGGAGCGAGCAGTTCGCCGTAGGGCTTTGCTCCGCCGGCCGAGAGCAATGCGAAGTAGCGGTCCACGAAACCTTCTTCGGCATTGGCATAGACGCCGTAAAGCGAGTTCACGAGGCAGTCGCCGAACGCATAGGCGTAGACGTAGAACGGCGAGTGGATGAAGTGCGGAATATAGGCCCAGAACGGCTCGTAGCCGGCATCGAGGGAGATCGCCGGGCCGAAGCTCTCGGCCTGCACCGACATCCAGAGCCCGTTGATCTGCTCGGCGGTGAGCTCGCCCTCGGCGCGGGCGAGGTGGACCTTCCGCTCGAACAGGTAGAACGCGATCTGGCGCACCACCGTATTGATCATGTCCTCGACCTTGGCGGCCAGCATCGCCCGGCGCTGAACCGTATCGGTGGTGGCGGCGAGCAGGCGCCGGAACGTGAGCATCTCGCCGAACACGCTCGCGGTCTCGGCCAGCGTCAGGGGCGTCGGCGCCATCAGCGCACCGTTATGTGAGGCGAGTACCTGATGCACCCCGTGGCCGAGTTCGTGCGCCAGGGTCATCACGTCCCGCGGCTTGCCCTGGTAGTTCACCAGCACATAGGGATGCGCCGAGGGCACGGTGGGATGGGCGAACGCGCCCGGCGCCTTGCCCGGCCGCGTCGGCGCATCGATCCAGCGGCGGTCGAAGAAGGTCTTGGCGATGTCGGCCATGCGCGGCGAGAACGCGCCGTAAGCGTCGAGCACCATGTCGCGCGCCTCCGCCCAGGGAATGGTGCGCTGCTCGACCCGTGGCAGCGGCGCGTTGCGGTCCCAATAGGGCAGGACGTCCACCCCGAACCACTTGGCCTTCAGCCTGTAGTAGCGGTGCGACAGGCGCGGATAGGCGGCCTGGACGGCGTCCACTAGGGCCGCCACCACCTCGGGCTCGACCCGGTTGGAGAGGTGCCGGTCGTCGGCGACGTCCTTGAAGCCGCGCCAGCGGTCGGAAATCTCTTTGTCCTTGGCCAGGGTGTTGGTGATGAGGGTGAAGGTCCGCAGATTGGCGCGGAACACGTCGCCCAGGGCCCCCGCCGCTTCCTTGCGGACCGCCCCGTCCGGGTCCTGCAGCTTGTTGAGCGTCGGCTCGAGGGTGAGCATCTCGCCCTGCAGCGGGAAGCGCAGGGATGCGATCGTGCCGTCGAACAGCCGGTTCCAGGCGGAGCGCCCGGTGACCGACTTCTCGAGGAACAGCTTCTCGGTGCGGTCGTCGAGCTGATACGGCTTCTCGCGGCGCAGATCCTCGATCCAGGGGCGGTAATGCGCGAGAGGACCATCCGCCATGGCGGCGTCCATAACGCCGTCATCGACCCGGTTGATCTCCAGGGCGAAGAAGAGCAGGTGGCCAGAGGCCGTGGTCAGCCGTTCCTGGGTGTCGCCGTAGAACTTCTGGCGCCGCTCGTCCGTGGTGTCGCCGGAGTATACGAGGCCGGCGAAGGACATCAGACGGCCGAGCCGGTCTTCGATCGCCTCATAGGCCGCCACCGCCTCGGCGAGGCGAGCGGACGCGTCGGGTCCGCCGGCGATCTCGGCGATGGCGCCGCCGTAACGCTCCGAGAAGGCGCTGCAGTCGCCTTCCGCCCGGATCAGGTCGGCGCGGAAATCCGGCGAATCGATCCCGGAATAGAGGTCGCTCAAATCCCATTCGGGAAGCGAGCCGAGGTCGAGGGCGAGAGCGGCCGCCCGCGCGACGTTCGTTCCTTCCGATCGTTGCCCGGCCGGCATCCGGGCGGCGCTAGAGAGGCTGGCATGGACGACGGCACGACTCGACATGATGTCTTTGATCCTGAAGCGGCGTTTCCCCGCCGTTTCCGCTGATATCGAGCGGTGAGGCTCCGCGATCAACCGATTCGGCCCATTCGGCCGCAACGAATCTCCGGCATGGCCCTCGTTCGCCCCGCCTCGGCCGGGGAGTGGACCATCAGGGAAGAAAGTGGGATCGTCGTTAAGAGCAGCTTTACGCTCTTCGCTCACCCTACGGATCGAAACGAAACACCGGTGGCCGACCCGCAGGGCGATATCCCTGGGACGATCGCCTTTCTCAGCACACGGTCGAGGCTCTCCGCATGTCGACAACGGTCCTCATCGTCGACGACGATCCCGTCCAGCGCCGGCTCGCCGAAGCGATGGTGCGTCGCCTCGGCTTCGAGGTGAAGGTCGCCGAGAGTGGCGAGGATGGGCTGTCCGTGCTGCGTTCGGGCGAACCGATCGACGTCGTGCTCCTTGATCTCGTGATGCCCGGTGGCCTCGACGGTCTCGGCGTCATGGCGCAGATGCGCCAGTCGGGTCTCGACATCCCCGTCATCGTCCAGACGTCCAACGGCTCCATCGATGCGGTGGTCAACGCCATGCGGGCCGGTGCCACCGATTTCGTGGTGAAGCCCGCCGGTGCCGAACGGCTCCAGGTCTCGATCAAGAACGCCCTCAAGGTCGACCAGCTCGAGGAGGAGGTCCGGCGCATGCGGCGGCGCGCCTCCGGCTCGCTCACCTTCAAGGACCTGTCCTCGCGCAGCCCCGACATGGAGCGCGTGATCCGGCTGGCCGAGCGTTCGGCCAAGTCCAACATTCCGGTGTTGATCGAGGGTGAATCCGGTGTCGGCAAGGAGGTGCTGGCGCGCGCGATCCAAGGGTCGGGCGACCGGCGCGGCAAGGCCTTCGTCACGGTCAATTGCGGGGCGATTCCCGACAACCTCGTCGAATCGACCCTGTTCGGGCATGAGAAGGGCGCCTTCACCGGCGCCACCGAGCGCCATGTGGGCAAGTTCGTCGAGGCGTCGGGCGGTACGCTGTTCCTCGACGAGATCGGCGAACTCCCCCTCGATGCCCAGGTGAAGCTCCTGCGCGCCCTGCAAGAGGGGGAGGTCGATCCGGTGGGCGCCAAGCGCAGTGTCCGAATCGACATCCGCCTCATCTCGGCCACGAACCGCTCGCTCCTCGACCTCGTGAAGCAGGGCCGCTTCCGTGAAGACCTGTACTACCGCCTGAACGTCTTCCCGATGACCCTGCCCCCCCTCCGGGCGCGCCGCGAGGATATCCCGGATCTGGTGCGCTCGTTCTGCGCGCGCTTCGCGGCGGAGGAGGGCAAGCGTGTCCGTGCGATCACGCCGGAGGCGATGTCGCTGCTCAGCCGCTACGGCTGGCCCGGCAATGTCCGCCAGCTCGAAAACGCCCTGTTCCGCGCGGTGGTGCTCGCCGATAGCGACGAGCTCACCGTGGCCGAGTTCCCTCAGATCGCCGCCCAGGTCGAAGGGTTCGACGTGCGCATTCCGGCCGCCCCGGTCCAGCCCATGGTCCATGCCGGGACCCCGGAGCCGGTGCGCGAGATCGTCCGCGTGGAGGTCCGCGACCCCCATGCCATGACCCTCGTCACCGAGGAGTCCGGCGAGATGAAACCGATGGACGAGCTGGAGGCGGAGATCATCCGCTTCGCCCTGCAATATTACCGGGGCCGCATGTCGGAAGTGTCGAGGCGCCTCGGCATCGGTCGCTCGACGCTCTACCGCAAGCTGAAGGATCTCGGTCTCGACGGCGACGAGAAGGGCGACGAAGCCGCTGCCTGAGACGCGGGAGCGATCCCTTCGCATCCTTCGGATTGGGATGTGCGTCACGGCACTGCGTTTCCGGCCTCCGGCGCATGCCGGGCTTCCACTGTTGCCCGCGCGCCGTTGCAAGCGGTGGCGCAAGCAGCGATTGTTTTGAGCTCAAACACGGCCGTTACGGCCGGTTCCGGGAGTTTCATCATGGGCGCTTCGCGCTCCGCCTCCGTCGCACTGGCTGCCCTGATGGCGGGTTGTGTCGGCTACGCGGTAAAGGCCGAACCCCGGCTCGATCCGGCTCCATCCGTGGTGCAGAGCGCTGCCGCGCCGTCGGCCTTGCCCGAGCAGGGGCAAGGCGACACGGTGGCGACCGGCGCGATCTCCGCGCCGGTATCGCCCTCCCCCGACCCGGCGAAACCCGCCGCAGCGGGAGAGGCCGCCCAAACGCCAGGGGGCCCACCCGAGACGGGCAAGGCGGAGACCACGAACGCCGAGGCCGGCTCCGAACCCGCTGGCGCCGTGGCCGCCGCTCCGGTGCCGACCGATCCGATGGGGGCGGCCCTCGCCGCCCGCCTCGCCGATCCGGCCCCTCTCCTCGCACGCCTGAGCACCAAGGACCGGGAGGCGATGCAGGCCTTCTACGGGCTCGGTGACTTCAAGCCGGTCTGGGTGGTCGATGGCGCCTTCACCCCCGCCGCCAAGGCTGCCGCGTCCCGTCTTTCCCTCGCGGCCGAGGACGGCCTCAACGTCCAGGCCTATCCGGTGCCGGTCATCGGTACGCAGGGACTGACCGAGGCCCAGACCGCCGAGATCGAGCTGAAACTCTCGGCCGCCATCGTGCTCTACGCCAAGGACGCACGCGGGGCGCGCATCAACCTGTCCGCCATATCCCGCCTGATCACGCCCACCCTCGACATTCCCGGCGCGGATGCCGTCCTGACGCGCGTCGCCAGTGCCGGGCCGCAAGCCGGTACCGTGCTGCAGGGCTACAACCCGGCGCAAGCCGGCTACCTCGCTCTGAAGGCGCGACTCGCCAGCCTGCGCACTCTCCACGGCGCGCCCATGGCGGCATCGCCCGTGGCAATTCCCGCCGGGCCGGTGCTCAAGGTCGGCATGAACGACCCCCGCGTCCCCGCGCTCCGCCGCCATTTCGGCTTGCCGACCCGGACCGCCGGCACCCTCGACGCCGCCTCCGGTGAGCCGGATGCGTTCGATGCGAACGTGTCCGCTGCCGTGGCGAAGTTCCAGCGCGGCCGCGGCCTGCCGGCCACCGGCACGCTCACGCCGCAGACCGTCGCCGCCCTGGGCCGGGCCGAGTCATCCTCCCGCGTCGGCGACGAGGAGGCGACCGTCCTCGTCAACATGGAGCGCTGGCGCTGGCTGCCGAGCGACCTCGGTCGTGACTACGTCCTGGTCAACATCCCCGAATTCCGCCTGCGGGTGGTCCGCAACGGCACGCAGCGCGACGAGACCCGCGTCATCGTCGGCAAGGCCGAGACGCCCACGCCGGTCTTTTCGGGGATGATGGAATACGCCGTCGTCAACCCGTCCTGGAACGTGCCGCCCTCGATCCTCAAGAACGAGTTCCTGCCCGCCCTGGCCCGCGACCCGAACTACGCGGCCCGTCGCGGCTACGAGGTCGTCTATCGCAACGGCAACATCTCGGTGCGCCAGCCGCCGGGCGAGCGGAATGCGCTCGGATTCATCAAGTTCCTGTTCCCCAACAACCATGCCGTCTACCTGCACGACACACCCAACCGTTCGCTGTTCTCCGCCTCCCAGCGGGCGATGAGCCATGGCTGCGTGCGCGTGGACGATCCCTTCCGGTTCGCCGATTCGGTCCTGCCCGAAGCATGGTCGAGCGAGCGGTTGAAGAAGCTCATCGGCAAGGGCGAGCGCACCATCCGCCTGCCCGAGAAGCTGCCGGTACATCTCGCCTATTTCACCCTCGATGCGGACGAGCGCGGATCCCTGCGCACGTTTTCGGATCTCTACGGTCACGATGCGCGCATGAAGATCGCCCTCGGTCTCGCGCCGGGCAGCCTGCTCGTCGCCAAGGCGCCGGTGAAAGCGCCGGCCAAGGTCGCGGCGCGGCCGGCCACACCGGCGCCGAGCGCGGCCGGGGCTTCGCCGCAGGTTCGCCGCGCCGCGTCGCATTCCGCTCCTTCCGGCGCCAATCCCGTGCGGGCGGTCAGGGCACCGGCGGCCAGATCCGCCGAAGCGGCCCCTGTCGATCCCTGGGGACCGGCACCGGCCCCTGCCCCGGTCTCCCGCGGCTGGTGGTGACGCACAGCCGGTGTGGTTGCGCGAATGCCACGCGGCGGGGAATGTGCGATGCCGCTCTTGCCGATGCCCAATCCAGGCGGCGGGCCGGCACGATTTCGCCACGGTTCAAACATAGCCGTTGTTTCGACCGGCGAATGGCTGAGGATCCGAGAACCTTTCGTTTACGGTTTTCGGTAACCTTGCGTTCACCATGATCCACGCGACAACGCGTGGTCTGGCAGAGGTGAGGACGATCGTGGGCATTCCGCTGCGTGAAGAGGCCCAGCCGGCCGACCGATCCACCCAGCCGATCTCTCGCCTTCGGGGCTATCTCCGCGACGCCTTCTCCCATCCCCGTCTGCGCCGTTCGATCGTCGCGGCGTCGGGCATCGCCCTGGCCCTCGGCGCGGGCACGCGGGGGACGCAGGATGCGGTCGCCAACGGCGATACCCGCACTCTCTCGATATACCATACCCACACGAAAGAGAGCGCCACGATCACGTTCAAGCGTGACGGGCGTTACGACCGTGCGGCGCTGGAGCAACTTAACTGGATGCTGCGCGACTGGCGCTTGGACGAGCCCACCAAGATGGACCCGCGCCTGTTCGACACGGTGTGGGAGGCCTACCGGTCGGTGGGCTCGCAGGAGCCGATAACAGTGGTCTCGGCCTATCGGTCACCGGGCACCAACGCCATGCTGCGCCGCCGGTCGCGCGCGGTGGCCGAGTACAGCCAGCACATGCTCGGCAAGGCGATGGATTTCTACCTGCCGGATGTTTCCATCGACCAACTGCGCGCCGTCGGCATGCGGATGCAGCGCGGCGGTGTCGGCTGGTATCCCCATGCCGGCTCGCCCTTCGTCCATCTCGATGTCGGTTCCGTCCGCTCCTGGCCGCGCATGAGCCACGATCAGCTCGCCCGCCTGTTCCCCGACGGCAAGACCGTGCACCTGCCCACCGACAATCGGCCCCTTCCCGGCTACGAGCTGGCCCGTGCCGAGGTGCTGGCCCGCGGCGGCACCGTGCTCGGCGTGACCCAGGTGGCGATGCAGGAGGAAGATGACGGCCCGAGCATCAAGGGCTTCTTCGCCAGCCTCTTCGGTGGCGGCTCCAAGACCCCTGCGCCGCCGCCCGAAGCTCCGGCCCGCGCCCGGGCAAAGCCCACCGTTCTCGTGGCCAGCGCCGATCCGGACGACCAGTCCGGCACCCGCGAGGCGCTTGCCTATGCCGCCCCGGCCGCCTCCGATGCCCTCAAGGGCGCTCTCCTGCGTCGTGACGGACGCGATGCCCAGAGCCTCCTGACCCAGGACGTCTCCAAGACCCCGGACATCTCCAAGCCGGCGATCCCCGCCGAAGCGGAATCGAGTTCGATCGACGTGCCGCTTCCGCCGCGCCGGCCATCGGAATTCGCCGCCGTCTCCGCCGCCCTCACCATGCCCCTGCCGCCGCCGCGTCCCGCCATTCAGGTGGCGAGCCTCGCTCCTACGGGGATGGCCGCGACGCCGACCGTCACCG
Source organism: Methylobacterium sp. Leaf93 (assembly GCF_001422345.1). Classification (NCBI taxonomy): domain Bacteria; kingdom Pseudomonadati; phylum Pseudomonadota; class Alphaproteobacteria; order Hyphomicrobiales; family Methylobacteriaceae; genus Methylobacterium; species Methylobacterium sp. Leaf93. The sequence continues at coordinate 44,206 of NZ_LMMS01000008.1, read as the reverse complement.
CGACGCCCACCCGCTTCGCCCGGCCCGTGGCCGCCGATGCCGATGCACGCACGCAGCTGCGCGCCCTGTTCGAGGTGGCCGCCGCGGAGACCGCGCCGGCAAGCCGCGCCTCTCCCGTTCACGTCGCCCCGGCCCGCGCCCGCGCCGATGCCGCGCCGGCCGGCTTCGTCGCCCAGCCGGAGAGCGGCGTGCGCAGCCGTTTCTCCGGACGTAGCCCCGGCGACGACCTCACCGCCGCGCGCTTCACCGGCTCGTCCACCCGTGCGGTGGCTGCCGGGCGCTGAGCCTCGCTCATGTGATGGTCTCCGACATGCGTCGAGGCCGACGCCCCGGCGGCGGCAATGGGGTGGGTATCGTCGGACCCGAACTCTTGCCACAGGCTTGACGCGTTGCCCGCCACGCGACACGAAGGCTGCGGCAATGGATTCTGCCGGGCGCAAAGCCGAACCGCCATAAGGGCTGATGATTCCTAACCTTTTGCCACGCAGCAAGACGGTGGAACCATGCCTGTCTCCTTCAAGAACCGGATCGCCGACCTGAAGCGCGCCACGATGGTCCGCGTGGCCTGGGCGATCGCGTTCGCCCGCTGGGCGGTGATCCTCGTGCCGATGGCGGCCGTGGTGGGCTCCCTCTGCGCGGCCTTTCTCTGGTGCCTGGACGTCGCCACGAATGCCCGGTTCACGCATCCCTGGCTGCTGTTCCTGCTGCCTGTGGGGGGCTTTGCCATCGGCCTGCTCTACCACCGCGTCGGGCGCGGCGTGGAGGGCGGCAACAACCTCGTGGTCGATCAGATCCACGAGCCCGGTGGCGGCGTTCCCCTGCGCATGGCGCCGCTGATCGTCCTCGGGACCGTCGTGACCCATCTCTTCGGCGGGTCCGCCGGTCGGGAAGGCACGGCGGTGCAACTCGGCGCCAGCCTCGCCAGCGCCATCGGGCGCCTGGCCAGGCTCGATCCGGCGGGCACGCGCATCGTGCTGATGGCGGGCGTGGCGGCAGGGTTCGGGGCGGTGTTCGGCACCCCCATCGCCGGGGCCGTCTTCGCCCTCGAAGTCCTGGCCGTCGGCCGGGTGGAATATGCCGCTCTGATCCCCTGCCTGCTCGCGGCCGTCATCGGCGACTGGGCCTGCCAGGCCTGGGGCATCCACCATTCGCTGTTCCGCATCGCCTATCTGGCGGATGCGACCGGCCCCATCGCCCTGGATCCGATTCTACTGGCGAAAGTCGCCGTCGCGGGTGTCGCCTTCGGGCTCGTGGCCCTCGTCTTCGCCGAGGCCAACCACATCCTCGGCGGGTGGTTGAAGCGCCTGATTCCCTACGCACCCCTGCGCCCGGTCCTCGGCGGCCTGGCGGTGATCGGCCTCGTCTACGCGGTCGGCACCCGTGACTATCTCGGCCTCGGCGTCACCGCGCCGGATGCGGGAGGCTTGAGCATCGCGAGCTTCTTCGGCCCGGAGGTCCATCCCTGGTCCTGGGCCTGGAAGATCCTCTTCACCGTCGTCACCCTGGCTTCGGGCTTCAAGGGCGGCGAGGTGACGCCGCTGTTCTTCATCGGCGCCGCCCTCGGCAATGCCCTTAGCGGAGTGATGGGGGCGCCCCTCGACCTGATGGCGGCGCTGGGCTTCGTGGCGGTTTTCGCGGGCGCCGCCAACACGCCGCTCGCCTGCACGCTGATGGGGATCGAGCTGTTCGGGGCGACGCACGGCGTCGCCATGGCGGTCGCGTGCTTTGCCGCCTATGCCTGTTCGGGCCATCACGGCATCTACCTGTCGCAGCGCATCGCCGTCTCGAAGGGCGGCGCCGTCGAGCCCGGCTCCACCCTGCGCGAGGCGCGCACCCGGCGTTGAAGCGGCGGGAGGCGGCCTCGCACCTCCCACCCGATCGTCACTTCTTGTCGTGGCTGTGGCCGTGGGCGTGGCCATCCTTGTCGGAATGCAGCGGCTTCCCGTCACGTCCGACCTCCTTGGATTCCTGAACGCGCGGGTCGTCGCGATGGGCCGGGCCGCCCGACACGGTCCCGGTGTTCGGGACCGAGACGGAGGGGTTGCTGGCGTTGCCGTGCCCGTCGATGGCCAGGGCCGGAACCGCGAGGCCGAAGAGGATCCCGGTGGCGGCGAGGCTGCGCGTGAAGCGTGTCATGGTCGGTGTCTCCGTGGTTGCGCGGCTGCTCCGCCGCGTCGATCCAGGAGATGGAAATGCCGTTTGACGCCCGCGCGCCGCCCTCGTGACGAAGTGTGTCAGGCGTGTCGCGGGCCTACACGCGCGGCAGGATCAGCTCGGCCCGCAACCCGCCCTCGGCCCGATTGGTCAGGGTGAGACTGCCGCCCTCGGCCTGGATCGCCCGCCGGGCGATGGTGAGGCCCAGACCGGTGCCGCCGGTATGGCGATTGCGCGAGGCCTCCAGGCGCGTGAACGGCGCGAACGCGCTCTCCACCTCCTCGGGGGCGATACCGGGGCCGTCATCCTCGATCCTCAGGACGACCGCGTCCTCGCCGACTTCCAGGATCATGGCGGCTCGTTCGCCGTAGCGCACGGCGTTGTCGACGAGGTTCTCCAGCGCCCGCCGCAGGGCGACGGGTCGAACCTCCGCCAGCGCCCTGGCGGGGCTGTCATACGTCACGGGCCGGCCTGCATCGGCGGCGGCATTGGCGACACTCATCGCGAGACTCGCCACGTTGGTGATCCGGCGTGGCTCCGGGTCCGTATCGCCGCGCAGATAAGCCAGCGTGGAGTCGATCATGGCCTGCATCTCGTCGAGGTCGCCGGACATGGCCTGCCCCTCCTCGGCATCGGCCAGGCGTTCGATGCGCAGGCGCAGCCGGGCGATGGGCGTGCGCAGATCGTGGGAGACGGCCGCGAGTGCCTGAGTCCGCTCGGAGACCAGTCCGTGAATGCGGTGCTGCATGGCATTGAGCGCGCGGGCGATTCCGCGCGTTTCGTCCGGGCCGGCCTCGGGCACGGCGACCACGGGGCCGTTGCCGATCGCTTCCGTGGCTCGGGTGAGGCTGCGCAAGGGCTTGGCGATCCGATGCACGAGCAGTACGGCGGCGAGGCCGACGAGGATCGCCACCGCCGTCGAGACGAAAGCCCAGGCTCCCAGGCGGGCGAGGTTCGGAGCATGGGCGGAACGGAAGGTCAGCGTGCCGCCGTCCGGCAGCGAGAGCGCCCCGCTCAGATCCTGCGCGTGCAGCGCATCCTCCCCCTCCCCCATGGCGAGGACGAGCCCGGGGCCGAGGCTCGGCTGGAGGGCGAGGATGCGGGACCTGAGCGACCAGAGCACGGGATCGTCACGCTCTTGCGGGCGGATCGGAGGGGCCTTCGACCACCCAATCTCGAAATGCGGCGAGGACAATGCCCTCGCCTCCGTGTCGCGCTCCATCACCGGCCGCCGGATCAGGCCTTCCCGCGCCAGAGCGAGCTGAGTGGCGAGCTGCTGCGCGAAGGCCTCGTCGGCGGCACCCACCGCCGATTGGCGATAGAGCAGCAATGCCCCGGCATGGACGACGACGATGGCCACGAGCAGCACGGCCATGGTGCGCGCCTCGAGGCTGCGCGCGAGGGCAAGCAGCCGCCTCACCTCCGCTCGACCGTCGCACTGAAGATGTAGCCGGAGCCGCGGACCGTCTTGATGATCGCGGTGTGGCCCTCCGGCGGCTCCAGCTTTCGCCGAAGTCGGCTGACCAGGGTATCGACGCTGCGGTCCGAGGGCGAGCCGAGGCGGGCGCGGGACAGTTCCAGGATCTGCTCGCGGCCGAGGACGCGGTTCGGATGGTCGAGGAACACCAAGAGCAGGTCGTATTCCGCCCCGGACAGGTCGACGCCCGCGCCCTCGGGGTCGCGGAGCGAGCGGCTGCGCAGGTCGAGACGCCAGCCGTCGAAGGCCACGCTCTCGCTCCGGGACGTATCCGGCGCGGTCGCGGCGATGGCGGAGCGCCGGAGAACTGCGCGGATCCGGGCGAGCAGTTCCGGCCGTCCGAACGGCTTGGCCACATAATCGTCCGCCCCGAATTCGAGGCCGAGCACGCGATCCGCCTCCTCGTTGCGGGCGCTGACCATGATGACCGGAACCGTGCTCTTTGCGCGCAGGCTCCGCAGAAGATCGATGCCGGAGGCGCCGGGCAGCATCACGTCGAGGAGGACGAGATCGATGCCACCCTCCGGCAGGAGCCGCCACATCTCCCCGCCGTGGCGGCAACCGGTGACGCGGTAGCCGTTCTCCCGCAGCAGGCGGGTGACGAGCATCCGCATGCCGTCGTCATCCTCCACGAGGAGGATGTGTGCCGAGCCGGCAAGCGAGGGCGTGTCGAGGAGCTGAGGCATCGTCGCTATCGCCCTGCCCGATGCTCGAATGGATGGGCCGACACGCCGTGATGTCGGCCTACACCATGCCGAGGGCCTGCATGTAGAGCTCCAGGATCGCCTCCTCCTCCTGGCGCTCGGCATGGTCCTTCTTGCGCAGGGAGATGATCTTGCGCAGGGCCTTCACGTCGAAGCCGGTGCCCTTGGCCTCGGCATAGACGTCCTTGATGTCGCCGGCGAGGCCGGCCTTCTCCTCCTCCAGGCGCTCGATGCGCTCGATGAAGCTCTTGAGCTGGTCGGCGGCAACCGAGGAGGCATCGACGGCGGGTGCGGCGGAAGCGGCCATGAGCGTCTCAATTCCTGATCTGACGCGCATCGGGTGGGATGCGCCGGAGGAGGCTGGTTAAGCGATCACGCTTACCGGAAGCTTAGTGCGGCTCGGCTTGGGCCTTCGAGAAGGCCGCCTGTTGCTCGGGCGTAGCCTCGGCCTGGTTCAGCCGCTTCCATTCCTCGTAGGGCATTCCGTAGACGCGCTCACGGGTCTCGTCCTTGGTGAGTCCGAGGCCGCGCTCGTCTGCTGCGTCCTTCATCCAGTTCGACAGACAGTTCCGGCAGAAGCCGGCCATGTTCATGAGGTCGATGTTCTGGACGTCGGCGCGCTTCTGAAGATGCGCCACCAGGCGGCGGAACACTGCGGCTTCGAGCTCGGTCCGGGTGGCGGGGTCGATCTCGGTCATCGTGAAATCCTCTGAAGGGGTTTGCGGTCGGCCGCTGCCGAATACACCATCGCTCTCCTGCGGTCCCGTGTCCGTGAGGGACGGCGATCCTGGCCCTCGATCCGGCACCATGGCGTCATCACCTACGTGAAGCGCGTGCTATCGACGGCCAGGGCCGTCCCTGGTCCGCGTTGTGTGCATCCCGTGCAGGGCAATGCCTTTCATAGGTGTTGGCCAGTCGCCTCGTGCATGGGGTGCCAAACCGCACGACATTGCGACGGTGGTCGGCCTACATCAGGCCTACACAAGAACTCACGGCCCACCGCCCTATGACGGAGACCGCGAAACCTAATAGGACTCAGTCATGAACACTCGTCTTGCTTCCGCCGTTGCCGCCGTCGTTTTGAGTGTGGCCACCGTTGCTTCTCCCGCTCTTGCCCAGAGCTATACGGCTCCTGCCGGTATCTCGGCCCATGCGGCTCCCGGCTATGCCGGTCGGCAGACCGTCGTCGATGACGATCTGACCACGGGCTCCATCGTCGCCCGGCGCGACAGCGACTCCGCTCGGGAAGGCAATGCCGAGCAGAACAGCTTCCCGGTCTGGCAGTACGGTCGCACGTCCGGCGGCCCCCGCTAAACCCGGCACCACGGCAATGACGAAGACGGCGGGGCGTGAGCTCCGCCGTTTTTCGTGCGCGCACTCGTCGCTACGCCGCAGGAAGAAATTCAGCTGGCGGTCGGCATCAGCGGTCGGAGGAGCTTGGCGAAACGCGCCGCCCATTCGATCTGGCCCGGCTCCAGGGCAATGAGATCCTGCCGGATCTCCACAAGGGCGTTGGGAAGACCGCGCGCGATGGCGTGGCGATCGATCGTGTCCCCCGGCAGGCCGCCGCCATAAGGCTCGTTGTCGCCCACCGTCAGTCCGGCGGGATCGGCGCGCAAGCCGGCGATGAGGGGCGCACTCATCCGGTCGTCCCCGTCCCACAGGATGCCCACATGCCAGGGCCGCATATAGCCGCGCCACGAGGCCGTGAAACTGTGCATCGTGACGATCGAGGGCGGCACGCCCGCCTCCGTGGCCTGCGCGACCACCGCATCCACCGCCTCGTCGAAGGGCACGTAGAAGCGCCTGATGCGCTCGTCCTTGCCGGCTTCGTCGATGCGGGCGTTGCCCGGCACCACCGCACCATCCGACAGGCGCATGACCAGCGTCGGGTCCTCGCGCCCCCGGTTGGGGTCGATGACGAGGCGCGAGAACCGCGTGAGGATGGCCGGCACGCCGAGATGCGCCGCGAGCCGCCGCGTCACTTCTGCCGCGCCGATATCGTAGGCGATGTGGCGCGCGAATTCCCGTTCCGGAACGCCGAGCTGCGCCAGATCCTCCGGTACGTGATTCGAAGCGTGCTCGCAGATGAGAAGGAGGCCGGATGCGGGATCGCCTGGGATCGTCTCGACGGGATGCGGCGGAAACATGAGGTGGGCACGGTCCTTCAGAGCCGATTGGGGGAAAATCCCCCTGGGCAGGCAGGAAACGAGCCGCCGGTCGCGTCATCGCGCGCTTGCCGAGGCGGCAGGGCTCGGGCACAGCACGTATAGGCGATCGCGCCGCCACGGCAATAATCCGGCGGACAAGCAATCCGGCCCGCGCGATCGGACCTTGATGAGACACGGACACGCCATGACCGCGCCTTCACACGCCTCGCCCGCTTCCTCCCCTTCGTCCCACGATGCCGCTCGCGGCCTGCTTCTCGGTTTCCTCGACGAGGCGATCGCCGCCGCGCATCCCTCCCGCTGCCTGGTGCCGCACCTGCCCGCGCCGGGGCCCGGCCGGCTGATCATCCTCGGTGCCGGCAAGGCCGGCGGCAGCATGGCCGCCGTGGCGAGCCGGTTCTATCGGGAGCAGCACGGCGTCGACGAGAGCCGCATCGTCGGCTTGGCGGTGGCCCGCCACGGCTACGGCGAGGATGCCCCGATGATCCGCATGGTCGAGGCCGGGCACCCGGTGCCGGACCAGGCCGGCATTGATGCCACCATCGACGCCCTGAAGATCGCGGCCGATGCCGGTCCGGAGGACGACGTGCTGGTGCTGCTCTCGGGCGGCGGTTCGGCCAACTGGATCGCGCCCGCCGGCGACCTCACCCTCACCGAGAAACAGGCGGTGACCAAGGCGCTGCTGCGCTCGGGTGCGCCGATCAACGAGATCAACGCGGTGCGCAAGCATCTCTCCCGGATCAAGGGCGGACGTCTGGCCATGATGGCCCGCAACGCTCGTTCGATCCTGACGCTCGCCATCTCCGACGTGCCGCACGACGACCCGGCGGTGATTGCATCGGGTCCGACCGTGCCCGATCCCTCGACGCTCGCCGATGCCCGCGAGATCTGCGAGCGCCGCAACATCCCCCTGCCCGAGACCGCCAAGGCTCTCCTCAACGACCCGGCCAACGAGACCCCGAAGGCGGGCGACCCCTCCTTCGCCCGAGCCGAATACCGCATCATCGCCCGTCCCATTGATGCCCTGAACGCGGCGTCCGACGCGGCCAAGCGCGCCGGCTACGAGGTCGTGATGCTCGGCCCCGACGTGGAGGGCGAGGCCCGCGAGGTCGCGGCGGAACACGCCGCCCTCGCCAAGGAAATGAAGGCGGCCGGCCGCAAGGTGGCGATCATCTCCGGCGGTGAACTCACCGTGACCATCGTCGGCGAGGGCCATGGCGGCCCGAACCAGGAATACGCCCTCGCCCTCGCGATCGGCCTTGATGGCGAATCCGGCATCCTCGGCATTGCCGCCGATACCGACGGCACCGACGGTGGACGCGGCGAGGCCACCGATCCGGCCGGCGGTCTCGTCGACCCGACGACGCTGGAGCGCGCCCGCGCCGCCGGCCTCGATCCGGCTGCGATGCTCGCGGACAATGATTCGACGAAGTTCTTCGCCACGATCGGCGATCTCGTCCAGCCAGGTCCCACGCGCACCAATGTCAACGATTGCCGCATCATCCTCGTCGGTTAACGGCGTGAGCCGTCGCCGTACGATCCCCTCCCCGCCGCGCGTGGGGAGGGGGAAGGTTTTCTGGCTCGCCTCTCCGCTGGCCGCCCTCTTCCTCACCGCCTCGCCCGCCCGCGCCGATCTGCGGATGTGCAACCAGACCGCAAGCAAGGTCGGTATCTCGCTGGGATATCGCGATACGCAGGGCTGGGTGACGGAAGGATGGTGGGACGTGGCGCCCAAAGGGTGCGAAACCCTGTTGCGCGGCGCCCTGGCCGCGCGGTTCTATTACGTCTACGCGGTGGACTATACCCGCGGTGGCGAGTGGAACGGCCGGTCGCTTATGTGCACCCGCGACACCGAATTCACGATTCGCGGCGTCGAGGATTGTCTTGCGCGCGGCTACGACCGCAACGGCTTCTACGAGGTCGATACCGGCGAGCAGAAGAGCTGGACGATCCAACTCACCGACCCGAGCCAGCCTGCGGCGCCTTGAGCGGACGAGGCCCTCACCCGACGAGCATGGCTGCTCTAAGGGACAGGGCCGGATTGCAGCAAAATGACAGGCTTCAGCTATCTTGTTGCGTTATGCGGCCTTGTGTAGCGCCGAATCGAGGAAAGGTACGAACGCATCGAGGTCGATCGTCCATTCATTGACGACGATCTGCTGCTCTTCCAGCCAAGCGCGGTAATCGTGCCCCTTGGCAATCGACAGGCGCGCGTAGTTGAAGCGAAGCGCATATGAGCCGTCTTTGATCGGCAGCAATTCTAGGATCATCGTTCCTGGTCGCGAGAACACAATATGGGACAGGCCCGCACCATGGGGCGCCATGATCACCGAGGCATGCCGGGCGAGGGCAATCTGGTGCCAGAGCGGAATGTTCGAAAATTCCTGGATCTCGAAGCCACGTTCACGGGCGAGGGTCTCGATCTCAGCTTCGTTGGTCAGTACGCGACGTTTTGCATCGCGCCGCGTAATGTAGAGCCGATCCGGAAGCGTGACACCGTGCTCGGCCGCCAACCGGCTGGCCTCCTTCCCCAGCGTCTCGTAGATCGGATCGAGGTGTTTCCAGCCTACCATGCCCTTGAAGGTGACGGGCGCTAGAAGCAGCCGTTCGACGAAGACCGGTCCGGTCAGTTTCTTCGCCGCTGCGCCGAAGCCGAGAATATCCAGTGTCACCTGCTCAAAGCCGGGGTTGCCCCCATTCAGTAGGATTTTGAAGCCTTCGTCATCGAGAATATCGCTATCGGGAATCCAGGCGAGGCGGGGGAGATAATCTGCGATCCAATGGTAGATGCCACGGCTTCCGCGATTTCCAGCAAATCCGATGGAGACTGTCTCGACGGATGATCTGTCCAAGGTCGCGATGGGCATTGCACGGGAGAGAATGATTTCACCCTTCTCGGTCCAGATCTGGCCCGAGGGCTCCGTGAAGACATCTCGGTATTCAATAACTCTCGGTTGTTTCCCCGCTTCTGCCGATTCACGAAATTTCACCGCATCGCTGGCGAGCATCTCGGCATGATGAGAGGAAGTTCTTGGTGATGTCGTCAGGGCAACCGTGCCCCAGACCTCGTTCTTTGGCTGGTTCCTGAAAGTAAAGGTCGTTTTGTCGCTCTTGATCAGGTCGCCGCCACCGCGGAAGTTACTCACGCAGTCCTTGAGTTGCTTCTTGAGGATAGGATCCTGCAAATGCTTGAAGACGTGTCTGGCGGCTTTGCCGAAGCGCGGCGAGGCCTGGGCCTCAGAATCGGCGATCAGGATACGGGCGCCTTTTTCGGGGTGCTCGCGTAAGGCCAGTTCCTTCACCGCCGCGAGCTTCACGCCCACAGAGATGTCAGGTTCGAGGACGCGCTCGGTCACCTGAGTGACCAGCACCTCGTCATTCAACATCAGCGCCGCATAAAGCCGTTGCATGATCAACTGAGGCTGCAAGATTTGGAGGGAGCGATCCTCCGTCTTGTCGATCACAGCGGTCCATTCGTTTGCCACGGCATGGCGGCGACAGGCACGGAGCGCTGCATTCGCATCGCTGGGCGATGCTTCGGTCTTCCCAACGCTCACTCTCGTCCAACTCCGTCGTTTCGGCCCAAGGCTGCGAACCCGCGATGACCCGTCTCAATAAGCGGGAGCCGGCGTGCAATTTGGGGAGAGCATATTCCCCGTCCGTTCGATCGCTCAGCTCTCGCTGGTCGAATCCGATGCCTTGACAGGACGGGCTTCGACACGCGCTTTGCGGCGCGCCGCTTTGCGAGCGACGATACGGTCCTGGCGCCGCTTTTCAGCCGCTTCAGAGCGCTGGGAAGTTGCTTGCTCGGCCATCGATTTCTCCTGCTTTGATGGGAAACCAGACTGGGTACAACTCCGGTCCTGCCACGCGGGCCTACCTCAAGGCGCGCCGTGATGTCAAAGTGAAGTACCAGCCCCTGCTACTGAATTTTCCCTCCTGTCGGGTCGGCCGTTTTCGTATCACGGGGCGCAAGGCGAACTGCCTTATGGCTCACGCCCCGCCGCTTCCGAACGGACACGACGCCTGCCCTGTACCGAGCGCGCAGGCATGTCTCTTGCCAATTGATATGAGCGCGGAACCTTGACGCGCGGCCCGCCTCGGTGCTTGTGACCCCTCGCCCCCAATCGGCCGTTCGAATCCGACGGGTATCCTCAAAAAAAACTTGGAGACCGGAGTGAAACGCTCGCGCCGCACGAAGATCATCGCCACCCTCGGTCCGGCTTCCGACACGCCGGAGATGATCGAGAAGTTGTTCCGCGCCGGTGCGGACGTGTTCCGGCTCAATATGAGCCACCTTCCGCGCGAGAAATTGCCCGAGAAGATCGAGGTGATCCGCACCATCGAGCGCGAATTGCGCCGGCCCATCGCGGTCCTGGTGGATCTCCAGGGTCCGAAGCTGCGGGTCGCCGCCTTTGCCGAGGGCGGCGCCATCCTCGAGAACGGCGCTTCGTTCGTGCTCGATTCGGATCCGGCGCCGGGCGACATCCATCGGGTCTACCTGCCGCATCCCGAGATTCTCTCCGCGCTGGAACCGGGCCACGTCGTCATCATCGATGACGGAAAGTTGCGCCTGGTCGTGACCGAGGTCTCCGAGGGACGCGCGGTGACCGAGGTCGTCATCGGCGGCAGGATTTCCAACCGCAAAGGCGTGTCCCTGCCCGACACCGTGATCCCGGTGGCGGCGATGACCGAGAAGGATCGCGGCGACCTCGAAGCCGGGCTCAATGCCGGGGCGGACTGGATCGCGGTCTCCTTCGTTCAGCGTCCCGAGGACGTGGCCGAGGTGAAGAAGGTCGCCGCCGGCCGCGCCCTGGTCATGGCCAAGATCGAGAAGCCACAGGCCCTCACCCGCCTCGACGAGATCATCGAGATCTCCGACGGGATCATGGTGGCGCGGGGCGATCTCGGCGTGGAGATGCCGCTGGAGCAAGTGCCGGGTGTACAGAAGCGGATCACACGCGGTGCGCGGCGCCTCGGCAAGCCCGTCGTCGTCGCGACTCAGATGCTCGAGTCGATGATCACGGCCCCGGTGCCGACGCGCGCCGAGGTCTCGGACGTGGCGACTGCCGTCTACGAGGGCGCCGATGCGGTGATGCTGTCCGCCGAGAGCGCGTCCGGCGCCTTCCCCATTGAGGCAATCTCGATGATGAGCCGCATCGCCGAGCAGGTGGAGCGTGACGCCCTCTACTGGACGATCCTCACGGCCCAGCGCTCCGAGCCCGACGCCACCGCATCGGACGCCATCGCGGCGGCCGCCCATCAGATGGTCGACGCCCTTAACCTCACCGCCATCATGGCCTGGACGCATTCGGGATCGACGGCCCTGCGGCTCGCCCGCTCGCGGCCCAACGCCACGATCATCGCCCTGACGCCGAAGCGCGAAACCGCCCGGCGCCTGGCCATGTGCTGGGGCACGCACCCGATCGTCACCAACGATGCCAGCGACGTGGACGACATGGCCTTCCGCGCGGCGAAATTCGCTGTGCGCGAGCGCTTCGCCGAGATCGGCGACCGGGTCATCGTGGTGGCCGGCGTGCCGTTCGGGACACCGGGCGCCACCAACCTCGTGCGGATCGCCTTCGTCACCCGCGATCACGCCGCGAGAGCCTGATCGGTTCAGGGCGCGACGGGCTCATGTCCCGTCGCGCCGATCCGGGTGGCGAGCCCTTCGACCGCATCCACGAGGGCGTCCGTTGCCATGTAGGGCACCATGTGGCCGATGCCCGGCAGGAGAACAAGCCGGGCGCCGGGGATGAGTCTGGCGAGGGGTTCGGCATGGCGCGCCGCCGGAACCGCGGCATCCGCATCGCCGGAGACGATCACCGTCGGAACGGCGATCTCACCGTAGCGTGGAGCCTGGGACGCCAAGGCGGCGGGCAGGCCGATCAGGTCTTCGAGATTCGCGAGCATCGTCGCGGGGCGCAGCACCAGGGCTGAGCGGCTCCGCTCGAGATAGTCGCCGGGAAGCTCCTGCGGCCGGAAGGCCGCACGGCCCCCGCGCTCCAGATAGTAGAGGCCGAGCGGTGTCGCGACGGTGCGGCTGAGCAGCCACGCGACCGGGGGCTTCAGCGCGACGCGATAATACCATGGCAGGGGCGCCATCGCGGGGAACGGCATCGCCACCGGCGCCACGAGCACGAGACCTGAGACGACTTCGGGATGGTCGAGGGCGATGGCGCTGGCCAGGGCGCCGGACCAGGAATGGCCGAGCAGGATCACCGGGCCGGTTCCCATGCGCTCGATCGCCTGTGCGATCGCATGGCCCTGCGCCGCCGGGCTTCCCCCATCACGGCCGCCAAGGCGGTCGCTCCAGCCGTATCCGGGCCTGTCGAAGGCAATGACGCGAAAGCCGTTTTCGGCGAGCTTGCGACCGACACCTTCCATCGGGTCGGCCGCGTTGGCGGAGGCTCCGTGAAGAAGCACGACGGTCCCCTTCGACGACGTCGTCGGGCCGGCCTGGATGGTGGCGAGCCGCCCGCCATCCACCGCGATGAAAGGCCCTTGCGGCGGAAACCGGGCGCCGACCCGTAAGGTGACGATCAGGGTGACGAGGGCTCCGGCCGCGAGCACGCTGACGACCAACCCGAGCATCGCGCCCGCGATCAGGCCGAGCCAGTGGAGGAGAACCATGTCCGGTTACAGGTCCCGTCCGTCGATCTCAGGGACAAGCCGGTCGATGGCGCTCTGGAGCTTCTCCATGCGCGGATAGATGGCGGCGGCGCGGCGGAAAGCGTCCAGGGCGCGACGCTTGTCATCCATGGACAGATAGATCCGCCCCAGCGCGGCCCAGGCCTCGTAATGCCGTGGTTCCAGCACCAGCGTCCGTTGCAGGTCGGCCACGGCGTTGGTCTGGTCGGTGAGCAGCCAGAACACCGTTGCCCGCCGGTTCCAGCCCTCCGCCCATTGCGGCTCGAGGGTGGTAGCGCGGTCCATCAGCTCGACGGCGAGGGCATAGTCGCGGCCCGACATGGCCTGACGGGCACGTTCCGTGAGAAGGTCGGCGGTGGCGCTGCCGGAGCGCCCGAGGCGCTGCTCGATCAGGCGGGAGATGCCTTTGGCCTCGGCATCGTCCTCGGACCCCTTCAGCCTCGCATAGAGATCCTCGAGGCTCGGCGCCTGCACTTTCTTGGGTGCGTCCTTGCCGTTTTCCCTGCCCTGGCTCTGTGGCGGCAGAGCGTCGGCCGACGACACCCCAAACGAAAAAACCGCCGCGCCCAGGAGCGCAGCGTTGATTAGAATGCCAAGGTGCCGGGACAGCGTCATGAGAGCGAGCTTCCTCGCCCTTCACCCCGCCGTCAACAGGCTGGCTTGACGCGGCTGCCCCGAATCGCCGGGCAGCCCGCCGTCTCAGCCCTGGCGGGCCTTGAAGCGCTTCTGCGTCTTGTTGATGACGTAAACGCGGCCCTTGCGGCGCACGAGCTGGTTGTCGCGGTGACGGCCACGGAGGGACTTGAGGGAGTTGCGAATCTTCATCGGTCTCACGTCGGCCGGGTTTGAGCCCGCCGCCTGTCCATAGGGTCTCGGGAACGAGGCACCTCGGTAAGGCGTCCTCGGCGATGGTAGTTCACGCATCGCGGAAAGGCGGTTGCCATATCAGGCTTGAGCGCCTGAAGGCAAGGTGCAACCGACCTGCCGGGGATGCGGATTCTTCAAACTCTCGCCCCGGCGCATGGCCGGGGCCTTGTCGTCCGCCGCTGGACGCCCTCAGCGCTCGCGCCAGGCCTTGGCGATCTGGTCCGTCAGGGGCTTCGTCAGGTAGGAGATGACCGAGCGGTCCCCGAGCTGCATGAACGCCTCCACGGGCATGCCGGGTACGAGCTGGACCTTGCCGAGGCGCTCCAGCTGATCCTCCGTCATGCGGATGCGTGCGGTGTAGTAGGTCATGCCGCTCTTCGGATCCTGGGAGACGTCGGCAGAAACTCGGCTGACGATCCCGTCGATCTCGGGCGTCACCCGTTGGTTGAAGGCCGGGAAGCGCAGGACGGCGCGCTGGTCCACGCGCACGTTGTCGATGTCCTGCGGCTGGATCCTGACCTCGACGATGAGCTTGTCGGCGTCGGGCACGATGAGCATCGCCGGCTCGCTGGGAACCACCAGACCGCCGATCGTATGCACCGTCAGCTGGTGGACCGTGCCGTTCTGGGGCGAGCGCATATCGATGCGCTTGAGCTGATCCTCGGCGGCGATGCGCTTCTCCACATATTCCGACCAGCGACCGCGGATCTCGGCGAGTTCCTTGCCGGTCTCGGTGCGCATGTCCTGGTCGATCTGGAATATCTGCAGCTCGATCTCGGTGATCTTGCCCTTGGCCGATGCGGTGGAAGCGATGAGCTGTCCGCGCTCGCCCTGTAGGCGGGCGCCGTCCCGTTCCAGGGCGGTGACGCGGGAGAGCGGCACGAGGTTCTTGCCGTAGAGCTCGCGCACGCCCTTCAGCTCCGTTCCGATCAAGGCCGTTTCCCGCTCCTTGGCGGCGGCCTGTTCGGTAAGACCCTTGATCTCCTCGCCGAGCTGGGAGACGCGCTCGCGCAGCTGCGCCTTCTGGCCTTCACGGCCGGCGACGCGGGCTTGGAACAGGCGCGTTTCGCTATCGACCAGATGGGCGACGGACGGATCCTGGGCCTTGCGGGCTAGAAGGTCCGGCGGGAAGGTGATCTCGGACGCGCCGTCGCGCTCGGCCTCGTCACGTGCCCGACGGGCGGCGAACTCATCGAGCGCCTTCAGGATGATATCGAGATTGGCGCGGGTCTGTGTCTCGTCCAGGCGAATCAGGATGTCGCCGGCTTTCACCCGCGCGCCTTCCTTCACCCGCAATTCGCCGACGACACCGCCGGTCGGGTGCTGGACCTTCTTCACGTCCGATTCAACCATGAGCTGGCCCGGCGCGATCACGGCCCCCGAAATCATCGTGAAGGTGGCCCAGCCGCCGACCCCGATGACGAGGACGGCGCCGACCCCGATCGCCGCGGCGAGGTGACGTCGGATCGACCCGTTGGCGGTGGGCCGGATCTGAGCGGTGGGGAGTCCGGTGGGCGACAGTGCGATGGCCATCACGCGCTCTCCTGCAGGGTGGCGACGTTCGCGCCGGTTCGTTGTGCGGCGACGGGCTCGGTATTGGGAGCCGGCGTCGACCGGAGGACACGCTTGAGCACCTCGTCCTTGGGGCCGAAGGCCTGGGCGCGCCCGTCGGCCATCATCAGGATCATGTCGACGGCCGCCAGAGCGCTGGGGCGGTGCGCCACGACGATGCAGATGCCGCCGCGCTGCCGTACCCCGACGATGGCCTGGGTCAGGGCGTTCTCACCCTCCCCATCGAGATTCGAATTGGGTTCGTCGAGCACCACGAGGAAGGGGTCGCCGTAAAGCGCCCTCGCCAGTCCGACCCGTTGGCGCTGCCCTGCCGACAGGCCCGCCCCGCCCTCGCCGATCCGGGTGTCGTAGCCTTCCGCCAGGCGCAGGATCATCTCATGGATACCCGCTGCCTTGGCGGCCGCAATGACCGCATCCGACTGGGCATTGGGATCGAACCGGGCGATATTCTCGGCGATGGTGCCGGCAAACAGCTCCACCTCCTGCGGCAGGAAGCCGATATGCGGCCCAAGATCAGCGCTCGACCATTGGTCGATGGCCGCGCCGTCGATCCGGACCTTGCCGCGCACGGGCGGCCAGACGCCGACGATGGCGCGGACGAGGCTCGATTTGCCCGAGGCGCTCGGGCCGATGATCCCGAGCCCCTGCCCCCGCTGCAGAGACAGGCTGACGTCCTGTACGACGATGCGCTGGGTTCCCGGCGGTGCGAGGGTGACGTTTTCGGCGACGAGGCTCTGCGACGGAGCGGGCAGAGCATGGGGCTGTTCGACGGCGGGCAGGCGCGCGAACAACTCCGAGAGCCGTGCCCAGCTCTGGCGCGCCTGAACGAATCCCTTCCAGTTGGCGATGGCGAGTTCCGCCGGAGCCAGCGCCCGGGCGACGAGGATCGACGAGGCGATGATGACGCCGGCCGAAGCCAAGTTGTTGATGACGAGCCAGGCGCCGAGGGCGAGCACGCCTGATTGCAGCGCCATGCGGAACACTTTCGAGCCCGCTCCGAAACCGCCCGCGACGTCCGAGACGGCCATCTGAGACTGCATGTAATCGCGGTTGGCGCCGCCCCAGCGATCGGCGAAGCGTCCCTGCATCCCCATGGCGGCCAGCACCTCGGCGTTGCGGCGTCCGGCTTCCGCGAGGCCGTTACGACGCATGCCGTGGGCGGTTGCGGTTTGGGTCGGGGCGCGGGTCGACCGATCCGTGGTCAGGGCCAGGAGCGCCAGGACCGCCGCGCCGACGAGGGCCGCGATACCGATGAGCGGGTGGAACAGGAAGCAGATGAAGACATAGATCGGCATCCACGGAAGATCGAAGAAGGCCGAGGGTCCCGTGCCGCCAAGGAAGGCGCGCAACTGATCGAGGTCGCGCAGGGGTAGCAGCCCGTCGCCCGGGGTCGCGCCCTTCAGGGGAGCACGCACAACGATGTCGAACACCCGCGCAGAGAGGGCTTCGTCCAGCGAGGCGCCGACGCGCGCGAGGATACGCGAGCGGATCGTCTCCAGGACGCCCTGAAATCCGTAGAGGACGAGAGCGAGGATCACGAGGCCGACCAGTGTCGGAACGCTCCGGCTCGGAATGACGCGGTCATAGACTTCGAGCATGAAGAATGAACCGGTCAGATACAGAATGTTCACCAAACCGCTCATCACCGCGACGCCGATGAACGCCGTTCGGCAACTTGCCAATGCCGAAATGATCTCGGCCGATTCCCGCCCCTTAGCCACTGCCGCCCCCGCCGTCGCGTTCGATTATCAAGTTTAGTTCGAATGGTAGTCTGCGATACCGTTTGGGAACGGCGGCCCGACACCCGCCTCCTTTATAAGAAAAGCGTGAAGTCGAGAACTCGAAAACATGCTGCTGCGGTTGGATTATGGCCGTCTGTGTCCGGAGGGCCTATCTCTCGCGAGGTATGCCCACGGCTTTCGCGGCCTCGGGGGGATGAACCGTTTTATCCGCCCGAGACAGGGCGTTCGTATTCGGAAGAGGAAACGATGCAGTCGGCACAGGTGAGTGGTCGACGACTTGCTTGCGCGTTTCGGCTACTGAGCCCGTGAAGAAACTTTGAGCAAGCATGGTCCGTAAACGTTCTTGGCCTATGGCGGTGCGAGAAACGATGAAGCGCCGGAGCGTCTTACGTGCGGTCGGACAAAGAAACGGAAACGTCTCCAGAGCCGGTATCACGGCGCGAGGACCGTAACTCGACGAACTGGATAGCCAACGTCCGGCTTCCCGATGGCCGAGAAATCCCATGCACCGTGAAGGACGTTTCGAAATCCGGCGCCAAGCTTGGTATTCCAGCCTACCACGCGCTGCCCGATTCGTTCCTGCTCCGCATCATCGGCCGGGACTTCGTCTGCATGGTCAAGCTCGCCTGGAGGCGCGGCGACTATGTCGGCGTGAGGATCGAGCGCGTCGGCAAGGTGGCGCCACCGCGCGTCCGGGACGAGCCGCCTCAGCCGGTGGCGACCTCCTTGGACAAACCGCAGGCGATCGACGAACCGGGCGGCGTCGGTATTCCTTCGCGCAGACGGAAACCATCGCCCTTCTGACGCGGGATCGAAGTGGTCTCCATGACCGCGTCAGGCCCGGATCAGGTCCCTCATGCCGGGCGCTTTCTCGCTGCCGGGGAAGACCTTCTCGGAAAGAACCTTCTCCTCGAAGCCGAACTGGTCGATCAGCAGGCCCTTCATCACGGCGCGCAGATCCATCGTCGGCGCGAGATCGCGGCCTTCGAACAGGGCGCTCTCCTTGAGGCTCGGCCAGTCGGCGATCACCCGTCCTCCCGCCACCGCTCCACCGACGAGGAAGGCGACCGTGGCCGTGCCGTGATCCGTGCCGGAGGAGCCGTTCACATGCACCGTGCGGCCGAATTCGGTGATGATCAGCACCGATGTCTGGGCCCAGGAGGCGCCGAGCCCCTCCTTGATCGCCGCCATGCCGGCATCGAGGGAGGCGAGGTTCTTGGCGAGGCGCCCTTCATAGGGGCCCTGAGACGAGTGGGTGTCCCAGCCGTCGAAATTCATCACGGCGATGCGCGGGCCGGTCACCGGGGCCATGAGCGAAGCGGCGGCGCGCGCCGCAGAGGCGAAGCTATTGGGGCCCTTCAGCGGCTGCTTGCCCATCGCCGCCATGCTCGGATCCGAGGCGATGAAGTCGTCGACCTGCACGCCCTCCCGCAGGGCATTGGCCAGGGCCTGGTCCTTGTCGTCGTAGAGCGCCTGGAGGCGCATCAGCGTGTCCGCCGCCGCGTAGGGCAGCGTCTGCGGTTGCCAGGTCTCCACCTGGGCCGGGCCACGCAGGATCAGTGGCGTCGTCGCGCTCACGGAGAGGGCTTTGGTCGGCCGCAACTCGATGCCCTTGGCCTTGGGAATAAGGGAGAGCGCCCGATTGAGCCAGCCGGTATCGATGCTGGAACTAGCACTCGTCATTCCGTTCTCGAGGACCTGCTGCGCGTCGAAATGCGAGCGGGCGCGATAGGGGGTGGCGACCGCGTGGAACAGGGTGGCCTCGCGCTTGGCATAGAGGTCCGCCAGGTTCGGCATTGCCGGGTTGAGGGAGAACAGCGGGTCGAGCCGGAACGGCGTATGCGTCGGGGACATCTTGAAGTCGGAGCGGATCGCCGCGAATTGCGGATCGCCCACTGGCATCACTGCCGAGAGGCCGTCGAGGCCGCCGCGCAGAACCACCACGAGGAAGCGCGGGTCGCGGCCCGAGGCGGCCCAGACCTTGGGCACATAGGGCCAGGCGAAAAGCGCACCGGCGCCGAGCAGCAAGTTGCGGCGCGTCGGCAGGTGGGCGTGTTCCTGAGGGTTCATGGGGTCATCGCCTCTCGACCGGCTAAGCGGGTTTCGCAACAGTGGCCACCGGTTCCGCGCCTTGAAACCTGCGGCCCTCCAAAGACGTGAGCGAGGTGAAGCGTTGGCTCGCCAATGCGAACCCGCTCAGCGCCGCTGGAATTCCGGGCTGAGCATCAGTAGGGCCAAAGCCTGTTCGGGGCTCTCGCCCTGCCTGATCACGCGCCGCGTCTCGTCCGAAAAATAGCCGCCGATCCGGTCGTCCACGACTTTGCGGATGTCGACGTGATCGGCGTTGAGCGTCGCGCATTGCTGCGCCCAGTCTATCCGGCTCTTGATGCCGTCCGACGTCACCCAGGCATCGTCCTCCTCGGCCCACCCCTTCGGCGACGGGGCGGCCAGGAACGGCTGGCCCATGGCCAGGAGCGAGGCCACCGGGGACGGTCTGAGCGGCACCCTGCCGATCATCCGCGCGGTCGCGGCGAGGAATTCGATCGGCGGGCGCAGCTTCACGGGGGCGGCGGTCCAGGCCTCGTCGCTCTGGACCAGGGCGGCGGTCACGGCCTTCAAATCGCCGTCGCTCTCCCTGAAGACCTTGGCGAGGCTGTTTTGCAGCAAGTCCGACACCTTTTCCGAGACGAAGGCGCGCGCCATCCGCCGCGTCACGTAGCGCGCCGTGGAGGGGTGGCGGGCGAGGTCGGTCAGGACGGTGAGGAATTCATCGGCTCCCGCCTCCGCATAGCGCTTGCCGAGGATGGTCTTCGGCCCCGGCTGATGCTGGCGCTCGCGGAACACCACTTCGCCAAAAGTCTCGGATTGCGGCTTGAGATCCACGGTCCAGCCCGTGAGGACGGAGGCCAGCGCCGTGACGTCGGCCTGACTGTAGCCGCCGTCGACGCCGAGGGTGTGGAGTTCGAGCACCTCGCGCCCGAGATTCTCGTTGAGGCCGGATTTCTTGATGCGCCCGACCTTCGAATCCGGGCCGACCGACGATGCGTTGTCCAGATAATAGAGCATGGAGGCGTGCAGGATCGCCGCCTTGGCCATGTCGTGAAAGCGGCCGAGAATGAATGGCCGAATGGCTTCGCGCTGGTACGAGCCTGCCGTCAGGCTGGATTTTCCCTTCCCCACGCCGACGGTGAAGTGGTTGCTCCAGTGCAGGAACAGCCGCTCGTGCAAGGGCGCCTTCGTCACCGCCGCCAGTCTCAGCCAGGCGATCAGTTCGTCGGAACCCTTCGTGAGCGGACCCTGGGTGACCTTGGCCTCGGGCTCGTTCTCCATCATGCCGCCGCCCATCGACGGCTCGGCGCGGGGCTCCATGGCCATGGAGCCATCCTGCATGGCGCCGCCCTGCTTGACCATGGCATTGCCGGATCCCGCATCCGCCATCGCCTCGCGGCGCTTCCGCGCAACCTGACGACGATGCATCATCGCCTGCAACTGGTCGCTGCTCGACATCAGCTTGGCGTCGGGCGCCGTCAACGGCATGTCGAGTTGGGCACGGACGTAGCCGCGCGGATCGTCGACGGCGGGCAGATCAATGGCGCCGCATCCGAGACCGAACCGTCCGACCGCATTCGAGAATGCCAAGTTTCGGCTCATCGTCATCTCCGGCATCCGGGACCGCTGGCCGAGATGCCCGGCACCGAATGAAAGCGACCTCCTTACACGATCTGTCTGAGGCGGTTCTGTGACCGGGCCTTCGGCTCACGCAAGCGTGACGGTCGTGGGCATTCGCCGATCGAGCCATGACTGCATCGGACCAAACTCTTCGACAGGATGCTGTGAAGGTTGTGCCGAGTGCGTGAAAACCGGTCTGGGACCAGGCCCGAACGAGAAAAGGCCCCGTTTCCGGGGCCTTTGTTCTCTCTACCATTCCACTGAAAGAGGAATGGTGGGCGCGACAGGGATCGAACCTGTGACCCCTACCATGTCAAGGTAGTGCTCTCCCGCTGAGCTACGCGCCCCGGCTGAAGCGTTTCCGCTGCAGCGAGGAGCGGCGTATAGCTTTGGGTCGGAACGGGCGTCAAGGGCCTTTCGTCCGGAAAGAGCGTGTTCCGGTAGCGCAAGCCCGCTTTCTCCGATGGCGCCGCCTCCTCCCACGAGGCCTGGAAGGCGGTTGTTATGTTGCGCTGCAGCGACAAGGGGTGGAGTAGACGGCAGGCTCGGCACGAGTCTGATTTTCACGGCCGGCCCAAGATTCACTGGATATTTGATAGATTATGATTTTTGCAGCAAATTCAACGACAATCGCGGCCATTTTTATTGTTAAATTCCAATATATACTCATAGCAATATTTTTATACAATAGATTGAATTCTTTTAGGTGCATGTTTAAAAGGAAAAAATTGATTTATTTTTGTAAGATACTATCATTGTTTTCATAAAATGATCGGTCCATCCAAATTTTAGAATATGATTGTTTCAATCAATGTAATGTCTCAGTTTTTTGCCGAAAATAGGTTTGGCCTGTATGCTCGCAGCCGGATCGATGATTGGAATTTTCTATCGTCAACGTGTCTGACGCAGAGTGTGTGATTTATATCAGCCCTCGAGACTGTCCGTATCTTGATATCTGCCTAGCCTCCGTGCTGCAGCAAAGCTGCCATGGGTTGGACACGGTTCCGGCTGCATATTATGCATCACAGGGTCGCCGGTCCGTTGCGAGTGCGAGACGGTGGTTTCCTCGATCAAGAGCGTGTGCGAATCGAACGTGATCAAACGTACAGACATAGCGATCGTCGGCCGTTCGTGCCGGTTGCCCGGCGCTGCCAGTGTCGACGGCCTCTGGCAGCTTCTGAGCGAAGGACGATGCGCCGTTGGCCGCATCCCTGAGGATCGCTGGTCACTGGAGCGGTTCGGTCACCCGCGCGCTCAGGAGCGCGGCAAGAGCTATACTTGGTCGGCGGGCGTTCTCGACGACATCTGGTCGTTCGACCCCGGCGTGTTCGGCATCTCGCCGCGCGAGGCCGAGCAGATGGACCCGCAGCAGCGGCTTCTCCTCGAACTGACCTGGGAGGCCCTGGAGGATGCGGGTTTGCGTCCCTCCGCCGTGGCCGGGTCGCAGATCGGCGTGTTCGTGGGCGCCTCGTCCCTCGATTATGGCAACCTGCGCGTTCTCGATACGTCGTCGGGCGATGCCTATGCGGCGACGGGCAACACGCTCTCGATCCTGTCCAACCGGATCTCCTATATTTATGACCTGAAGGGGCCGAGCTTCACCGTCGATACGGCCTGTTCCTCCTCGCTGGTGGCGCTCGATGCCGCCGTCGCGGCGATCGCCAGCGGCCGGATCGACACCGCGGTGGTGGCAGGCGTGAACCTGCTCGCGAGCCCGTTCAACTTCATCTGTTTCTCCAACGCGCAGATGCTGTCGCGCACCGGGCTTTGCCAGGCTTTCTCGGCCAATGCCGACGGCTATGTTCGCTCCGAGGGCGGTGTCGTTCTCGTGCTGAAATCGGCGCGTCAGGCGGCTCGCGACGGCGATACCGTTCGCGGCGTCATCGCGGCGAGTGGCGTGAATTCCGACGGCCGGACCACCGGCATCTCCCTGCCCTCCGGCTACGCACAGGGTGCCCTGCTCGAACAGGTCTATCGCGAAGCGGAGATCGATTTCGACGCGGTGGCCTTCGTGGAGGCGCACGGAACCGGCACGGCGGTGGGCGATCCGATCGAGGCCGGCGCCATCGGCGGCAAGATCGGACGTCCTCGCAAGGAGCCCCTGCCGATCGGCTCGATCAAGAGCAATATCGGCCATACCGAGCCGGTCTCGGGCCTCGCCGGCCTGCTCAAGGCGAGCCTCGCCCTGGAGCACGATCTGCTGCCGCCCTCGCTGCACGCGGCCGAGCTCAATCCCGACATCCCCTTCACCAAGCTCAATCTCTCGGTGGTCACCGCGCCGCTGACGCTTCCACGCGGTCGCGGCGAGCGTTTCGCCGGCGTCAACTCGTTCGGCTTCGGCGGCACCAACGCCCATATCGTCCTCACCGACGGCGTGCCGGCCCCCGCTGCGAGCGATGCCGAGCGCCCGCCCGAATTATTGCTTCTTTCGGCCCAGAGCCGCGCGGCCCTCAACGAACTCGCCCTCGACTACGCCGAGCGGTTCGAGCAGGCCGATGACGCCCAGACTGTGCGCATCGCCGCCGCCGCCGCCCATCGGCGCGAGCGCCTGTCCACCCGCCTCGCCATGCCCCTCGACGCCGACCTGCCCGCCACCTTGCGCGCGGTGGCCGATGCAGAGGAGACCGACATTGCCCGCGTCGGCACTGCCGTGGACCGCAATGCGGAGGTCGCCTTCGTCTATTCCGGCAACGGCAGCCAATGGGTCGGGATGGGCCGCGAGGCGTATGAGCGGAGCGCCGCCTTCCAAGCCGCTTTCGACCGGATCGACGTCCTGTTCGCCGAGATTTCGGGCTGGTCGCTGAAAGAAGCCCTGTTCGCCGAGGACCTCGCCGAGCGCATGGTCCTCACCCGGGTCTCGCAGCCCCTGATCTTCGCGATCTCCAGCGCCTCGACCACGGCGCTGAAGGCCGCCGGCCTCGTCCCCTCCTTCGTCCTCGGCCACAGCGTCGGCGAGATCGCGGCCGCCGAGGGTGCCGGTATCCTGAGCCTGGAACAGGCGGTGAAGGTCATCTTCTACCGCAGCCAGCATCAGGAGACGACGCGGGGTCTGGGCACCATGGCGGTGCTGCTGGCGCCCGTCGAGGAGATCGAGATCTTCCTCAAGGATTATCCGAGCCTCGACATCGCGGCCTACAACAGCCCGAAAGCCGTCACTGTGGCGGGCCCCGTCGCCGATATCGACGCGGCCATGAAGGCGCTGGCGCGCAAGCGCCGCCGTGGCCGCAAGCTCGACCTCGCCTATCCCTTCCACGGACGGCTGATGAACCCGACCGAGAAGCCGCTGCTTCGCGATCTCGCCGGGCTCAAGCCTCATCCCGGCGCTATCGCCATGGTGTCCACCGTGACCGGCACCGTGCTCCCCGGGGGAGAGTTCGACGCCGGCTATTGGTGGCGCAACATCCGCGAGCCGGTGCGCTTCTCCGATGCGGTCCAGGAGGCGACCCGCAAGGGTGCCCGGATCTTCGTCGAGGTCGGTCCGCGTGCGACCCTGCTGCCGCATATCGGCGACTGCATCGAGCCCCTCGGCATCGAGAACGCCACGGTGGGTGTTCTCACCAACAAGCCCGTCGGCAGCGACCCCTTCGCCCGCGCCCTGGCCTCGGCCCTCGTCCACGGTGCCGCCGTCGACGAGGCGGTGGTCTTCGGCGAGAACCCGAAGGGCGACGTCGCCCTGCCTTCGTATCCGTGGCAGCGCCGGCCCTTCCGCCTGTCCGAGACATCGGAAGGCGTCGGTGCGGCGACCGCCCGTGCCTATCACCCGCTCTACGGTTCGCGATTGTCGCCGGACGGGCTCGAATGGCTCGGCCATGTGGACATCGCCACGGTGCCCGACCTCGACGATCACCGCATCGACGGCCAGGCGATCCTGCCGGGTGCGGCCTTCATCGAGATGGCGTTGGGCGTCGCCCGCGAAGCCATGCGCAGCGACGACGTCGTGCTGGCCGAGTTCGAGATCCTGTCGCCGATGGTCTTCGCCGAGGAGACCCTTCGCGAGGTCGCCGTTCGGCTCTCCGGCAGCGGCAACCAGATCCAGATCCTGAGCCGGCCGCGCCTGACCCAGGCGGGCTGGCAGTTGCACGCCTCCGCAAAGGTCGTGGACGGCACCTTCGCCGCCCGGCCGCGACAGGACATCGACATCCCGGCCGAGAACGCCGTCGAGGGTGCCGGGCTCTATCGCCTCGCCGCCGCCTCCGGCCTCGATTTCGGGCCGAGCTTCCGGCAGGTCGCCCTCAGTGCACGCGTGGACGAGACGACTATCGTCTCCCAATTGAAGCCGGCAGAGGCCGACCTCCGGTTCGGCCTCGTTCCGGCGCGGTTGGATGCCTGTTTCCACGGCCTGATCCTGCTCTTCGCCGACCTGATGGGCGAGGGCTCGACCAAGGCCTACGTTCCGGTGCGCTTCGGCGAGATCAGGCTGATCCGGCCGGGCGCCGTCATCGCGCGGGCGATGATCCGCACCCGGCGCTGCAACGAGCGCAGCATCCTGGCCGACTTCACCCTGGTGGACGAGGCGGGCGAGGTGATCGCCACCCTGCGCGAAGGCCGCTTCCAGGCCCTGCGCACCAAGTCCGGTCAGGATCTCGCCGCCTATGCTATCGCGCAGCGGTCCGAACTCGCCACCGAGCCCACCGCGATCCCCCTCGACCGGCGTGCCCGCATCGCCGATGCCGTCCGGCCTGGCATCAAGGCGGCCCTCGCCCCGGCGGATGCGGCCCTCTCGCCGGGCCATCTCCTCCTCGAAGGCTGGGCCACCTCGCTGGCCTACCGCATGGCCGAGGGGCTGCAGCGCTCGGGCACCGTCGCCATGGACGAGCGTGTTCCGGAGGCGATGCAACCCTGGCTGTTGAACGCCCTATACGCCCTCGAGAGCAGCGGGCTCGCCACCCTCGACGGAGCGCGCTGGACCCTGCGCAAGGATGTCACCTTGCCCGCGCCCGACGAGATCATGCGCTGGATCGCGGCCGACCATCCCGAACTCTCCGCCGAGCTGGTGCTCACCGCGGATCTCGGCGCCGTGGTCGCCCGCCTCGTGGCCGGTGAACTCGCCAGTCCGCCGACCCTGTCGCAGAACGCCCTCGACGCCTTTGTCCTGCGCAGCGCCACCGCCCGCGCCTCGTCCGACGTCATCGCGGCGATCTGCGAGGGAGCACGAGCTGACCTGCCGAAGGACCGCTCGCTGCGCCTTCTCCAGGTCGGGTTCGGCCCGCTCTCCGCGCAGGCCGCGGCCATCGCCGACGGCATCGCCGCCCAGCTCACCGTGTTCGAGACCGATCGGCGCCTCGCCGAGCGCGCCCGCCTCGCCCTGCCCCGCGGCGTCACCGTGATCGAGGACGAGACCGACCTGACGGAGGGCGGCTTCGACGCGATCCTGGCGAGCAACGTCTTGCACCGATCCGAGCGCGGTCTCCTCGGCAAGGTCGCCGATGCCCTCGCCACCGGCGGGTTCCTCCTGGCGGTGGAACCGGGTGCTTCGCTGTTCCGCGACCTCGTCTTCGGCCTGATGCCGGATTGGTTCGAGAGCGTGGACGGCATGCCGCTGGGTCGCCTCGACGACATCACCGGCTGGCAGCGTTCGCTCAGCGATACCGGCCTCGTGCGCATCGCCGTCGACCGGGCGGCCTCGGCCAATGGCGACGATCTCCTCTTCCTCGCCGAGGCGCCGGTGCGGGCCAAGGCCGCCACCGGCCAGACCTTCACCTTCATCATCGGATCGCGGGATTCCTTCGCAGCCGAAACCGCTTCCTCGCTGGCGACGCTTCTCGTCGCCGCCGGCGTCCACGTCTCGATCATTCTCGATTCCGAGCAATCCCTGCTCGAACTCGAACGGGAGACCCCCGACACGGTGGTGTTCTTCGCCGGGGCCTTCGGTACCGGCGGCGAGGCCGCAGACCGGCTGCGCGAGCGCTGCCTCGGCCTCAAACGCTGCGTCGAGCATCTCGGGACGCGCCAGACCCGTCTCTGGGTCGTCTGTCCCGGCGCGACGCGCCATGACGGGGCGGGCGCGGTGGAAGCCGGTCTCTGGGCCTTCACCCGCACCCTCGCCAACGAGGTCGCCAATCTCGACATCCGCCGCATCGACCTCACCGAGGCGATGCCGACCAAGATCGCCTCCGAGCGCCTGCGCGACGTGATCCTGTCGGGCACCCCCGAGACGGAGATCGTCCTCGACGTTGATGCCACCCGCGTGATCCGGTTCTCGCCGGGGCAGCTCTCGCGCCGCCCGGCCGTCGATGCGGTGCCCGCGCCGGCCGCACAGCTGGAGCGCAGCGCCACGGGAGGCCTTAACGACATGCGTTGGGGGCCGGCCGAGCGTCGTGTGCCAGGTCGCGGAGAAGTGGAGATCGCGGTGGAGGCCACCGGCCTCAACTTCCGCGACGTGCTCTGGGCATTGTCGATGCTGCCGGAAGAGATTCTGGAGGACGGCTTCGCCGGTCCGCGCCTCGGCCTCGAAGTCGCCGGCCGCGTCGTCTCCGTCGGCAAGGGCGTTGCGGCTTTCAAGGTCGGTGATCCTGTCGTCGCCTTCGCCCAGTCGGGCTTCTCGACACATATCGTCGTGCCCGAACTCGTGGTGGCGCCGAGCCCCCCCGGGCTCGATCCCCAGGCCGCGGCCACGGTGCCGGTGGCCTTCCTCACCGCCTATTACAGCCTCGTCAGCTGCGCTCGCTTGCGGCGCGGCGAGTGGGTGCTGGTCCATGGCGGCGCCGGCGGCGTCGGGCTCGCGGCCCTGCAGATCGCCAAGTTGAAGGGCGCGCGCGTCATCGCCACCGCCGGCTCGCGCGAGAAGCGCGCCCTGGTGAAGGCGCTGGGTGCGGAACACGTCCTCGATTCCCGCTCGCTGGCCTTCGTCGACGAGGTCCGCCGCATCACCGGCGACGGCGTCGGCGTGGTGCTGAACAGCCTGTTCGGCGAGGCGATGGAGCGCAGCCTGAACTGCCTGAAGCCGTTCGGCCGCTTCATCGAACTGGGTAAGCGCGACTACGTCGCCAACACCCATATCGGCCTGCGACCGTTCCGCCGGAACCTGTCGTATTTCGGCGTCGACCTCGATCAGGTGCTCCAGCACCAGGGTGAGGACGGGGCGCGTCTGTTCCGCGAAGTGATGGCCCTGTTCACGGAAGGCGGTCTCAAGCCCTTGCCGTTCCAGCCCTTCACCGCCGACGAGGTCTCGGACGCGTTCCGGCTGATGCAGCAATCCGGGCATGTGGGGAAGATCGTCATCGCCCCGCCGAAGCCGGGCAGCATCGTGGTCGAGCGCAAGTCCGATTTCCGGGTCTCGGCGGAGGGCGTGCACGTCATCACCGGCGGCCTCGGCGGCTTCGGCATCGAAGCGGCCCGGTGGCTCGCCGACCGGGGAGCCCGTCACCTCGTGCTCGTCGGGCGAAAGGGTGCATCGAGTCCGGAAGCCAAGCAGGTGGTGGCCGATCTCGCGGTCCGCGGCGTCAGCGTCGCCGCGATGGCCTGCGACATTACCAGCCGCCGGGCGGTGGACGACCTCATCAAGGAGGTCGAAAGCGGCGGCCGCAAGCTCGCCGGCGTGATCCACGGGGCGATGGTGTTGCAGGACGGCCTCATCGCCAATCTCGACGCCGCTTCCCTCGACGCGGTGATCCGCCCGAAGGTCGTTGGGGCCGAGCATCTCGACGCCGCGACGCGGGGCCGGTCGCTCGATTATTTTGTCCTGTTCTCGTCGGCCACGACCTTCATCGGCAATCCCGGCCAAGGGGCCTATGTCGCCGCCAACGGCTTCATGGAGGGCCTCGCCCGTCGTCGCCGCGCGCTGGGACTGCCCGCCCTCGCGGTCGCCTGGGGCGCCATCGGCGATGTCGGCGTGCTCGCCCGTAACCGCGCGGTGATGGAAACCCTGGCGGGCCGTGTCGGTGTGACGCCGATGGATGCCCGCCGCTCCCTCGACCTCATGGCCGAGGCCCTGGAAGGACAGGGCTCGTCACCCGACGACGCCGTCCTCGCCATTGCGTCGATGCACTGGGGCAAGGCGCGCGAGCGCCTCGCCACCATGCGCTCCCCGAGCTACGGCGATCTCGGCTCGGACCAGCAGGCGGAAGCCGGCACGGTGGCCACCATCGATATCGGCGGCCTGCTCAAGAGCCAGGATCTCGATGCCGTGCGCAAGACCGTCTCCGACGCCATCGTCGAGGACATCGCCCGCATCCTACGCCTGCCCAAGGACGATATCAGCCGCGTGCGCCATCTCTCCGAGATCGGCCTCGATTCGCTGATGGGCGTGGAACTGGGTGCCAGCCTGCAGGAGCGCTTCGCCCTCGACGCGCCGCCTTCGGGCATCTCCTCGGGATTGACCGTGGTCGAACTGGCGGAGACCCTGATCCAGTCCGTGGCCGCCCCCGTGGACGACGCGTCGGCGGCGGTGATGAGCCTGGCCCAGCGACATGCCAGCGAGGGCGTCGACGTGCGCACCCTTGAGCCGTTCCACGAACTCGTCGAGCAGAACAGCCTCCAGATCAAAGAAATCCTGCCGTAAAGCGGGGGCTGGCCCGAGCCAGCCCCCGTGATCCGCAACCGGAAGACCCTATCCGTATGTCCAACCCACCCCGCCCCGACGGTGGCCGCGCGGCACTCGCGGGCTTCGTCACCAATCGTCTCGGCCGCAATGCCAGCCGTCAGGCCGCCCCGCGACCGGAGGCGAAGACGACGGACGCCTCGGTGCAGAAGTTCGAGTCCCTGCCCGGCTACCGGGAGTTGCGGCTGCAGCGTTCGGCCGCCGATCTGATCGGCCTCGGCAATCCCTTCTTCCGGGTCCACGAGACCAGGGCCGGGGCCACCACGCGTATCGCCGGCAAGGGCTTCATCAATTTCTCGTCCTACGATTACCTCGGGCTCAACGGGCACCCGGATGTGAGCGAGGCGGCGCGCCGCGCCATCGACGAGTACGGCACGTCGGCCTCGGCGAGCCGGATCGTCGCGGGCGAGCGGCCCGGACATCTCAGCCTCGAACAGGCGCTGGCTGAGCATTACGAGACGGAAGCCTGCGTGGTGATGGTGAGCGGGCACGCCACCAACGTCACGACCATCGGCGCCCTGCTCGAACCCGGCGACGTAATCTTCCACGACGCCTTGAGCCACAACAGCATCGTCACCGGGGCTCAGCTCTCGGGCGCCCAGCGCCGCTCCTTCGCTCATAACGATCTCGACGCCCTGGAGACCCTGCTCGGTGCCACCCGCCACGAGCACCGCCGCGCGCTGATCGTGGTGGAGGGTCTCTACAGCATGGACGGCGATGCGCCGGATCTCGCCGGCCTCATCGCCCTGAAGCAGCGCTACGACGCCTGGTTGATGGTGGACGACGCCCATGGACTCGGCGTCCTCGGCCGGAGCGGGATCGGCCTCGCCGAGCATTGCGACGTGGATCCGCGCCTCGTCGACATTTGGATGGGCACGCTGTCGAAGACGCTGTCCTCCTGCGGCGGCTACATCGCCGGGCCGGCCGCGCTGATCGAGTATCTCAAATGCACCGCCGGCGGCTTCATCTACAGCGTCGGCTTGTCCCCGCCGCTGGCCGCCGCCGCCGAAGCCTCACTGGCCCTGATGCATGCGGAGCCGCACCGGGTCGAGCGCCTGCGCCAGAACGGCCACCTGTTCCTGTCCTGCGCCAGGAAGCACGGGCTCGATACCGGCACGAGTCTAGGCCTCGCCGTCATTCCCGTCATCGTCGGCGATTCTCTGAAATCGGTGACCCTGTCCGACCGACTCTACAAGCGCGGCATCAACGTGCAGCCGATCATCCACCCGGCGGTGCCCGAGCGCTCGTCACGACTGCGCTTCTTCATCACCTCCGAGCATACGCCCGAGCAGATCCGCGAGACCGTGGCGGCCGTGGCCGAGGAACTCGCCGAGATCGAGAAGGGCGGCTCGCTGATCGAGCAGCTCATGGCCAAGCGCGGCAAGCCCTGAGAGCATCCTGCCCGGCTCGGCCGGGCAGGCGGCGCGGCATCGCCCGCGATGGGTGTGATCCTGAGGCCGGCACCATCGGCGGGATGGCGCGAGGCCTAAACCGGCGCCGCCGCATCGCGCGGGCCGCCCGTAACGGTCGAGCGATCCGCCGACCCGTGGTTACAGGGCTTCCCCTTCAGAAAGCGCCGCCCACGCGGACGCCGGTGGTGATCGGCTGGGACGCGGCGGCGAAGACCGAGAGGACCTTCTTGACCTCGGTGAACGGAGCGTTCGAGACGTAGATCATGTCGCGGTTGCGCATGCGGAAGGCCTGGGTGAGGAACAGGCTGTTCGGGTCGCGCATGTCGAAACGGTAGACCACCGGCACGAGCGGCGTGCCGAGGAGCGGGCTTCCGGGCTTCAGGCGGCGTACCACCGGGGCAGGCTCGAAGCGGAACAGGAAGGTGCCGGTGGGGTCGGCATCGGCGTCGCTCTGGCCGCGCGCCTTGGCTAGCGCCTGCGCCAGGGTGATGCCTTCGGCCTGGAACGGAATCTCGTTGGAGGTGCCCAGTGCTCCGATGGCCAGGAAGGTCTGGGGATCGCGCACCAGGGTGAGGTTGTCGTTGGGACGCAGGTAGATGTTCTCTTTGGGGTTCGACACCACTGTGGTCAGCGGCACCGTCGCCGTTCTGCCATTGCGCGACAGGCGCACGAAGGTCTCACTGACGGGGGCTTTCACGCCGCCGGCCGTGGCGATGACATCGAGGATGCGATCGCCCTGGGTGCCGAGCGGGACGCGGGCGCCGCCCACCGCCTCACCCCCCACGGTGACGGATTGCGAGACCGGCCGGCTCACGGTGACGATGACCTGCGGCTGGATCGCCTTGCCGGCGAGTTCGGTCTCGATCAGCGCCTGGACGTCCTGGGCACGGCGCCCCGCGACTTTGATCCGGCCGGCATAGGGCACCGAGATCGCCCCGTCCCGCGAGACGGTCTGCTCGGGCAGCTGCGCCGCCTTCGAGCCGGCGGACATCGAGTTGACGGTGAGCGGACCGGAATAGAGGCCCCCCGAGCCAGCTTCGAACACCGAAACGGCGACCGCGTCACCGATCCCGATCACCGGTTCCGATGGCATGCGTCCGTCACCGAAAGAGGAAAGCAGGCTATCGAGGGGGCGTCCGCGCAAGGCCTCCACCACGGCGGAGTTCACCTCGATGAACTCATAACGGGCGAAGGTCCCCTCGCTCGTCGCCTGATCGCTTCCTTCCACCACGGCCGAGGTCGACGGACCGGCGGCGGGCAGGAAGGCGTTGCAGCCGGACACCGTGACGGCGATGGCGATGGCCAGCGTGGCTTTGGGTAACATCGAACTCTCCTCAGACCCGCCCCCACGACGAGTGTCTTGTCGGATCACGTGTCGGTCGGCGGATACGAACCGTCCGTCAGCGCCGGTCTCGGTCGCCAGCCGTGCCGGCCGGTGAGAGGCCGGTCGTCACGAACGGTCCAGCCTTGATAGCGCCAAATCTCTTCGATCGTTTAACGATCGTTCCACTATCGCATTGTCGAAACGATGCGCGGGTCCGCCTCGGTCACGTTCGTGTCAGCACGATGGTGAGGCGATAGCCGATCTCGGTCGCTCC
This sequence comes from Methylobacterium sp. Leaf93, assembly GCF_001422345.1. Taxonomy (NCBI): domain Bacteria; kingdom Pseudomonadati; phylum Pseudomonadota; class Alphaproteobacteria; order Hyphomicrobiales; family Methylobacteriaceae; genus Methylobacterium; species Methylobacterium sp. Leaf93. The sequence goes on along the minus strand of NZ_LMMS01000008.1, from coordinate 11,653 downwards.
GCCGATGCCCCCCGATGACGGACCGGAGGAAACGGCCGAGCTCGGGGGCGGTGGTATCGATCCGGTGCGGACCGTCATGGAAGGTCCCGAACCCGAAAACGGCATAGTCCGTGGTCGTGTCGCCGAAGCCCGGCCGGCAGGTGGGCAGGGACGGGGCGTGATCGCCGTAGACGCAGAGGATCGCATCGCGCCCCTCGAGGCCGGCGATCAGGGTCTCCACGGCCCGGCCGGTATGGACGACGTGGTGGAGATACTGCGCCAGCGGATCGTCGATGCCGTCGAGCCGGCCGGGCTTCCACGGGCCATGGTTCTCCATGGTCACGGCGAAGACGAAGACGGGTGTCGTTGCCGCCCCCACCTCCGCGAGGATGCGCGCTGCCAGGGCCTCGTCGCCGATATAGGGGCCGATGCGCGGGGCACCTGCGAAATCCTCCTCCATTACCAGGCGCGCGAAGCCGAACCGCCGCATCACCTCGGCGCGATGGAAGAAGTCGCGATGGAAGGGATGCACGAACACCGTGGCGTATCCCGCGGCCATCGCCCGCCGGGCGAGGCTCGCCGGCTCGTCGCCGCCATTGCTGAGATAGGGATCGTAGCGTCCGAACCCGAGGTTGTCGGGCTCACTTCCGGTCAGTACCGCATGTTCCGTCCGCATCGTATAGGCGCCGTGGGCCGGGACCGTCAGCCGGCCGTGGCGCGAGGCGCGGGTCCGGATCATCTCCATCAAGGGAATGTCCGGCCCGCCGAGCCGGGTCGGGTCGATGAAGGATTCGAGCTGGACGACGACGACCACTGGCGCCGCGCCGGATTGCCGGAGCGAGCCGTCGTCGCCCGCCTCCGGCGGCGGCGGCGGCTCGCGTCTCCAGCGCAGGGCATAGGCGATGATCGTGGCCGGCAGCCCGTAGCGCGCGCAATCCGCGTCGAGATCGGGCCGGGGGAACCGGGCCGCGAGCCACTGCGCCGGTCGTCCGGTGCCGATGGCGGAGGCCAGCCCGACGAGGAGGCATGGCAAGCCGATGAGGGCGAGGACGGCGACGCTCGGCTCTTCGGGCAGCGCGGTGGGCTCGATCCAGTACCAGAGGGCGACGAAGGCGAGGCTCGCCCCCAGGGGGATGGCCATGCGCGGGTCCGTGAGCGGCCGCGTATAGTAGAGGTCCGGATGGCGTGGCACCTGTCGCAGCAGGGCGAAATCGCTGAAGACCAGCGGCTCGCCGATCACCGCCTGTTTCAACCGGCTGACAGTGACGAGGATCGCGACCGTGAGAAGGCAGGAGAAGGCTGCAAGCCAGGGGCGCCACGAGAAGCAGAACCAGAACACCGTGAGCAGCGCGTAGCCGGCAAGACGCAGGGCCAGTTCGCCGGGGCGACGGCCGATGGGCCGACGACCCGCACCGTCCCACGCCTCGATGGCGAGGGAGCCGGTCAGTGCCAAGGCGAGAGCGGCGGGGATGGTCATGCTTTGTCGCCACCTTTGCCGATCCCCCGCCGTGCCCGGATCAGGCGGACGATAGGGTTCAGCACGGCGTAGCGCAGGCGCATGACGATCTGTGCCCGGCGGCTGAGGGCGAGCTTCGATGGCGCCGCCGCTTCGCGGCTCTCGCTCAGCCGGTCGAGGAGCTGTTCGGGCGTACACGGCTTCATCGCCACGGGGTCGAGATAGAGCGGGTAGACGAGGAGCGCGCCTGCCACGAGTTCGTCGAGAGCGAGCCGCCGCCCCCTGTCGGCACCGGGCGCGAGGTCCTCGGTCAGCCCCCAGCCGGCGTAAAAGGGGCGGCCATGGACCGCCACGCTCAAGCCCCGGATCAGGGCTTCGAACCCTGCCAGCGAGGTCATCGTCTCCACATGGTGCGCTCGGTCGAGGAGATCGACGATGGAGAGGCCGGCCACGATCCGGTCGGCCAGGGCCAGCGCTTCGGCCTCCGGGATCGCGCCGGGCCGGAACCCGGCCTCCACGTCGGGGTGCGGCTTGTAAAGGAGGAAGTCCGTCGGATTGCGGGCGCGGGCAGCGCGCAGGAGTTCGAGATTCGAGCGGACATGCGGCGAGCCGTGCCGCACCGAGGCATCGTCCTCGACTTGGCCCGGCACCAGCACGATGCGCCGGTCCTTGGGCCAACCTGATGCGTCGCCGGAAAGGCCAACATTGTACTTGGTCAGGCGCCGTTCCACGACGAGCTGGCGCAGAGCCGATGCTCGGGCCACGAGTTCGGGCAGAAAATCCTCGGTCTTGAGGATGCGGGCGAGGCGGCTCTCGGTACGCGGGTCGTAATAGATGCCGCTGTCGTCCACCACGATGGAGGCGCCCGGCTGCAGGCTCGCGCCGAGGCCGACCGAGCGCAGGAATCCATCCTCTATCCGTGCGAGGGGAATGCCCTGTTCCGCGCAGAGCGCCGGCAGTCGTTCAGGCATCCGCGTCGCCCAGGCGAGGATGCGGGCACGACCGGCCCTGGCCTTCGCCACAGCATCCTCGGCGTTCATGGCGTGGACGGGCTTGCCGGACGGGCCGCCGACGAAGACATCGATGGCCGGCCGCTTCCAACGCGAGATGCCGACGAGGACGGTGGGGCGGGAATTGTCCCGGAACCGGCCTTCCAGCCATGCTACCTTGTCCCGGCATTCCCCGAGCGGAATCGGTCGCCGCGTCCACGGGTCGAATGCGTAGATCCCGGCCTCTCCCCCGAACGGAACGCCGTCGAGCGTCAGACGCAGGGTCGACAGTCCCGTCGCGGGCGAATCGTAGGGGCTAAGCAGGGGCCCCGGTTCGACGGTGAGAATCGCGCGACCGGCAAGACGCAGGCTCGCCGCCGCAAGGCCGCCCCGGCCCCAGACCACGCCGATCGTCCCCGGCCCCCAGACCCGACCGAAACGGAGGCCCATCACGGATTCGATCTCCGCCCGCAGGACCCGGACGGGCCGGCTCGCGGCGAGCAGCGATCCTGTCGCTATCGATGCGGCCGAGGCAGGGGGCGTCGAAAGATGGGGCAATGGCGATCGCTGATCCGGTTCGGGAGGGGGCACCCATACGACGATCCGCGCCCTCATGCGATCCGATCTCGCCTCGCGACGGACCATCGGTGTCGGGTTTCGACGGGGTCTACAAGGCGCCTTGTTGCCGACACATCACGCCCCCAGGAATTCCGTTAACAAGGCCGTGCTACGCAATTGCCGCGTTGCACCATTCGTGCGATCAGGGCGGTGTACGTGCCCATTCGACACGCCCTTCCCGGGCGCAGGAGCAAGCACTTCCGCATGTTGCCGACACGCGTAGACACCACACGCGAGGGGCCTGCGACCTTCCTGTTTCTGCAGGGGATCGCCTCGCCGTTCTTCGCCGATCTGGGCCAGGCGCTGCTCAAACGCGGCCATCAGGTACGACGTATCAACTTCTCCTCGGGCGACTGGTTGTTCTGGCGCCTCGGCTCGGACAATTATCGCGGCCCCCGCGAGGGCTGGGACGCCTACATCGCCGACTACATCGTCCAGCACGGCGTGACGGATATCGTCCTGTTCGGCGATTGCCGTCCTTATCATGTCGCCGCGCGCGAAGCCGCCGAGCCCCTCGGCATCCGCATCCATGTGTTCGAAGAGGGCTACCTGCGGCCGAACTGGGTGACGTGTGAGCTCGGCGGCGTCAACGGCCATTCTTCGCTGCCCCGCTGCGCGGACGAGATCCGCGCCATCGCCCGCCGCCTGCCGCGGCCCGGTCGCGCGATGCCGGCGAGTGGCGACATGGCCCGCCGCAGCCTGTGGGACGTGGCCTACAACATCGCCAATATCGGGTTTCCCTACTTCTTCCCGCATTTCCGCAGCCATCGGCCGATTCATGTCGCGGCCGAATATGTGGGCTGGATCAAGAAGTTCGCCGGCCGGAGCCGCACGCGGCGCCAGGCACGGGAGCTCAGCGAGATCTATGCGGCGCGCAAGGAGGAGTACTTCCTGCTGCCGCTGCAACTCGACAGCGACTATCAGATCCGTGTCCACTCGCCCTTCCTCGGGGTGGAAGGGTTCATGGATCGCGTCATCGCCTCCTTTGCCGCCCATGCGTCCGATCGGTCGAGACTGCTGATCAAGCTCCACCCGCTCGACAGCGGATTGGTGAACTGGCGCAAGCACGCCCGTAACTCCGCCCGGCGCCACGGTGTGGACGAGCGGCTCGATTTCATCGATGGCGGCGACCTGCCCAAGCTCATCGCCGGCAGCCGGGGCGTGGTGCTCGTGAACAGCACCGTCGGGATGCTGTCCCTCGAACTCGGACGTCCGACCGTCGCTGCGGGCGAGGCGATCTACAACCTGCCCGGCCTGACCCATCAGGGCGGCCTCGACACGTTCTGGACGAAGCCCGAAGCACCGGACATGGCGCTGATGGCGGATTTCCGCCGTGTCGTCCTTCACCGGACCCAGGTGAATGGCGGCTTCTTCTCCCGCCCGTCCATCGACCGGGCTGTGGCCGGCAGCGTCCTGCGGCTGGAATCCAGGCTTCCGGCCCCGGCCCTGGTGGCGGCACAGGCGATCCGCGAACGCTCGATGAGAACCCCGGAACTCGCTCCCGTTTACTGAGCGATCGCCGCGCCTCGGTTCATTCCGGGCAGGCCGCTGCGTCCCCGTTATCGGCACGGTATGATCTCCTCCCAGAGCGGGTTCCCGTTTGCCGGAATGATGCTCTAGAACAGGCCCATGCCCGTCATCCTCATCACCGGTGCCTCGAGCGGTATCGGCGCGGCCCTTGCCCGGCATTACGCCGCGCCCGGCACACACCTCGTTCTCAATGCGCGCGGCATCGACAGGCTGAATGCCGTCGCCGCCGCGTGCCGCGATCTCGGCGCAACCGTGTCGACCCGTTCTCTCGATGTGCGCGACCGGCCGGCCGTGGCCGAATGGCTGCGCGAAACCCACGCGGCCTCGCCCCTCGATCTCGTCATCGTCAATGCCGGCATCAATGGCGGCCATCCCGGCGGAGAGATCGAGACCGAGGCGATGGCGTTCGAGACCGTCGACGTGAATCTCAATGGCGCGCTGAACGTCGCCCTGCCCTGCGTCACCCTGATGCTGGCGCGCGGCAGCGGCCAGATCGCCCTGGTCTCGTCGCTCGCCGCCTTCGCGCCTTTGCCCGACGCGCCGGCCTATAGCGGTACCAAAGCGGCGCTGCTCGCGCATGGCCTGGCCTTGCGCGCCAAGCTCGCCCCCCGCGGCGTCAAGATGAACGTGGTGACCCCCGGCTATGTGAAGACCACCATGGGCGGGGATTACGAGGGCTGGCGCCCGATGGAGATGAGCGCCGAGGAGGCGGCCGCCCGCATCGCGCGCGGGCTGAAGCGCGATCGCGACATCATCGCCTTTCCCGAACCCCTCGCCTCCCTGGCGCGCGGATCGGTCCTGCTGCCGGAGGGCCTGCGCCGCCGCTCCATGCGCGGCTTCCGGTTCAAGGTCGGACGCAACAAGCGATGACCCGCCCGCGCATCGCCCTGTTCGTGCTGGAGGCCCTGCCGAATGCCCGTGCCGTACGCCGGTTCGTGCGGGATCACGCCGAGGATATCGCTTTCGTCGGCCTGTCGAATGCCGAGCGTCCGAGTTCCGGCGGCTTAAGTGGTCAGGTCCGGCGACACCTCGCCCGCTCCGGCCCGGCTTTCCTGCCCTATCTCGCGGTGAATTTCGGCCTGCCCGATCTGCTGGCTCCGGCATCGGGGCTGCTGAGGCGGTTGACCGGGGCCGGAGACGCGACCACGGCGACGCCGCTCAAGGCGTTGTGCCGAACGCTCGGTATTCCGACCCTGCGGATCGACGACGCCAACGGACCGGACGCGGCCCGGGCCTTCGAGGCCCATGCTCCGGATCTCATCGTCGCGTTTCATTTCGACCAGATCTTTTCGGCCGCGACCCTGTCGCTGGCGCCGCTTGGGGGACTCAACCTCCATCCCGGCCTGCTGCCGCGCCATCGCGGGCCGGTTCCGACGATCCACGCTCTGGCGGAAGAGAATCCCGCCTTCGGAGTCACGATCCATCGCCTGACGCCCGCCATCGACGCGGGGGCGATCCTCGCGCAGGAAGCATCGGACCTGCCGTCCGGCACCACCGCCACCCGTGCCACGATCCTGCTGCATGAGCGAGGGCGCATCCTCCTCGACCGGGTGCTGGGCGAGATCGCATCCGACACTCTGAACGAGGGGACCGTGCCGGAGCCCCTGCCCTATTGCCACTTCCCGGACCGCGCCCTGCTGGCGCGCCTGGCCAGCCAAGGGCGAAAGCTCATCGACAGCGCCGACTTGCGGGCCGCGCTGGGCGTGAATGCGAAGGCCTGAGCACGTGTCGCAAACAGATCGCGCGGGCGGCTTCGCGGGACAGGTCGGCCGATAGGCTGCGCGACCCACCGAACGGCTGGAGAAGCGGTCTCGAACGGCCGCCATCGCCATCGCGCTACACCCGGGCCGGCACGGCGGCATCGCGGCCTTGTTTCCAAACGAACATGGCCCGATCCGGAGGATCGAGCCATGTCGTTGACCGTCGAACTGGCGTGCCGGGCGGCGCGATGCGCTCCGGCGGTCGGTGACTTCAGAGGCCGCCGAACTTGTAGTTGAAGCCGGCCTTGATCAGGTTGCCCTCGGTGCTGAAGCGCGAGGTGTAGGAACCGGTTGCGGCGGTGAGGCCAGTGGCGTTCACGAGGACGCTGCGGCTGCCGAGGTCGTAATGGAGGTACTCGGCCTTCAGGGTGATGGCGCTGGCACCGATGAAGCTGCCGATGAAGTTGAACCGGTTGAGGAAGCTGTCGGTGGGGATCGCCCACTCGATGCCGCCGCCATAGGCGTAGCCGGTCTCCATGTCGTTGTAGCGGCCGGCATAGGCCAGGGTGCCGGCACCGTTGAAGAAGTTGGCGCCGTAATTGACGTTGCCGTAGGCGAAGCCGCCGGTGCCGTAGACGAGGACCGTGTCGAAAGCGTAGCCGATGCGGCCCTGGACGGTGCCGAGATAGTCGAGGCGCTGGCGCAGGTTGCTCGGATCGGGAATGCCGGCATTGGCGGCCAGGGCCGGGCCGAAATAAGCGTAGCTCTTGCTGATGTCGGTCCAGGTCACGTCGGCATTGACGCCGATGACGAAGCCCGAGCCGGGGGTGAGCTGGTAATTGTAGCCGATGCCGCCGCCGACATTGCCGATGCCGTCCTGCTCGGAGCGGAAGGTCCCGGGACGACGGTTCTGGGCGACGTTCAGCTGGGTGTTGGTGAACCCGCTGCCGGGGCCGTTGTTGCCGGTGGTGCGGATCGTCTGATCGTCGCTCCAGGCGTAGGAGCTATGGGTGCCGAGGTAGAAGCCGGTCCAGGTGAAGACCGGGACTGGGGAGAACACAGCCGGGGGGGCGACGTGGCGCGGAAGATCCGCGGCGGAAGCGGCGCCGGCCAGAAGAACGGCGGCGGTGCCGGCGAGAAGAAGCTTCGCGATCATGATGAGGATGTCCGTGGGGGCTGACCTTGAGGGCAAATTAGCCCCTCCCTCACGGCTCGCCTATGACCCGCGAGCCACACCCTAACGTAGAAACGAGTGTGGTGGGCCGATCTCCATCGATATGGCGGCGGCGCCCCTTAAAAATCTCGTCCGGCGGGGCGAAAAGCCGAAGACATCGAGATCGGTAACGTTTCGATCATCTTTGCTTCAACGCTGGGCCTCCTGCCGAAATCGTGCCGGTCAATGCGAAGGTCGGCGCGAGTTCTGGTAGGGCCCAGCAAGAACAATGCCGCTACCTGCGCGACAAGGTGCGGCATCGTCGCCTCGGTCTCCCGCCCGGCCATGGGCCGGACATACGAAAACGGCCCGGTCCTGGACCGGGCCGCGTCGTCAGCGCGAGAACTTCTTGTACTTGATCTTCTTCGGCATCAGGGAATCGGCGCCGAGGCGGCGCTTCTTGTCTTCCTCGTAATCCGAGAAGTTGCCCTCGAACCATTCCACATGGCTTTCGCCCTCGAAGGCGAGGATGTGGGTGGCGATGCGGTTCAGGAACCAGCGGTCGTGGCTGATGATGACGGCGCAGCCGGCGTAATCCTCCAGCGCCTCTTCGAGAGCCCGCAGGGTTTCCATATCGAGATCGTTGGTGGGCTCGTCGAGCAGCAGCACGTTGGCGCCGCCCTTGAGCGTGCGGGCCAGATGCACGCGGTTGCGCTCACCGCCCGACAGCGTCCCGACCTTCTTCTGCTGGTCGGAGCCCTTGAAGGCAAAGGCCGCGCAATAGGCGCGGGAATTGATCTCGCGCTTGTTGAAATAGATGATGTCGTTGCCGCCCGAGACTTCCTGCCAGACCGTGGCGCCGGGATCGAGGGCGTCGCGCGACTGGTCGACATAGCCGAGATGCACGGTCTCGCCGACGGAGATGGTGCCGCCGTCGGGCTTCTCCTGGCCGGTGATCATCTTGAACAATGTGGTCTTGCCGGCGCCGTTCGGCCCGATGACGCCGACGATGCCGCCAGGCGGCAGCTTGAACGACAGGTCCTCGATCAGCAGGCGGTCGCCGAACGCCTTGTTAAGGTGCTCGAACTCGATGACGTTGTTGCCGAGGCGCTCGTCGATCGGGATGACGATCTGGGCCGAGGCGTCGATCTTGTCCTGCGACTTCGCCACGAGTTCTTCGTAGCGGGTGATGCGGGCCTTCGACTTCGACTGGCGGGCCTTGGGCGAGGCCGAGATCCATTCCTGCTCGCGGTTGATGGCGCGCTGGCGCGCCATGTCCTCACGGCCTTCCTGGGCGAGGCGCTTCTGCTTCTGGATCAGCCAGGCCGAGTAGTTGCCCTCGTAGGGGTAGCCCCGGGTACGGTCGAGTTCGAGGATCCAGCCGGTGACGTTGTCGAGGAAGTAGCGATCGTGGGTCACGATCAGGATCGCGCCCGGATATTGCTTCAGGTGGCCTTCGAGCCAGTTCACTGTCTCGGCGTCGAGGTGGTTGGTAGGCTCGTCGAGGAGGAGCAGTTCCGGCTCCCAGAGTAGCAGCTTGCACAGCGCCACGCGGCGGCGCTCGCCGCCCGACAGGGTGGCGACCGGCTGCTCGTCGCTGGGGCAGCCCAGGGCCTCCATGGCCTGATCGACCTTCGAGTCGAGCTCCCACAGGTCCTTGGCTTCGATCTGGTCCTGGAGGGCGGTCATCTCGTCCGCCGTCTCCTCGGAATAGTTCATCGCGAGTTCGTTGTAGCGGTCGAGGAGCGCCTGCTTCTCGGCGACGCCCTCCATCACGTTCTCGCGCACCGTCTTGTTCGGATCGAGCTGCGGCTCCTGCGGCAGGTAGCCGACGCGGGCGCCCTGCGCGACGAAGCCCTCGCCGGTCCATTCCGTGTCGATGCCGGCCATGATCTTCAGCAGGGTCGACTTGCCCGAGCCGTTGATGCCGAGCACGCCGATCTTGGCGTCCGGATAGAACGACAGGTTGACGTTATCGAGGATCTTCTTGCCGCCGGTATAGGTCTTGGTGAGACCCTTCATGTGGTAGATGAATTCGCGCGCCATGAGCGTCCGGTATCCTTGACTGTTGCGGGGCGGCTCGGCGCGGGGGCGCTGGATCGGCCGCCGGAAATGGCGTGGGTGGACCTTGCCGCGGAGGTCGCGCGCCATGAAAAGCGGCGCGCGTTGCTCCGGCCTGCCCGGGCCGTCCCGCGTGCGGCGGCGTCGGACGGCAGCGAGCCGTCCTCGAAACCGCATCGCATCGGACGATGGCTGGACGTATCAGGGCGGCGGGTCAGCGGCAAGAACAGGTATGGTGCGGGAGCGGGCGACGGACTGACTTTCCGAGCCCGCCCCGTCGTCGGGTCACGCGAACGGGTTCTCGACCGTCCGGGAGTTCGATGCGGCGCGCAGCGCCTCGTCCGGCAGGTCGCTGGCTTCGAGTGCGGCCACGATCGCGTCGGCGACCGCCTTGAGCTTGCGCGCGCGATCCAGTCCCATCCTGTCGCGCGGCAGGTCGAGGCTGCCGTGAACGGCAATCGACCCTGACCCGTTCTCCACGGAAAGCCCCCCGATGGTCTCCACGGTGGCGTCGTCCGCGAAGGGGGTGAAGGTCGGGGGAGTCGCCTTGGTCCCGGCCGTGTTCTTCATGTCCGTCTTCCCCGCATCGTCAGAAGATCGACCTCAGCACCTCGCGGAGGAGGCGACGCGCGATGCGGTGAAGCGCTGCGAGCGCCCATTCGCCGAATCCCGGTTCCTCGCGCATGCGCCCCTTCGGACGCTCGCCCGCCGTGTCGCCTCTGGAATAGGTGCGCGGCTCGGGCAGGTCCATCGCCGTCGCGACGAGGCCGGGAAAGACGTCGATGCCCGACAGGGTGGCCAACTCGTCGAGGGGGACCGACCGCCATTCCGCATCGGCCCGGTTCGCCACGAGATAGGCTCCCGCCTCCCCCCGCCCGGGATCGTAGATCGCCTTGAACAGGGACGAGGGCACGAGGACGCGACCGTCGAGGGAATCGATGGTGCTGCCCGCATAGATCGTCCCGGTGACCACGAAGAGGCGCCCCCGCGCGACCGCGAGACGGCGGACGCTCTCCTCGATCGCCGCCCACAGGCCCCGATTCAGCGTGCGATCCTGGGGGACGACGTTGGCAAGGCTGAACGACTCGGCCTGCGCCGCCGCGCTCGGCATGTCTCCGGCCGGCGCCATATGACCTCGGTCGAAACCGCTCCGGACGTAGTCGTCGAGCCGGGCGCGGACGGATTTCGGAAGGCGGTCCTCCTCGTGGAAGGAATCCGTCCGGTCGACGGTCCGCGCTTTGGCGACGCTCGCCCGCGTCAGGAGTTCGGAAGCGTAGACGGGGGTGCGCGACACGCCCGAATGCAGCACCGCGAAGGCTTCGTAGCAAAGGCTCGTCGTCTCGCGGGCGAGCTTACGGTTGACGAGGACCGGCTCCTGTCCGTTCGCGAAGATCGAGGCGCAGGCAAACCCCGCCTCGCCCTCGCTCGCCGGCCACGCCAGCCCGACGAGGAGGAGGCATGCCGCAGCCGAGCGCCGCCCGTTCCGCCGAACCGGAATGCTCAACGGCAGATCCGCACCTTGCGCGTGCCCGAGGGCGTCGGCCGCCAGCGATAGGCGCAGGGCCGGCCGAGTGTGCCGCCGAACGGCTCGACCCGGCGGTCGGGTTGCTGCGACGAGCCGGGATTCCGGCAGCCGTCGAGCCTGTCGCAGGGCAGCCTCAATTCGAGGACGGGCGCCGGGATCGAGAGCGGTGAGGCCACTAAGGGTTCAGGACAAAGCGTCACACAGGCCAGGAGCTGCATCGACAGTAGTGCGGACAGGCGGCGAAAGCAGTTCATCTCGGCTCGCAGCGAAGTCGTCGATGGCGGAAAAGCCATTCTTCGACATTGATCGATCGGCCGCAAATCCTTAACTCCCGTGGCCGTTCGAACGCTCAAAAGCTTGGGAAGCGGTCAGCGGCTCTGCAACGTCGGCGTGGTATTGACCGATAGTGGCGTTATAGTGCGCGACGACCTCGCGGCGCGGAACGTTGTCATCACCAGGATCGTCGGCCCCTGCCCGAAGCCGATAGCGGCAGGTGGGGCGCCCTGTCGATCCGATATCAGATTCAAAGAAGTGAGTGAGCCATTGTCACGGATAGAAACCTCGATCCTCGACGGGCTTGACGAGACGTCTGCTCTTCGCGCGCTTCCCGAGAGCCAGCTTCAGGCGGTGGCGGACGCTGTG
>NZ_LMMS01000007.1:0-92985 GCF_001422345.1 Methylobacterium sp. Leaf93 | reverse complement strand
AGCAACAGGCGGGCGCCGGCATCGCGCAGGAGCGCGGCAAGACGCGCCCTCGGCTGGGTCGGGTCGAGGGGCAGAAAGGCGCCCCCGGCCCGCAGGATAGCGAGGAACGCGGCGATCTGGTCAGGCCCGCGCGACAGGGCGACCGCGACCACGGCCTCGGGGCCGATGCCTTCGCGGATCAACCGGTGGGCGAGGCGGTTGGCGGCCCGGTCGAGCTCGCCGAACGTGGTGGTGCGCGGACCGCAGATCACCGCCGGAGCCTCGGGATCGGCCTGCGCTGCCTCGCCGATCAGTTCCGGCACCAGCGCCTCCGACAGCGGCATCCCATCCGCGTAGGGCGAGGACAGCGAGGCGAGAGAGGAGGCAGGGACCAGTTCGAGCGTGTCGATGCGATGGGCCGGGGTGCCGGTCAGTCCGTCGAGCAGGGTGAGGTAGCCCTCCTCGAACCGGGCGATGGTGGCAGGGTCGAAAAGGGCTTCGGAATAGGCGAAGGTCGCGGACAGACCGCCGTCCTTCTCCATCACCTCCAGGACGAGGTCGTAGGCGGGAGTGCCGGTATCCTGCCCGAACGCTTCGAGCTTCAGGCCGGCGACGGTGCCGAGATCACCCAGGGTCGCCGGCTGCTGGCTCATCATCACGCGGGCCAGGGGTGCTCGGCCGGGAATGCGTTCCGGCTGGAGCGCCTCCACCAGGCGCTCGAAGGGGAGGTCCTGATGGGCGAGGGCGTCGGTCAGCGAGGTCCATAGGTGGCTCACCACGTCTCGTCCCGGCGATGCCGGGTCGATGGACACCGGCAGGACCAGCGTGTTCACGAACACGCCGACGAGGTGTTCGACGCCCGGCAGGTGGCGACCCGCCACGGGCATGGCGATGCGCACGCTCCTCGTGTCGCCGTAGCGATGCAGGAAGAGGGCGAAGGCGCCGAGCAGGATCGTGAAGGGCGACGTGCCCGTCTCGGCGGCCAGGGTCGCGACCCGACGGTTCACCCCCTCGCCGATCGCGAAACCGTGCCGGAGGACGCGATCGGGTACTCCGACCCGCCTCTGGCGATCGGAGAGGGACAGATCGGGTTCGGGCCCGCCGAGGCGTTCACGCCACCAGGCGAGGTCGGCCTCCACGGCATCGGCGCGCGTTTCGCCGGCCTGCCATGCGGCGATATCGGCCGGCTGGATCGCGAGGGGCGGCAGACCGGTGGGCAGGCCCTCCGCCTCTGCCCGATAGAGCGCCGGCCATTCCCGCAGGATCACGCCCATCGACCAGCCATCGGACACGATGTGGTGCAGGGTCACCAGGAGGACGTGATGGGCCCCGTCGAGGCGGACCAGGGCAAAGCGCGCGAGCGGGCCGCCGACGAGGGTGAAGGGGCGTTCCGCCGCCTCGCGGCAGAGAACGGCGAACTGCTTCTCACGCTCATGCGCGTCGAACTCGGTCAGATCGGTCTCGGGCAACGCGACGTTGTAGCCGGCCACGATCACCTGCTCGGCCCGGCCGTCGGGGCGGCGGTGCAGACGGGTGCGGAAGGCCTCGTGCCGAGCGACGAGGACGGCGAGGCTGCGGTCCAGGGCGTTCCGGTCGAGGGCGCCGTGGAGGTGAATTCCGCCGGCGATATGATGGCGCTCGTCATCGCCGAATGCGGCCTCGAACCAGAGCCGCTCCTGCGCCAGCGACAGGGGAAGCGCTCCGTCACGGGAGGCCGGAGCGATCACGAGAGCCGTCGTACCGGCCGCGATCTCCGCCCCAACCGCCTCGGCGAAAGCGCCCAGCCGGGGATGCGCGAACAGGGTCTGCGGCGGGATCGCGATGCCGATGGCCGCGCGTAGCTCGGTGAGCATCCCGATCGCCGCGATGGAATTGCCGCCAAGGGCGAAGAAATGGCTGTCGCGGGTCAGGTCGCCCCGGCCGAGGATGGCGGACCAGATCGCGGCAAGGCGCGATTCCAGCCCGGTCAGGGGCGTGGCCCCACCGGATTTCGGCGCGCCTTCCGCATCGATCCGCCGGCCGTCCTCCACAACCGCGTAGGCGTCGAGGGAGCCCGTCTCCCATCCGCGCCGCGTGGCGCCGCGCTGGATCTTCCCGCTGGATGTGCGCGGCAGACCGCCGGGATTGAGGAGGACCACGACGCGCGCGGTCTCGAGGAAGGCATCGGCGACCGCCTCCGATACCAGCGATGCGATCGCCTCGGGCGCGGCGAGCTTCTGGACGGTGCGCGACACCTCCACCGCCACGCCGATGCCCTCGCGGCCGTCGCGCTCGATGGCGAAGGCGGCGATCCGACCCCGGCGCAGGATGTCGACGCCCTGCTCCACCACCCGCTCCACGTCCTGCGGATAGACGTTCTGGCCACGCAGGATGATGAGATCCTTCTCGCGCCCGACGAGGAAGAGCCGGCCCCGGTGTAGGAAGCCGAGATCGCCCGTCCTCAGGCAGCGCACGCCGTGCCGTTCGACGAAGGCGGCCGCCGTTGCGTCCGGGTTGCGCCAATAGCCCTGGGCGAGGCTCGGACCGGAGACGATGACCTCGCCGATGGCCCCGTCCGGCAGCGATCCCCCATCGGAGCCGGCGATGTGGATCGGATGCCCGGGCTGCTCGAAGCCGCAATCCACCAGCCGGGTGCCCTCCACAGCAGCGACGGCACGGCCTTCCGCAAGGGTGGCGGGATCGAGATCGAGGGACCGCATGCCCTCGCCGCGCGTCCCGGCGGTGAGGAAGAGCGTCGCTTCCGCCAGGCCGTAGGACGGTCTCAGCGCGCGGGCGTCGAAACCCGCGGGAGCGAAGCGCTCGGCGAAATCGGCCATGGTCGAAGCCCGGACCATTTCCGAGCCCGAGAAGGCGATCTGCCAGCTGGACAGGTCGAGCCGCGCGACGGTCTCGTCGTCGACCCTGTCCTGGCACAGGCGGAACGCGAAATCGGGGCCGCCGCTCACCGTGCCGCGATGATGGTGAATGGCTTCCAGCCAGCGCGCCGGGCGGCCGAGGAAATGCTTGGGCGACATGAGAACGCCCAGGATGCCTGCGTAGATCGGCTGCAGCATGCCGCCGATCAGACCCATGTCGTGATAGAGCGGAAGCCAGCTCACCATGACGTCGTCGGGACGGAAATCGAAGCCGACCCTGATCAGCCGCTCGTTGGCGACGAGGTTGGCGTGACTGACGACCACGCCCTTGGGCACGGCCGTGGAGCCCGACGTGTATTGCAGGAAGGCGACGTCCTCCGGCGACGGCGCCGCCTCGAGCCGGCCGGCGGGCTCCGCGTCGCCGAGATCGTCCGCGGAGATGTCCTCCACCGGCAGGACCGCGCTGCGGATTCCCGCCGTGGCGAGCATGGCGTGAACGGAGTCCGCGTCATCGCGATGGACGAGGATCAGGGCCGGCTCGGCGTCATTGATGATCGCGGCGATGCGCGCCTGATGCTGCGCCCGGCGCGGCTCGGGCGGGAACACCGGGACGGCGATGACGCCGGCCTGGAGACAGCCGAAGAAACCCGCGACGTAGTCGAGCCCGGTATCGAGCAGGAGGCAGACCCGGTCGCCGGGGCTCGCTGAGGCCCGAAGCCGCGCGGCGATGGCCCGCGCCCGACGGTAGAGCTCCGCGTAGGTCACCGCGACCTCGCCCCGTTGCGGGTCGTCGAGGAAACGAAGGGCGGAGACCTCCCCATGGGTCTCGGCCAGCCAGCGCAGGTGACTGACGAAGTCCGTGGCGGGCGGGACCGCCAACGACACGCGCGGGAAACCGTCGGTCATCATGTGTCCTGGTAAGTCTAGAACGGGGATGTCATCGAAACCGGGCGCCGGGGTTCAGGCGCGGGCGTCGCCGGCAAGGGCGCGGCGCAGGCTCAGGGGCCGCATGTCGGTCCAGACCGTGTCGATATGATCGAGGCACGCGGCGCGGGGCCCGGAGAAGCCGGTGGCGCTCCATCCGGCCGGCACCGGGCGATGGGCGGGCCAGACGGAATATTGCTCTTCCCCGTTGATCACGACGAGGAACGTCGCTTCGCTGTCGTCGGTGGCCATGGCGTCGCGCTCCGCGAAATTGGTCGGTCTTGCAGCCAGAGACGGTGGCGGATCGCCGAAATTTAAGCGGCGGCGCACAATTTTTCCGGCCGGCTCCTAAATCCCTCCCCTGTCCGAACGTCCCTTTGCCTGACGACCGCCGGCGGATCGCCGCGGTGATCCGTGTCGCTCGGCGCAGGAATGGAGGTTCGGTGATGACGGAATCCTACGACCACTCGGATACGTCCCTCCCCCTGCGCGGGGTGTTCCGGGACGAGGGGCTGAGGCGCGGGGACGATGACGAGTCACCGATCTACGATGCGCTCGGCATCGGCTTCGGCCCGTCGAACCTGTCGCTCGCCATCGCCCTCGACGAGGCGGGACGGCGGCGGGGGCGCCAGCCACGGGTGCGCTTCCTCGAGCGCCAGGACGAGTTCGTCTGGCACGGCGGGATGCTCCTGCCCGACAGCGGCATGCAGATCTCCTTCCTGAAGGATCTCGTCACCCTGCGCGATCCGACGAGCCCCTACACCTTCATCAACTATCTCCATGTCCACGGCCGGCTCATCGACTACATCAACCGCAAGTCGTTCTTTCCGAGCCGCATCGAGTTCAACGCCTATCTGCGCTGGGTCGCCGGGCATTTCACCGATCGCTGCGACTATGGCGATACCGTGTTGGCCGTTGAGCCGGAGGGGCGCGGCGACACGATCCGCCACCTGCTCGTCCATTCGCGCAAGGCCGATGGCCGCGAGCGGAGACGGCGCACCCGCGCCGTCATCCTCGCCACCGGAGGCGAGCCGCGTATCTTGCCGGTCTTCGAGGAGCTGCAGGGGAGCGCCCGGATCTTCCACTCGTCGCGCTACCTGTCGCGGATCGACGGCGTTCCCCTGCCGAGCGGCGCCACACGCCGGCCGCGCATCGCCGTCATCGGCGCGGGCCAGACAGCGGCGGAGCTCTTCCTCGACCTGCAGAGCCGCATTCCCACCGCGGACATCTCCATGATCTTCCGCGGGCAGGCGCTGAAGCCCGCCGATGACAGCCCCTTCGTCAACGAGATCTTCAACCCGGACTTCACCGACTTCGTCTACGGCCAGCCCGAGACCCAGCGCCGGGCCATCATCGACGAGTTCCGCGGCACCAATTACTCGGTGATCGACACCGACCTTCTGACGCGCATCTTTGACATCCTGTACCAGCAGAAGGTCAGCGGCGAGCATCGCCATGCCCTGCGGCCGAGGACCACCGTGGTCGGGGCCGTGGAGCAGGCTAAAGAGATCGTCCTCGAAACCCTGGACGCCGCCACGGGGCTCACCGCGCAAGAGCCCTACGACGTCGTGATCCTGGCCACGGGCTATCGCCGCGACCGCCTGGAGACCATCATGCCGTCGCTCGCCCCGCATCTCACCGACGGCACCATCGGTCGTGATTACCGTCTCGCCACCCGCCCCGGTTTCGAGCCGGGCATCTATCTCCAGGGTTTCAGCGAACCCACCCACGGCCTGAGTGATACCCTCTTGTCCATCCTGGTGATGCGGGGGCATGAGATCGCCCAATCGCTTTTGGCCGACCGGCAGACGACGGCCGCGCGGGCCTGACGCGGCCCTCGGTCCACCAGCATGGCGTGCGTTGCAGCGTCGAACGGGCGAACGAAATCCATGATCCGAGCCGATGCGGGACCAAGGGGAGATTCCGGCCCGGACGATGCGGTCTACAGCCTCGACCGCGTCACGTTCTCGGTGCCCGGGCGCGTGCTGCTGCAGCCGCTGACCCTGACCATCCCCGCCGGCCGGGTCATCGGCCTCATCGGCCATAACGGCTCGGGCAAGTCGACGCTGATCAAGCTGCTCGGCCGCCAGCAGGCTCCGAGCGCCGGACGCGTCCTGTTCAAGGGCGCCCCGATCGAACAGCTCGGAGACCGTGCCTTCGCCCGCGAGGTCGCCTATCTGCCGCAGACGACGCCGCAGGCGCCCGGCATGCTGGTCAGGGAACTCGTCGCCATGGGCCGCTATCCCTGGCACGGCGCGCTGGGCCGCATGGGCGCGGCGGACCGGGACGCCGTCGCCGAGGCGATGCGGCTCACCACGGTGACGCCCTTCGCCGAGCGCATGGTGGACAGCCTCTCCGGCGGCGAGCGCCAGCGCGTCTGGCTCGCCATGCTGGTGGCGCAGAATGCCGGCTGCCTGCTTCTCGACGAGCCCATCGCCGCCCTCGACGTCGCCCACCAGATCGAGGTGCTCTCCCTCGTGCGCCAGCTGTCGCGCGAGCGCGGCCTCACCGTCGTCGTGGTCCTGCACGACGTGAACATGGCGGCCCGCACCTGCGACGACCTCATCGCGCTCCATGGCGGCCGCCTCATCGCGCGCGGCACGCCCGCCGAGATCGTGACGCCGGAGGGGCTGGAGGCGATCTACGGGGTGCGTATGGGGGTCTTCCCCCATCCCCGGACGGGCATGGCCCTGAGCTACCTCGACTGAGGCCGGCCCGAACCCACATCGCGCTTCAAGCGTTGGCCCGTCAGATCAGGGAGCGACGCATGTCCGAGACGACGAAACCGCCCGAACCGACCAAGGCGAACGAGGATCTAGCCGCATCCTCCTACGACCGATCACGCGGCGGCGGCTCCGGCAAGCCCGAGCAGAACAGCGCCGCGACCGGGCCGAAGGATACGGTCAGCGGAACCGTTCGGGAAACGCCGGACGATCCGAGCGACCGCTCCGGCACCGAAGCCGAGGAGGCCGCACGATGAGCATGGACGGATCCACGCCCGAGGCGCCCGCCACGGTGACGCTGAAGGAGCCCCGGGACAAAGCCTATTGGGCCCGCTACTTTCAGACCCCGAGCGAGGAGGTCGAGGCCGCCGTGGCGGAGGTCGGCCACGATCCGGCGAAGGTCGCCGAACGGCTCGGCAAGCCGTGGCCGTTCGAAGCCAGCGGCATCGTGTGAGGGAATCGGCTGCGGCGGGGGGCCTCCGTCCGTGCTTGGCTGGTGGGGCGCAGCATCGCCGCCGGGCGCCTGGCGGCCGCGGGCAAGACCATGCCGGTCGCGCCCAACGCCCATCCCGATGGACGCGACAACCCCGCCGGCCGGCAGCGTAACCGCCGCGTCGCGTTCCTCATCAAGCCCGAAGGATAGGAAGACGGGCGACCGGGCGTCAGCCCCAGAATTTCCACCATGACTTTCGGGGGACCGCGACCTCCCGATAGCTGGTTCCCGCGACCCTATGCTGATAGATGCCCAGCGCCGGTTCCTTCAGGTCACTGGGAAGCGGGAACGGACGCGGCGCGCCCAACAGGAAGGTACGGATCAGGAAATCGAGTAGCTCGGCCTGATAGGCGGCCTCACCTTTTTCGATCAACTCAACCGCGCACAATGCCTCGGCCACGATGTGGCGCCCGTCCGACCTTCGGAAGGTGACGCGATAGGCCGCCTTCCCCGTCCAGCTTCGATGGAAGCAGAGAACCGGGCCGTCGAGATAGACGAACCATTTGTCCTCCATCGCCTGCGGAATCAGGCCCCGCGCGATCCTCTCGAAATCCGCGTCGCTGAAGGAGGCCCGGTAGGGAATGGGAGCCGTCTCCCCGAACGGCAGGCGCTTCCAGCCGTCCGGCCGCGCGCTCATCGCGTGCCCACCGGCGGCACGCCCGCCTTCTTCAGATCGGCGAGGCACCCGCGCATGACCCGCATCATCTCAGCCTCCGTTTCGGCCGATACGCCCATGGGCTGGAGGGCAGGACTGGCATTCTCGGGCCAATCGACCTGTGTGCAGGCCAGGAACAGATGCCGAAAGCGACGGCTGCAACCGCGCTCCGCCAGGGCGCGCAGGGCCGGCGGGTCGACATCACGCGCGATCTCCTCGACGCTTCCGAACGCGCCGGAGGCGGACGGCCAGTCGCGGCGCTTCCACTGGCCGGTTCGGTGCTCGAGGAGGCCGTTCACGCATTCGTCCGCCAGACTCGTCGGCGGCCGAACGATGAGTTCGTCGATGGCGCAAGCGGGCGAGGATATCGTCAGCGACAGGGCGAGCAGACGCATCAGCATCGCGATCGGCCCCGGACGGGTCCGAGACGGCGCTGGGGAGGTCGCGGATGTCGAACCATTCTGCGGGCTCCTCGGGCTTAAGGCATGACCGATCCTGCCGTGACGGACGACGCTCTTCAACCCGGCGGAGCGACGGTCGCCGAGCCCGGTCGGGTGTCCCCCTCCCGCCCGATCAGCGCTTCGATCCTGCCCCTCAAGGCCTGGATGCTGCGATAGCCCACCGAGGCGGCGACGTGGCGTGCCGCCCGGCCATCGGCCGCGAGGGCCAGGGCCCGCACGATCCTGGCCCTCGCGCGCCACTGCCCGAAGCTGAGGCCCGTTTCCCGGCGAAACCCGCGCGTGAGGGTCCGGCGGCTCACGCCGGCCTGATCGGCCCAGCCGTCGAGACCGAGTGCCAAGGCGGGATCGTCGATCAACCCGAGGCAGATCCGTCGTAGGCGGACATCCTGCGGCAAGGGCAGGGTGAGCCGGGTTTCGGGGGCGCGTCTCGTCTCGTCGAGCACCAGGGCGGCGAGATGCCCGCCCCGCCCCGTCTCGTCATACAGAACGGGCTCGCCTGTCAGGGCGACCAGGGCGGCGGCGAGGAGGGGCGAGACTTCGATGACGCGCGCCCGTCCGGAGAAGCCGGCGATGGCCTCGACGGCGAGATAGGCCGAGCACATCGCGACGTCGCCATGCATGACGACCGCGTGGGGAAGGCGCGGAGGGATCCACAGGGCATGGCCCTCCGGTACCACCCAGGTCCCGTCCTCGGCGGTCGCCATCATCAACCCCGCGGTGGCGTAGAGCAGCTGCGCCCGCTTGTGGGAGTGCCGCTCCGTGCGGCTGCCGGCCAAGAAGGTCTTGGGCATCACCGCGACGGCGCGCGGCACGTCCTGATAATCCTCGGCCCGGATCGAGCGCATGGTTTCCCCGTCGGCGCGGTCTACCCTGGCCCGATTGCGTACACCTTCGGCCCGACGGCGTTCAACGGGTCAGGTAGAGGGGGGCCCGCCTGCGGAGATTCTTTGCCGATGGACGCCGAAACCCTGTCCCGCCGCACCCTGCGCTTCGTCAACGTGGCGCATGCCCTGGATCACTTCGTCCTGCTGATCTACCCGACGGCCGTGATCGCCATCGCGGCGCAGACCGGGCTCTCCTATGGGGAGCTCATCGCGCTCGCCACCGGCGCCTTCGTGGCCTTCGGCCTCTGCGCGCTGCCGATGGGCTGGCTCGCCGACCGGTTCGGACGGCGAAACCTCCTGGCGGTGTTTTTCTTCGGCTACGGCCTGTCGTGCCTCGGGGTCGCGAGCGCCTCGAGCCCGACGGCCTTCGCCCTGTGGCTCTGCGTGCTCGGGCTGGCCTCGGCGATCTATCACCCGGTCGGCTCGACGATGCTCGTCTCCCACTCGCGCCGCCTCGGGCGGGACCTCGGCGTGAACGGCGTCTGGGGCAATGTCGGCGCCGCGACGGCCTCGGGTGTCACCGCGCTGCTGGCGACGGGGTTCGGCTGGCAGGCGGCCTTCATCGTGCCGGGCCTGGTCTGCCTCGCCTGCGGGTCGGCGTTCCTGGCGATGATCCCCGGCGACGGCGAGGGCGCGCAGGGCAAGGAAGGGGGCAAGGCGGTCCTCGCGGTGTCCCGCCCCATCCCCCTCCTTGTGGTCTTCGCCTGCGCCATCGTGGCCGGCGGGATGACCTTCAACATCACCACCATCGCCCTGCCGAAGGTGGTGGACGAGCGGGTCGGAGAGGGGCTGCCCCTGGCGCTGATCGGCTCCGTGGCCACCCTGGTCTTCATGGTCGGGGCCCTGACCCAGCTCCTCATGGGGCGACTGATCGACCGTTACAGCCTGCCGGCGCTGTTTCTCGGCCTGTCGGTGCTGCAACCCCTGGGTCGCGGAATCGCCGCCCTGAGCACCGGCGTCCCGCTCCTTGCCGGGCTCGTCCTGACCATGGCGGCGCTCTACGGGCAGGTGGTGATCAACGACGCGATGGTGGCCCGCTACGTGCCGCCGCTCTACCGGGCGCGGGCCTACAGCGTGCGCTATTTCCTCGGTTTCACCGTGAGCGGGTTCGCGGTGCCGCTGATCGCCCTGCTGCACGAGAGGGGCGGGTTCGGGCTCGTGCTCGGGATCGCGGCGGCGTGCGGCGGCGTCATCGTCGCCTCGGCGATCGGCTTCTTCGGTCTCACTGGACAGGACCGCTCCCGCCCCCTCGCCCCGGCGGAATGACGAGGGGCCGACCGCCACGCGGCGGGCCTTCGCACCGCCATCGGACGGGGTCATCGCGAAACCTGAGCGGACGTCCTATTCCGGTCGCGCCAGCGGGAGCGATGCCATGCAGAAGCGCTACGAGATTTTCGCCGACTACCACCAGTTCTATCTCTGGGATCACGGCGCGATGCCCGACGCGGCGCTGGATTACAGCGAGGACGACCTCCGGCGGAGGGTCAAGACGGCGCCGTTCCTCGTGGTCATCCAGCCCGAGCGCAACATGTCCGTGCCGGTGGAGCTCGACATCCTCGACGGGCCGCCCGACGAAGCCCTCGACCTCTGGGACCATGTGGTGGAGGCGAGCCTCGACCTGCCTTCGGGCCGGCTCGAAATCCACGAATGCACCGGCGGGTCGATCGACATCCTGTCGGTGGCGCCCGCCACCTACCGCGTCCGCGCCTGTTTCGGCGGCCTCGGCACCCTCACCGACGATCGCCTGGACGGCGAGGACCATTACCGCCTCGTCCTGTGGCCCGCCCCCGCCGCCCCGCTCGCGGTGATCAAACAATTTGCCGGCGCCCGCTGAGAGCCGGCCCCCCCTCTTCATTCTCACGATTACGACGGGGCCAACGACGATCAGGAACCCTGTGCTGGAGGCTTTCGAGAGGCGGGCGTGAGACGCAACCCGCCCGCTCTCCTGAAAGGAGAGGGGGCCCGCGCTTCCCGCGAGAGGTCCGAAGCCCGGCCCCTCACACGACGAAAAAAATCCCACACTGCCCCGGAACCACACCCTACCTTCCGCGTTTCACGCGTGCGAGGCCCGGCTGGGCTCGCATTCTGGCGCCGGACACGGTGTCCGGCGCGCTTTGTCATCACGTTGCTCTTCCGGAGGATGTGGTCATGAGGACTTTGGATTTCGCACCGCTCTACCGCTCGACCGTCGGTTTCGACCGCATGATCTCGCTGCTCGACCAGGCGACCCGGATCGAGCCATCAACCACCTGGCCGCCCTACAATATCGAGAAGGTGGCCGACGATGCCTATCGCATCACCATGGCGGTGGCGGGCTTCACCCCGGATGAGATCGACCTGACGCAGCACGACACCGTGCTTCAGGTGACGGGCCAGAAGGGGGGCCAGGACGGAGAGCGCGCCTATCTCCATCGCGGGATCGCGACGCGGCCCTTCCGGCAGACCTTCAACCTCGCCGACCACGTGAAGGTCACCGGAGCCAGCCTCGACAACGGGCTGCTGACCGTGGACCTCGTGCGCGAGGTGCCGGAGGCCTTCAAGCCCCGCCGCATCGCCATCGCCGGCGCGACGAGCCCCATCGGCCAGGACAACGGCCATCCGCAGGTCGAGGACCGCGCCAAAGCCGCCTGATCCGCGCGCCACCCCAAAAAATCCCCTCGGGGGCCTCCGGGCCCGCGGGGGCCGCTATCGTTGTCCAGTCCTGCCTCACAGCCCTCAGGGAGGATCGATCATGTCGATGAAGGAGACGCACTTGTCCCGTTCCGGCCTCGGAACGTCCGGCCTGATGAACGGCCCCATGAACCCCGCGGCGACCCAGCCCGCCTCGTTCGAGGCGTGGCAGGCGCTGGTGGCGCCCGGGGACGTGTTTCGTCATCCGCGCGAGGTGCTGGCGCACCCGCTCCTGACCCGCGAGGAGAAGCGGACGATCCTGGCCTCCTGGGTCTCGGATTCCTGCGCCCTCGAGAACGCGCCGGGCCTGCGCTGCCTCACCGGGGCCAGGGCCGAGCCGGTCACCGTCGATGCCCTGCTCGCGGCGCTCGCCGAACTCGACGGCCCCGCCGCCCCGGAGAATGCCGCCGCCGACGCCCCCCGGCCCGCGCCGCGCCGCCGGCCGCGCCTCGCGAACCTGCACCGCTATCTCCGCCCGCGCCGTCGAAACAACGACGACGACGACCCGCCGCCCTGCCCGGCAACGATCATGCCCCGCCCCCGGACGCCGCCCAGCGCGGACGCGATCCCGGCTTGAGGGGGGAAGGCTGACGCGCGCCGCCGCCGAATGGCGGCGGTGGCGAGGCGGACTTTCTGACGGTTGCGACCGCCGCCTCTACCATTCCCTTCGCCGACCGAGCTGCAAACCCGTCATTCTTTGTACGGAGGATATGGAACGAGGCCTGATATCTTGACATAAGATGGTTCGCGCGTGATCGGTGTCGAGCCGAGACGATGGCACCCGCAAATCACCGGATTCCACCCGTGGGCTTAATTCGATAGGATGTTTAATTGCATCCATGGTTCGAGCCATGGGCGACGCGGGGATGTAGTGGCACCAAGTTCGACTCAGCTCTCGGCAATGACGCGACTGTTCTCGTCCGCTGTCTTTCGCGAGATGGCGTGCAAGGGCCGGTCGCCTCTTTTCTCGCGTCTGATAGGACTAACTGACATCGCCGATCGCTGCTCAGGCGACGCGACCGTGGGGGAGGCCTTCGAAGCGGCCTTCGGCGTTCTAAAGACTGCCGGTCGCCGCGACGAATATATTTACCGATCGGCGCTCACCCACAATGTCCTGATGGGGACTCACTCGCTCAATACAGCGTGCATGCTCACCGAATTTCGAGCGGGCTCCTGCAAGGCAGACTTGGCGATCCTCAACGGCACCGCGACCGTTTATGAGATCAAATCTGAGCGGGACTCGCTCGCGCGCCTCAGCAATCAGGTCGAGAATTACAAGCGAGTGTTCGCGAAGGTCTTCGTGATCGCGAGCGAAGGTCATGTCGCTGGTGTGCTCGACACTGTGCCCGACGATGTCGGCGTGATGATGCTCGCGTCGCGCTACAGGATCTCTACCGTGCGCGACGCCGAGGATCGCCCCGAGCGCATCTGTCCCGCTACCGTGTTCGAGTCGCTACGCGCTGCGGAAGCGACAGCGATCCTGAAAAGCCTTGCAATTGCGGTCCCGAATGTACCGAACACACATCGCCACGCGGCGATGCGTGCGCTTTTCGAAAATCTCGACCCGGCCGCCGTCCATGTTGCGATGGTGAAGACATTGAAGCGTACGCGCGACTTGGCTCCCTTGAGCGATCTCGTTGACCGCCTTCCGCGCTCGCTTCATGCCGCCGCGTTGTCGATTAAGGTCCGGCGCGTCGATCACGACCGTGTTGTCGAGGCAATCTCAACGCCGCTCAGCGCGGCCATGGGCTGGGGCTGAGTGTCTCATGTATCACCCCTATTTCCGCGGCAAGCAGTTCGAGTTGATAACGGTTCGCGAGATGGCGCCGCTGCTCGCGCAATCCAACTTCGTACCGATCATCGAGCCGGTCAGAGAGTCCTTGGGCGGCTTAGGAAGGACGCTGAAGGCGGTCTGCGACGCGAACGGCCGAGCCATCGTCATCGTCAATCCTCACCATGGCGACCATGGCGATGACGGCGCAAACATCTCAGCGTTACTTCAGGGCGGGTTTATCGGCGACGACAAAATCTCGGCAGGCATCCTCTTGCGTAGCAACACCAGCTTCGCAAGTGCGCGAGACTGTTTCGAGGCGCACAAAGGCCATAACCCCACATTCGTGCATTCGGGGTTCAACGAACCTAAGGCGCTCGCGCAATATCTAGGCGAAGATCTTACAGGATCGACACATGTCTTCGTGTCAAGTCCAGGCGACATTCTCTACCGCAGGCACTTCAACGGCAGCACCTGCATTCTAGTCCAAGATGGTTTTGAGCGCAGAAAGAACGCCGATTACGCCGATAATTCACCAGAGAAATTTTCGGAACTACACGTCACTTATCGTGACATTGGTATGGCCGGCTTTGGTGATTTTCTAGTCGTTGGCGATGTTTATTCTGAAGGTGGGGGACCTGCATACGCGGTTGCAATC
This sequence comes from Methylobacterium sp. Leaf93, assembly GCF_001422345.1. Lineage (NCBI taxonomy): Bacteria > Pseudomonadati > Pseudomonadota > Alphaproteobacteria > Hyphomicrobiales > Methylobacteriaceae > Methylobacterium > Methylobacterium sp. Leaf93. The sequence goes on along the minus strand of NZ_LMMS01000007.1, from coordinate 78,912 downwards.
CACCTCACCTATATTGATCCAGACAATGACGACGTAATGTTCATCTATCACTTCGTATCGACAACCAACGACACACCGACCGACCCAGCTGGTAAGTTCAAACAAGCTCTTGATAAGCTCATCAGAAAGCTCGACTCAGGCACCTCAAAGCTACGCGAGACCGAGTCAATCATGGAGTTTCGGGAACTGCATGCGAAGCAGCATTTCCCTGGCCTTGGCTATGTGAAGAAGCTATCGATGAAGCATCACATCGAAACGCTCGCCACTTATTTGGGCTAAGCCCGTCATGCCCAGAAAGCTATGCTGCTCAGAATGCTTCGGCGATCGACAACTGCGATCTAGAAACATTCCGGATAAAAGTATTCAGCATGGGACATGCGGCTTCTGCGGTACTGGAGATGTCCGCCTGGTCGAGCCTACGGCGCTTGCGACGGAGTTCGAGTCGCTCGTTAACGTTTATGAAGTCGACCCGGATGGGAAAACGCTTGTCGAATGGATGAAGGAAGATTGGCATCTCTTCCCTGAAGCCAAGCTAGACGATGCGCGCGCCAGCCAACTGCTTGCGGAAATACTTGACGACGGAAACATCGTCAGGAAGGCCTTTTCGCCGTCTTCCATCTACGCCAGCGATGGTCTCATACAGTGGGAGACCCTGCGTGACGAGATGATGTTCAAGAACCGCTGGTTTTTGGAGCGGGAAATCGATCGCGAGCGCCTCACGGGTCTACTCGAGATGCTGATCGAGACAGAGGTTCCCAAGATTTGGTATCGCGCCCGGATTCGGACTGGCGAAAATTCCTTCACCATTAGCGAGATGAATGCTCCGCCAAAGCATCTCGCTTCGCACGGTCGTGCCAATCCCGCCGGCATCCCCTATCTTTATCTCGGATCGCAGCCGGATACGGCTGCGGCGGAAATTCGCCCCCACACGGGCGAGGTTGCCTGCATCGCCGATTTCACCCTTCCCGATATTCGCGTGGTCGATCTGCGCAATCCGCGTGGTTTCGTCTCACCCTTCGTGCTTGGCGAGGCGAGCAAGATCGGGCAACTGCGAGCCGACCTGCCGCTGCTCGAACGGCTTGGCGACGAGCTAACTCGCCCCGTGCTCCCGCAGCGGGCGGCGATAGACTATATCCCAAGTCAATATCTCTGTGAGTTCATTAAAAAAGCTGGGTTTGATGGCGTGCTTTACCGTAGTTCGGTAAGTGAAGGCATCAATCTGGCACTTTTCGACCCAAGCAAGGCGGTTGGGGGAGCTGTATCCCTCTACAATGTTACGAAAGTGAGCGTGGAGGTCGGCGCGGTCAGCATTTCGTAAGCCTTAAGCATCCAACGCTTCCTATCGACTCGCCATGCCTCCGGCCATAAATCCTAGAATAGGAATTTATGCGCAATTATATACGTGACAAAGCACGATGGAGGGGGTAAGTCCTATCTATCGAACGGACACGCTTCGCCATGAACCTCTCGGACCCCCGCTTTACCGACGTCACTGCCGCCCGCGCTTGGCTGGAAGCACAGCGTTGGGCCGACGGTCGGGTCTGCCCTCATTGCGGGAACGCTGACGAAGCCAAGATCAAGGCTCTTGCTGGCAAGGCTCACCGTCCCGGCGTCTACCAGTGCAACGAGTGCCGCGAGCAGTTCACCGTCACGGTCGGCACCGTCATGGAGCGTTCCAAGATCCCGCTGAACAAGTGGGTGATGGCGATGCATCTCATGTCGGCGTCAAAGAAGGGCATGAGCGCCCACCAGCTGCACCGTATGCTTGGCGTCACCTACAAGACAGCTTGGTTTCTCGCCCACCGCATCCGTGAGGCGATGGCCCCCGGTGCGTCCGCTGGCCCGATTGGCGGTGAAGGCAAGATCGTGGAAGCCGATGAGACCTACTTCGGCAAGACCGAGGAGCATTACGTCTCCCCGAAGCGCAAGGGCGCTCCCTACACCCGCCGCAAGGCTGGTACGGGCAGCAAGCTCGCCGTCGTCTCACTGGTAGAGCGCGGCGGCACCGTCCGCTCCTTCCATCCCGCCCTCGCTACCAAGGTTGCCGTGACGGAGATCGTGAAGGCCAACGTCGCCAAGGAGTCCAAGCTGTTCACGGACGAAAGCCGCCTCTACGGTGAGGCCAAGGGCTACTTCGCGGACCACCAGACAACCAAGCACTCCGCTGGCGAGTACGTCCGTGGCGAGGTTCACAGCAACACGGTCGAAGGGTTCTTTTCGATCTTCAAGCGCGGCATGAAGGGCATCTATCAGCACTGCGACGAGAAGCACCTTCACCGCTACCTCGCGGAGTTCGATTTCCGCTACAACCACCGCACCAAGCTCGGCTACAGCGACTACGAGCGTTCGTGCCAGCTGGCGAAGGGCCTTGCCGGTAAGCGCCTCACCTATCGGCGGACTGACGAAGCCGGTCGACACCTATAGGGCTGCCAGGCGCTTGAGGCGCCTGAGAAAGCGTGACGGGCAACGGTAAGCCGGATGGTTAGGCGCTTGCCCTGGCGCGAGCTTCACCGAAATCTCTCTGGTATATGCCAGCAAGCGTGGAGAGGTTCAGGGGCTCATTCGTTTTCGTGTAGAGCATTGGGAATGTCGACACCGCTAGTTTATGCAGTTCGTCAGTGCTCATAGCCGCGTATCTAGTTACGATATGATTTATTGAACTCTCATCATCGCCACTTAAGTCATGCGTGTCGCCAAAATCGTGAGATTTTTCATAAGTACGTCGAACTAGTGCAATAGTAGAAACCACCTCCCGAGAATAAGGTCCAAGCGACGAGTTTATCCAACGGGCATCACTCGTTTGCGAACCAAAGTTAATCGCAGTACGCCAATCGCATAGATACACTAGCAACATATTCTTGGATATATCTTCGATGACTATCGAAGGATACATTGCGAAACGGCGTACGACATTTAAAATTCGCGCCATGTCAAAGCCCTCGGCTCATGGCATTATCCATGGATGGGATATGGTGTTCAAGGGCTGAGATTAGAACCGTAACCTGATTGGCTCGGAGTTGCAGATTTTCCCTGGTGACAACTCCGAGTGCGCCCCTGGCCGTGCTCTCAACACAAAGAATGGCCACGGGGAATTCCATGTTGCCCGCCTTGATAGCCAAAGCCCGATAAGATCTTGATTTCATATTAAATTTGTTCGCTATCTGCGCCGGTATATTAAATCTTCGCAGCTGCTCATCAGCGTATCGCCTTCGTTTCTGCGAAGTATCACCGTAAGAAACCAGCAAATCTTCCTGTACATACGTACGTTGAAAAGCTTTCCCTAAAATGCCCTGCTGACGATCATAGTATTTCCGTCCAACTTTTCTGTAGCTCTGATTTTCAGAAAATCGACCTAGGATAAAAAAATGATCCTCGCTTACTTTATATAGCGATATTCGATCCTCTAACCCTAAATTAAATTCTGAGGAATAAGCTTTCAATAAAAGACTGAAAACCTCAAAAACATCAATTGATGTAAGCGACAGTCTGCCTTCGGCATAAACCTTAAGCTCGGTCAGATATTCAATTTCATCCGACTTGCTATTAACCAATATCTCTAAATCTTTTATTTTTGATTTGTCACTCCGTGCGACAATGCTGCTTGCAACAGTAAAAATCATTCCAGAGCAAACAAGCCAGCCTTCATATGTGAAAAAGATATAGTTTTTAAAACCCACTGCGCATATAGAGCCTTCCCCGCACGCTTCTTTGAAGAATGACGAGGCGCTTACATTAGTCAGAACGCCACCAAGACCGGTCAAAATGAGACCGACAATGCCCAATACCCATGAACTTTTTAAGAATGCGCCAACTACATACTTGGAAAGAGACCCAACCCAAACTGGCATTCTGAACCGACCCGGAGGACCTGATGCCGAATAGCATCGAAAGTTTGCAACCTCTAGCGGGCCAAAAGCAAAGAGGATAGTGGCCTTGGGGTGTATCTACCCAACAGTCACTTTTGGTGACTGAAGGTTGCTAAGGCTTACGCCTGAGAGCCAGCGCCTTACCCACGCTCTGCCGATCCGGCGGCGTTGAAAGCAGCCGCTTGGCGATCTCGCTCATCCGCGCTTCGTCGGGCTTGGTCTCTGGCGCGATTGGCTTGGGCATGGTCTCTGATCTCTTACCGAGATCTGGGGGGTTCTGAGGCATGACAAGCGATCCTTCTGCCGTAGCGACTGATGGGCTGAGTGTACCCTGGATCACCATGCAGCGGGACCCCGACCCAATCTCGCCCGAACTAAGTTCAGCCCTTGCGGAGGTCGTCATTGAATGGGGTAAATTCGAACGCGGCTTGCAGATGGACCTTACTGTTTTGCGTAGATATCCTCATATTAAGGAGCTAACCCCCGAAGAGCCTCGCAGTTTCAATAAAGTCATAGAGCTATGGCGCAAATCAATCCGCGCGCTTTACCCAACAGTTGTTCTATATAATAACATCGCCTCTGAGCTTTGCTCAAAAGGCAAGATTATGTCACAACATCGAAACCGAGTAATACACGGAATATGGCTACGATGCGATCCAGAGGATACGTACGAGTATCACGTTCTAGCAACGACAGGAATTGATACAGTGAAAAGTGCAGATAGTTTTTATGTTGACCCTGAATATTTAAAAGCAATCTCAACTGATATTAAAACTATATCGGATAAACTTTATGAGTTTGCGGTCAACCGGATGCTCCACGCACAGCAAGGGCTTCTAAAAGAAGTTGCCTCACCGGCACCCTGATATCGGGCTCGTCACTATCAATCCACGCAGCCATGACGCGAACGCCAGCCTCAATCATCGCGACCGTCACCTGACCCTGGCCATCCTGACTAAATTCCTGTTTTTCTGACGCGTCCGTCATAGCGGACTCACCCTTTAGGTTCAGTGGCTTGGACAGGCCATTGTGCGCCAAGGGCTATCAAATGTCTGCTTTGTCAGGTATATAATTAGGAATTTATGATTGACACCGTGACGCTCCTCGGGTATCAATGAGGAACGCTCAAGAAGTGTGACGAGAGGGGCAGCGACATGGAGCTTCCCTTGGAAACACGAAAACTCGTCGAGCAGTTGATGCGGACGACGAGCATGACGAGCCGCGAGATCGCGGAGCGGACGGGGGTCCGCCCCCAGACGATCAGCACGTGGAACCGCCAGCATGGCTGGCGCGAGGGGGTGAGCGACGCGCAGCGTCGGCTCGACCCCGGAGCCTGGGCGCCCGCGCGGCGGCGCGCCGTGGAGACGCTCTACGGGATGATGGAGATCGAGCCCGCGACGCTGGCTCTGGCGCTGGGCGGCACCGTCGCCGGTGCGCCGGCCCTGTTCCGCGCCTGCGGCTTCGCGCGCAGGCCGCGCGCCCGCCCGGCACCACGCCCGCCGAAGGCCGGGGCCGCCCCTCCGGCGGCGCGGGTGATGGACAATCTGGGCGAGGCCCTGCGCGCCCATATCGGCCGCCAGATCGCGCGGTTCGACGCGGCCCTGAGCGGCGAGACGCCGCCCGCGCTCGATTCCGCGAAGGTGCTGCGCGACCTCGGCGGCCTGAAACGGCTGCTCGACGACCTCTCCAGCGAAGACCGGGAGCGAAGCGATGCGCAGCGCAACCTTGCGGACGGGGCTTCTGCGACGTCCCGCCCCCCGGCCGATGACAGCGACCTGCCCGCCCTGCGCGCGGCAATCGCGGCGCGCTATGCGGCATGCCTCGGCGAGCGGCAGGATGCCGGGCTTCCTGGCGAACCTGCCGCCGCACCTGATCCGGGCGCTGGCCTCGGACTGGCTCCATAACGCCCGGAGCGACCAGCTGCCGCCCTGCCCGTCGCGGGGGGACTGGACGACCTGGGCGGTGATCGGCGGGCGCGGCTCGGGCAAGACCCGCACGGGGGCCGAATGGGTGCGGGCCCTGGCCACGGGCGACCCCGCCTTCTGCGCCCGGGCGGTGGGCCGCATCGCCCTCATCGGCGAGACCTATGCCGACGTGCGCGACGTGATGATCGAGGGGCCGTCCGGCCTGCTGGCGCTGGCCGGGGCGCGGCCGCTCTGGTCGCCCTCGCGGCGGCGGCTCGAATGGGCCAACGGCGCGGTGGCGATGGCCTTCTCCGCCGAGGAGCCGGATTCCCTGCGCGGGCCGCAATTCGGCGCCGCCTGGTCCGACGAGATCGCCAAATGGCGCCGGCCGGACGCCACCTACGACATGATCCAGTTCGGCCTGCGCCTCGGCGACCGGCCGCGCAACCTCGTCACCACCACGCCCCGGCCGATCCCGCTGATCCGCCGCATCCTCGCCGATCCGCTCACCGTGGTGAGCCGGTCGCGCACCGCCGACAACGCCGCCAACCTCGCGCCCTCCTTCCTCGACGCCGTGGTGGGGCGCTACGCCGGCACGCGGCTCGGGCGGCAGGAGCTTGACGGCGAGCTGATCGAGGACCGGCCCGACGCCCTCTGGACGCGGGAGGGGATCGAGGTCGCGCGCCGGGACGGGATGCCGGAGCTTCGGCGGATCGTCGTGGCGGTGGACCCGCCCGCCTCCTCGAAGGCCGGGGCCGATGCCTGCGGGATCGTCGCCGCCGGGCTCGGGCCGGACGGGCATGCCTATGTGGTCGCGGACGCCACGTTGGGCCGGGCGAGCCCGCAGGCCTGGGCCGGCGCGGCCCTGGCGCTCTACCATCGCCTGGAGGCGGACAGCCTCGTGGTCGAGGTCAACCAGGGCGGCGAGATGGCCATCGCCGTCATCGCCGAGGTCGACGCCTCGGTGCCGGTGATCCCGGTGCGGGCGACGCGGGGCAAGTATCTGCGGGCCGAGCCGGTCTCGGTGCTCTACGCGCAGGGCCGCGTCCACCATGTGGGGAGTCTCCCGGCGCTCGAGGACGAGCTCTGCGATTTCGGGCCGGGCGGCCTCTCCAGCGGCGCCTCGCCCGACCGCCTCGACGCCCTCGTCTGGGCCCTGACCCACCTGATGCTGGGCCAGAGGGCCGAGCCGCGGATCCGGCGGATGTGAGCGCATTCCCCTCTCCCCTTTGCGGGCTACTGGATTCACACATCTCCTTTTCCAGGCTGACGCGTCCCTCTCCCCCTTGTGGGGAGAGGTCAGGAGTGGGGGTGGTTCCGCCAGCCTCCGCGGCTCGAGGGTCGCCCGACCACCCCCACCTCCAACTCCTCCCCACAAGGGGGAGGAGGGCAGGGCGGCGCTGCCCGAGAGATGTGTGAATATCGTCCCCTTTTCGGGGGAGGGTGGCCCTCTCCCCGCGTGCGGGGAGAGGGGAGCACCGCCTTCTCAGGACAGACCTGCGCCGCCCCTCTCCCGGTCGCTCCGCGACCACCCTCCCCCGCAGAGGGGGGAGGGTTGTTCCCCGTCGAGGACATTCTCATGCCGAACCTCCTCGCCCGCCTCGCGCGGGCCGCCTTTCCCGTTGCCGAGACCAAGGCGGCGCCGGTTTCCGGCCTCGGCATCGCCTTCTATGGCGAGGGCCGGGCGGTCTGGACCGCGCGGGATTACGGGGCGCTGGCGCGGGAGGGGTTCCAGCGCAACGCCATCGTCCACCGGGCGGTGCGGCTGGTGGCGGAGGCCGCGGCCTCCCTGCCCCTGGTGCTGACGGACCGGGCGGGGCCGCATCCGCTCCTCGCCCTCCTCGCGCGGCCGAATGCCCGCGAGGGCGGCGCGCGCCTGCTGGAAACGCTCTACGGCCACCTCATGGTCTCAGGGAACGCCTATCTCGAAGCGGTGAGCCTCGACGGCACCCCGCGCGAACTCCACGCCCTGCGCCCGGACCGGATGCGGGTGGTGCCCGGCCCCGACGGATGGCCCATCGCCTACGACCATACCGTCGGCGGGCGGGTTCTGCGGCACGACCAGACCCGCGAGGGCGTGCCGCCGATCCTGCACCTCACGCTGTTCCACCCGGCCGACGACCATTACGGCCTCTCCCCGATGGAGGCGGCGGCGGTGGCGCTGGACATCCACAACGCCGCCGGGGCCTGGAACAAGGCGCTCCTCGACAATGCCGCCCGGCCCTCCGGGGCACTGGTCTACGCCACCTCCACCGGCGCGACCCTGAGCGAGGCGCAGTTCACCCGCCTGAAGGGCGAGCTCGAGGCCAATTACCAGGGGGCCGCCAATGCCGGCCGGCCGCTGCTGCTGGAGGGCGGCCTCGACTGGAAGCCGCTCTCGCTCTCACCCAAGGACATGGATTTCGTGGAGGCGAAGGCCGCCGCCGCCCGTGAGATCGCCCTGGCCTTCGGCGTACCGCCCCTGCTGCTTGGCCTTTCCGGCGACAACACCCACGCCAATTACGCCGAGGCCAACCGCGCCTTCTACCGGCAGACGGTGATCCCCCTGGTGCGCCGCACCGCAGAGAGCCTCGCCCAATGGCTGGAACCCGCCTTCGGCCCCGCCCGCCTGGAGCCCGACCTCGACGCCATCGAGGCGCTGGCGCCGGAGCGGGAATCGCTCTGGCGCCGGGTCCAGGCGGCGGACTTTCTCAGCCAGGCGGAGAAACGCGAGGCGGTGGGCTACGGGGCGACGCCGTGATGGACTCAATTCCAGGTGTGCAGCACCGTGCGCCAGTCCTTGCCCTCGCGCTCCAGGACGTTGACCCAGTTGCCCTCGAACGTCTTCTTCGCGCCCCCCTCGCCGGGGCCGGACATGGACCAGCGCCCGGTGACGAGGAGAACGTCCCCCTTCATCTGCGCCGAGTTGACCTTGATCGCGTGCTCCTCGAACCCCTTCGCCTTCAGCCCGGCGAAGAAGGCACCGATCTTGTCGGCGCCGGATACGGGGGCGCCCTTCGGAATCACCATGGCATCGGTGGTGTAGAGGGCCTTGAGGCCGTCCATGTCGCCGGAATTGTAGGTCTTGTCCCAGCGGGCCGCCGCGGCCTGGGCATCGGCGGTGGGATCCGCGGCTGAGGCCGGGATCGGTCCAAGCAGGCACAGCAGAACGGATGCGATGCATAGCTTAACGCCCAAGCTCATGATGATCCCCCATTTCCGACTCGCAGCCGATCGAAGTCGAATAATGTCACTGATCTGCAATGAGGAAAGCAAAATATTGGTGTAACCGCGCGGATACTGCCAACCCGGCCGATCGTCTCGATCGGCGCGCGACAGTTCGGGTGTCACGTCGATCGAGCCGGTGGCTTATCTGGAAGGTCCGGCCCGAACGATATCCGTGAGGGTGAAATCCTCGCCCTTGAACAGCAGGACCGCCTGATGGGCTCTCGCGCAGGCATAGGCATGGCAATCGCCCATGTTGAGGGACGCCGGATGCCGGCCCTTGCCGAAGCGCTCATAGGCTTCGACAGCGAGTTCGAACTCGCGCCCGGAAATCGGAACAAGGCGGATATCCGACTCCTCGCAGGTCAGGCGAACCCGTTCGCGGGCCGCCTCGACCGTGAAGGCGTAGCTGCGCACGAGGCCGGCGATGGTTTCCCAGAGCGAGAGCGCCGAACACAGCCTGTCGGGATCGGTCTCCAGGATATCTGCGAACGCATCGGCCTCCGCCTCGCCGGCGATGATCGCGATCAGGGCGGAGGCATCGACGAAGAGCGTCATTCTCCGCTCAGGTCGTCGAAGAAGGCCTTGTCGGCGGCCTGCCCCGTGGGCTTCGGCAGTGGATGACGGGCCCTCAAGGCGGCGAGGCGTTCGCGCAGCGGCACCGGAGGGGTCAGACGGCTCAGTTCGGCCGTGACGGCCCGGCGCACGGCCTCGGACTTGGTGACGCCGGACGCTTTCGCGAGCTTTGCCACCAGGCCCGCTGTCTCGTCGTCCTTGATGTAGAGCGGCATGCGCACCTCCGAGATATCCTTCGCATGATAAGGATATCCCGCCCTCTCCCTACTGTCACCCCACCCAGCGGGAGCCCGCCATGGACGGCCATTTCACCGGCTATGCCAGCCTGTTCGGCGTGCCCGATCTCGGCAACGATGTCGTGTCCGCCGGGGCCTTCGCGGCGAGCCTCGGCGAGCGCGGGGCCGCCGGCGTGCGGATGCTGTTCCAGCACGACCCGGCCGAGCCGATCGGCCGCTGGCTCTCCCTGCGCGAGGATGCGCGCGGCCTGCGGGTGGAGGGGGCGATCAACCTCGCCGTCCAGCGCGGGCGCGAGGTCGACGCGCTCATGCGCGAGGGCGGCCTCGACGGTCTGTCCATCGGCTTTCGCACCCTGCGGTCGAGCCCACAGCGCGGCGGCCTGCGCCGCCTGCTGGCGGTCGACCTCTGGGAGATCTCCCTCGTCACCTTCCCCCTCCTGCCCGGCGCCCGCGCCGCCGTGCCGGACGGAACGGCGGCGCCCCTCGCCATGGAGCTGCGCGCCTTCGCCCGTCGGCTCGCCCCACGCGGAGCGCCGTCCGGCCGGCCCGCCGTTTCCCCCTTCACCCTCCCCTCCGTCGCCCAACCCAAGAGGCTCGCATGACCGTCCACGTCTCGCCCAACGCCGCTGCCGCCGCCCCGGAGACCAAGGCCGACCCGTACGCCCTTCTCGAAAACAAGGCGGCGCGCCCCGCCTCCGACGCCGAGGTGGGCGCCGCCATGGGCGAGCTCTCCCGCGCCTTCGAGGCCTTCAAGGAAACCAACGACAGCCGGCTCGCCGAACTGGAGGGTCGCCGCTCGGGCGACGTGCTCACCGAGGAGAAGCTCGCCCGCATCGACGCGGCCCTCGACTCGGCGCGCACCCGCCTCGACCGCCTTACCCTGGATGGCCGCCGTCCGCCCCTGGGCGGTGATGGGCCGAGCCGTCCGGATCCGGCGTCCGTCGAGCACAAGGCCGCCTTCGATCTCTATGTCCGGGCGGGCGAGAGCGGCGGGCTGAAGCGGCTGGAGGAGAAGGCGCTCTCGGCCGGCTCCGGCCCCGATGGCGGTTACCTCGTGCCGCAGGCCATCGAACGGGACGTGTTGCGGCGGCTCGCCAATCTCTCGCCGATCCGGTCGCTCGCCACGGTGCGCACCATCTCCGGCGGGCTCTACAAGCGCGCCGTCTCCACCACCGATGCGGTCTCGGGCTGGGTCGCCGAGACCGCGGCGCGGCCCCAGACCGACGCTCCGTCCCTCTCGGAACTGAGCTTCCCGGCCATGGAGCTCTATGCCATGCCGGCGGCGACCCAGACGCTCCTCGACGATGCCATCGTCGATATCGACGCCTGGCTCGCCGACGAGGTGGAGACCGCCTTCGCCGAACAGGAGAGCGTCGCTTTCGTCACCGGCAACGGGGTCAGCCGCCCGCGCGGCTTCCTCAGCGTGGACAACGTGGCGAATTCCGCCTGGGTACCGGGCAAGCTCGGCTTCGTCGCCACGGGCGCGGCCGGGGCTTTCCCCACCGCCAACCCGTCCGACGTGCTGTTCGACCTCGTCTACGCCCTGCGGGCCGGCTACCGCCAGAACGCCAGCTTCGTGATGAACCGCAAGGTCCAGAGCACGATCCGCAAGATGAAGGATGCCGACGGAAACTACCTGTGGCAGCCGCCGGTCTCGGCCGACAGGATCGCGACCCTGCTCGGCTTCCCCGTGGCCGAGGCCGAGGCGATGCCGGACATCGCGGCCAACAGCCTGTCCATCGCCTTCGGCGACTTCAAGCGCGGCTACCTCGTGGTGGACCGCGCCGGCCTGCGCGTCCTGCGCGATCCCTACTCGGCCAAGCCCTACGTGCTGTTCTACACGACCAAGCGCGTCGGCGGCGGCGTGCAGGATTTCGACGCGATCAAGCTGCTGAAGTTCGCGTGACTCTCGCCGTCTCCGGGATCTCGGTCCCGGAGACCACCTCCGCCCGCACCGCTGAACCCACCGATATGAGCGCTCCACCCCTCCGCGTTGTGGATTTCCCGGCACAACCGGAAGATTTATACCTGTCCTACCCAAGATTGCGGAACAGAGACCTTTTCTTCGGGCTTGTTGGGTTGAATAATCAATCTCAGGTTTATTTTTTGGGATATCGAGCATGAATCTGGATGGAGTGACGAACGCCAAGGCGGAGGTGTTTCTCCAGGCCTTCAAGTACTCGGAGGTCCTCACCGCGGCCATGGACATCGGCACTTCGCCGACATTCTCCCCGCTACCGGGGACAGCGGCCCATGACGACATCGTTCGGGCCAGGCGTGACGGGGAGTTCGATCCGAAGGAAAAGATCGCGGTCGGCGTGCTTCGGCGATCCGGCGAACACGACCGGACATCGAACCTGAGACTCGGATTGTTCGTGCAGCACAAGAAGCTGCTCCACCATCCCGTCGTCGAAGCCGCGCAGCGCATTGCCAAGGGTGAAGTAAAGGTCATCGTCACCGGGCGCGTGCGTCGTCAAGTGCCGGCCAAGGCAAAACTCTGCCGACCGCTACTGATGGGTGAATCCATTGGCCACCATCGCGTCACGGCCGGTACACTCGGGTGCTTCGGCATCGATCAGCATGGCGAGGTGGGGATGATTTCCAATAACCATGTCCTCGCTCATACCAATCGCGCGAAGCTCGGCGACATCATCGTTCAGCCGGGACGGCTGGATCATGGCGATATCGGGAATGCCGCGCACAGGATCGCAAAATTACGGGCATTCGTCCCCATAGACTTCGACCCGAGCGCGTCCAACTTTGTCGATTGCGCCTTCGCATCGCTCGATGACCCGGCGAATTGCGAAACGCGCAGGGTCGGCCAGACGGATATCGATCCGGACAGGTGGAATCTCGGCGACATCGAGGATTTGATCCTGGATCAAAGCCCGGTGAAAAAGGTAGGACGCACCACGCGGTATACGGAAGGATTGGTCGAGGCGATCGACGTCGACAACGTTCGTGTCCAGATGATCAGCGGTCCACGCCCCAGATATGCAGTCTTCAACCGTCAGGTTGCCATCAGCGGAACGACGAAACCCTTCTCGAAGGGAGGCGATAGCGGCTCGCTGATCTGCACGGCGGATGGGCGCCCGGTCGCACTCCTGTTCGCGGGAACGGAGACAGGGGGCCGAAACGGATTCGGCATTACCTATGCGAACCCGATCCGCAGCGTTCTTGAAGCTCTCGATATCGAACTCTACACTGGTGCGGCAGGAGCATGACATGATGGACCGGCGGGAGAAATTGGTCGCGTCGAAGCCAGCCGCCCTGGCGGCAAAGGACGCATTCACCTCGCGCTACGTCACGGGCCATCCCGACCGATCCGTCGGGCTCGGCCTCAATCGGACGGGCGACGATTGGGCGATGAAAGTGTTCGCCCAGTCTCCATCCGCAGCCAGGGAATTACCCGATCATTTCGGAGAATTCGCCGTGGAAGTTCAGGTCACCGGACCAGCGAAGGCGTTCTGATCTTTGTAAGACCCGGACTACGAAATGGGCCGGCACGTCAGCATTCCGCCGCCTGACTCTCCTCGCGGCGATCTTTCACCGTGTGTGAGACGTCATGCGACGATGAGATTCTTCGGGATGATCGAACCCTTTACCGCCGACCGGGCCGCGCCATCCAGTCCGAGCGGTTGGAGCGGCGGAAGCTCGCGGGGGATTCGCTCGGGGAGAGCTGGGCCATCTCGGCGGCGCGGGAGGTGATCCAGCCGGCATGCTGGCCGGTGGGGGTCACCGCCGTGAAGCCGCCGCAGGCGGTGCGGGCGCGCTTGTCCTGGCGCATGGCGCCGCTCGACCAGCTGACCACGCCGACGATCTGGTAGCCGCCCGGACCGCCGCGCAGGATCGGGCCGCCGGAATCGCCGAGGCAGGCGCCGGCCCCCGCCGTCTCGGCGAGCTTGCGCCGGTCGGTCACCACCGTGACCGTGTTGGCGACCTGGAGCGAACCGATGGAGACGAGATGCGCCTGCCGCAGGGTGCGGGCGGTGTTGCGCCGGTTCTCGGCCACGACGCCGAAGCCGGCGATGTCCACCGACTCACCGGTGCCGATGGCCCCGCCGCCGCGCGGATCGAGGGGCTGGAAATCGGCCCCCAGGGGCTCGGACAGCTTGATCAGCGCGAGATCGATGCCCGGCTGATCCTCCGGCGTGGTGCCGGGCACGAAATCGGGGTGCATCGACGCCGCGATGGCGGAGATGCGGCGCTGGCGGAACGACCGGTCGACGGCGACGACGCTGTAGCCGGCCTGATGCATGACGCAATGCGCGGCGGTGAGGACGAGATCGGGACCGATGAGCGTGCCCGAGCAGATCTCGCCCTGGGTGCTCTCGATGCGCACCACCGAGGCGCGCAAGCCATTGGGATCACGGGAGACTTCGCCGTTGATCACGGCGAAGGCCGGAGCCGGAATCAGCCCGACCAGCGCCGTGACGACGGCCCTGCGGAGCGCGGTCGCGAACATCGTGTCTCTCCCGCGCCCGGCTGAAAGCCCCGGACGTCCCTGGAATGAAGCCTAGCCTAAGGCAATCCCTCGGCCAAGCTCCGGTTCCGTCGCTGAGGCGGCGCGGCGTCAGGGGGTGGACCAGCCGGCGGAGCGGCCCCATCCGGCGAGGGTCTGGTCGATCCACTCGCGCTGCGGCCCCAGCAGGACGCCCTGCGAGATGGAGCCACATGCTCCGCCCCCGACCCAGGCGGAGACGGCCAGCGGCGGCCCGCCGGGCGCAGTCGCGATCGGCCCGCCGGAATCGCCCTGGCAGGCGCCGGATGCGCCGCCGGACGGCTTCATCCAGACCAGGATGCGGCTCTGCCCGTAGGGCTCGACCACGGGGAGGACGGCGCTGCGGAAGGTGCCGGTGGTGCGTGCCTCGCCCGGTTTCGACACCCCGTAACCGGAGAGGACGAGGCTCTCGCCGGCGCGCGGCAAAGCGGCGCTCAGCGGGGTCGGCCGGAAGCGGCCGGGAAGCGGCGTCGCGGTGCGGATGAGCGCCAGATCGATGGAGCGCCGACGCCCGGCGATGGCGCCGGCATCGTAGCCGGGATGGACCGCGCGGGCCGCGAGATCGACCAGCACCGGCTGGCCTGCCTCGTCGCGAAAATGCACCCGGTGCTCCGCGCCGCCCCGGCGGGAGCCCACCGCCACGCAATGGCCCGCCGTCAGCACCGCATCCTGCGCCACGACGATGCCGGTGCACACGCCGCCGTTCGAGGACAGCACCATCACGGCCGAGCCGGCCGCCTCCGGCGCCTCGCGGCCGCCGATCACGGCACCGGCCGGCGCGGCGGCGAGGCCGAGCAGTAGCGCGATGCCCGCAGACCGCATGTCGAGATCCATTCCGCCCATCCCCTTCATCGCCCCACCCGGAGACGACGATGAGTCCGATACGCGTCGATGCCCCCATCGTCGAGCCGGTCACCCTGGCGGACATGCGCGCCCACCTGCGCCTCGACCCGGACAACACCGCCGAGGACGGTCTGGTGGAGGGCCTGATCGCCTCGGCCCGCGCCATGGTGGAGCTGGCGACGCGGCGCATCCTGGCGCCGGGCCGCTACGGGGTGATGCTCACGGCCTGGCCCGCCGACGGGTTCGTGCCCCTGCCCTTGAGCCCCCTCGTCGCCCTGGCGAGCGCGGGCTCGGTGGATGCGACCGGGACCGTCACGGCCTTCGCCCCCGGCCTCGTGCGCCTCGCGCCGGATACGGTGGAAGCGCCGGGGCTGATCGTCTCGCCCGCCCTTCCCTCCCTGTACCGGGCCGCCGCCCTGATCGAGGTCGATGCCGGTTATGGCGGAGCGGGTCCGCCGGTCCCTCCTGCCCTCGTCCAGGCGATCCGGCTCGTGGCAGCGCACGGGTTCGAGCATCGCGGCGACCTGCCGGTCACCCTCGCCCCGATGGTGGAGGCGCTGATCGCGCCGCACCGCCGGATGCGCCTCTAACCGTACCGTCCGGAGCTTTGCCATGACGCACCCGCCCATCGGCGCGCGGCGACGCCGCTACGTGCTCGAACGCTTCGTCGACGACCCGGACGGGTTCGGCGGGCACCTTCGCCGGTTCGTGGCCGGCCCGCTCCTCTGGGGCACGCTGGAATCCACCGGCCATGCCGAGCGCACGCGCGGCGGCCGCTCGGATGCCGTGGCGACCCACCGCATCCGCATCGCCTACCGGGCGGACGTGACGCCCGCCATGCGGCTCGTCTCCGGCTCGCGCCGCTTCGCCATCCGCGCGGCGGGCGATCCCGACGGGCGTGGCCGCGACCTCGTCTGCGAGGTCGAGGAGCTGATCGAAGCGACGGGAGCCCCGACGTGAGCGACGCCCTCTCCCTTCAGGCCAACCCGCTCCTCGCCCTGCGGGCCGCCATCCTCACCGTCCTCGGCACTGATGCGGAGCTCGGCCGGCTCATGGGCGGCCGGGTTCGCATCCACGACGACCCCCCGCGCGGCGCGGCGCCCGTCTACGCGCTGTTCGGTCCCGCCGAGATGCGCGACGATTCCGTGGACGGCGCGCTGCGCCATACCCATCGGCTCGGACTGATCCTGTTCGCCAGGCCCGGCTCCAGCCGCGGCGCCATCGAGGCCGCCGGCCGGGCCGCCGCCCTGCTGCACGAGGCGCTGCTCTCCCCCGCCGGCCATGCGCTGTCGGTCCTGCGGGTCGAATCCCTCGCCTGCGCCCGTGACGAGCGCAGCGGCGAGACCCGCGCCATCCTCACCCTCCAGGCCGTCACCGAGCGGCTGCCGACCTCCTGAACCGGTTTTGCTCCGCGGAACCGGTGGCCACCTTTGCGAAACCCGCTTCAAGGAGCGACCCCATGAGTGCCCAGAAAGGCAAGGACCTGCTCATCCGGATCAGCGAGGGAACGGGGTTCACGGCGGTGGCCGGCCTGCGCGCCCGGCAGCTCGCCTTCAACGCCGAGACCGTGGACGTGACGAGCGCCGAATCCGTCGGGCGCTGGCGCGAGCTGCTGGCCGGGGCGGGGGTGCGCCGCGCGGCCGTCTCGGGCTCGGGCGTTTTTCGCGACGAGGCCTCCGACGCGCGCCTGCGCCAGATGTTCTTCGACGGCGGCATCGACACCCTGCAGATCGTGGTGCCGGCCTTCGGCACGATCCAGGGCCTGTTCCAGATCACCAGCCTCGACTATCGCGGCGACCATGCCGGCGAGGTGACCTTCGACATGGCCCTCGAGTCGGCGGGCCCCCTCACCTTTACGAGCCTGTGATGGCGAACCGCAGACGCGGAGAGGTCTCCGTCGCGATCGGGGACCGGCGCTACACCCTGTGCCTCACCCTCGGAGCCCTGGCCGAACTGGAGGAGGCGCTCGGCGCCTCCGATCTCACCGGCCTCGCCGCGCGGTTCGCAGAAGGCCGCCTCGCCAGCCGCGACCTCATCGCGCTCCTCGGCGCGACCCTGCGCGGCGGCGGCCACGATCTCGACGACGCGGCGGTGGCGCGGCTGCCGCTCTCGGGCGGGATCGAACCCATCGCCACGGCCCTCGGCGAGGCGCTCGCCGCCGCCTTCGGGGCCGAGACGCCGGACCCATCACCTCCGGGCCCTTGAACCCCACGGGCGGGATCGCGCCGGAATCTCCCTCCGCCTTCCCGTGGGACGAGGCCATGGCCCTGGGCCTGAACGCCCTGCGCTGGAGCCCGCGCGACTTCTGGGCGGCGACGCCCCGCGAATTGATCGCCGCGCTCGGAGGCTCGAGCCGCCGCGACGCGGCCAGCGCCACCGACCTGCGGCGGTTGATCGATGCCTATCCCGACCCGTCGTGACGTGGTTCGGCCTTCGATGAAGCCCGGCTCCCGCGCGAGCCGCGCTGCCTATGAGGGGCCTCTTTTCCAAAGAACCACTCATCCTGAGGTGCGGCGACAGCCGCCTCGAAGGAGCCCTCCAGCACCCACTGCAGCTTCTGGAGCCCTCCTTCGAGGCCTTCGCTGCGCTGCGGCACCTCAGGATGAGGTCGGCGGATAGGATGGTGACTGGGAGAACCGAGCCTGAGACGCAGATGACAGGAGCCGACCATGGCCGAGACCGAGATTGACCGCACCCTCGCCGCGCGGGCCAAGCAGTTGAGCAGCCTAGACAATCTGGCCCAGAAGTTCGGCGACAGCCTGAGCAAGGCCTTCACCGGCACGGTCGGCCCGGCCAAGCAGCTCGATGGGGCGCTGACATCCCTCGTCACCAAGCTCGCCGGCATGGCCGGCAAGGCCGTCCTCGACCCGGTGAAGGGGGGAATCGAATCCCTGGTGAAGAGTCTCATCAATTCCGGCACATCGAGCGCGGCCTTCGCGAAGGGCGGCGTGATCGCCGGCGGGCGGGTGCGCCCCTTCGCCGATGGCGGTGTCGTGGCCGCCCCCACCTACTTCCCGATGCGCGATGGGACGGGCCTGATGGGCGAGGCCGGGCCGGAGGCGATCCTGCCCCTCGCGCGGGGCAGCGACGGCCGGCTCGGGGTCGCCGGCGGGGCGGCGGGGCGACCGGTCTCCGTCACCGTCCACATCGCGACGCCGGATGCGGAGAGCTTCCGCCGCTCCGAGGCACAGGTGGCCGCTGCCCTCGCCCGCGCCGTTTCCCGCGGCCGGCGCGCATCCTGAACCTCACCAGGGAGGCCCGTCATGGCCGGCGATTTCCACGAGGTCCGCTTTCCCCTCGACGTGGCCCTGCGCGGCAGCGGGGGCCCGAGCCGGCTCACCGAGATCGTGACTTTGGCCTCGGGGCGCGAGCACCGGAACAGCCGCTGGGCCGATTCGCGGCGGCGCTACGATGCGGGTCTGGGCATCCGCACCCTCGACGCCCTGCACGCGGTCCTGGCCTTCTTCGAAGAGCGGCGCGGTCGCCTCTACGGCTTCCGCTATCGCGACCGGATCGACCATCGCTCGGGGCCACCCAGCCAGGCGGTGGGGCCGGGCGACCAGCCTCTCGGCCTCGGCGACGGCGCGACGCGGGTGTTTGCCCTCGCCAAGACCTACGGCACCGGGCCGCTGCCCTATCGCCGCCTCATCGCCAAGCCCGTGGCGGAGACCGTGCGGGTGGCGGTGGCCGGCGTCGAGCGGCCGGCCTCCGCCTTCACCTGCGACGCCAGCACGGGGCTCGTGACCCTGGCGAGGCCCCCCGCCCCCGGCGCGGCGGTGACGGCGGGGTTCTGGTTCGACGTGCCCGTCCGCTTCGACACCGACGATCTCAGCGTGGACCTCCAGGCCTTCAGCGCCGGCGAGATCCCGAACGTGCCGCTCATCGAGATCGTGCCCTGACCGGAGCCTGAACGCATGCGCGACATCCCCGCCGCCCTCGCCGCGCATCTCGCCGGCGGGTCCACCACCCTGTGCCATTGCTGGTCGCTGACCCGGCGCGACGGCCTCACCCTCGGCTTCACCGACCATGATCGCGACCTCGCCTTTTCCGGCATCACCTTCGCGGCGCGTTCGGGGTTAGAGGCCGCCGAGGCGAGCGCGGAGCTCGGGTTCGCGGTGGGCGGCGGCGAGGTGGCCGGGGCGCTGACCTCGCTCGGCATCGCCGAGGAGGACGTGGCGGGTGGGCTCTACGACGCGGCCGGAATCGAGACCTGGCTCGTGGACTGGACCGATCCGGGGACGCGCCTCCTCCTCGACATCGGCACGATCGGCGAAATCCGCCGGGCCGGCACCGCCTTCGTCGCGGAAGTGCGCGGGCTGATGGACCGCCTCGACGAGGAACGCGGGCGGACCTTCCGCGCCACCTGCGGCGCCGATCTCGGCGATGCGCGCTGCCGCGTCGATCTCGCCGACCCGCGCTACCGCACCACCGGAACCGTTCTCGCGCCGGCGCAGCCCGGCGAGATGCCGGCGGCGCTCGCCGCCGCCTTTCCCGCCGGCCGCTTCACCGGCGGGCGGCTCAGCTGGAATTCGGGCGCGAATACAGGTCTGGCCAACGACGTCCGGTCTCACGCGGCGGTCGATGGCGGCACCCGGATCGCGCTCTGGCAGGAGCCGCCCCGCGCCATCGCGGCGGGGGACCGGTTCACCCTCACGGCCGGCTGCGACAAGCGCCTGTCCACCTGTGCCGACACCTTCGCCAACGCGGTGAACTTCCAGGGTTTTCCGCACATGCCCGGCAACGACTTCGTCATCCGCGGCGTCGGCGGCTTCGGCACCGCCCTCGACGGCGGCAGCCTGTTCCGCTGAGCCGGCAAAGGAGTTCGTCATGGCAAGTTCCGACCGGATCGTCGCCGAGGCACGGGCCTGGATCGGCACGCCCTACCGGCATCAGGCCTCGCTCAAGGGCATCGGCTGCGATTGCCTCGGCTTGGTCCGGGGAATCTGGCGCGAATTCCTCGGGCCCGAGCCCGAGACCGCGCCGCCCTATTCCGCGTCCTGGGCGGAATCGGCTCTCTCCGGCACCGACCCGATGGCGGAGGCCGCCCGGCGCCATCTCGTCGCCGTGCGCGATCCTCTGAACGGCTACACGCCGGCCCCAGGCGACGTCTTGCTCTTCGCCTTCCGCGCTCATTTGCCGGCAAAGCACTGCGCGATCACGAGTGGGGATGGGACAATGATCCACGCCCATGACGGCGCGGCGGTGACGGAGGTCGCTCTCACCCGATGGTGGCGCCGGCATCTGGCGCATGTGTTCCGGTTTCCGGACGCCTTCCCGTCTCCGAAACTCAGGCCGCCTTGCTGACGCGCATCTCGACGTGAAGGCCAACCGCGCCCAGCATGTTCACGAGGGAATCGATCGCGAACAGATCGATCTTGCCGCGCATCAGATCCGAGATGCGCGGCTGCGTCACACCGAGAATTTTGGCGGCCTCAGTCTGGCTCAAACCTTCGCCCGCGATGTGGTTCTGCAAAGCGATCATGAGTGACGAGCGAAGCTTCATATTTTCGGCCTCGGCCGAACTGTCCTCGATCGCGTCCCAGACGCTCGTAAATGCCTGTCCGATCATCGTGTCATGTCCCTGATCAAAGTCTCGTAGCGGCTTTTGGCGACCGCGATGTCTTTGGGACTCGTCTTTTGTGTCGCCTTCTTGAAACAATGCAAGACGAAGACGGCGTCCGCCAGCTTCGCGATGTAGATGACCCGGTAGGCTCCCGTCGCCTCATGCAGGCGAATCTCTCGGACACCAACTCCGATTGAAGTCATCGGCTTCCAATCATCGGGTTCGTGACCTGACTGCACTCTGTCGAGCTGGTGTCCGGCCTTGCGCCTGGCCGAAAGCGGAAACGCCCGGAGCTGATCGAGCGATTACCGACAAACACAACGTCTTTGGATCGCTCTGCCACGCCTCACTATACAAGATTTTGTATGGCGAGCCAAGCAGAACGGCCGCGCAAAAACATCCCCTCCCTCCCGGAGCCCTCCCGCATGGCCACGCTCATCCTGCAGACAGCCGGGGCGGCTTTCGGGACCGCGCTCGGCGGCCCGGTCGGCGGGGCCGTGCTCGGGACGCTCGGCGCCGTGGCCGGCGGCGCGATCGACACGGCCCTGTTCGGGTCGCGGGCCGGGCCGCGCGTCGTCGAAGGCCCGCGCCTGACCGACGTGGCCGGGCTGTCCTCCACGGAGGGCGAGCCGATCAAGCGGGTCTATGGCCGCGCCAAGGTGGGCGGGACGCTGATCTGGGCGACGCGTCCGCTGGAGGTGGCCAATACCAGCGTCCAGCGGGCCTCGTCCGGGGGCAAGGGTGGTTCGGGCCAGAAGACCGTGACCACCACCTATACCTATTTCGCCGACCTCGCGGTGGGGCTGTGCGAGGGCGAGATCGCCCATGTCCGCCGGGTCTGGGCCGATGGCCGCGAGATCGACCTCACCACCCTGACTTACCGCCTGTACCGGGGCGGGGCCGAGCAGGCGCCCGATCCGCTGATCGTCGCCAAGGAGGGCGCTGACCGGGCACCGGCCTATCGCGGCCTCGCCTATATCGTGTTCGAGCGCCTGGCGCTCGCCGAGTTCGGCAACCGCGTGCCGCAGCTGGCCTTCGAGGTGATCCGCCCCGTGGAGGGGCTCGCCGGGATGGTCCGCGCCGTCTGCCTCATCCCCGGCTCGACGGAATTCGGGCTCGACCCCCGCCCGGTCACCGAGGATGCGGGGTTCGGCGCCACGCGGGCGGCCAACCGGTTCCAGTTCCAGGAGGCGAGCGACGTCACCGCCTCCCTCGACGCCCTCCAGGCCCTGTGCCCGCGTCTCGCCCGCATATCGGTGGTGGCGAGCTGGTTCGGGAGCGACCTGCGTGCCGGCCACTGCACGGTGACGCCCAAGGTCGACCGGCCGGACAAGGCGACCCTCGGCGACACATGGAGTGTCGCCGGCCTGACCCGCGGCGAGGTGGAGACGGTCTCGACCGCGCCCACGGGAGGTGCTGCCTATGGCGGCACGCCCTCCGATGCCGGGCTCGGCCGCCTCGTCGCCGAGCTGCGCCGCCGCGGTCTCGAGGTCGTGCTCTACCCGTTCGTGATGATGGACGTGCCCGCCGGCAACGGTCTGCCCGATCCGCGCGACGCGGGCGCCCTCCATCAGCCGCCCTATCCCTGGCGCGGTCGCATCACCTGTTTCCCGGCCCCCGGCCAGCCCGGCAGCCCGGACGGGACCGCCGCAGCGGCGACGCAGGTGGCGGCCTTCTTCAACAATCCCGACGGCTACCGCCGCTTCCTCCTGCATTACGCTGATCTCGCCGCCGGCTGGGCGACCGACGGCGTTTCGCTCTCCGGCTTCATCATCGGCAGTGAGTTTCCGAGCCTCACCCGCGTTCGGGCCGAGGGCGGGCGCTATCCGGCGGTGGAGGCCTTCAAGGCCCTGGCACAGGAGGTGTGCGCCCGCCTCGGAACCGGGGTCGCCCTGGTCTACGCGGCCGACTGGACCGAGTACGGTGCTCATGTCCGCGACGGCGGGGCGACCGTGCGGTTCCCCCTCGACGCGCTGTTTTCTGATCCCGCCATCGCGGCGGTGGGTATCGATTACTACCCGCCGATCAGCGACTGGCGCGACGGCGCGGACCATGCCGACCTCGCCGAGACCGACAGCATCTACGACACGGCCTATCTCAAGCGCCGCCTCGGGGCCGGGGAGGCGTTCGACTGGTACTATGCCGACGACGCCGACCGGCGCGCACAGGTGCGCACCCCCATCACCGACGGCGCTGCGGGCAAGCCCTGGATCTACCGGGCCAAGGACCTCGTCTCCTGGTGGTCGAACCCGCATCGGGAGCGCGACGGCGGCGTCGAGACCCGCACCACGGCCTGGATCCCCCGATCCAAGCCGATCTGGCTCACCGAGATCGGCGTGCCCGCCGTGGACAGGGGCACCAACGGGCCCAACGTCTTTCCCGACGCGAAATCCTCCGAGAACGCCGCGCCGCCATTCTCCGCCAATGTCCGCGACGACTTGATCCAGGCCCGTGGCCTCACCGCCATCCTGACCCGCTTCGATGCGGCGCTGCCGGGTTTCGAGCCGGCTCACAACCCGGTCTCCCCGGTCTATGGCGGCCCGATGGTGTCGCCTTCCTCCGTCTTCGTCTGGTGCTGGGACGCGCGGCCCTTCCCGGCCTTCCCGGATTTCGACACGGTCTGGGCGGATGCGGAGAACTGGTCCCTGGGTCACTGGATCACAGGACGGATCGAGGGGCTGGAGCTCGACCGCCTGATCGGCGCGATCCTCGCCGATCTCGGCATCACCGCACCGGCCCGGATCGCCGCCGATGCCTGGCTCGACGGCTACGTCATCGACCGGCCGATGTCGGCGCGCGGCGCGCTGGAACCGCTCGCCCGGGTCTACGGCCTCGACGTCTCGGCGGTGGGCGGCAGGCTCGACATCCGCGGCCCGCGCCGCGAGCGCCGGATCGTCCTGGCGGCCGGCGATCTGGTGCCGACGGAGCGGGACCAGGCGTCCCTGAGCTTCGTCCGCGCCGAGGAATCCGAACTGCCCCGCGCGCTCACCCTCGCCTTCTGCGACGGGCAGAGCGCCGATTACCGGAAAGCCACCGCCTCGGCGATCCGCCCCACCGGCCTGAGGCGGCGCGAGAGCAACGCCGACGCCCCCATCGTCACCCGCCGGGGGAGCGCCGAAGCGCTGGCCGAAGCGCTCCTCGACACCGCCATCGCCGGGCGCGACAGTGCGAGTTTCGCGGTGAGCCCGCGCCGGATCGACCTGGTGCCGGGCGACCTCCTGACCCTGCCCGGCGCGCGGCTGCCGCATCGGATCGTGCGGATCGCCGACAGCGCCGGCGCGCGGCGGATCGAGACTCGGGCCGTGCCGGTCCATAGCTCTCGCCTCGGCGCGAACCGAAGCCCCGACGACAGGGGATACCGGCCGCCCCCGTCCATGGCCGGGCGACCCTTCGCCCGCGTGCTCGACCTGCCCGTGGACAGGGGCAGCCCGACGATCCTGCAATACCTCGCGGTCTCGGCCGATCCTTGGCCCGGCGAGACGGCCGTCTGGCGCTCGGCCGGTACCGATGGCCCCCTCGGCCTGCACCGGATCGTCGATTACCCCGCCTGCCTCGGCGAAACGCTGACCCCGCTGCCGCCGGGACCGCTCTGGCGCTTCGACCGGGGAACCCGGCTCGATGTGCGGCTGCGCCATGCCGGCGCCCTGTCCTCCATCGCGGAGGACGACGTGCTGGCGGGGGGCAACCTGTTCGCCCTCATGGGCGAGGATGGTCGAATTGAGATCATCGCGGCGGCGGGCGCCGAACTGATCGG
The DNA here is from genome assembly GCF_001422345.1 of Methylobacterium sp. Leaf93. Classification (NCBI taxonomy): domain Bacteria; kingdom Pseudomonadati; phylum Pseudomonadota; class Alphaproteobacteria; order Hyphomicrobiales; family Methylobacteriaceae; genus Methylobacterium; species Methylobacterium sp. Leaf93. Next base: position 54,465 of record NZ_LMMS01000007.1, on the reverse strand, counting down.
CCCCGGCACCTATCGCCTCAGCCGGTTGCTCCGCGGCCTGAGGGGGAGCGAGGATCTCAGCCGGCGCGCCAATCCGGCCGGCTGCCTCGTCGTGCGCCTCGACGACGGGGCGGTCGTCCCCATGGTGGAGCGGCTGGACGAGGCCGGCCGGCCGTTCCGCTACCGGATCGGGCCGGCCGCCCGCGACCCCGGCGATCCGAGCCATGTCGAACTGCAGGCGAGCGCCGGCCTGCTGCCGCTCCGCCCGCTCGCGCCGGTGCATCCGGCCGCGCGGCGCGAGGCCGGCGGGATCAGGCTGTCCTGGCTCCGCCGGGCGCGGCGGGACGCGGATGGCTGGGAGCCGATGGAGATCCCGCAGGACGAACCGGGCGAGACCTATCTCGTCGAAATCCATGCGGCGGACGGCTCGACCCTGCGGACCGCCCGGACGACCGAGCGGGCGCTCCTCTACGCCAACGCCGACGAGAGCGCCGATTTCGGCACGAAGCAGACCCGCCTCGACGTGAGCGTCGCCCAGGTCGGGACCGTCGCCGGACCCGGCCCGAGCCGCCGCGCCCTCCTGCCCGTGCGCTCCGCCTGAGCGACCCGACCGACCCGGAGTCACCCCCATGTCGCTGACGACAGACAACCTCGCTTTGCCGCTGATCGCGGCGGCGCAGGCGGGAAAACACGTCACCCACAACGAGGCCCTGGTGGTCCTCGACAGGCTCGTGCAGCTCGCCTGCCTCGACAAGGACCTCACGGCGCCGCCACCCTCGCCCACCGAGGGAGACCGCTACCTCGTCGCCGCCGCCGCGCCCACAGGCGCCTGGACCGGCCTCTCCGGCCACATCGTCCATTTCCATGACGGGGTCTGGAACGGGCTCGCGCCGAGGGCCGGGTGGCTCGCCTATTTGGCCGACGAGGACGCCTTCTACCGTTTCGACGGCACCGCCTGGACCGGCCTCGCCGCGACGATCTCCGCGTTGCAGAACCTCGTCCTTCTCGGCCTCGGCACCCAGGCGGATGCGGAGAACCCGTTCTCGGCCAAGCTCAACAAGGCCCTCTGGACGGCACGCGCCACGGCGGAGGGCGGCACGGGCGACCTGCGATTGGCCCTGAACAAGGCGGCCACGGGCAACGTCCTGTCGCTTCTCATGCAGACGGGCTTCTCAGGCCGCGCCGAGATCGGTCTCGTGGGCGACGACAGCCTGACGGCGAAGGTCTCGGCGGAGGGCAACACCTGGTCCCATGCCTGGCGGGCGCTGGGGAATAACGGCTTCGTCGGATTCGGATCGGCCGCTTCGCCGGGCGGCCCGGTGCCGGCCGCTCCGCTCTTCGTCTCGGGCTCGTCGAGTTCCGCCCTGCTCCAGCTCGAATGCTACAGCGCCGGCTCGCCGGTGGCCAACATCACCGCGCGCATCGCCCGTGGCACCCCGGCCGCCCCCACCGGCATCCTCGCCGGAGACCGGTTCTTCGGCTTCTTCGGCCGGGGCTACCAGGCGACGGGCGGCTTCTCCGGCAACATGGTCACCTTCAACGGCCTCGCCGAGGAGGATTTCACCGCCACGGCACAGGGCACGATGGTCGATTTCCAGACGACGGAGATCGGCACGAGCACGCGCAGGTCCGTGGTCAAGTTCAGGGGCAACGGCGCGCTCGAACTCGTTGCCCGCGCCGGCACACCCGGTGCAGGTCTCGCGCCCGGGCAGATCCTGTTCGACGGCACCGCCGCCGCGTTCAAAGGCTATAACGGGACGCGCTGGTCCCGCCTCACCAACCTGCCCCGGTTCGCCGCCGCCATGAGCGCGGACGCGACGATTCCGGCGGGCGCCTGGACCAAGGTGGCGTTCAACACCGCCGAGGTGAACGACCAGGGCGCGTTCGTGCCCGCCACGAACCGGTTCGTCGCCCCGGAGCCCGGCACCTACACGTTCGGAGTAGGCCTCGCCTTCCGCCGGATCGGCAGCGCCTCGCCCACCGCGCTCCAGGCCCGGTTCTACCGCAACGGCGCGGCCTCCCCGCGCCACCGGGCGGGCGTGACCGGTCTCGTGGACGGCGTCTCGACCCTCGCCCTCACGGCCACCCTCGCTCTGGCCGCCGGCGACACGGTGGAGGTGTTCGCGCATTTCACCGGCGCCGAGGGCGGCATCCTCGCCGCCGACACGGCGTTCTGGGGCCTCGCCGTGCCCTGAACCGACCGGGAGGCCGTGTCCTCCCGGATCGCGCGTCACCGGACGACGCCTCTCCCCCGTTTCGAACCCGGAGTGAACCATGGACCTCAGCGCCATCGGCAGTGCCGTGCTCGTCGCCCGCGAAGGCCGGCGCCTCGACGCCTACCGCGATTCCGTCGGCATCTGGACCATCGGCATCGGCCATACGAGCGCGGCGGGGCCGCCCGTGGTGACACAGGGCCTGCGTCTGACGGCGGCGGAATGCGACGCGCTCTTCGCCCGCGATGTCGGCCGCTTCGTGCGCACCGTCGCGGCAGTGGTGCCAAACGATCTGCCCGACCATGCCTTCGACGCCCTGGTCTCCCTCTGCTTCAACATCGGCGAGGGCGCGTTCCGTCGCTCGACCGTCGTGCGCCGCCTGAATGCCGGTGACCGGGCGGGCGCCGCCGAAGCGATCCTGATGTGGAACCGGCCCTCCTCCCTGATCCCGCGCCGGCGGGCCGAATACGACCAGTTCCGCACGCCCTACGCGACCTCCCTGCCGCGCGCCCGCTCCACCGATCCCACGGCGATCCCATGCCCCGCCGAGGAGGCACAGCTCCCGGCCGGCCCGGCGGTGGAGCGACCGGAGGAGCGGCCGGGGATTGTTCCGAACCCGGCCATCGGTTCAGAGCGCCGCCCCCTCCCCCGCACGCCAACGGTGCGAACCGCGCCACCCCAGCGGAGGACCGCGCCCGAGAGTGCCTGGGCGCGCCTCAAGGCCTCGCTCCGGACCCTGTTCGGCGCGCGCGTCTAAGCCCGGAGCACCCGGTTCTCCCTCCCCCGCCGCATCCCGGAGATCGCCATGAAACCCTCGCCCCTCGTCCTCGGCGGCCTTGCCGCGCTCCTCTCCTCCTGCGCCGCTTCGCCCTGCATGGCGGTGACGGCGGAGCCCGCCCTCCTCCTGCCCTGGGGCGATGCCGTGATCGCGCTCGCCCAGGTGATCACGGCCTTCCTGGTGCCTCTGGCGATCACCGCGGCGACGGCCGCCTTGGCGCGGATCGCCGGCCCGTTGCAGGCCCTGATCACGACCTCCCTCGTCGAGCGCCTCGTGCGCAACGTCGGCGATTACGCGATCAACGCGGTCGCCGGCGCGGTACGCGGGCGGACCCTATCGGTGCCGGTGGGCTCGGCGGTGATCGCGCGGGCGGTCCAGCGGGCGCTGGATCAGGCGCCGGCCTGGCTGCTGAAGGCGGCGGGCGGGGCGGAGGGCCTCGCCGATAAGGTCTTCCGCAGCCTGCCCCTCGACGAGGAGGCCACGACGGGCAACACCCTGCCCCCCGCCCTCGACGCCCTGCGGGCGGGCCGGGACCGGGCGTCGCCGACCTGAGCCGCGGTCCGCGGGCAGCGGCAGAGAGAGGGTTCCCATGGACAGGATCGCGCTCGAAGCCGCCCGCCAGCTGTTCTCGGAGGAGGGCGCGGGCTGGATCGTCGCCGCCCTTCTCGGCTTCGCCTGCCTGCATCTCTACCGGGAGGTGGGCCGCTCTCAGGAGGCCCGCATCGGCGATGCCGGCGCCACCGCGACGGCTTTGGAACGGGCCTCCCAGGCGAATTCCGCCGTGGCGCTGGCCATCGAGAGCCGGACGCGGGTGCTCGAAGACCTCTCCCGTCTCGCGAGCGAGATCTCGCGCGGCGTCGACCGCAGCGACGAGCGGGCGCGGGAGAAGTTCGACGAGATCCTGCGCCGCCTGTCGGAAACCCGCCACGAGGGGCGATGACGCCCCGTGCCCATTCAACGGAGAACACCCGATGACCCGTCTCTTCCCGCCCTCCTCGCGCCTGCGCGCCGCCTCTGGCCGCTTGAGGGCCGCCGAGACCCGCTTCGAGCGCTCGATGACCGACCTGTGCCGGGCGGCCCTCGACCATATCGACCGCCAGCACCTCCTCGGCCTCGCCCTGCAGCGCCTCGTCGCCCAGCGCGCCGGCCCCTCGTGACGCCATCGTCCGGGAACCGGAGGGCGCGCCGTCGGCTTGCCCGCTCACCGTTTGTCGCGCCACGATCCGATCGTTCGGAAACGGGGCGCGACGGACCCCGCATTCAGGGCGCATTCAGTGCCCGAAGACCATTGACTCACTCCATGCGTATCCTCCTCGCCCTGCTGTTCATCGGCCTGACCGTCGCGGCCTTCGCGACGGGGCCGATTCGCACGCTGGCGGAGGAGACGATGACGTCCGGAACGTCCGAGGTCTCGGCGCCCATGCACGCGGTTCCGTCGAGCGAGAGTTGTCTCAGCCCGGCGGACCTGCGCGAGGCGGTGGCGGACAAGCGGGTGATCGAGCCGGTGGCCGCGATCCGCGCCGCCCGGACGGTGATCTCCCGGGCCGAGATCCAGCGCGCCCGGCTCTGCCGGCACGGCGAGGGCCTCGCCTATCTCCTGACGGCCTTGCGCCGGGACGGACAGTTCGTCCACGTGTTGGTGGATGCCACCACCGGGCGGGTTATCGGCAAATAAAGGCGGGGACGCCTATCGTTCTCCGCGACGGGGGCCTCAGCGCCGCCTCATCTTGGGAGTGAATCGCAGTGCGTCTGCTCGTCGTCGAGGATGACCGGGACATCAACCGGCAAGTGGTCAGCGCGCTCGAGGAGGCCGGCTACGTCGCCGACAAGGCCTTCGACGGCGAAGAGGGCGCCTATCTCGGCGAGAGCGAACCTTACGACGCGATCATCCTCGACATGGGCCTGCCGAAGGCGGACGGCGTCACCGTGCTGCAGAAGTGGCGCCGCGCCGGCATCAAGACGCCGGTCATCATCCTCACCGCTCGCGACCGCTGGTCGGACAAGGTCGACGGGTTTGATGCCGGGGCCGACGATTACGTGACCAAGCCCTTTCACATGGAAGAGCTGATGGCGCGCGTGCGCGCGCTCCTGCGCCGCGCCACCGGCCACGCCACGAGCCAGATCTCCTGCGGGCCGGTCGTGCTCGATACCCGCTCGGGCCGGGTCTATGTGGACGGCAACCCGATCAAGCTCACGAGCCACGAATACCGCCTGCTCGCTTATCTGATGCACCACACCGGCCGCGTGGTCTCCCGCGCCGAGTTGACCGAGCATCTCTACGACCAGGATTTCGACAGGGATTCCAACACGATCGAAGTCTTCGTCGGCCGCCTGCGCAAGAAGCTCGCGGTGGACCTGATCCAGACCGTGCGCGGTCTGGGCTACCTCGTCGACCCGAACCAGCCCGCGCCGCGGGTGTAGCTTCGATGGGGTTCAGGCTAGAGCCTGCGCGATATCGGTGTGGATGAAGTCCTGGCCCTTGAAGAGGAGCGGGACGCCGTTGTTCTTAGCCGCCGCATAGGCGAAGCAATCGCCCATATTGAGCTGTGCGGGGTGCCCTCTGCCCTTTCCGTATGTCTCGAACGCGTCGAGAGCGGTGGACGCATCGAGAGGCGTCACTGCAACGACGCGGATCGGGACAGCGGCAAGGAACATCTCGACATCGATTCGGGCTTCCCCAATACCGCCCTGCTTGGTCCGTGCGATGGCAAGAACGGATTCGTAGACCGCGATAGGTGATGTGATCAGCGTCGTCGCGCCTTCTAGACGAGCAGCGAGGTCCGACGCATCGGATTCTCCCGTCAGGATGGCGACCAGTGCCGACGCGTCGACGAACATCAGGCGTCGCCGCTCATCTCGTCATAGAAGGCCTTGTCCGCCTTGAGGCCGGTATCCGGCCGGGATGCGATGCGTTCCCGAATCGGACGAATACGCTCCCACAAGGAAAGCTTCTCGTCCTCGCGCTTGAGCTCGTTGCCCACGCCGAGCTTGATGGCGTCCGTCAGCGAAATGTGCTTGCGCTCGGCAAGAGCGCGCACAAGACGATCCGCTTCCTCGTCGCGAATATGAAGAGCCATGGTCCGTTCCTCTTCCAACAGATGTGTACATAATATGGACGGGCCGTCTACACCATCTCTGTGCTTCACGGAGCGGGCCTTGCCGGCTCCCGTCGTGTACCGGGGCATAGCCCCCATGACCGCCGCTCCAAGATGATCGCCTTTCCCTCCTGGCTGCCGTTCCGGCGGCGCTCCATCGCCGTGCGCCTGGCGGGCTCGGCTCTGATCGCGAGTTCGGCGATCCTGCTGATCGCGGCCTGGATCCTCACCACGCTCTACCGTGAGAACACCGAGCGCTCCTTCGACAGCCGGCTCCTCGTCTACGCCAACAACCTCGCCACCGATCTCGTCTCGCCCAACGATCCCGAGAGCCGCTCCTTCAACCTGAGCGACCCGCGCTTCGACCTGCCCCTCTCGGGCTGGTACTGGCAGGTGGGGCGGCCGGATGCGCGCCCGCGCGACCTGCGCACCTCGCGCTCCCTCGTCGGCGTGCCGCTGAAGCCGGCCGGCACGCCGGACAACAATGCCGGGATCGGCCAGATCCGCCAGGGCTACGGCAAGGCTCAGGACGACCGGCCGCTACGCATCATCGAGCGCGACGTCGATCTCGGCGAGGAGGGGCGCTACACCGTGCGCGTCGCCGGCCCCGCCGACGAGATCGAGAACGATGTCGGCCGCTTCCGTTTCTCGCTGATGGTGACGTTCGGTTTGCTCGGCCTGTTCCTGGCGCTCACGACCCTGCTGCAGATCCGCTTCGGCCTGGCCCCCCTGGCCAAGCTCCGCACGGCTCTGGGCGCGATCCGCCGGGGCGAGGCCGACCGGATCGGCGGCGAGTATCCCCGCGACATCGCCCCCCTCGCCGGCGAGGTGAACCTCCTGATCGAGACCAACCGCGAGATCCTGGAGCGCGCCCGCACGCAGGTGGGCAACCTCGCCCATGCCCTGAAGACGCCGCTGTCGATCATCGTCAACGAGGTCGGCGCCAGCGACGCGTCGGACGACCTCGCCGCGAAGATCCGCGAGCAGGCCGCGGTGATGCGCGACCAAGTGAACTACCACCTCGACCGGGCGCGGGCGGCGGCTTTGGCCGGCACCCTCGGCACCTCCACCGAGGTGGAGCCGGCACTCGCGGGCCTCGTGCGCACCTTCGGCAAGATCTACCGCGACAAGGACATCGCCTACGAAGTCCATGTCCCGCCGGGCCTGCGCTTTCGCGGCGAGCGCCAGGATTTCGAGGAGATGATCGGCAACCTCGTCGACAACGCCTCAAAATGGGCGCGCAGCCGGGTCTCGATCCGGGCGGAGACGGTGAGCGAGCACCATTACCCCCACCTTCTCGTCTCCATCGAGGATGACGGGCCGGGCCTGCAGCCGGAAGACCGCGCGGCGGTGCTCGGCCGCGGCCGGAGGCTCGACGAGACCAAGCCAGGCTCAGGCCTCGGCCTCTCCATCGTGGCCGATCTGGCGGCGCTCTATCGTGGCCGCTTTCGCCTGGAGGAGGCGGCTCTCGGCGGCGTCCGGGCCATCATCGAGGTGCCCGGGGACGCGCCGAATGCCAGCGCGGGATGAGCGTCGGGCTATGCGAAACGCGCCGAATGGTGTTTCAGGCGGGGATGCCGCCGAGGCCGGCCCGTCCGAAACGGCACAGGTTCGCGTGACACCGTGTCGCCGGACCGGTCCCTGCGCTCGGACCCGTCCGGCGCTTACATGGTATGGCATGAGTTCGGGGTGAGATGACGGCGATCTGGTTCATACTGGCGGTGATGACGGGGGGCACCGTGTTGGCCCTGCTCTGGCCGATGTCGCTGTGGTCCAAGACACGGCGGGCGGACGCCGCTTCCCCGCCACCGGCCGGGGCGCTCGTCACCGAGACCGGCTTCTACGAGGATCAGCTCCGCGAGATCGAGCGCGACCTGACGCGGGGGCTGATCGCCCCCGGTGAGGCCGAGGCTGCCCGCACCGAGGCGGGCCGCCGTCTTCTGCGTGCGAGCCGCGAAAACCCCGAAGCCGTCTCCGATGGGATGGCCGAGCCCGCCCTGCGCCAGCGCCGCGCGGCGTCGGCCTTCGCGCTGTCGACGATCCCCCTCGTGGCGCTCATTGCCTACGGGCTCTACGGCTCGCCGCACATGCCGTCCCAGACGGCCGCCGACCGGCAGGCGGTGCAATCCGGCGGGCAGGACATGCTCAAGGCCATCGGCCAGATCGAGGCACGGCTCGCCAGCGATCCGAGCGACGGTCGCGGCTGGTCGGTTCTCGCCCCGGTCTATGTCCGCCTCGGACGGTTCGACGATGCGGCCCATGCCTATGAGGCCGCGACCCGCCTGCTCGGCGAGTCGCCGCAGCGCCTCTCCGACTGGGGCGAGGCCCTGGTCGCCGGTGCCAACGGAACCGTGACACCTCGCGCAAAAGAGATCTTCGAGCGCGCGGCGAGCCTCGATGCCGGCGCCGCCAAGCCACGCTTCTACCTCGCGCGCGCCGCCGAACTCGAGGGCGACATCCCGGGCGCGGTCCGGCGGCTGACCGCCCTGATGGAGAACGCTCCGGCCGATGCGCCCTGGCTGCCCCTGGTGCGCGAGACGCTCACCCGCCTGCAAGGCGAGGCGCCTGCCACGGCCGCCAAGCCCGGCCCATCGGCCCAGGCTCCCGATTCCAGTGCTGCGGCGGACCTGCAGGCGATGCCCGCCGCCAATCGCGACGCGGCGATCCGGGGCATGGTCGACGGGCTCGACCGGCGCCTGACCGAGAAGGGAGGCACCGCCGACGAATGGGTCCGCCTCGTCCGGTCCTACGGCGTGCTGGGAGATCGCGAAAAGATGAAGGCGACCCTCGACCGGGCGCGGAACGCGGTCGGCAGCGAGGATGGGGCCACGGCCAAGCTCGACGAACTCGCCCGCGAGTTCGGCCTCGCTTCGGCGCCCGTACCGCCGGTGACCGCCGCCGATGCGGCCGAGCGAGCGGGAACGGACGCCGCCGTGGCCGCCGTGAAGGCGATGCCGGCGCCCGAGCGGGACGCCGCCATCCGCGGCATGGTCGCCGGCCTCGACCGGCGGCTCGCCTCGAAGGGCGGCACGGTGGATGATTGGCTGCGTCTCGTGCGTTCGTACAGCGTATTGGGCGAGCGCCAGCAGGCGAGCCATGCCCTCGACCGCGGCCGCATGGCCCTCAGCCCGGATGCCCGCGCCATGGAGAAGCTCGACATCCTGGCCCAGGAGCTCGGCCTGCGCGGCGGCAACGACAAGCCGTGATGCGGGCCGCGCCGCAGGACGCCCCCTGACAATCCGCCCCGGCCACGGCCCTTGACCCGGAGTGCCATGGGGCCGAAACCCAAGATACGCCAGTACCTAAAAGACGCCAGACGACAGGACAGCCGGATCCACCATTCCGGGCCTCCTCAGCGCCCATCATGAGGCGCCGGAACAGAAACGGGACGAAACTCGTGACTCGCAAGAGCCGCCGCCTGATCCTGATCGCCGCCTGCGGTGCCGTGCTCGCCCTGGCCCTCGGCCTGATCCTGTCCGCCATGAGCGGGTCGATCGTGTTCTTCCGGTCGCCCACCGAGGTGACCGCGCAGGGCGTGGCGCCGGGCACCCGCTTCCGCCTCGGCGGGCTGGTGAAGGAAGGCTCGCTCCAGCGCGGCCCGGACCAGAACATCGATTTTGCCGTGACCGACACCAACGCGACGGTCCAGGTCCAGTATCGCGGACTGCTTCCCGACCTGTTCCGCGAAGGCCAGGGCATCGTCGCCGAAGGGCGGCTTGAGCCGGGCGGCATCTTCCGCGCCGACACGGTGCTGGCCAAGCACGACGAATCCTACATGCCCCGCGAGGTCGCCGATGCGCTCAAGGCGCAGGGACGGTGGCAGGAGGGCGGCTCCAAGGGAGCCTCCGCCGGGAAAGCCGCCGAGGGCGTGAAGACCGCCGACGGCGAGCCGACGCTCGGACGACGCAGCGAACGATGACCGGTATGACCCTGAGGAAGGACAATCCGACGTGCTGATCGAAGTCGGACATTTCGCGCTGGCCTTGGCGCTGGCGCTTTCCCTGGTCCAGGCGGTGATGCCGGTCTGGGCTGCCCGCTCTGGGGATGCGGCCCTGCGCGCCGTAGCCACTCCGGCGGCGCTCGGCACCTTCGCCTGCATCCTGTTCTCGTTCGGGGCGCTCACCTACGCCCATGCCACCTCGGACTTCTCGGTCCAGAATGTGATCGAGAACTCGCATACGGCCAAGCCCTTCCTCTACAAGCTCTCGGGCGTGTGGGGGAACCATGAGGGCTCGATGCTGCTCTGGGTCCTCATCCTGGCCCTGTTCGGCGCCCTGGTCGCCGTGTCCCGGAACTCGGTTCCGCCGGTGCTCCGCGCCAACACCCTGGCGGTCCAGGGCCTCATCACCTTCGTCTTCGTGCTGTTCATCATCACGACCTCGAACCCGTTCATGCGGGTGAGCCCGGCGCCGGTCGAGGGCAACGACCTCAATCCGCTGCTGCAGGATTTCGGCCTCGCGATCCATCCGCCCCTCCTCTACGTCGGCTATGTCGGCTTCTCGATCACCTTCGCCTTCGCCATCGCGGCGCTGATCGATGGCCGCATCGACGCGGTCTGGGCGCGCGCCGTGCGCCCCTGGACGCTGATCGCCTGGAGCTTCCTGACCCTGGGCATCGCGATGGGCTCGTACTGGGCCTATTACGAGCTCGGCTGGGGCGGCTGGTGGTTCTGGGATCCCGTCGAGAACGCCTCGCTGATGCCCTGGCTCGCAGGCACGGCGCTGCTTCATTCCACCGTGGTCATGGAGAAGCGCGACGCGCTCAAGGTCTGGACGGTGCTGCTCGCCATCCTCACCTTCTCGCTGTCGCTGCTGGGCACCTTCATCGTCCGCTCAGGCGTGCTCACCTCGGTGCATTCCTTCGCCACCGACCCGACGCGCGGCGTCTTCATCCTCGCCATCCTGATCCTGTTCATCGGCGGCTCGCTCAGCCTCTTCGCCTGGCGCGCGCCGATGCTGCGGCAGGGCGGCCTGTTCGCGCCGATCTCGCGCGAGGGCGCCCTGGTGATGAACAACCTGTTCCTCGCCGCCGCCTGCGCCACGGTCTTCGTCGGCACACTCTACCCGCTGCTCCTCGAATCCCTGACCTCCGAGAAGATCTCGGTGGGGCCGCCTTTCTTCAACTACACCTTCATCCCCCTGGCGATCCCGCTCCTCCTCATCGTTCCCTTCGGCCAGACCCTGGCCTGGAAGCGCGGCGACGTGCACGCGGCCTCGCAGCGCCTGTTCGCCGCCATGGGTGTCGCCCTCGCGGTGGGCCTCGCCGTGCTCGCCTGGACCTGGGGTGGCCCGATGATGGCGCCCATCGGCATCGGCCTCGGCGCCTATCTCGTCGTCGGCTCGGCCATGGAGATCGTGTCGCGGGCCCGTGGCTACGGCAACAGCCGGGCACGGACGGTGAGCGGCGTCATGCGACGGGCGCTGGGCCTGCCCCGCTCGGCCTGGGGCACGGCGCTCGCCCATGCGGGCGTCGGAATCGTGGTTCTCGGCATCGCCGCGCAGGGTTGGGCCACGGAAGCCCTGAGCACGGTGAAGCCGGGCGAGTCCCTCGCCTCCGGCCCTTACGTGGCGACCCTCGACCGGGTCGGCCCGCGCACGGGCGAGAATTACGAGGAGACGACGGCCTTCCTGACCATCCGCAACACGGCCGGTGACTTCATCGGCACCGTGGAGACGGGCAAGCGCTTCTATCCCAGCCGCAAGATGAACGTGACGGAATCCGGCCTGCTCACCGTCGGGGTCAGTCAGGTCTATGCCAGCCTGGGCGAGATGGTCCCCGGCGGGGCCATCGGCCTGCGGCTCTACTACAAGCCCTTGGTGCTGTTGATCTGGCTCGGCTCCGTCGTCATGGCACTGGGCGGGGCGGTGTCCCTCACCGACCGCAGGATGCGGGTGGGCGCACCCGCACGGGCGAAGGAGAAGGCCAAGACCATGCCCGGCACCATGGCCCCCGCCGAATGAGCGCGGCTCGTCTTCCCCGCCTGTTCGTCGCCCTGGCGCTTCTCGCCGGCTCGTCGGGGACCGTCCTGGCCGTTCAGCCGGACGAGGTCCTGCCGGACGCCAAGCTCGAAGCGCGGGCGCGCGACATTTCCTCCGGGCTGCGCTGCCTCGTCTGCCAGAACCAGTCCATCGACGATTCCGATGCACCCCTGGCTCGCGATCTCCGGCTGATCGTGCGGGAGCGCCTGAAGGCGGGGGACGACGACCGACAGGTTCAGGATTACGTCGTCGGCCGCTATGGTGAGTATGTCCTGCTGCGCCCGGTCCTCGCCCTGCACACGCTGCTGCTTTGGCTGACGCCCCTCATGGCCCTCGGCCTCGGAATCTTCGGACTCTGGCGTTTGTCGCGCCGGCGCGCGGATCACGAGACGAAGCTGAGCCCGGCGGAAGAGGCCGAGATCGCCGCGCTGACACGGCGCGACTGACGAAGCCCGATGCCGCATCGCAGCCTCTGACGGTCCTACCCCGATCCCGGATGGAGCCGCCTCCTGCCGAACGGACATTTTCGTTCACGGGCGACGAGGGTTTCGGTCCTTCCCCCTGTCGGTCCATCGCCGATTTGACAGTCTGCTGAGCAGCGTTTTCCCCGGTCATCCGTATCCATCGATGCCCGGGGCCACCCCTTACGGGCGGGCCGAGGCGTTTATTCCAATTCTTTCAATTCGTTAGCCGCCTCGATTTAAACTCCCGGCAAGGTTCGGCCGTCATCAGCTTCGCGATAGCCCCTGATGACGGATCACATCGATGCGCCTTTCCCTCGGCAACAAACTCGCGGCGGTGATGGGGCTTCTCGCGCTCGGTGCCTGCGCGCTGTCCCTCTTCAACGATCGTGTCGTCCTGCATCAGCAGGCGCGCGCCGCGGAGATGGATTCGGTCTGGGAACAGGCCTTGTCGGCGCAGAGCCTTGCCCTCGCCATCGAACGGACGGTGGTGGCGGCGGGCGCGGTCTACACGGCGGAGGATACCGAGGACGCCAAGGCCAAGTTCGGTGCCCTGAAGACCGCGCTCGCCGAGGTCGAGCAGCAGAAGAGCGTGTTTCTGAGTCGGATCGCCGGGCATGTTCCCGACGCGGATCGCCTCAAGCTCGACCTGATGCTGAAGGAGTTCCTCGCCTATCAGACCGATACGGCGGAACTCGGCCTCACCATCTCCCCGAAGGCCGCGCTCATCCAGGGGACCGATGAGGCCACGGTGGCGAGCCTTGCCAGGATGGTGTCCGCGATTACGCGCATCGGCAAGGACACGCTCACGCGCCTCGGTAACGAACGCGCGGAGACCGTGGCGGAGATCGAGCGGACCCGTATCATCAGCCTCGTGGCCTCCGGTGCGGTGATCCTCGTCACCTTCGGCTTCGCATTGTGGCTCGTCCTCAAGGAAATCCGCCAACCGCTGGCCCGGCTCGGATCGGCGATCGATGCCCTTGCCGCCATGGATCTCACCCGTGCCATTCCGTTGATGGAGCGCCGCGACGAGATTGGAACCATGGCCCGCTCCATTGCGGTGCTGCGGACGGTCATCGTCGACAAGGTCGAAGGCGATGCGCGCGCGCTGGCCCATTCCGCTCTGGAAGCCGAGCGGGCCGCGCGCCTTGAGGCCGCCGCGCAGGCCTTCGAGGAGGAAGCTCAGCGGGTGGCGCAGGATCTGTCGAGCGCCGCCGCTGCCATGGCGGGCGCGGCGGAGGCGGTGTCGGACGCCGTGCGGCTCACGCGGGATCAGACCACCATCGTTTCGGAAGGTGCGGCCGGCGCGGGGCAGCAGGTGCGCAGGGCCGCGGCCGCCAGCGCGGATGTCGCGGGAGGTAGCGAGGCCATCGACCGGCAATCGCGGATCCGCGATGGCTTGGGCGAACTGGCACACCGCGAGGTCACCGCGACGCGCCGGGCCGCCGCCCTCCTTACCGAGGCGGGGCGTGAGATCGGCACCGTGGTCGAGACTATCGCCACCGTCGCCGCGCAGACGAATCTCCTGGCCCTCAATGCCACGATCGAGGCGGCGCGGGCGGGCGAAGCCGGACGCGGCTTCGCGGTTGTCGCCGGCGAGGTGAAGGCGCTGGCCGCCCAGACGGCCGGTGCCACCGAGGCGATCAAGGGACAGATCGAGGCGATGCGTGGCGCGGCTCAGGATACGCTCCGGGCGGTGGAAGCGATCGGCGGAACGATGGATCAGATGGCAGGCGCGGATGCGGCCGTGGCCCTTGCTCTCGAGGCTCAGCGGATCGCGGGCGCGCGCGTCGCCGACAGCGTCGCGGATGCCGAGGCCAGCGCGGACGCCGTGTCCGGCGGCATCGCCACGGTCGAGGAAGCCGCCGCGTCCAGCGCACAGGCCGCCGAATCGGTGAGGAGTGTCGCCGGCCGCGTGGCGGCGGCGAGCCTCGCCCTCGACGAAAGCATTGCGGGGTTTCTCGCCAGCGTCCGGGCCGCTTGACGGAAGGTCGCGCCTCGCTTTCGCCCCACTGAAATCGGAGGAGATCATCCCTGTCGCCGGTCGCTGATGCACCGTGCGTTGAGATTTTGTTTACCTTGACTCGCGAGCGTCCAGCATGGCTTCGCCGATCGCTCACCTCTCCGCGCGCTCCTTCGTCGCGTCCTCTGCGGCGGCCATCGTCCTCGGCCTTAGCCTCGCTGCTCCGGCATCGGCGCATCCGCATGTCTGGGTCACATCGAAGGCGGAGATCGATTACGGCGAGGGCGGCAAGGTGACCGGCATCCGTCACGCCTGGACCTTCGATGCCAGCTACTCGGCCTCGCTGATACAGGGGCTCGACGCCGACGGCGACGGGACGGTTTCCCCGGACGAACTCGCGGGCCTCGCCGCCGACAACACGGCCAGTCTCGCGGGATTCGCCTACTTCACCAAGCTCAAGATCGGCGGCAAGGACCAGGCTTTCGGCGACCCGGTGGAGCCGCGCATGAGAATGGACGGCGACAAGCTGACCCTCAGCTTTCTTCTCCCGCTGAAATCACCGGTGGCGCAGGGGCGCGGAGTCGCCGCCTTGGAAGTCTTCGACCCGACCTATTTCGTCGCGTTCAGCCTCTCGGAGGATGCCGACACCGCCCGCCTCGTTGGGGCTCCCTCCGGCTGCGCCGCGACGATGACCCGCCCCAAGAAGGAGGCGCCGAAGACCGCCGATGCCAAGCCGGGCATGTCGGAGGCCTTTTTCGAAGCCCTCACGAACGCCTCCAGCTACGGCGTCCAGTTCGCTAACCGGATCATCGTCGCATGTCCGTAGGCACCGCCATCACCGCGCCGGCGACGTCCCGCAGCAGCCTCGCCCTACAGTTCGCCCTGGCGCTGGGGGCCATCGCCCTCGTCGCCCTCGCTCTCGCGTCGCTGTCGCTGCTCATCGGCTCCGGCGTGGCTCCGCCGCCGCGCTCGCCCTTCGGCATGGGCTTGCGCGAGGCGGCCCCGTCGGCCACCGGGATCGGCGGCTGGCTGCTCGCCATGCAATCGAGCTTTTCACGCAGCCTGCAAGCCACCGTCGCCGCGATCAAGCAGGGCGGAAGCTGGGGGCCGATGGTCCTCATCGGCTTCAGCTATGGCGTGTTCCATGCCGCCGGACCGGGCCATGGCAAGGCGGTGATCGCCGGCTACATCGTGGCCGGGGAGCGGGCGCTGGCGCGCGGCTTCTCCCTCAGCGCCGCCGCGGCCTTGCTCCAGGCTCTCGTCGCCATTGCCATCGTCGCCATCGGCAATCTTCTTCTCAACGCCACCGCCGCCGGTATGACGCGGGCCGGCACGGTGATCGAGACAGTAAGCTTCGCCCTCGTCGTCCTCCTCGGCCTCACGGTGACGTGGCGGAAGGCCGGACGACTGGCGGCACTCGTTCACGGCAGTGGCCCGGTCGCCTGCGCGCCCGGCTGCGGGCATGTCCACCTCACCGACGCCAGCGCCATCGGCCGCCTCGATTCCTGGCGCGAGAGGGCGGGCGTGGTGATCGCAGCCGGCTCACGCCCCTGCGCCGGCGCGATCCTCATCCTCGTCTTTTCCGCATCGCAGGGCATCCTGGCGGCGGGCATCGCGGCGACCTTCGCCATGGCTCTGGGCACGGCCCTGACCACCGGGATGCTGGCGAGCTTGGCGGTCTTCGCCAAGGCCCTGGCCCTGCGTCTCGCGGGCGGGCGCGGTTCCACGGGGGCAATCGCCGTAGGTGGGCTCGAATTGCTGGCCGGCGCTTTCGTCTTCGTGCTCGGCATCGCCATGCTGGCGGGACTCGCCGTGGGCGTGGGCGTGGGCGGATAAGATTTTCCTCGTCACGGATTGCCGTCCTGTGGCAGGTTTCGGGTGAACCGCCGGTTCGCGGCGGGGTTTTCCCGTGAAACCGACGGAGCCGGCCCGCATGGCATCAGGTTTCGAGCACATCCTTCACTGGCGGTTGCTGTCCGGCTCGCACCCCTTCCCCGGCCCAGATGGCGGGACCTGCATCAACGAGGCGGCGGTCGTCGCGGCCGGCCTACCCTACCGGTCGATCCGCTCCTCTTCGGATTGTCCGCCGTGTTTCTCGAAACCCCTCGCCGCCTACGCGCTCGGCCTCAACGACGCGATGCCGGATCACCAGCGCTCTCGCTTGATGGCCTTCGTCCTGCGCCTCTCCGGCTCCGCTGATACGGCGGAGATCGAGGAGCAACGCACCCGCTTCCTCGCCCTGGAAAGCATTCGTCGGATCCTGCCGCCTCTCCTCGACCGGGCAGGTTTTGCTGATCTCGCCGCTCGCTGCGACGAAGCCCAGGATCTCGATGCGGGTCTTTTGGCTGCGCAGGCCGCTGCGTGGCGCGGCGGGACCGTGGCCCAGGCCGCGTCGCAGCAGCGGGACTGGCGACGGGGAGCCCTCGCCTCGGCCATCGCTCGCAGCGCGGTGGCAGCCGTGAAGTCGGCCACCGATGCCCGGTCAGCGGCCGAGGTCGCCGAAGGTGCATCGCCCTTCACCGAGGGCGTCTGGGACAGCGCAGCGACCATCCTCGACGAGGCCCTGACCATCGGACGGCAGGCGCCGGACATCGATCTCGTTCAGGCGCAGGAACGATTGGATGCGGCGCGGGCGAGCGCGTCCTGAGCCTGGGCCGACAGGTTCGACGAGGCGGGTGATCTCCGCCGCCTCGGCTCAGACGGCCACCGGCCCCGATGCGAGGTCGAGTTCGGTGGTGGCGCAGTTGTCGAGCCAGATGCCGGTGAGGTGAAAGAAGAACGTGCCGTGGCCGACGACCGCGATGGTCCGCTCGCGCCGCTCGGTCAGCCAGTCGCGGAACGTCGCCACGCGACGATCGAAGAGATGGCGCGGCTCCACATGGACGCCCTCCGCGATCGGCTCACCCTCGGCATGCCACCAGATTTCGGGCAGGTGATCGATATCGAGATGCGGGAATTCCGCCTTCAGCACGGAGGCGGCGCGCCCGACATCGCAGCTGCTCTCCTGACATTCGCGATGGAGCACTTCCACCAGGATCTCGGGCTTGGCCGGATGGTCGCCGAAAATGCCGGCGGTGGTCTGGATGGCGCGGGTGAGCGGGGAGGTCACCACCAGATCGAACGGAATTTCCCGCAGCCGATCCCGGGCCGCCGCGACCTGGGCGATGCCCCGCTCCGTCAGCCGGGCATCGATATGGCCGGGATCGCGCCCGGTGAGGCGATGGGCTGCGTTGAAGGTGGATTCGCCGTGGCGGATGCAGACGATGCGTGTCTCGGGCATGCGGGCTCGGATCGGGAGGGACGACAGGGGTAGGATGCGATGATCAAGCGCTGAGCCGCTGCGCCGTTCCGTGAAACAGCCGACCACCGCCTCGATCTCCTCGCCCCGTCGGCAACGCTCCGTCAACCTCGGTGGCGTTGAGTGGGCTTTTCGCTCCCGGATCACCGCGCGATGCTCCACGCTCCGCCTTCACCTGCCACTGCCAGCGCCATTGCCTTTCCCGGTGACGAGGCAGTCCGGTCCGTCGCCATGGCGTGGCAGGACAGTCTGCTGCGCGAGCGCCGGATGGCCGCGAACACGGTGGAAGCCTATGCCCGCGACCTACGGCAGTTCCTCGACCACCTGCAGAGCCGGCACGGCACGGTCGGAATCGCCGGGCTCGTCGCATTGAAGCCCCGCGACATCCGTGGATTCATGGCAGCGCGCCGGGCCGAGACGGTGAGCGGTCGATCGCTGATGCGCGCGCTCGCGGGCCTTCGCTCCTTCGCGCGGCACCTCGAACGGGACGGTCACGGCAGCGTGTCGGCCCTCGGGGCGATCCGCTCGCCCAAGGTCGAGCGGCGCTTGCCGCGCCCGATTCCCATCGCCGCCGCCCGCGCCTTGACCGATATCGACATCCGCGCCGGGGAATCCCGCGAGCCCTGGGTTCTGGCGCGTGACGCCGCCGTTCTCGCTCTTCTCTACGGTTCCGGCCTCCGCATTTCCGAAGCCCTCGGCCTAACCCGCCGCGATGCGCCCGTACCGGGGGTGGAGTCGGTGACGGTGATGGGCAAAGGCGGCAAGGAACGGATGGTGCCGATCCTTCCCGTCGTGGCCGAGGCGGTGGCGGACTATCTCGCGGCCTGCCCCCATGCGCTCGATCCGGAAGGGCCTCTCTTCGTGGGCGTGAAAGGCGGCAAGCTCTCCCCACGGATCATCCAATATGCGGTGGCCTCCCTGCGCGGTGCCCTCGGCCTGCCGGACAGCGCCACGCCCCATGCCTTGCGGCACTCCTTCGCCACGCACCTCCTGGCCCGGCAGGGAGAATTGCGCGCGATCCAGGAACTGCTCGGCCACGCCTCGCTCTCGACGACGCAACTCTACACCAAGGTCGACGCCGCACGCCTGATGGATGCGTTCGATCAGGCCCATCCCCGTGCGGGTGCGCGCGCTACGGATCGAGTTCTGGATAGTGCCGGAAGATCCCCTGCTGGTTGAAGGGAATGCGGCGCGGGCTCGCCAGATAGGCCGCGATCCTCGGCCGTTGCCGGACGGCGTCGTGCAAGGCGGCGACGTGGCGGTTCTCGGTGAGGGTCCGTTCCGTCGCGCGTGGGAAGGCGTAGAGCAACCCGTCCACGAGTTGGAACAGGGACAGGTCGGCGTAAGTCGTGGCCCCTCCGACGAGATGGAGGCCGTCGTTACGGCCGAGCACATGGTCGAACCAGGCGAGATACTCCGGAATCCGGTTCGCCTGAAAATCCTTCGCCCGCCGAAGCGCTTCGGGCTGCTGGTCCTCGTAGGTGAGGCTCACCGCGATGGGATGGTGGGTGTCGTGAGCTTCCGCCACCACATCGGCAACGGTCAGCTGGATCTGGTGGGTCCAGAGGCGGTCGGCTTCGCTGGCGTGTGCGAGACCGATCCGGGGACCGAGATAGAGCAGGATCGCCGCGGTCTGGCCGATGACGACGTCGCCATCCCGGAGGAAGGGCGGCGCGTAGGCGGGCCGGGCGATCGACGGATCTTCCAGCAAGTCCGCCATGGCGCCGAGGCCCTGTCCGTCCTCCTCCCGCCCCCGGGCGACATCCACATACTCGACGCCGGCATCCTCCAGGGCGAGGCGGATGAACTCGCCGCGGCCCTGGATCGTCGGCCA
Source organism: Methylobacterium sp. Leaf93 (assembly GCF_001422345.1). NCBI lineage: Bacteria > Pseudomonadati > Pseudomonadota > Alphaproteobacteria > Hyphomicrobiales > Methylobacteriaceae > Methylobacterium > Methylobacterium sp. Leaf93. Next base: position 34,866 of record NZ_LMMS01000007.1, on the reverse strand, counting down.
ATAATAGAGTTCGTAGGGCATCCGGCTCGCTCAGGTTTCAAACCGCCGAGTACGACATGCATCCCGCCAGCCACCTCATCCTGAGGTGCAGGAGCGAAGCGGATGCCTCGAAGGAGGGCTCCAATTCGCGCAGCGATCCCTGGAGGTCTCCTTCGAGGCGGCTGTCGCCGCACCTCAGGATGAGGTGCGCGGGGTGGAAAAAGTGCCCCTGCTTCTCAGATGTGGATCGCCCGCTTGCCGACGGCGAGGGCAGCTTCCTTGACCGCCTCGGTCAGCGTCGGATGGGCGTGGCAGGTCCGGGCGACGTCCTCGGCGCTGGCGCCGAACTCCATGGCGACGGCCAGTTCCGCGATGAGGTTGCCTGCATCCGCGCCGACGATGTGGACGCCGAGCACCCGGTCGGTCTTGGCATCCGCCAGGATCTTCACGAAGCCATCGGTGGTGTGGTTCACCTTGGCGCGGCCGTTCGCGGTGAAGGGGAACTTGCCCGCATTGTAGGCAATGCCGTCCTTCTTCAGTTCCTCCTCGGTCTTCCCCACTGAGGCGACCTCCGGATAGGTGTAGACCACGTTCGGGATCACCCCGTAATTCACATGGCCCGATTGCCCGGCGAGGAGTTCCGCCACGGCGACACCCTCGTCCTCGGCCTTGTGAGCGAGCATCGGCCCCGCGATCACGTCGCCGATGGCGTAGATGCCGGTGACGTTGGTGGCGTAGTGGCTGTCGGTCTGGATGCGGCCCTTGTTGTCGAGCTGCACGCCCACCGTTTCGAGACCCAGCTTCTCGGTGTAGGGCACGCGGCCGATGGCAACGAGCACCACGTCGGCTTCGAGCTTCTCGGCATCGCCGCCGGCGGCCGGCTCAATTGACACGGTGGCGGCGCCGTCCTTCACCTCGACGCCGGTGACCTTCGATGACAGCTTGAAGACGATGCCCTGCTTGCCGAGGATGCGCTGGAACTGCTTGCCGACCTCGCCGTCCATGCCCGGCAGGATGCGGTCGAGATATTCCACCACGGTCACTTCGGAGCCAAGACGGCGCCAGACGGAGCCGAGTTCGAGGCCGATCACGCCCGCGCCGATGATGAGGAGCTTCTTTGGCACGGACTGAAGCTCGAGGGCGCCGGTGGAGGAGACGACGATCGTCTCGTCGATCGTCACGCCGGGCAGCTTCGTCACGTCGGAGCCGGTGGCGATGACGATGTTCTTCGTCTCCAGCATCTGGTTGCCGCCATCCTCGGACAGCACCTCGACGCGGCCGGCACCGGCGACCCGGCCGAGGCCGTGATAGGCGTCGATCCCGTTCTTCTTCAGCAGGAACTCGACGCCCTTGGTGTTGCCGTCGACGCCGTCCTGCTTGAACGACATCATCTTCTTGAGGTCGAGTTCCGGTGCGCTGACGATGACGCCCATGTCGGCGAAGTGTTTCGAGGCCTCCTCGAATGCCTCGGAGGCGTGAAGCAGGGCTTTCGACGGGATGCAACCGACATTGAGGCAGGTGCCGCCATGGGTCGCCCGCTTCTCCACCACGGCGGTCTTGAGTCCGAGCTGGGCGGCGCGAATGGCGCAGACATAGCCGCCGGGGCCGGTGCCGATGACGACGAGATCGTAGGACATCAAGTCAACCTAACGAGTCGGAGAAGAATTCGAATGAGACCTCGTGTCGGAACGAACACGATGTAGGTGAGGGCCGTCAGGAGAAGCCCGACAGTCACCATGCCTAGAAATGGAGGTGTTTCATCACCGGCAGCGAAGGCGCGCTCACAGAGAAAAGCGAGCACCGCCACCCAGTGCATTCTTAGAGGTCCAGCACGAGGCGTGCCGGATCCTCCAGCGCCTCCTTGACGCGCACGAGGAAGGTCACCGCCTCCTTCCCGTCGACGATGCGGTGATCGTAGGAGAGCGCGAGATACATCATCGGCCGCGCCTCGATCTTGCCAGCGCGAACGACGGGACGCTCCTCGATGCGGTGCATGCCGAGGATGCCCGATTGCGGCGCGTTGAGGATCGGGGTCGACATCAGCGAACCGTAGATGCCGCCGTTGGTGATGGTGAAGGTTCCGCCCTGCATCTCCTCGATGGAGAGCTTGCCGTCCCGCGCCTTCTTGCCGAACCCGGCGATCGTCTTCTCGATGCCGGCGATGGAGAGGTCATCTGCGTTGCGCACCACCGGCACGACGAGGCCCTTATCGGTGCCGACCGCGATGCCGATGTGGTAGTAGTTCTTGTAGACGAGGTCGGTCCCGTCGATCTCGGCATTGACCGCCGGCACGTCCTTGAGGGCGCCGATCACCGCCTTGGTGAAGAAGCCCATGAAGCCGAGCTTGGTGCCGTGCTTCTTCTCGAAGATGTCCTTGTACTGCGAGCGGAGGGCCATGACGGCGGACATGTCGACGTCGTTGAACGTCGTCAGCATCGCCGCCGTGTCCTGGGCATCCTTCAGGCGGCGCGCAATGGTCTGGCGCAGCTTCGTCATCTTCACGCGCTCTTCGCGCGCGGCATCGTCGGGCTTCGAGGCGGGGCGCGGCGGAGAGGGAGCCTTCGCCTGGCGGGCCGGCTCCTGGGCAGGGGCCGGGGCTGACGGCGCCCGGGAGGTCGCCTCGATCATGTCGCCCTTGGTGACGCGGCCGTCCTTGCCGGTGCCATTCACCGTCGATGGGTCGATGCCGGATTCCCGCGCCATCTTGGCGACGGCCGGGCCGTTGTCTCCGACCGGGCGATCGGACGCCGGCGCCCCGGCGTCGCCGTGATTGCCGTAGGCCGCCGAAGATTCCTCCGCCGGTGCCTTCTCGGCACCGTCCGATTTCGGCGCCGCCGCCTCTTCCGTGCGGGTGTCGGCCTTGGTCTCCGTCTTCTTGGCAGCGGGAGCCTTCGCGCCACCGCCGGCACCGGCCTCGACGATGGACCCCAGCAGGGCGCCGGGCTCCACGGTCTCGCCGTCCTTCGCCAGGATCTCACCGAGTTCGCCGGCGGCGGGAGCGTTGACTTCGAGGGTGACCTTGTCGGTCTCCAGCTCCACCAGGGGCTCGTCCGCCGCCACCGCGTCGCCCGGCTTCTTGAACCAGCGGCCGATGGTGGCCTCGCTCACGGATTCGCCCAGCGTAGGAACGAGGATGTCGGTTGCCATGGTGCTCTGTCCGCCCGAATGGTTTGGTCGCGTCGGAGAAGGGGATACCGGGGTCGTCAGACCGCCAGCGCCTCGTTGAGAAAGGCCTGGAGCTGGGCCTGATGCTTGGAAAGAAGGCCGACCGCCGTGGAGGCCGAGGCGGGGCGGCCGACATAGCGCGCCCGCTTGACCTGCGACTGAGCCTGGCCGAGGACCCATTCGAGATACGGATCGACGAAGGACCAGGCGCCCATGTTCTTGGGCTCCTCCTGGCACCACACCACCTCGGCGTTGCGGAAGCGCGCCATCTCGTTGGCCAGCGCCTTGAGCGGGAACGGATAGAGCTGCTCAACGCGCATCAGGTAGACGTCATTGACGCCGCGCTTCTCGCGCTCGTCGTAGAGGTCGTAATAAACCTTGCCCGAGCAGAGCACGACGCGACGGATCTTGTCGTCCTTGACGAGCTTGATCGTGTCGTCTTCGTGCTCCGCATCGTCCCAGAGCACGCGGTGGAAGGTCGATCCCTCCGCCAGCATGTCGAGGTTCGACACCGCCCGCTTGTGCCGCAGGAGCGATTTCGGAGTCATCAGCACCAGCGGCTTGCGGAACTCGCGGTTCAGCTGACGGCGCAGGATGTGGAAGTAGTTCGAGGGAGTCGTGCAGTTGGCGACCTGCATGTTGTCCTCGGCACACATCTGCAGAAAGCGCTCGAGGCGGGCCGAGGAATGCTCCGGCCCCTGCCCCTCGTAGCCATGCGGCAGCAGCAGCGTCAGGCCGGACATGCGCAGCCACTTGCGCTCGCCGGACGAGATGAACTGGTCGATGACGACCTGCGCGCCGTTGGCGAAATCGCCGAACTGCGCCTCCCACAGAACCAAGGAATTGGGGTCGGCCAGCGAGTAACCGTATTCGAAGCCGAGCACGGCCTCCTCGGAGAGCATCGAGTTGATGACCTCGAGATTCGCCTGACCCTCGCGGATGGAGTTGAGCGAGGTGTAGCGCTGTTCGTTCTCCTGATCGATCACCACGGCATGGCGCTGCGAGAACGTTCCGCGCTCCACGTCCTGGCCCGAGAGCCGGACCCGATGCCCCTCGACGAGGAGCGAGCCGAAAGCCAGGGCCTCGGCCGTCGCCCAGTCGATTCCCTTGCCCGTCTCGACGGCCTTGGCGCGGTTGTCGAAGAAGCGCTGGATCGTGCGGTGGAGATGGAAGCCGGGCGGCGGCGTGGTGATACGCTGGGCGATCTCGCGCAGGGTCTCGGCCGGCACGCCGGTCTTACCGCGGCGCGGATCGTCCACGTCCTCGCGCACGGCCTTGAAGCCGGACCAGCGCCCGTCGAGCCAGTCGGCCTTGTTGGCCTTGTAGTTGCCGGCGACCTCCAGCTCCCCGTCGAGGATCGAGCGGAACTCGGCCTTGCGCGCGTCGAACTGCTCCTGCGTCAGCACGCCCTCGGCGATGAGCTTCTTGGCGTAGGTCTCCAGCGCCGTCGGGTGCTTGCGGATACGCTGGTACATCTTCGGCTGGGTGAAAGCCGGCTCGTCGCCCTCGTTATGGCCGAAGCGGCGGTAGCACAGCATGTCGATGACGACGGGCTTGCCGAACTTCTGGCGGTACTCGATGGCGATCTTGGCCGCGAAGGTCACGGCCTCCGGGTCGTCGCCGTTGCAGTGGAAGATCGGCGCTTCCACCATCTTGGCAACGTCGGACGGATAGGGCGACGAGCGCGAGAAACGCGGATCGGTGGTGAACCCGATCTGGTTGTTGATGATGAAGTGGATCGACCCGCCGGTGCGGTGTCCTTTCAGGCCCGAGAGGCCAAGGCATTCCGCGACCACGCCCTGGCCCGCGAAGGCCGCGTCGCCATGGATGAGCAGCGGCACGACGCTGGTGCGCTGGACATTCGGCTTTGCCCGCTGGTCCTGCTTGGCACGGACCTTACCCAGCACCACCGGATCGACGATCTCGAGATGGGACGGGTTGGCGGTCAGCGACAGGTGGACGTTGTTGTCGTCGAACGTGCGGTCCGACGAGGCACCGAGATGGTACTTCACGTCGCCCGAGCCCTCGACCTCGGCGGGAGAGGCCGAACCGCCCTTGAACTCGTTGAAGATCGCGCGGAACGGCTTCGACATGACGTTCGAGAGCACGTTGAGCCGGCCGCGATGGGCCATGCCGAGCACGATCTCCTTCGCGCCCAGCGCGCCGCCGCGCTTGATGATCTGCTCCAGCGCCGGAATCATCGATTCCGACCCGTCGAGGCCGAAGCGCTTGGTGCCGGTGTATTTGAGGTCAAGGAACTTCTCGAATCCCTCCGCCTCCACCAGCTTGTTCAGGATGGCGCGCCGGCCCTCGGGCGTGAAGGAGATCTCCTTGCCCTTGCCTTCGATACGCTCCTGAATCCACGCCTTCTCCTCCGGGTTGGAGATGTGCATGAACTCGACGCCCAGCGTCTGGCAGTAGGTGCGCTCCAGGATCTCGACGATCTCGCGGATGGTCGAATATTGGAGGCCGAGCACGTTATCGAGGAAGATCGGACGGTCCCAATCCTTCTCCTCGAAACCGTAATGCTGGGGGTGCAGCTCCTCGTGGTCGCCGCGCGGGGCGAGGCCGAGGGGATCGAGCTTGGCGTGGAGATGGCCGCGCATGCGGTAGGCGCGGATCAACATGATCGCGCGGACGGAATCCTTGGTCGCCTGCTCGACCGAGACGCCGCTGGCGGCGACGACGGCTGCGCCGTTGGCAGCCTTGGCGCCATCGATCTTCGCGGTGTCAGACTTCGCGCGGATCTTCTCGCCCACCGCCTTCTCGACGGTGGCCCAGTTGCCGTCCAGGGCCGAGACCATCTCGCCATTGGCATGGACCGGCCAGTTCGGCTTCTGCCATGAGGCACCGGCGGCGTTCTTCTCGGCAAGGCCGCTCTCGTCACCGAGGGACTTGAAGAAATCCTGCCACTGCGGATCGACCGAATGCGGATCGCGGGCATAGGCCGCCTGCAATTCCTCGAGATAGGCGGCGTTGCCGCCGGTGAGGAACGAGGTTTCGAGAAGCGCGTCCTGGCGAGCCATCGTCGATCATCCTACCGCTTAGCGGAGTGGCCACCCCTGCGGCGGCCCCCTGCTCCCCATGGCGCCGACGGGCGCTTCGATGGGGATGTTCGTGTCGGCCCGGCGATCAAGCCGCGCCGTTTCCTAGATAGATGCTGCGGAGCCATTTTGCACCGCAACACAAGTGACAGATTCCCGAGAACCTCACCCCTTGAGGACGTCGACCAGCGTGCTGCCGAGACGCGCCGGAGACGGCGATACCCGGATGCCGGCCGCTTCCATCGCGGCGATCTTGTCCTCGGCTCCGCCCTTGCCGCCCGAGATGATAGCGCCGGCATGGCCCATGCGGCGGCCCGGCGGGGCCGTGCGGCCGGCGATGAAGCCGACCATAGGTTTCTTACGGCCGCGCCTGGCTTCGTCGGCGATGAACTGCGCTGCCTCTTCCTCGGCGGAACCGCCGATCTCGCCGATCATGACAATCGATTCGGTCTTGTCATCGGCCAGGAACAGCTCGAGCATCGAGATGAACTCGGTGCCCTTCACCGGATCGCCGCCGATACCCACCGCCGTGGTCTGACCGAGACCGGCATTCGAGGTCTGGAACACGGCCTCGTAGGTCAGCGTGCCAGAGCGCGAGACGATGCCCACCGAGCCGCGCTTGAAGATGTTGGCCGGCATGATGCCGATCTTGCACTCGCCGGCGGTGACGACGCCGGGGCAGTTCGGCCCGATGAGGCGCGACTTCGAGCCCTCCAGCGACCGCTTCACCCGCACCATGTCGAGGACCGGAATCCCCTCCGTGATGCAGACGATGAGCGGGATTTCCGCCTGGATCGCCTCGCAGATGGCATCGGCGGCACCGGGCGGCGGTACGTAGACGACCGATGCGGTCGCACCGGTAGCCTCTCGGGCTTCGGCCACGGTGTCGAAAACGGGCAGGCCGAGATGGCTCGCGCCGCCCTTACCCGGTGAGGTACCGCCGACCATCTTGGTGCCGTAGGCGATGGCCTGCTCGGAGTGGAAGGTCCCGTTCTTGCCGGTGAAGCCCTGGCAGATGACCTTGGTGTTCGCGTCGATCAGGATGGACATGGGTACTCTCAGCCCTTCTTCACGGCGGCGACGATCTTCTGCGCGGCATCGTCGAGGTCGTCGGCGGGGATCACGTTGAGGCCGGAATTCCGGATGATCTCCTTGCCCTTCTCGACGTTGGTGCCCTCCAATCGCACCACCAGGGGTACTTCGAGGCCCACCGTCTTCACCGCGGCGATCACGCCGTTGGCGATCACGTCACACTTCATGATCCCGCCGAAGATGTTGACGAGGATGCCCTTCACCTGCGGATCGGCGGTGATGATCTTGAACGCCGCCGTTACCTTCTCCTCGCTCGCGCCGCCGCCGACATCGAGGAAGTTCGCCGGCTCCTCACCGTAGAGCTTGATGATGTCCAGCGTCGCCATGGCGAGGCCAGCGCCATTGACCATGCAGCCAATGGTGCCATCCAGCGCGATATAGGCGAGGTCGTATTTCGACGCCTCGATCTCCTTGGCGTCCTCCTCGGTCTCGTCGCGCAGCGCCACGATGTCCGGATGACGGTAAAGGGCGTTCGAATCGAACGAGATCTTGGCGTCCAGGCACTTGAGGTGGCCATCGCCGGTCAGGACCAGCGGGTTGATCTCCAGCATGCTCATGTCCTTGGCGGTGAACGCCGCGTAGAGCTTGGTGGTGAGGTCGCCGGCTTCCTTGGCCTGCGCGCCGGTGAGGCCGAGAGCCTTGGCGACGGCCCGGCCGTGATGCGGCATGATCCCGGTAGCGGGATCGACCGAGAAGGTGATGATCTTCTCGGGCGTGTCGTGCGCCACGGTCTCGATATCCATGCCGCCTTCCGTGGAGACGACGAAGGCGACCCGTCCGGTCTCTCGGTCGACGAGCATCGACAGGTAGAACTCGGCGGCGATCTGCGCGCCTTCCTCGATATAGAGGCGGTTGACCTGCTTGCCGGCTTCGCCAGTCTGGATCGTGACCAGCGTCTGCCCCAGCATTTCGCCGGCGAATTGCTTCACCTCGTCGATGGACTTAGTGACGCGCACGCCGCCCTTGGCGCCGGCGGGCGCGCCCTTGAACGTGCCCTTGCCACGTCCACCGGCATGGATCTGCGACTTCACCACCCAGACCGGACCGCCCAGCTCCTTGGCGGCTGCCTCGGCCTCTTCCGGCTTGAAGATCGGCACGCCCCGGGAGACGGGCAGGCCGAACTCCTTGAGCACCGCCTTCGCCTGATATTCATGGATGTTCATTAGGACATTTCCTCGCCTCGTCCCGCGGCAACGCGCGGGATTGGAAGACACGACACACCGGCCTCGTTCACGCCGACGGGAAACCCGCCGGCGCGCGACGCTTCTTGTGAGAGTTCAGGCCAGCGCCGGGTTCACGGTCTTGCAGGCTTCGATCAGGGTCTTCACGGCGCCCACCGACTTGTCGAACATGGCCTTTTCGTCGACGTTGAATTCCACTTCAAGGACGCGCTCGACACCGCCGGCACCGATCACGATCGGGACGCCGACATACATGCCGTCGATGCCGTATTCGCCGCTGAGATAGGCGGCGCAGGGCAGCACCCGGCGCTTGTCGCGCAGGTAGCTCTCGGCCATGGCGATGGCGGAGGCGGCCGGGGCGTAGAAGGCCGAGCCAGTCTTGAGCAGGTTCACGATCTCGCCGCCACCCTTGCGGGTGCGCTCGACCATGGCGTCGAGCTTCTCCTGGGTGGTCCAGCCGAGCTTGACGAGATCCGGCAGCGGCACGCCGGCCACGGTGGAGTAGCGAACCAGCGGCACCATGTCGTCGCCGTGGCCGCCAAGCACGAAGGCGGTGACGTCCTCCACCGAGACCTTGAACTCGTCGGCCAAGAAGTGGCGGAACCGCGCCGAATCGAGCACGCCGGCCATGCCAACGACCTTGTTGGTGGGCAAGCCGGAGAACTTCTGCAGTGCCCAGACCATGGCGTCGAGCGGGTTGGTGATGCAGATCACGAACGCGTCCGGAGCGTGCTCCTTGATCCCGGTACCGACGGCTTCCATCACCTTGAGGTTAATGCCGATGAGGTCGTCGCGGCTCATGCCGGGCTTGCGCGGCACGCCGGCTGTGACGATCACCACATCGGCCCCGGCGATGGCCGAATAATCGCTGGCGCCCGTATAAGTGGCATCGAACCCGTCGACCGGAGCGGATTCCGCGATGTCGAGGGATTTGCCCTGAGGAACGCCGTCGACGATGTCGAACAGGACGACGTCGCCGAGTTCCTTCAGGCCCGCCAGATGCGCGAGGGTTCCGCCGATCTGACCGGCGCCGATGAGCGCGATCTTGCTGCGTGCCATGGAAAACGAACCTCCAGTATCGGTGCCGATCCGCGATGCTCCGTCCGAACGGACGGGCTCATTGTCGAGGTCGCGATCGCACGTTGATTTCGCCGCGACGGTGTGGCGGAAAAGTCCCCATGCTTCAACCCGACGTGGTCGGCGCCAAGCAGAGTTCGGGCCAGAGGCGCATCGGGCCGAAAGAAGGCAGCTGTGATAAAATCCTGTCGTTCGAAGGATTTAGGCGACCGAAGCTATTGCCGGTTCGACGGCAAAGCTTCAGTGACAGGTTGTGACAATTGTCACTTTGCCTAAAGTGCGCCCATCCGCAGCACTTTCTGGATGGCCTGGATCACGGCGCCGAAGCGTGCCTGGATCAGGTCGACGGGCAGGTCGGAATCGTGCTGCATCGCCAGCGGATGGGTGAACCGGTAGCTCGCATCGAAGATGTAGGCGATCGCCCGTTCGCGGTCCCTGGCGACAAAGGCGCCCGCCGCGATTCCCTCCTCCACAACCCGTTCGACAAGGCTGCGCAGACGCACCCGATGACGCCGGGCGATGGGCCGTGCCGCAACGGTCGCGTCGAGATGGACCGCGAACAGGTGAGGCTCCCGCGCCAGCACCTCGCGCTGGGCGCTCGCCAGGGCCATCAGCAGGCGTTCGATCTTGTCGTCGGCTGGATCGGGCGCATCGGCGATGCGGGCGAGTTCCGCCTCCACATCCCGGAGCCAGCGCCCTGCGACGGCGTCGAGCAGGGCGTCCTTGGAAGGAAAATATCGGTAGACGTTGGCATGGGTCATGCCCGCTTCGGCGGCCACGGCCACGACCGTCACCCGTTTGTGCCCGAGGCGCGCCAGATGTTCCGTCGCAATCGCGAGGAGGCGCGCATCCACCGAGAGCGGTGCGGGGCTGGTCCGGCCGATTCGAGCCTTGGACCTGTCGGGCGGACGAAGACCCATCATGGGTGAAGCATCATCGCTGCCGGCCGAATCATAGCCGACCACAAAGGACGTACCTGCCGTCTCCATCGATACTCCAGCCGGCGCTGATAAGGAGGGCGGGCCGTATCCGGAGTCGGCGTCGTCCCCGCTTGTCTCGCTGAGTCCGAGACAGCCAGAGGGCCATAGCCGGTCAGAAGCTGTTCTTCCAGGCCCTTAATGCAGTGAACACTACCTCCGATGGTGAATTAGGAGCGAGATTCACTGCTTTAGCCAAATCGGGCTCCGTGGAACGGAGGAATGGATTGGTCGCACGCTCGTGCTTCATGGTCGTCGGGATCAAGAAACGGCCCGCGGCCTTGGCCTCCTCCGCCTGAGCCACGCGATCCTTCAACGGCTGGTTGTCGGGATCGGCGGCCAGGGCAAAACGGGCGTTGGCGAGTACGTAATCGTGGCCGCTGAAGACCTGGGTGTCGTCGGGCAGGGGAAGAAACCGTTGCAGCGACTGCCACAGCGATTCGGGCGTGCCCTCCACCACCCGTCCGCAGCCCAGGGTGAACAGGGTATCGCCGGCGCAGACAATCCCCGCCTGCGCGAACCAGTAGGTGACGTGGTCGAGGCAATGGCCCGGCGTCTCCCAGACCTCGGCTTCGAGATCACCCACCCGGACGAGATCCCCCTCGGCGACGGAGACGTCCACCTCCGGCACATCCGGGCCGGCCTTGCGTGGAGCGGTCACCCTCGCGCCCGTGCGCCGCTTCACCTCCGGGATCCCCTCCACATGGTCGAGATGCCGGTGGGTCACGAGGATGTCCGTGAGCGTCCAGCCCGTCTCGTCGAGGGCCTTCAGCACGGGAGTTGCCTCGGGCACGTCGATGGCGGCGCAGGCGCCCGTCGCGGGGTCGCGGATCAGAACGCCGATATTGTCGCTGCGGCAGAGGAAGGTGCGGATCTCGGGGCGGGAGACGGTCACGAGGCGTTCCTGTCTATGGCACGGGTCGCTCGAGGCAGAACCGGACGCGGCGGCAAGGAGTTCCGCCCTCCGCGGCGTGCCGGCTTGTGGGCGAGCGGTCTCGTCCCCATTGATCCGATTCCGACCCTGCGTCAAAGAACCCTGCAACCTCGACAACGTCCGGCCGCGCCGGAGCAAGCCGCCCCATGCGCCTCGACGTGACCGATCTGCGCGCCTTCTATGCCAGCCCGCTGGGCGGTGTGACCCATCGCATCGTCGGGCGGGCGATCCATGGGTTCCTCGGCTCGGTCTCCGGCCTGAGGGTTCTCGGCCTCGGCTATGCGACGCCCTATCTCGGGCCGGTCCACGTGATCGCCGAGCGCACCCTCGCCTTCATGCCGGCGACCCAGGGCGTCGTGAACTGGCCCGGCGGCGGGCGATCCTGCTCGGCCCTCGCCGACCCAACCATGATGCCCCTGCCGGAAGCGGCGGTGGACAGGGTCATCCTGGTCCACGCCCTCGAATCGGTGGAGAGCCCCACCGAATTGCTGCAGGACGTCTGGCGGGTGCTGACGCCCGGCGGGCGGATGATCCTCGTCGTGCCCAATCGGCGCGGGGTCTGGGCCCGTCGCGATACGACGCCGTTCGGCCACGGCCAGCCCTATAGCCGCTCCCAGCTCGGACGGCTGATGCGGACCACCCAGTTCTCGCCGGAAGGATGGGCCGAGGCCCTCTACATGCCCCCGGTGAACAGCCGGCTCTGGCTGCGGACGGCCGGCGCCTGGGAGAAGGTCGGCACCGGCCTCTCCCTCCCCTTCGCGGGCCTCCATGTCATCGACGCCACGAAGCAACTCTACCGTCCGGTGGCGGTCCGTCAGGTGCAACGGGCCGCCCGCTTCGCTCCGGCGAGGGTCCTCGTTCCCACCCCTTCTCCGGGTTGAACCCGAACACCCGCTCCAAGGCATTCGCTTCCATGTTCAGCCTCATCGATCCGGAGGCGGCGCTCCACAGCTTCGTCTTCGCCTTCTCCAGCCTGTTCTCGATCGTCAATCCGGTGGGCTCGGCGCTGATCTTCTCGCAGATCACCGCCCAGAATTCGCATCCGGAGCGAGTGGAGATCGCCAAGCGCATCGGCTTCTACTCCGCCTTGATCATGCTCGCGGCTCTATGGGCGGGGGCGCCGATCCTGAACTTCTTCGGGGTGTCCCTGGGTGCGCTGCGGATCGCCGGCGGCCTCGTGGTCGCGGCCTCCGCCTGGACGCTGCTCAGCGCACCCGAGGTCCGCGAGGCCCGGAAACATGCCGAGGCGACCCATGACACGAGCGACAGCGTCGCCGACGTGGCGTTCTTCCCCTTGACCCTTCCCTTCACCACCGGCCCCGGCACCATTGCGGTGGCGATCGCCTTGGGGTCGAACCGGCCCGCTCCCGGCCCCGACCGCATCGGCTTCTATCTCGGCATGTCGCTGGCGGCCCTCGCCATCGCGATCCTGGTGAGATTCACCTACGGCTCGGCCGACCGGGTGGTGACGGCCATCGGTCCGGTGGGAGCGCGGGTCCTCGGCCGGCTCTTCGCCTTCCTGCTGTTGTGCATCGGCACTCAGATCACCGTGAACGGCGTCGGCGACGTGCTCGGACCGATCCTCGCCACGAGACACTGAGCTTTCACCCCTCATTCCCCGCGCCTTGGCATCGGGGGGCCGAGGCTGTACCGCAGGCTCGACGTTTCGAGGAAGGGCGACAGGATGCGGCTCGCAGTGGTCGGCGCCGAGGGGCGCATGGGGCGGATGCTGATCCGGGCGGTGGCGGAGGCCGAGGGATGCACCCTGAGCGGCGCCGTCGAGCGCGAGGGCTCGCCGGCCCTCGGCCAGGATGCGGGGGCGCTGGCCGGCCTGCCGCCTCTCGGTGTCACCGTCACCGACGATCCGCTCACGGTCTTTGCCGCCACCGACGGCGTCCTTGACTTCACCGCCCCGGCCGCCACGACGTTCTTTGCCGAACTCGCCGCCCAGGCCCGCATCGTCCATATCGTCGGCACCACCGGCCTCGCCGAAACGGACATCGCCAAACTCATTGCGGCGGCGCACCATGCCCGCATCGTGCGTTCGGGCAACATGTCGCTGGGCGTGAACCTGCTCGCCGGGCTGGTGCGCAAGGTCGCCGCCGCGCTGGATGAGGATTTCGATATCGAGATCGTCGAGATGCATCACCGCATGAAGGTGGACGCGCCCTCTGGCACGGCGCTCCTCCTCGGAGAGGCGGTCGCGGAGGGGCGCGGCGTCAGCCTTGCCGAGACCCGCGTCTCCACCCGGGACGGCCATACCGGCGCGCGGCGTCCCGGCGATATCGGCTTTGCCACCTTGCGTGGCGGCACGGTGGTGGGCGACCACAGCGTGACCTTCGCCGGACCCGGCGAGCGCATCACCATCAGCCACCATGCCGAGGACCGCGCCATCTTCGCCCGTGGCGCCGTGCGGGCGGCGTTGTGGGCTTATGACAAACCTCCGGGCCTCTATGGCATGGCCGACGTCCTCGGGCTCTGATACGAGCGCCCGGTCATTGACTGTTCAGGTCGGCCGGTACACCAGCCCCGCAGGCGCAGATTCTGTTGCGTCGCACCATTCACCGAGACATAGGATGGACGTCTGATGGAGCGCCTGCTCGTCCTCGCTCGCCACGGCCAGAGCGAATGGAACCTCAAGAAGCTTTTCACCGGCTGGCGCGATCCGCAACTCACCGAGCTCGGCATCACCGAGGCCAGGACCGCCGGCCGCTGGCTGAAGCAGCAGGGCTATGCGTTCGATGTCGCCTTCACCTCCAACTTGCAGCGGGCGCAGCATACCTGCGCGCTGATCCTGGAGGAGATGGGCCAGGGCGGCATCGAGACGGTCCGGTCCGAGGCGCTCAACGAGCGCGATTACGGCGACCTGTCGGGCCTCAACAAGGACGATGCCCGTGAGCGCTGGGGCGACGCCCAGGTCCACCAGTGGCGCCGGTCCTACGACATCCCTCCCCCCGGCGGAGAGAGCCTGAAAGACACCGCGGCACGCGTGCTGCCCTATTACATCCAGACCATTCTGCCGCGCGTCATGTCCGGCGAGCGCGTCCTGGTGGCCGCCCACGGCAATTCGCTGCGTGCGCTCGTGATGGTGCTCGACGGCATGACCACGAAAACCATCGCCAGCCTCGAGATCGCCACCGGTATCCCCCTCGTCTATCAGCTCAAATCCGACACCACGGTGGAGAGCAAGGCCGTGCTCGAGCGGGACATCGACCACGACGCCTGAATGCAACGCACGGCGAAGGTCGCGTCGGGCATCGGTGCATGGTTCCGGAACGCCTCTGTGTCCTCCCTCCCCAATCCGGGAGACACGCGGCCAGCGGCGTGGAGCCACGGCCCCGCCGCGGGGCGACCGGAACGCTTGACAGCGGCAAGGCGTGGGCCGACCCATCGTCGGCGAGCCTTCCTCACGAAGGCCGCGCGAGCCCTTCGCCTTGAACGGAGACGTCTCGCGTTCGAACACATGGCCGGAGCCGCGAGAGGCGGCTCCGTCGCGGAGAACCGATCCGATGCGTCTGCGTAATCTCGTCCGTCCGGTCGTGGCACTGGCCCTGATCGCCGGGCTCTCGTCAGGCGCCGTCTCCGTGGCCTGGGCCGCCGATGCGATCTTCCCGCCGAGCTCGCGCTTCGGCTTCACGCCGGCCTCGGACATGGCGCTGTCCAAGCGGTTCTCGGGATTCGAGCGGCTGGAAGGCGGCGCGACGCTCTCCATCGTCGAGCTGCCGCCGACGGCCTTCGTCGACCTGGAGAAGAGCTTCACCGACGAGAACCTGCGCACGCAGGGGTTCGTCGTCGCGACGCGCGAGGCCATCAAGGTCGCGGGCGACGTGGACGCGGTACTCTTCACCGGAGAGCAGCCGGCTCCGGAGGGCACGGCCACCCCGGCCATCAAGAAATGGCTCCTGCTCGTCGGCGACACCACGGTCACGGGCATCATCATCGCCCAGACCGTGCCGGATGCCGAGACGCCGGAGACCATGCGGAACATGCTGACCAGCGTGAAGATCCGGCCGGAACTGACCCTGGACGAGCAGGTCGCGGCCCTGCCGTTCCGCATCCGCGAGTCGGCCGGGTTCCGGCCCGTCCGGGTGCTCGCGGGCAATTCGGTCCTGATGACGCAAGGCCCGAAAGACCAGATGCTGAATCTCGAACAGCCCATCCTGGTCCTGGCCCAGGCCGTCCAGCAGCCGCCCCAGCCGGAGCAGCGCGATGCCTTCGCCCGTGCCGCGCTCTATTCAAACCAGACGATGAAGGATTTCGCGGTCGAGCGTTCGCAGACCTACCGTCAGAACGGGGTCGACTGGCATGAGATCGTCGCCCGCGCGGTCGACGGCCCTTCGAACACGCCGGTGGTTGTGTCCCAGACCATCCGCTTCGCGCCGGACGGCTACCTCCGCGCGCTCGGCGTGGTGCGGGCCGACCAGCGCAGTGCCATGCTGTCGAAGTTCCGGGAGGTCATCGACAGCGTCGAGGTGAAGTAGCGGCCTCGTCGCCTCGTCGCGGACGCATCGTCCGAGACGAGGCCATTCGTTCGGGCGGATGCCTCAGGCGGCATCCGCCGGATTGGCCGCCTTGGGGCCGCCCTTGGCAACGCCCACCAGGGCGGGGCGCAGAACCCGGTCGCCGATGACGTAGCCGGACTGCATCACCTGCACCACCGTGCCGTTCGGGACCTCGGCATTGGGGACTTCGAACATCGCCTGATGCCGGTTGGGATCGAAGCGCTGGCCCTGAGGCTCGATGAGCTTCACCCCGTGCCGCTCCAGGGTCTTGGCGAGATCGCGCTCGGTGAGCTCGATTCCGTCGATCAGCGCCTTGAGCGGACCCTCGGCGGTGGAGGCGGCCTCCGCCGGCACGCTCTCCAGCGCACGACGGATGTTGTCGGCCGCGTTCAGCATGTCGCGCGCGAAATTCGTCACCGCATAGGTCCGCGCATCGGCAACCTCGCGCTCGGTGCGCCGGCGCAGGTTCTCCATTTCGGCCAAGGTGCGCAGGACGCGATCCTTCAGCTCGTCGCGCTCGGTGATCAGGCTCGCCAAGGCGACGGCGTTGTCCTCCGCGCGCGCCTCGGGCTTCACGTCGGTCTCCGTCGCCGTCTCGGCGCGCTGCCCGTCATGCTCCATGTCGTTCGCCATCATCGCTCTTCGTCGATCGCAAGGTTGCTCGCCCCGCGCCAGTCGCCGGTCTCGTTCGCCGGAGACCGTCGGCACGCGGTCGATCGGAATGGGGTCGGGCCACGGCGCCGAGAACCCGCTCGACGGGGCTCGGCAGCATGCTCCGGGATCGCTGCTGATATCAGACGCGCGCGGGATGAAATCAAGCCGAGCGCCGTCCCGCCCCTCTTCTCCGCCTCAGCCCCCCGCGAGATTCAGGCCTGCAGGGGGCTCAGGCTTCCCGCGGAGGCGGGGACTCCACCAGTGCTTCCAGCCCCTCCGCCCTCAAAGCGGCAACGTCGCTGGCGAAGATCTCCATCACCGCGTTGCGGATCGCGGCCTGCCGGTCGGGCTGGGTGACACGGGTCCCAGTGAGATCGGTGACGTAGAAGACGTCCACCGCCCGCTCGCCGAAGGTCGCCACATGGGCCGACGTGATGTTGAGGCTGAGGCGCCCGAGGGCGGTGGTCAACTCGTAGAGCAAGCCCGGCCGGTCGAGGCCGGTGATCTCCACCACGGTCTCCCGGCTCGACAGGGCGTTGTCGATCGCCATGTCCGGGGGGATCAGGAACGTATTGGAGCGGTTGCTCGGCGGGTGCCGGTCCGCCACGAGATCGGCGATGCGGATCTCGCCCCTCAGCGCCCGCTCGATCGCCGTGGTGATGCGCTTGGCGCGGCGCAGTTCGTCGTCGTCCCGCTCGAAGGCGCGTGAGATGAAGATCGAGTCGAGGGCGAAGCCGTCCGTAGTGGTGAAGATTTGCGCATCGACGATGTTTCCGCCAAGCGCCGCACAGGCCCCCGTGACGATGGCGAGAAGGCGTGGGTGATCGGGCGAGTAGATCGTGATCTCGGTCACGCCCCGGGTCGGATCGGTCTCGTAGACGGTGGCTACGGTGCGCCCGTCCTCCATGACACCGCGCACGAACCCCGCATTCTTGAACTGCCGGACGGCGTCGACCTTCAGCCAGTAAGCCTGGTTGTGCCGGGCGGAATAGGCGTCGAAGAAGGCCGGATCCCAATCCGCCAGTTGTTCGCGCAAGCCCATCTGGATGAGGCGGACCCGGTCGGTCCGGGCGATCTCGGAATGACCGCCCGACAGGAGCACCTCGGTTTCGTCGTAGAGTGTGCGCAGCAGCGTGCCCTTCCAGGCCGTCCACACGCCCGGCCCCACCGCCTTGATGTCCGCGACGGTGAGGATCATCAGGAGCTTCAGCCGCTCCATGGTCTGCACCACGGAGGCGAATTTCTGGATCGTCTTCGGGTCGGAGAGATCGCGGCTCTGGGCCGTCATCGACATCAGCAGGTGGTGTTCCACCAGCCAGGCCACGATCTCGGTCTCGGCCTGGGTGAGGCCGAAGCGCGGGCCGATCTTCTCGGCGATGGCCGCGCCGGCGATGGAATGGTCTTCCGGGCGCCCCTTGGCGATGTCGTGCAGGAGCACCGCGACGTAGAGGGCGCGCCGGTGGCTGATGGTGTCGATGAGCCGCGTGGCGATGGGGTGGTCCTCGGAGACCGTGCCGGAATCGATGGCCGCCAGCACGCCGATCGAGCGCAGCAGGTGCTCGTCCACCGTATAGTGGTGGTACATGTTGAACTGCATCAGCGCGACGATGCGGCCGAAATCGGGGATGAACCGGCCCAGCACGCCGACCTCGTTCATCAGCCGCAGGATCGTCTCCGGTGAGTTCTTCGACGTCAGCACGTCGAGGAAGAGCCCATTGGCTTCCGTGTCCGAGCGCAGGGAATGCCCGATGAGCCGGAGCGAACGGGTGGCGGCCCGCGTCGCATCCGGATGGATCGGCAGGTTGTGGCGGTCGGCGAGCCAGAACAGGCGGATCAGGTTCACGGGATCCCGCGAGAACGCATCCGCCGTGCGCAAGTTGATCCGGCCGTGATCGTCGATGAAATCCTCCGCCTCGATGGCGGTGGCGCGGAAGCGATCGCGGAAGCGGCCGATCCAGCGGTCGAGGACCGGGGTGCGCTTGGCGTGCCGCGCCTCGAGGGCGGCGCAGACGATGGCAGTGAGATCGCCCACTTCCTTGGCGATCAGGAAATACGCCTTCATGAAGCGCTCGACGCCGGACAGGCCGCCGCGAGGCTCGTAGCCGAACCGCTCGGCGATCCTCGGCTGCAAGCCGAAGGACAGGCGCTCCTCGGACCGGCCGGTGACGAAATGCATGTGGCAGCGGACGCGCCAGAGCAGCTCCTCGCAGCGCTCGAACACCCGGTACTCTTCCGGCGTGAACAGGCCGGCGGGGACGAGTTCGCTCTGGTCGCGGACGCGGTAGGTGTATTTCGCGATCCAGAACAGGGTGTTGAGGTCGCGCAGGCCGCCCTTCCCGTCCTTGACGTTGGGCTCGACGAGGTAGCGCGAGGCGCCCGCCTTCGTGACGCGGGTGTCGCGCTCGCGCAGCTTGGCCTCGACGAATTCCGGCGCCGTCCACATGACGAGTTCGGTGTCGAACCGGGTCACCAGCTCCTCGTACAGAGCCCTCGCGCCAAAGAGGTAGCGCGCCTCGAGAAGGGAGGTGCGGATCGTCATGTCGGCCCGCCCCTCGCGCAGGCACTCCTCTACGGAGCGCGTGGCGTGGCCGACCTTCAGTTTGAGGTCCCACAGAACGTAAAGCATCGCCTCGACGACGCTCTCGGACCAGGCGGTCTGCTTGTAGGGCAGCAGGAACAGGAGATCGATGTCCGACCCCGGCGCCATCGTCCCGCGACCATAGCCGCCGGTGGCCACCACGGCGAGTTGCTCGCCGGTGGAGGGATTGTCGTTGGGGTAGAGCCGCCACACGACCGCATCGTGGATCGTGCGGATCACCGCATCGGTGAGATTGCTGATCCGCTGGGCGCAGGCGGTGCCGTCGCGCTCCTCCATCAACCGGGCTTCGGCGTCGGCATGGCCGAGTTCGATGATGCGCCGAAGCTCCGGAACGAGAAGCGCGCGCAGCTGCGTCGCCTCGCGCACGTCGCGGTCGAGAGTGGTGAGGACCGTTTTGAGGGCGGCGCCAGCATCGAACATGCGCAAACCCGTTATCATGTTCCCGGATGGACACCAGAGACATCGCTAGGCAGAGGCGTAGATGTGATAGGCAATCCGTAGAATATCGTTCTCTCTGCCGGAAATATCGTTTGACGAAACGAACGGTCCTGGCTACCCCGGATGCCCCGCGTCACTGCCGGGACCCTGGAGACGATTGACCGATGACTCTGTCCCGTCGCGCCATCCTGAGTGCCATCTGCGGCGCCGCGTCGCTTCTGCTGA
The DNA here is from genome assembly GCF_001422345.1 of Methylobacterium sp. Leaf93. Classification (NCBI taxonomy): domain Bacteria; kingdom Pseudomonadati; phylum Pseudomonadota; class Alphaproteobacteria; order Hyphomicrobiales; family Methylobacteriaceae; genus Methylobacterium; species Methylobacterium sp. Leaf93. The sequence continues at coordinate 14,999 of NZ_LMMS01000007.1, read as the reverse complement.
TGCCGCGCCCCGGTGAGGCGGCGGAGGTCAAGGAGATCCGCCTCGATTGGGCGACCTACAACCCGGTGAGCCTGATCCTCAAGGAGAAGGGCTTCCTGGAGGGAGCGCTGAAGGAGAAGGGCATCACGGTGCGCTGGACCCAGTCCCTGGGCTCTAACAAGGCGCTGGAATTCCTCAATGGCGGCGCCATCGATTTCGGGTCCTCGGCCGGGGCCGCGGCTCTGCTCGCCCGGATCAACGGCAACCCGATCAAGGCAGTCTACGTCTTCTCGCGGCCGGAATGGACGGCGCTGGTCACCCGCAAGGACAGCGGCATCGCCAAGCCCGCCGACCTCAAGGGCAAGCGCATCGCGGTGACCCGCGGCACCGACCCGCACATCTTCCTGATCCGTGCGCTCCAGGGCGTCGGGCTGACCGAGAAAGACGCCAAGCTCGTCCTGCTCCAGCATGCCGACGGGCGCACCGCCCTCGACCGGGGCGACGTCGATGCCTGGGCCGGCCTCGACCCGATGATGGCGGCCTCCGAGATCGAGAACGACGACGTGCTGTTCTACCGGGACGCCGCCGCCAACACCTGGGGTGTCCTAGACGTGCGCGAGGATTTCGCCAAGGCCAACCCGGACCTCGTCCGCACCGTGATCGCCGCCTACGAGACCGCCCGGACCTATGCGATCAAGAATCCCGACGCCCTGAAGAGCGCGCTCGTGGCCGTGACGAAGCTGCCCGAACCGGTGATCGCCCGGCAGATCGAGCGCACCGACCTGACCCAGCCCGCCATCGGCAAGGCCCAGGCCGAATCGATCGCCGCCGCCGGCATCGCCCTGCAGCAGGCCGGGGTGATCCCCGCCGGTACCGACGTGAAGGCGGCGGTGGATGGGCTGATCGATCCGCAATTCGCGCCTGCCGCCCGCTGATCCGTGGCCGAACCCGAAGCGGACGATGCCAAGGCGGCGCCGAAACCTCGGCGAGAGACGGTATGGGACCAGGGCGGCCACGTTGCCCTCGGACTGATCCTGCCCCTCGCCCTGGTGATCGGCTGGGAATCCGCCGTCCATACCGGCCTCGCCCAGGGGCGGCTGATGCCCCCGCCGAGCCGGATCGCGGTGACCCTCTACGACCTCGCCGCCTCCGGCGACCTGTGGATGCACGTTCAGGCGACGCTGGTGCGCGTCGCCCTCGGCTTCGCCTTCGGCGCGGTGGCAGGCATCGCGGCGGGCGCCCTCACCGGGGCGCTTCCCACCGCCCGACATATCCTCGATCCGACGCTTCAGGCGTTGCGGGCCGTGCCGTCGCTCGCCTGGGTTCCGCTGTTCATCCTCTGGCTCGGCATCCTCGAGACGCCGAAGGTGGCGCTGATCGCGGTGGGGGTGTTCTTTCCGGTCTATATCGGGGTGGCGGGGGCCATCGCCTCGGTGGACCGGAAGCTGATCGAGGTCGGCCGGATCTTCCGGCTCTCGACCCTGGAGCTCGCCCGGCGCATCCTGCTCCCCGCCGTGCTTCCGGCGACCCTCACTGCGCTCCGCACCGGCCTCGGCCTCGGCTTCCTGTTCGTGGTCGCCGCCGAGCTGATGGGCGCCTCGGAGGGGCTCGGCTACCTCCTCATCGACGGGCAGCAATTCAGCAAGGCCGACCAGATCCTCGCCGCGATCATCGCCTTTGCCATCCTTGGCAAGCTCGCCGATACCGTTCTCGTCGCCGCGACCCGGCCTCTCACGCGCTGGCAGGACACGGCACGGGAGACGTTGTAGGTCCCCTCACCGGTTCGAAGAAGGCTGGCGCCCCGCGATGCTCACCCTCGATAGCCTGTCCAAGACCTATTCCGACGGCACGCGGGCGCTGGAGCGCATCGACCTCGCCGTGCCGCAGGGCGAGATCGTGGCGCTCATCGGCGGATCGGGCTGTGGCAAGACCACCTTGCTGCGGCTCGTCGCCGGGCTCGACCGGGCGAGCGAGGGCAGCATCGCCCTCGACGGGGAGACGATCGCAGCGCCGCATCCAGGAGTCGGCCTCGTCTTCCAGGAGCCGCGCCTGCTGCCCTGGCTCGATGTCGCCGACAATGTGGGCTTCGGCCTGAGCCACCTCGCCAAAGCCGAACGCAAGGCCCGCGTCGCCCATGCCCTGGACATGGTCGGGCTCGCCGAGCATGCGGGCCGCTGGCCCCGGGAACTCTCGGGTGGGCAGCAGCAGCGCGTGTCCATCGCCCGCGCCTTCGTGGCGAACCCGCGCGTGCTCCTCCTCGACGAGCCGTTCTCGGCCCTGGACGCCTTCACCCGCAAGGACTTGCACGGCCATCTCCTCGCCCTCTGGCAGGAGACGAAGCCGACGATCCTCATCGTCACCCACGATGTCGGGGAGGCGGTGGCGCTGGCCGACCGGGCGGTGGTGATGCGCCCCAAGCCAGGCCGCCTCGACGATGCGATCCCCCTGGCGCTGGCCCGCCCGCGCGATCCGGCCTCGCCCCATAGCGAGGCCGCCACCCGCCGCATCCTCGCCGCCCTGGACCGCTCGCTGAAGCCGGCGCAGGCGGAGGCGCCCATCGAGGCGGCGCAATGGTGGTGAAGCCTACCCTGGCGTCCCGGCCCGGGCCACGCTAGACGCGGACGCAACCACGAAAACGATCGAGGAAGCAACCGATGGACGCCACCACCCTGCGCTCGCTCCAGGCCCCGCTCAAGGGCCAGTACCGCAGCGCGCCGGAATCCGCCGTCATTACCCTTAAGGCCAAGGGCACGCTGGACGACACCTCCATCGCCTGCAAGGTCGAGACCGGGCGGGCACTCGCCGTCGCCGGGCTGCACCCTGCCACCGGCGGTTCGGGCCTCGAACTCTGCTCGGGCGACATGTTGCTCGAGGCGCTGGTGGCCTGTGCCGGCGTCACGATCAAGGCCGTGGCGACCGCCCTCGAGATCGACTTGCGCGCCGGTACGGTGAGCGCCGAGGGCGACCTCGATTTCCGCGGCACCCTGGGCGTCGACAAGGAAGCCCCGGTGGGCTTTCGCGCGATCCGCCTGAACTTCGCCCTCGACACCGATGCGCCGCAGGAGAAGCTCGACCAGCTCTTGAAGCTGACCGAGCGCTATTGCGTCGTGTTCCAGACCCTGAACCGCAAGCCGGAACTCGCGGTCCACGCCTCGAAGGGCTAAGGGGACGAGGCCGCTCCGTCCGAGGCGGATCCCGGCCGGCATCCGCTTCGTCCGGGGACATACGGGCTGCTACCGAGCGGCGGGCGCGCCGCCGGCCTCATGATACACCGCGGCGGTCTCGTCCTCATGGAGGAGGCGCCAGCCCTTCAAGCGGCGCAGGTGATCGGCGCTCCGCCCCTCCCTCCGCACGAGCGCCCAGGTGACGCGGTAACGCGCCAGCAGGGCGGCGAAGCGGTCGGGCTCCGATGCGGCGAGCGCCCGGTCGAGGCCGTTCATGAAGCCGCCGAGGAAGAGCTGGTCGCTGCGCCCGTCGATGAAGGTCGGCACGCCGGAGCGGATCAAGAAACCGCCGAAATCGTAGTCGTTGTAGACCGGGCCGGTGAGGTCCTGGGCGCGCGCCGCGTCCAGGGCGGCCTGGGGCGTCATCGCTTCGCTAGGACGCGGCGAGACCAGGGCCGCTATCGTGATCGCCGCGAGGGTACAGGCCAGAATAATGAGGCCGAGCCCCCGTGAGGCGGCGATGGTCGGAGCGCCACGCAGCGCCGGGAATCGCGCCATGGCATGCCCCACCACGAGGATCGGCGCTGCCAGGACGAACAGGTCCGCGAAGCGCGCGTGGCGGATCATCATCACCCCGAGGAGCGTGACCACGCCGAGCCGGAACAGGGTTTTTCGGGGGGCTGTCAGCAGCACCACGATACTGCCGATGAACATCGCGACGGCGACGATGCCTGCGCCGTTCAGTCCGAGGGGCTGCCATTCGTCGATGAAGGGCAGGGATTCGCCGCTGTTGAACAGGCCGAGATTCACGAGAAACGGAGCGTAGCCATAGGGTGTCAGGCAGGATGCGACTGTGGCGAGGGCGAGGAAGCGTGCCCATCGCAAAGCCCCACCGATCCATTCGGAGCGGGAGCCGGAGAGCACGCCCTCGCCTGCGAGGATACCGGCGATGACGAGGCCGATCGGGTAGCTTCCGTGTAGATTGGCCCAGGCCACCATCACCGGGATGAGCCAGAACGACGGTGCCCTCCCTCGCTCCAGTGCCGCCACGAGGCCCGTCATCCAGACGAGGAGGACCGGCACCGTGAGGATGTGCGGGCGTGCGAGCAGGTGCGGCGCGAGGACCACGAACACGGCCGTGACCACCATCAGCGCCGCTGTAGCGGTAACACGGCGTTGCAGCCACAGGTGCAGGCCGGCCAGCGAGCCGGCAACGACCAGGATGCTGAGCATGCAGACGCCCCACCAGCCGGCGACCGCATAGGCCCCATAAAACAGCACCTGCGAGGCCCATTCCTTCGCGATCCAGGGCGATCCGGCAAAGGTGTGGGAGAACAGGTCCGTCCAGGGCACGGCGCGATGTGCGACGATCCAGCGGCCGATGGCCATGTGCCACTGGCTGTCGGGATCGTTGAGCAGCTGACCGGCGCGGATGGACAGCGTGAGGACCACGACCAGGAACACGAGGATCGAGGAGGCACCCCACGCTACCGGCACGAACGGTCGCGACGCCCCGCCGGGGGACTGCCTCGAGATTGGGATGGAGGCCGGATCGGATCTCATCCCGTATGCCCTACCGGCTGTCGAGGATCCTGTGGCATCTCGGAAAAGATGTGCCGGCTCAGGATCACGTAATTCCCAGCGGGAATCCCGGTGCAGACGGCGAGGATCGAGAGCCAGGAAGGCCCCTCGAAGATCCCGCCGACGATGGCGGGGATCGCTGCGGCCGCGCCGTAGCCGGCCATGGTCAGAAGGGAAAACCGCAACGCCGCGCGAGGCGCCGGCCGTCTGTCGCCGAAGGTCAGCCAGCGATGACCGGCATAGGACCAGAGCGAGGCGAGGGCGTAGGAAAGGGGCGAGGCCAGGGGAAGCGGAAGCCCGACCACCGTCGTCCCCACTAGGCTCAGGCAGGCATAGAGCAGGGTCGCGATGCCGCCGACCAGGATCATCCGGGCGAGCCGTATGGGCAGGGCGCGGCCACTCACCGGCCGGTGCCGGCGAACCGGCCGGAAGAATGGCTTTGCGTGATGGGGTACATCGACCGGGCCGGAGGGTTTGAAACCGGCCCCGAGCGTTAGGCTGCCGCGCTTAAAGGCGGCTTAATCCCGTCCGACCGAGGCGGAGAGCCGCCCTTCGATCGCATCCCAGACTGAGACCGCGAGATCCGGTCCACCGAGCCGCTTGATGGCGCGGATGCCCGTGGGAGAGGTGACGTTGATCTCGGTGAGGTTGCCGTCGATGACGTCGATGCCGACGAGGATGAGGCCGCGCCGGCGAAGCTCCGGCCCGATCGTGGCGCAGATTTCCCGCTCGCGCTCGGTAAGGTCCGAGGGGGAGGCGGCGCCGCCGCGCACCATGTTGGAGCGGATGTCGTTGAGCGCCGGGACACGGTTGATGGCGCCCAGCGGCTCGCCGTCCACCAGAATGATGCGCTTGTCGCCCTCGGTGATCTTCGGCAGGAAGCGCTGGACCACCCAGGGCTCGCGGAACGTCACCGAGAACAGATCGAACATCGAACCGAAATTGGCGTCCTCCGGCAACACCCGGAACACCGCCGCGCCGCCATGTCCGTGGAGAGGCTTCATGACGATGGCGCCGTGCTCGGTGCGGAACGCCTCGATCTCCGCCTTGTCGCGGGTGATCAGGGTCGGCGGCATCAGCTTCGGGAAATCGAGGACGAACAGCTTCTCGGGCGCGTTGCGCACCTCGGCCGGGTTGTTCACCACCAGGGTCCGAGGATGGATCCGCTCGAGCATGTGGGTCGCGGTGATGTAGGCCATGTCGAAGGGCGGGTCCTGGCGCATCAGGACTACATCCACATCGGCGAGGTCGACACGCTGCACGGCCCCGAGGGTCGCGTGAGCGCCTTCCACATCCTGGACCCGGAGGGGCTCGACCCGTGCCGTCACCACCTGCCCCTGCAGGGAGAGCCGGTCCGGCGTATAGAACAGGAGATCGTACCCTCGCGCCTGCGCTTCCAATAGCAGAGCGAAGGTGGTGTCACCGGCGATCCTGATCGCCTGGATCGGGTCCATCTGAACCGCGACGGTCAGGGCCATGGCGCACGAGCCTCATTTACGATCGAGCATGGTCGAAGGTCGGGGGAGCCGCCCCCGGTCTTCGACCGGAGTCGCAGGCCTATTCGATGGCCTGGCTTCCGTCGACAGGCTTCTTGCTGGGATATGTCGGAGGCCGGGCCTGCCCCTTACCGGGACTTGCCACCGCTGCGACGGTCGTAATCGCCGATGGCGTTGCGGCATTCGGCCGACAGGCGGGGACGGTTGCGCTCCATGCACTTCTCGGCCTCGTTACTGTTGGGATCGACGCCGGCACAGAGGCGGAAATAATCGTTGGCGCAGCCGAGTTGCAGGCCCTGGTCTTCACGCTGGGCCTGGGCCGGGCCGGCGGCAAAAAGCAAGAGGGCGAAAGGAGCAGCCTTCAGGGCCAGGGACCGGCCCTTCGAGGGGCTGGAGGATCGTGTGGTCGCCACGCGCATTCTGCGTTGTCCTTCGCTCGGATCGGTGTGTGGCGGCATATCGGGCGCAGCCATGGCTTAGCAAGCGCGCGGGACACCGTCCCGGTTCCGGCTGGATATGAGCGGAACCATGGGCGTGGCGCCCCGGTCACAGTTTTTAGAGATCCCTCGACAAAAAGGCCCCGCTCATTGGGGAGCGGGGCCGAGTGCAAGGGAGGAAACGCCCGCCATGGGCAGTAAAATTCCAAGCAAGTTGCAAGCCAGAGCAGATTCCGTGGCTTCAGTTCCGACGGGCGTCGCGGCTGCGGCGAAATTACCACGGAGATTCGGTCCCTGCCGCCACCGCCCGGCGCTCTCCCGCGATTCGATGGAGAGCGGAAACTTTTCATTAACCACCTCGTGATGCTCTCCGCTCTGCATCACGATCGATTGAGAATTCGACGGGATCCGTCCCGGGAGAGTTCGAGGGGACGTTTCCGACGGGTTCGGGTGGTGCGTATCGAGGATCGATGGGATCGCCAGCGATGACGCCTGACCGCAAGTCCCAGAGTGCCAAAACACACCCCAGTGAGCCATCGGTCGGTCTGGGAGACCGTTCGCTGCCGCTGCCGACGGCCAGCGTCGTGGCGTTCCGCCAGGGCTCCGGTCGCCGGTTCCGCCGGGATGACGAGAACGACAGAGCCACGCGCGGCGAGATCCTGCTGTTCACCGGCGTCCGCTACGAGCGCATGCCCGAACCGGAGATATCCGCTCCCCGGCAGCGCCGGCACTCCTGACACCCCACGCCTCCGGTCACCGTGAGGCCCGAGCAGGCACCGTCAACCCGAGGAAGTGCGATGCCGGCGTCCCACCCCGTCCCCCCCACTGGGCGCTTGATCAAGACCGCATCCGCTGCCGCGATGCTGCTGATGGGCGGCTGCGCCCAGAAAGGCGATTTCGGCCGCCCGGCCCCGAGCGCCTGGAACAGCCTCGTGGCGACCACCGGCACCTTGGCCGCGCAATACCGCAACGAGCCGGCCTCGGATTTTTCCCTCACCGACGACGAGCGCACCCTGCGCGACCGGGCCTGGCGCTTCCTGATGCCGGCGGCGGAGAGCGAGACCTTCACCGACGCCCTGGCCAACCTCACCCGCACCCGCGTGCTGCCGCCGAGCTGGCGCGAGGACGACGTCACCAGCTATCATGCCGCCCTGGTCGCGGAACCCTTTCGCTCGCCCGTCTCGCGCTATCGCCGACTGGCGGACGACATCACGGCGGATGCGCGCCTGATCCCGCTCTTCGTGGCCACGGCGGCGCGGGTGGCGAATGCCGATACCCTGCGCCTGCGCAGCCTGCCCTTCGTGAAGAGCCTCGACGACGAGAGCATCCGGCAGGCCGCCATGCGGGTGGCCGAGAACCGCTGCCTCGTGGCCTGGGTCCGGCTGGAGACGGGGGTTCGCGCGGAGCGTTACCGCTACGCCCTGCAGCATCTCCTCGTGGAGGTCCCCTCGGTCGAGGCCGTATCGGTCGAGCGCAGTCTCGCCGGTCTCGACGGGCGCCGGGTGATGCTCGACCCGCTGCTCCCGGCGGCGGCCGAAGCGCGCTGCGGATTGGTGGAGGCACCCGCCCCCCAGGCCGCCCGACCCATCGTCGCGAAATACTGAGACGGGCCGCCCGCCCGGACAGGGCGTCGGTCGGCCGTCAGCCGCCGGATTTCGCGGCGTCCTCGGTGGGACTGTCGATGGTGCAGGAGACGGCCTGGACCGCCTCGTTCGCCGCCTGCCGCTGGCTCGGAAGGGCCGCGACCACGCGCACCACCACGAAACCCTCCCGTTCTGTGGCGACGATGCGCACGTCGCGGCTCACGTCGTTCTCGTCCTCGTTGGCCAGGGCCTCGTCGTATTGGGCGCGGGTGAGGATCACGAGGTCCAGGGCGCCGCGCACCGCCGCCTGGTCGGTGACGGCGTAGAAGGCTCCCCGCCGCCCATGGACGGCCAGGGACAGCATCAGCGCGCCGGTCCGGGCGGAGACCCGCATCGGGCCATCGGCGAGGTTGTAGGCGCAGATACCCACCGCGACCGAGGGATCGGGGATCGGCAGCCACGCCTCGGTGGGGGCCGGGTTGATGCCGGTGGAGAGCGTATAGACCGGCATCGCGTGGTCCAGGGCCTCGCTGGTGCGCGCCTTCGTCAGGGCGTCGGATTCCGACAGGCTCGGGATCGCGAGCACCACGGCGATATGGACCAGCCCCGCCAGGACGAGGCCGGCGAGGGTCGCGAGAAGGAAACGGCCGGTCGGGTTCATTCCGCGCATTCCGTGCGGGAGATCGTGGGAACCGCAGACCGCTCCACCGTGCCGGCGCTGGCCGCCACCGGCGTGTCGTAGAGACGGAGCGCGAGCCGCACCGGCCCGGCGGCGCGCGGCATGGGCAGCCAGTTGCCGGGCTGGACGTCCGAAGCGAGCACGATGGAGAAGCGCCCGTCGACGTCGCGCAGAACCTCCGTGGAGGTGAAGCCCTCGCGCAGCACAGGCCGTTCGGGGTCACGCTTGCCGCGCCCGGCGACGGTAATGGTCCAGGCCCTGGCGGGAGGCGTCGCGCCGGCGATCCGGTAGGTGCAGGCGGCATTGAGGGCGCGGCCCTCGTCGTCCTGGGAGGCGGTGAGAAGCAGCCCCTCTCCCACCGCCAGGGGAATCTCACCGCGCCGGGCATTCACCGCGCGGGCATAGGGGTCGGCGCCGAGGGAGCCCGTGCGCGGCCACGCGATCCAGCTCCCCACCGAAACGCCACCGAACGGATAGCCGCCCCGCGTGGCGTAATCCGCCGTCGCCAACCCCAAGCCCGCGCCGAGGGCGAGGGTGTAGAAGACGAGCCCGACGCGCGAGGTCCGACTCAGGACGGCGCGAAAGACCCGGCTTCCCCGGCCGGCGACGCCCGCGATGCCGGGCATCGCGCCGGACCGGGCAGGGTGATCTGTGGTGCTCATGCGGCGGCTGACATCCTGGGGCCCTGTGGACACCGTCGCTACGGAATGCCGATGCGGCCGACCGGGCGGGCGCCATCGGCGACGGCGCCCGTGGTCTCCCCAGCGGCGGCGCGGGCGGCGGCGGGCGGCGGCGCCTCCACGGTGCGGAACAGGCCGTTCATGCTGCCGATGACCTCGAACGAGCGCCGCGAGAGCTTGCCGGCCGCGCTGGCGGCAGCGTTGGGTGGCGAGGACGACCCGGCCTGCGCCATCGGACGGGTGTTCTCCTTGAGGCCCGGCATCGCCTTCAACTCGATGCCTTGGTGAGCCGTTTCCATCACGTCGTGCCAGGCCATGGCGGGAAGCGAACCGCCGGTCATCTTGTTGGTGGAGGTGGAATCGTCGTTTCCGAACCAGACGGCGCCCACGTAATTGCCGGTATAGGCCACGAACCAAGCATCCTTGTAGGCGTTGGTCGTGCCGGATTTGCCGGCGACCTTGATGCCGTCGAGCTGCGCGCGACGGCCGGTCCCCTCCTCCACCACCTTGTTCAACATGAAGTTCATGTCGGCCACGACCTGGGGCGAGAGGATCTGCTCGGGCTTCTCGTCGGCATGGCGGTAGATCACCTCGCCCGAGGAGTTCTTCACCTCCATGGCCGCGTAAGGCTTGGCTTTGCGACCGCCATTGGCGAACACCGCATAGGCCGCCGCCTGATCGATGACGTTCACCTCCGCCGAGCCGATGGGAAGCGAGACGGAATCGGTGAGCGGGGTGGTGATGCCCATGCGATGGGCCATGTCGATGATCTTGGCGCGTCCGGCCTTGGCGGCGGGATAATCACCCTTGATGCCGATGGCCTTGCCGAGTGCGACCGAGATCTGGATCGGAATCGTATTGATGGATTTCGCCACCGCCACGGTGAGGTTGGTGGCGCCGGAGAACGAGCGGCCGTAATTCTGCGGGCACCAGTTCCCGAGGCAGATCGGCCGGTCCACCACCCGGGTGTCGGGCCGGTAGAGGCCGGCGGCGAGGCCCGCCGCATAGACGTAGGGTTTGAACGAGGAGCCCGGCTGGCGCAGGGAATCGGTGGCCCGGTTGAACTGGCTCTCGCCGTAATCGGCCCCGCCGACCATGGCACGCAGCGCCCCGTCCGGATCGAGGATGACCATGGCGGCCTCGTCCACGTCGTACTGGTCGCCGTACTGGCGCAGGATGTTCTCCACCGCCTGGTCGGCACGTTTCTGGATGCCGATGTCGAGGGGGGTCTTCACGATCAGCACGCGGTCTCCGCGCAGCTTGCCGGCATCCGCCATGCCCTTGATCTCGCCGAAGGCCCAGTCGAGGTAGTAATCGGCGGTGATGTCGCGGGTGCGGGTCACCGGCGTCGCCGGGTTGCGCAATGCCGTTTGGATCTGGCCTTCGGTGACGAAGCCGGCTTCCACCATGTTGTGGAGCACGTCCACCGCGCGGGCGCGGGCCGCCGGCAGGTTCACATGCGGCGCATATTTCGTCGGTGCCTTGAACAGGCCGGCCAGCATCGCGGCTTCGGCGAGGCTCACGTCCTTCAGGGGCTTGCCGAAATAGTAATCGGCCGCCGCGACCGCGCCGAAGGTGCCGCCGCCCATATAGGCACGGTCGAGATAGAGCTTGAGAATCTCATTCTTGCTGAGATGGCTCTCGAGCCACAGCGCCAGGAACGCCTCGTTGATCTTGCGCTCTAGGGAGCGCTCGTTGGTAAGGAACAGGTTCTTGGCGAGCTGCTGGGTGATGGAGGAACCGCCCTGCGTGTTGCCGCCGCCGCGCGAGTTCGACACGAGCGCGCGCGCCGTGCCGATCGGGTCGATGCCCCAATGCTCGTAGAAGCGCCGGTCCTCGGTGGAGACCAGCGCCTTGATCATGCTGTCGGGAAAGTCGTCGAGCTTCAGCGAATCGTCGTGCTTGATCCCGCGCCGCCCCACCTCGACGCCGTAGCGGTCGAGGAAGGTGACGGCGAGATCCTGCTGCTTCAGCCAATTCTCGCTGGTGAGGTTGAAGGCGGGCTGCGCGAGGGCCAGCATCAGTACGGCGCCGCCGGTGCCGAGCGTCACCCCCTCGCTGGTGAGGTCGAGGGCGACGCGCTTCCAGCCGCGCACCGAGAAGACCTGCATACGCTGCTGGAAACGCTCGTAGATCTCGGCGGTGGAGCGGCCGCTATCGTACAAGCTCGCATTCACCCAGGCGTCGAAGCCGAGGGCGGCGCGTTTCAGGCGCGTCAGGAGCGAGGTGGCTTTGGGCAGGCGCACGACGTGATCTCTGTCCCTCAACGCACGGCCGGCACCGCTCACCGATGCCGCAGGTCAAGCACTACCAAGCTCCGCGCGTCTTCGCGAGGCCCGGCAAAGCACATCGTCCGCCCTTCCGCGGGGGCGGCACGGCCGGCTTGCCACCATAATGCGTCGGAAAGCGAAAACGTCGCGACGCCGGCGAGAATAACCCTTCGTCAACCTTGATCCGGGAATGGGGCGCGGAGGTGGCGCGGCTTGCCGATCAGGCCCACATGCGTCAAGGAGCCTGCGCGCTCCGCCCTCCCGTTCCGAACCCCGAAGGTGCTCCCGATGAGGGACCGCACATCCCCCCTCCTTGCCCCGGACGCGATGGCGCCCGAGCCATCGAAGCCATTCTGGCGGGAGAAGACCCTCGACGAGATGTCGTCGTCCGAGTGGGAGAGCCTGTGCGACGGCTGCGGCCGGTGCTGCCTGCTCAAGCTCGAGGATGACGATACCGGCGAGGTCTACCACACCGATGTCGGCTGCACCCTCCTCGACGGGCTCGCCTGCAACTGCCGCGATTACGTCAACCGCCAGAGACGGGTGCCCGATTGCGTCCGCCTGACGCCGGAGGCGGTCCGCACCATCCCCTGGCTGCCGCCGACCTGCGCCTATCGCCTCGTGCGCGACGGGCAGGATCTCTATCCATGGCATCCCCTCGTCTCAGGCCGCCAGGCCAGCGTCCACGAAGCCGGCATCTCGGTGCGCGGCCGGATCTCGGGCAACGAAGAGGAGTTCACCACCGACGAACTCCTCGACCAGATCGTCACCTGGCCCGGCCGCACCCCGGAGACCGAGGACGAGGATTAGGCGCCGCGAAGGCGCCTCACGGATCGAGGCGAAAGCGGTCCACGTCGCGCAGAAGTTCGAGGAAGGCTCTCGCACCGTGGTCGAGGGCCGCGAGGCCGGCCTCGCGCGTGCCGAGCGTCGCGTTGCCGATGGCGCCCGAAGGGTGAAGGTCCTGCGACTTCCAGGCGAAGGCCGCCGGGCGGCCGGCGCGCAGATGGGTGAAGTCGCGCTCCATCGCCACCGAGCGGGGCTCGAAATCGGCGACGGCCGGACGGCGCACCGCATCGGGTTTCAGCGCCAGCATCAGCGCCGTCTCGATAGCCCCGGCATGGATGCCATGTCTGATCTCGTCGTCGGGAAAGAGGCCCGGCGGATAGCCGAACCGGCTCCAGGCCGTGGTGACGGCGAGCATGCCGAGACTGCGCAGGTCGCTCGCCACGAGATCGATGAGACCACTGTTGCCACCATGCGAGGTGACGATGACGAGCTTGCCGCATCCGGCGCGATGAAGGCTGCGGCCGATCTCGCCCCACGCCCGCAAGGCCGTCTCGGCCGTTAGCGTGAGCGTGCCGGGAAACGCGTCGTGCTCATCCGATTTACCGATGCTCTGAACCGGCAGGACCAGGATGTCGAGTTCGCCCGCATCGAGGTCGGCCAACTTGGCGAGATAGCCTTCGGCGATGGTGACGTCGGTGGAGAGCGGCAGATGCGGGCCATGCTGCTCCACCGCCGCCACAGGGAGGATGGCGATGGAGCGGCCCATGGCGGATGCGATCTCGCCGGTCGTGAGATCGAACCAGTTCCGCACCGCCATGGCCGTCATTCCCCTCGCGGCCCTACGCCGCCAGGGTGGTCTTCTAGGCCGAATGGGCCCTTACAAGAAGGGTGTCCGGATCTCGGCCTCAGCGCGAGGGGCGCAACAGCCATCCGAGCCCGAAGGCCGCCGCCGCCACGAGGGCGAGAGTGACGGCCTTGTTTTCGTCTGCCCGAGCCGCCACCGCCCGGCCGTGCCGCACGGCTTCACCCCGGTAGTGACGGCCGCGGCGCTGCGCTTCGTCGGCCAGGGCGTACCCACGGTCGGCGATCGCCTGGCGACGCTGCTCCGCTTCGTCGGCCAGGGCATGGGCACGCGCACTCGCCTCGTCGATGAAACGCTCACCATCGCGACGCAGGTCGTTCACCGTGTCGCGCGCTTCGCCATACGCGTATTGCGCCGCGCCGGCGGCCTGATCGTACGCACCTTCGACCTGCTGACGCGCACGGCCCGTCACGGCGCCGAGAGCCGTCTTACCGCGACCCTGCAGGTTTCGGACGCCACCGTCGAAATGATCTCTGTTCATGGACACATCTCCATTCGCGAGCCGATGGAAGGGCGTGGGACCGATCCATTCTGCCGTCGCACGGATCCGGGCATCGGCCCTGAATCATACTCCCGGTCTGGGCTCCTGAATCGTTGTTCGGTCTTTGATTCTGTCTCGGCCGGACGTCGCCTGGACGTCGGTCCAACGGTGAGGGGACGGATCCCCCCTCACCGGACTGGCCTTCGGGTCGGATCGTCAGATCTTCTTGACGGCGTCGGCGGCGCTCTGAGCCGCGCCCTTGATCCCGTCCTTGGCATCACCCACGGTCTTCTGGGCCTCGCCCTTCAGCTCCTGCGCCTTGCCTTCGGCCTGCAGCTTCTCGTTGCCCGTGGCCGAGCCGACACCCTGCTTGATGTTGCCGACGGCTTCGTTGGCGAGACCCTTGATCTTGTCGGTGGTGCTGCTCATCGAAATGATCCTCATGATCGCGTGGGGAGGCCTGGACGCGGGATGCGCCGGGCACCGCGAGGTCGAAAGCCGAACGATAACAATTGCTGAAATGTTCCGATCCGAGGCCGTGGAATTGTACGATTCCCGACAGATCCGGGTAAGGAACTCCGCATCGCAGCACTGATGTGAAGTTAAAGGCCTTTGCAGCAAGAGTTTGAATTTTTTATACGCGCTATCCAAATTTTTTGTTTCGGCTTGCGGCGCCATTGCCAGCAAAGTTTCTTGAATTCAAAATATTCCTGGCTAGAACTCGGCAAACAACAGACGAGACATTGAGGAAAACGGTCATGACCGTTCGCGCCGCCACCCCACGTTCGGGCGGGACCACCCATCCGACCCTGGGCACGGCCTCCGCACCGCCCTTCGGGCGCTGGGGTCAGCTGGTGATCGGCGTGATCTGCATGGTGATGATCGCCAACCTGCAATACGGGTGGACGTTCTTCGTCCCCGACATCCAGAAGAAGTTCGGCTTCGACCGGGCGGCGATCCAGTGGGCCTTCACCCTGTTCGTGCTGTTCGAGACCTGGCTG
>NZ_LMMS01000006.1:0-102040 GCF_001422345.1 Methylobacterium sp. Leaf93 | reverse complement strand
CCACCAACGACCCGCGTGTCCTGCAAAACCTCAGGGCAACCTTCCGCGATGTCAGGCCGGCCTAATCACCAGACGCTCTTTTCACACAGCCTCCACCCCAAGCTGACCTCGCGAATGGGTACCAAGCGTCAGGTTTCGACCACTAGGGGCCCGCATCCACGGGACCTACGGAAACGTCGCCAGGCCGGCCTTTGGTATCCATGCCCCTGCCTGACACCGCCGATGCCCCCCATGTCCTCGTGGTCGACGACGACGCCCTCATCTTGATGGATGTGTCCGACATCCTGGAGGATGCCGGTTTCGTGGTTCTTGAGGCGATGAACGTCGCCCAGGCGATGCGGGTGCTCGACGAGCACCACGGCAAGGTGCAGCTGCTGTTCACGGACGTGCAGATGCCCGGCCCGGACAACGGCTTCGACCTGGCGCGGCGGACGGCCGTGACGTGGCCCCACATCGCCATCGTGGTCGCCTCCGGCAATGTGCGACCTGAACCCGGGGACCTGCCCGATGGGGCGACGTTCATCGGGAAGCCGTTCAGCCCCTCCTTGGTCCGGCACCACGTGCGCGAGACGATGCCGCCGGAGAAGCACCCCGGGCCCCTTCGGAGGTAAGCCCGGGATCGGTTGGCCGGAGCCCCATGCCTCCTCCCGGCTCTCCTCGATCATCGACCGGATGCGAGCGACCCTCGATGTCGGGTTAGGCGAGGTCTTCGAGAATGTCGGAGACCAACCTGCCTACCTTCGGCTCGTCTTCGACCACCAGCATGGTCTCGTCCTCGTTGTCATTCCGCGGCCAAGGGCATCGTGTGCCCCTCGACGGGTTCCGGCCGCATGTCGGATCTCGGCAGTCCCCATCCCTTCACCAGCCCGTACACCGCCGGGATCACGACGAGGGTCAGGACGGTCGACGACACCATGCCGCCGATCATCGGCACCGCGATGCGCTGCATGACCTCGGAGCCCGAGCCGGTGCTCCACAGGATGGGTAACAGCCCGGCCATGATGGCGACCACGGTCATCATCTTGGGCCGCACCCGCTCGACCGCGCCGACCATGATCGCCCGCCTCAGGTCATTTCGCGATAGGGGCCGGCCCTCCCGCTCGCACTCCGTCCGGACCTCGGCCAGCGCATGGTCGAGATAGACCAGCATGATCACCCCGGTCTCGGCGGCGACCCCGGCGAGCGCGATGAAGCCCACGGCCACGGCGACCGACAGGTTGAAGCCGAGCCACCACATCAGCCAGACGCCGCCGACCAGGGCGAAGGGCAGCGACAGCATCACGATGAGGGTCTCGGTCAGGCGCCGGAAGTTCAGGTAGAGCAGCAGGAACACGGTCAGGAGGGTCAGGGGCACCACGATCTTGAGCCGGGCCGTCGCGCGGTCGAGGTACTCGACCTGCCCGCTCCACTGGAGGGTGGTCCCCGGCGGCAGGCTCACCTCGCCGGCCACCGCCGCTCGCGCCTCGGCCACGTAGCCGCCAAGGTCGCGCCCGGTGACATCGACGTAGATGAAGACCGCGAGTTGCCCGTTCTCGGTCCGGATCTGGGTCGGCCCCCGGGCCAGCGCGACCTTGGCGACTTCGCCCAAGGGGACCGTGCCTCCGCCCGCGATGGGTACCTGCACCTCGGTCGCGATGGATTGTGGGCTCGACCGGAAGGCGCGCGGGTAGCGAACGTTCACGGTGTAGCGCTCGCGGCCCTCGACGGTGTTGGTCACGCTCTCACCGCCGAGCGCCATCGCGATGACGTCCTGAACCTCGCCGACCGTTAGGCCGTAGCGGCCCAGAACCTCACGGTCCGGCGTGATGTCGAGGAAGTACCCGCCCTGGACGCGCTCGGCATAGGCGCTCGACGTGCCCGGCACCGCCTTCACCACCGCCTCGACCCGGCGGGCGACCTTCTCCATCTCGGCGAGGTCGGTTCCGAGCACCTTGATGCCGACGGGGGTTCGGATGCCGGTGGCGAGCATGTCGATGCGGGCGCGGATCGGCTGGGTCCAGGCGTTGGAGACACCGGGGAACTGGAGTGCGGCATCCATCTCGGCCTTGAGGCTCGCCAACGTCACGCCCGGGCGCCACTCCGCCTTCGGCTTCAGGTTGACGATGGTCTCGAACATCTCGGAGGGCGCCGGGTCCGTGGCCGTGTTGGCCCGGCCCGCCTTGCCGTACACAGACAGGACTTCCGGGAAGCTCTTCAGGATGGTGTCCTGTCTCCCTAAAAGCTCTCCGGCCTTGGTCACCGAGATGCCCGGCAGGGTGGTCGGCATGTACATCAGGGTGCCCTCGTCGAGGTCGGGCATGAACTCGGACCCGAGTTGCAGGGCCGGCCAGACCGAGGCGCCTAGAACGCCCAGCGCGATCAGGATGGTCAGCACCCGCGCCCGCAGGACGCCGGCGATGATGGGACGGTAGAGCCAGATCAGGAGCCGGTTCACCGGATTGCGGTGCTCGGGCACGATGCGGCCGCGCACGAACAGGACCATCAGGGCCGGAACCAGCGTCACCGACAGCACCGCCGCCGCCGCCATCGCGAACGTCTTGGTGAAGGCCAGCGGCCCGAACAGACGCCCTTCCTGGCTCTCCAGGGTGAAGATGGGCAGGAAGCTGACCGTGATGATGAGGAGCGAGAAGAACAGCGAGGGACCGACCTCGGAGGCGGCCTCTATCAGGACCTGGACCCGGGGCTTGCCGGGGTCCGCCCGCTCCAGGTGCTTGTGGGCGTTCTCGATCATGACGATGGCGGCGTCGATCATGGCGCCGACCGCGATGGCGATGCCGCCCAGGCTCATGATGTTGGCGCCCAAGCCCAGCGCCTTCATGCCCGCGAACGCCATCAGGATGCCGACCGGCAGCATCAGGATGGCCACCAGCGCGCTGCGCACGTGGAGCAGGAACACGACGCAGACGAGAGCGACGATGGCGCTCTCCTCGATCAGGGTGCCCTTGAGGGTCTCGATGGCCGCCTCGATCAGGTGCGAGCGGTCGTAGACGGGCAGGATCTCGGTGCCCTTCGGCAGGCTGGCGGCGACTTCGGCGAGGCGCGCCTTGGCGCTCGCGATGACGTCGAGCGCGTTCGCCCCGAAGCGCTGGAGGATGATGCCGCCGGCGACCTCGCCGTCCCCGTTCATCTCGGTGATGCCGCGGCGCTCGTCGGGACCGAGCTCGACCCGGGCGACGTCCTTCACCCGCAGGGGTGTGCCCGCCTCCGTCCTCAGGACGATGCTCCCGATGTCGGCGACGCTCTTGAGGTACCCGCGGCCACGGACGACGAACTCGAACTCGGACAACTCGACGGTGCGGCCGCCGACGTCGGCGTTGCTCGACCTGATGGCCTCCCGGAGCTTGGACATGGTGATGCCCTGCGCCCGCAGTCGGTTCGGATCGACGACGACGTTGTACTGCTTCACGAAGCCGCCGACGCCGGCGACCTCGGCCACGCCCTCGGCACGCGACGCTCCGAAGCGGACGACCCAGTCCTGGAGCGAGCGGAGTTCGGCCAGCGACCGCTCCTTGGCGACCACGACGTACTGATAGACCCAGCCCACCCCTGTCGCGTCCGGTCCCAGCGTCGGGGTCACCCCTGCCGGTAGGCGCTTGGCCACCGTGTTGAGGTATTCGAGCACCCGGCTGCGGGCCCAGTACGGGTCGGTGCCGTCCTCGAAGATGACGTAGACGAACGAGACCCCGAAGAACGAGAACCCCCTCACCACCTTCGACCGCGGCACCGTCAGCATGGCCGTGGTCAGCGGGTAGGTGACCTGATCCTCGATGACCTGGGGCGCCTGCCCGGGGTACTCGGTGTAGACGATGGTCTGGACGTCCGAGAGGTCCGGGATCGCGTCGAGCGGCAGGGTCCTCAGGGCGTAGAGCCCGGCTCCCACCGCGAACACGGTCCCGATCAAGACTAGCACCAGATTCTTTGCCGACCAGGCGATGAGGCGGGAGATCATGGCGCCTTTCCCTCGGCGGCGGCCTGCGGGCCCGGGTCGGGTTTGGGCTCCGAAAGCCCCTGCAGCGCCGCCTTCAGGTTGCTCTCGGCGTCGATCAGGAAGTTGGCCGAGGTCACCACGCGGTCGCCCGCGGCGATGCCGTCGCGGACCTCGACGTAGCCGTCGCCGCGGACGCCGAGCCTGACCGGTCGCGGTTCGAAGCGACCCTCGCCCTTGTCCAGCAGGACGACCTGTTTCGTGCCGGTGTCGATGACCGCGTCGTCGGGCACCGCGACCACCGGCCTGTCGCTGCCGGTGGCGATCGTCACGTCGGCAAACATCCCCGGGCGCAGGTCGCCGTTCGGGTTGGGCATTTCGATGCGCAGACGGGCTGTCCGGGTCCCCATCGCGAGGTGCGGGTAGATCCGGGTCACCGCGCCGGTGAAGACGCGGTCCGGGAACGTCCTGGCGCGCACGGTCGCCATCTGGCCTTCTGCCACGGCCGCCAAGTCGCGTTCGGTCACGTCGGCGAGGACCCAGACCTTGGAATGGTCGACGAGCTTGAACAGCGTGTCGCCGGACTTGGCGCGCATGCCGTCGGAGACATTGCGCTCGACCACGACGCCGTCGCGGGGCGCCGACCACGTGATGGTCGAGGGGACTTTTCGGGATCGCTCGATCTCGTCGATGACCTCGGGCGGGATGCCGAGGTTCTCCAGGCGCCGGCGGGCGCCCTCGTAGCCGATGCCGGTGAGGTACTGCGCAGCCGCCGCGTTCATCTCCGGCGAGAACAGGCGCAGGAGCGGCTGGCCCTTGTGCACGTGGTCGCCGGTGGTGACGCCCTCGACCTTCTCGATGAATGCGTCGGTGCGCATCGCGATGACCGAGATCCGGCGCTCGTCCTCCTCGATGGCGCCGGGCGCGCGCACCGGCATCGACAGGACGCGTCGGTCGACGACCGCCGTCCGGACCCCGGTGCGCTGTAGCTTGCCGGGCGAGATTTTCACGGTGCCGTCCTCGGTGTCCTCCCCCTCGTAGACGGGGAGGTAGTCCATCCCCATCGAGTCCTTCTTCGGGGTCGGCGAGGTGTCCGGCAGGCCCATCGGGTTGCGGTAGAAGCGCACCTTGCGGGCCCCCGCAGGCGTGGTGGCCTGACCCATGGCCATGTCGCCGTGCCCGGCGTCGGGCATCGCCTCCGCCTCGTCGGGTTCGTCGAAGCGCACCTCCTCGCTGGCGCGGACGGCGCGATAGTCGCGACCGTCCGCCGTGCGCCTCGGCTCGGAGGCGTAGTCCGGCTTCCCGTCCGGGTCCTGGTAGAAGACGACCGGTCCCGTCGCCTTCGCCGCGACCGATGCCTGTATCGGGGATGCCGGCCGGGGCGTGCTCGGCAGCCAGTGGGTGAACCCGGTCCGCGCCTGCTGGACGAGCGCCGGCACGGGGCTTCCCTCATGCCCCGCGCCATACCCCAGGGCCCCCGCCGCGAGCGCGGCGAGGGTCCCGGCCAGCCATGCCATCCGGCTCACTTGGTGGCCTTGAACACCAGCTTGTTCTCGACGGTGCCGGTCTCGCCCTGAACCTTGGCTCCGAGCGAGAGGCGCCAGCCGCCGGCCATCGTCAGCTTCGCCTTGAACCGGTAGAGGCCCGGCTCCGGCGACGGTAGCTGCTCGATCCTGGAGGTCATCTCCTCCATGCTGTCGGGCGCCATGTCGATGCGCTTGGCGAAGATGACGGCGTTCGGCACGGGCTTGGACGTGCGCTTATCGACGAGGCGGACGTCGAGGATGGCCTCGCCCTGCTTGGCCTCGTCCTTCACCAGTTGGAACTCGTAGTCCTTGGTGTCGGCCCGGGCCGCGGTGGTCAGGGCGAGACCGAGCAGCGCAGCCGTCAGGGCGCGTGAAAACGATGTCTTGGACACGGTGGATGATCTCCTGAAAACGATGTGACCCGGGCCTTCAGGCGCGCGGGATCGGCCGGCGCAGGCGCCGGCGGCATCGGGTTCAGGCTCGGGGAGGCTCGGTGGGCGGCCCTTGCGACAGGCTGTCGAAGGAGGCGGTGACGCCCCAGATCGGCCCCTCGACGCCGGCAACGCGGCCCGGAAGTCCGACGGTGACCGGCAGCCCGGTGGCGACCTTCGCCAAGCAAAGCGCCATCAAGGGGCAGCCCTTCGAGCAATCGGGCAAGTCCGGCCGCTCCTTGGGGCAACACGGCATCTCGTCCATGGCCATCCCGGCCATGTCGTCCATGGCCTCGTCGGGCATCGCCATGACGTTACCCTGAACGGCCATCGGCGCGCGCATGCCCGCGGCGGCCGCGGATGCGGTCACCGGCGCAAGGGCGAGGCTGAGAACCGCCAGGAGCGGAAGCAGCCTGCGAAGGGCGAGCCAGAAGGTCACCGTCGGACGATGCCACATCGTAGACCGGCGAGGAAGGGACGGGACTACCGGACGCGCCAAAGGGATACGGCGAGCGCGACGTTCGCGAGGGCGAGTACGGAAAGGAGGACATAGGTCGCGTCGGCGCCCGCCTGCGTCAGCACGACGGCCCCGAGGGAGGGCGCGAGCGCCTGCGCCACCAGCCCCGGACGGGCGAGCCGGCCGACGAGCGGGGCGTAGCGCTCGGGACCGAACAGCGCGAGAGGCACCGTGCCGCGGGCAATCGAGTAGATCCCGTTGCCGGCCCCGTAGAGGACGAGCGCCAGTCCGACCACGGGCAAGCCCGCTGCCAGCATCGCGATCCCGGTCGCCACGAGAACCATCGCCGCCGTGAGGGTCCAGAGCGGGTGGTGCCGGCCCTTGCCGGCCATCTCGACGATGCGTGCCCCCACCTGGGCCGGTCCGATCAGGGCGCCGTAGGCCACGGCCGATGTAAGAGCCACGCCACGGGCCTGAAGCAAGGTGATGAGGTGAACCGAGACCAGGGCCATCACGGTCCCGCCAAGGGTCAGCACCCCGGCCATGAGGAGGAAGGCGCGACGCTCCCGACCATCGAGACGAATGACGGGGCTCGGGCCTGCGGGTCGCGTGATCGGATGTGCGGGGGGCCGGGGGATCGCGAGCAGGACGAGCGGCAGCGTGACCGAAAGGTGCAGCCCGGCATAGGCGAGGCAGGTCCCACGCCAGCCAACCTGTTCGATCAGGAAGGCCGAGAGCGGCCAGCACACCGTGCTGGCGAAGC
The DNA here is from genome assembly GCF_001422345.1 of Methylobacterium sp. Leaf93. Lineage (NCBI taxonomy): Bacteria > Pseudomonadati > Pseudomonadota > Alphaproteobacteria > Hyphomicrobiales > Methylobacteriaceae > Methylobacterium > Methylobacterium sp. Leaf93. Next base: position 94,938 of record NZ_LMMS01000006.1, on the reverse strand, counting down.
CGCCCCAGAGGGTCAGCGTGGTGATGGCAGGCCTTGCCTCGGCGCCGTAGAGGCGTCCGAGCGTGGCGAAGGCGGGATCGTACAGTCCGGTGCCCATGCCCAGGCCGATCAGGAGCCACCCCGCGAGGTAAGTCAGCAGGTTCGGAGCGAGGCCGAGGATAGCAAGGCCGACGGCGAGGGCGACGGCCGCGAAGGCCAGTACCTGCCGGCCGCCATGCTCGCCGATGTAGGTGCCGACCCGCGGCGAGGCCAAGCCCGCGACGAGGAGACCGAGGGACAGGCCGCCGATGACCCATCCCAGCGGCCATCCCGTATCCTTCGACATCGGCGCGGCCAGAACCGACAGCAAATAGAACGAGGAGCCCCACGTCAGGATCTGGACCACGCCCAGGGCCGAGATCACGGGCCATCGGCGCGCCGGGGCCATCGGATCGCTACCGGGCGCCGAGCACGGGTAGCCAGAGGGCCAGCGCCGCCAGGGTGACGAGCAGCACGGGCTGGGTGATGACCAGACCCACCCGCATGTACTGACCCCAGGTGATGTGCTGGCCCTTGGTGTCGAGGACGTGCAGCCAGAGCAGGGTCGCCAGACTCCCGATGGGCGTGAACTTCGGGCCGAGGTCGCAGCCGATGACGTTGGCGTAGACCATGAGCTCGCGCATCAGCGGCGAGAGATCCGGAGCCTGCTGGATGGAGAGCGCACCCACGAGCACGCTCGGCATGTTGTTCATGACCGAGGACAGGATGGCGGCGGCGAACCCGGTGCCGATGGTGGCGACGAACGGACCATGGCCCGAGAGCCAGACGAGCCCCTGCGCCAGATAGTCGGTCAGGCCGGCGTTCTTCAGGCCGTAGACCACGAGGTACATGCCGAGGCTGAAGAGCACGATCTGCCAGGGGGCCCCCGTCAGGACCTTGCGGATGGGAATGACGCGGCTGCGGCTGGCCAGCGCCAGCAAGACCAGTGCGCCGGCGCAAGTGACCACCGAGACCGGCACGCTGAACGGTGCCGTCACGAAGTAGGCGATCAGCAGCAGCCCGAGGAGCGGGAAGGCCGCCCGGAAGACCAGCGGGTCCTTGATCGCGTGGCGGGGCGCTTCGAGCTCGGCCACGGGGTACGTGGCCGGAAGGTCGCGCCGGTAGAACAGCCACAGCACCACCAGGGTCGCGGCCAGCGAGACGAGGTTCACCGGCACCATCACGGCCGCGTATCGGCTGAAGGAGATGTCGAAGAAGTTCGCCGAGACGATGTTGACGAGGTTCGAGATGACCAACGGCAGGCTGGTCGAGTCCGCGACGAACCCGCAGGCGACGATGAAGGCCAGCGCCGCCGCCGGCTTGAAGTTCAGCCGGAGCAGGATGGCGAGCACGATGGGGGTGAGCAGCAGTGCCGCGCCGTCGTTGGCGAACACCGCTGCGATCGCGGCCCCCAGCAGGATTACCAGCGGGAACAGCAGCCGTCCCCGACCCCCACCCCAGCGGGCGATGTGCAGCGCCGCCCAGTGGAAGAAGCCGGCCTCGTCGAGAAGAAGCGAGATGATGATCAGGGCGACGAAGGTGAAGGTGGCGTCCCAGACGATGTGCCAGACCACCGGGATGTCCCCGGGGTGGATGACCCCGGTGGCGAGCGCGACCGCGGCCCCGATCAGGGCGCTCCATCCGATCCCGAACCCCTTCGGCTGCCAGATGACGAAGACGAGGGTGACCACGAAGATGGCGAGGGCGAGCATCGGGACCGTTTCTTGTTCTTGGTCTTTCAGGGCGGGTCAGGCGGTAGCGACGCGGCGCCCGTGCTCGTCGACGACGCGCTCGCCATCCTCCTTGACGAACTCGCCCTGTTGGGCGGGAAGGAGGTCGAGGACCGCCTCGGAGGGCCTGCATAGGGCAACACCCAGTGGGGTGACGACCAAGGGGCGGTTCAGCAGGATCGGATGCTCGCCGATGGCATCCAGAAGCTGATCGTCCGTCAGGCTCGGGTCCGAGAGGCCGAGCTCGCCGAAGGGCGTACCCTTCTCACGGAGCAGATCACGGACCTTCACGCCCGCCCGCTCGGCAAGCTGGCGCACCAGGGTCCGGTTTGGGGGCGACTTCAGGTACTCGACCACGTGCGGCTCGATGCCGGCGTTGCGGATGAGGGCTAGGGTATTGCGGGACGTGCCGCAATCCGGGTTGTGGTAGATCACGACGTCCATCAGGCGGTCTCCGTGCAACAGGCGGCGAGGGCAGCGACAGCCGGGGCGCAGACCTCGGGGCGTCCCTGGCAGCAGTCGCGCATCAGGAACTGGATGAGCTCGGACAGGTCCGGGTAGGCGGCGCTGTAGATGATCGAGCGCCCCTCCCGCCGGGAGGTGACCAGCCCCGAATGGCTGAGCTCCTTGAGGTGGAACGACAGGTTGGTGCCGGACACGCCGACCGCCTCGGCCAGCATGCCGGCCGCCATGCCCTCCGGCCCGGCGGTGACGAGCTGGCGCACGATGCGCAGGCGATGCTCCTGGCCGAGGGCCGCGAAGGCCGCCACAGCTTGCCGTTCGTCCATCATGATGTCAATATATCAACCATCGTTGAAACGTAGAGGAACGAAACGTCTTGGACAAGCCCCTGCAGCCCTTCGCCGATGGAATGCCGAACCTGAGCGAGGGGCATTTCGTGGTCCCGACGACCGACGCCCTGCACGTGAAGACACCGTTCACCCACGCCCCGCGCTTCCTGATCCTGTACGGATCGCTCCGTGAGCGCTCGTTCAGCCGCCTCCTCGCCTACGAGGCCGCGCGCCTGTTGGAGGCGATGGGCGGCGAGGTGCGGATCTACGACGCGCACGGCCTGCCGCTGCCCGACGACGCCACGGCCGATCACCCGAAGGTCCAGGAACTCCGAAACCTCTCGATCTGGTCGGAGGGCCACGTCTGGGTCAGCCCCGAGCGACACGGCGCCATGACCGGGGTCATCAAGAGCCAGATCGACTGGCTGCCGCTCTCGGAGGGTTCGGTGCGCCCGACGCAGGGGCGGACGCTCGCCGTGATGCAGGTCTCCGGCGGCTCGCAGTCGTTCAACGCGGTCAACAGCCTCCGCGTGCTCGGTCGCTGGATGCGGATGATCACCATCCCGAACCAGTCCTCGGTTCCGATGGCGTACAAGGAGTTCGACGACGCCGGCCGGATGAAGCCGGGTCCGCTCTACGACCGGGTGGTCGATGTCTGCGAGGAGCTGATGAAGTTCACGCTCCTCACGCGCGAGCGATCCGACTACCTCGTCGACCGGTATTCGGAACGCAAGGAGCGCGAGCCCGAAAGGCTCAAGGCCGTCGCCGTCGACATCGGGTTCGTGAAGCGACTCTCCTGATCTGCACGTCCACGCCGACCTCTTCTACGCCATCGCCTCGCCCGGTAGGATAGCGATCCCTATTTCAAGGGCTCCACGACCGTAAGCACAAGAGTCTGAGCGCTGGGGCACGTCGGCCGCCACGATGGCGACCACGGGGGCCGTCTCGTCGGGGCGCCGACGATCGCGACGTGGACGGATCCTTCGCCAACGTCGACGGCGGTCAGCTTCACTAGGCTCAGCTGGAGCTTCCGCATGCCGCCTCGGTCAGCGAGGGGGACCGGACGGAGTGGAGCGTCCCCGAGACGTAGACGAGGTCGCCGACGTCCGTGCCCGGCGCGTCGGCCTCGGCGATGGAGGCGATCGGCTCCGCAGTCAGGAGCAGAAATTTCGCTAGGCATCACGTCCTCCTTGGCCTTGCGCCGAACGAACCCCGCCCAGGTCCGGACGGTCCCGTGCGTCGCTGTCTCCAGCACCGCCACTTCGGAGAGGGTCGACGCGGTCAGGGGGCGAGCGAGGATGGCCAGGAGTGGGATGGTCACGACGCCGCCTTCAAGACGATCGCGTCGACGTCGGCGAAGGCGCCGTCGACCTCCGCGGTGGTGATGGCGCCGGCGCCGATGCCGGCGGCGACCTGGTTGTAGACCGCCAGACAGACGCCAATGTGCCTCCGGATCTGCAGGCTCAGCACCTTCAAGCGGTCGTTCGTGAGGGGCCGATCTACCCCGTCGGCGAACGTCCACGGGTCGCTGTCCTTCCGGGCGTCGAGCAGCGTCGCGGTGACCTCGCTTAGCGTGCGCGTCAGGGCCCGCTCGTTGACGGCGACCGCCCAGCCGTCCCACGTCGTGCCGCCCGCCTCGGCCGCTAGGTGCGCCTCGTATGCGTAGGCCAAGACAGCGGCCGCGTCGGGCGGAGCCGGAGCGTTCGGATCGAGCCAGTAGCCATCGGCCTGTTGGGCCTACCTGAGCCACAGCCAGGCGCCGACCGCGTCGCAGAAGACGTCGAGGGAGAGACTAACCATGTGAGATAGCATGGACCGGGGGCGTTAAGGGGGTGAACGTCACGTGGGGCCCTGAAACATAACACCCCCCGACCCCGGGGGCCGGAGGGTGCGCTCAGGATGTGGTGCATCGCGAGGACGACGGATACGTCGACAGTCTAGAATATACCCCACTGAACAGCATCGGACAAGCAAAAGAGGGCGAATAACGACGGTCTAGCAAGGGGTAAGCGGCGGTTCTAGACTTGGAACGACGGCGGTCCAGTAGGGGGTAGAGCCATTCCGCCCCCCCCCCTGAGCGTCGACGGCCAGCCACATCCAGGGAGGGCGGCGCAGAACGTCACGGTAGTGAGCTACACCAGGGAACGGGGCGGGCGGCAGCGACGGAGAAGGTAGCAGGGGGACGACGGCGGGATGACGACCCGCGGGGAACCAGGAGGCCCGGGCCCAAGGGGACAACGGGGGGCCAGGGGCCCATATGTGGAACCAATCACCCGATTATCGTTGAGGGAGAACGGGTTACAGCGCCGAGAACGCCCGTCAGGATTTCGTCCATCTTGGCCTCCATCCACGGGCCCTTGGAGGCCGGTACGATGAAGCTATCGTGGACGGGCAGGCAGGGGATGGACGCCTTCTCGCAGGCCTTGAGGACATCCACCGCCATGGCGCTGTCTACGGCCATGCAGCGGATCCCACGGTCTGCAGCGATGTCTGCGGCGATGGGGGTGTTCCGCGCCACGACGGCCTTGAGCAGGCCGCGGGTGTAGTCCCAGCCGTGCTCCCAGTCGTCCTTGTCCATAATGGCCGCCGCTGCCGCGTTCATGGTCTTCGCGTTCAAGGCGACGTTGAGGGCGAGCTTGCCCTCGTCACGGGGAAATGTCCCCGTGACGTAGGGATCGTGGCGCAAGACGTGACCACGGGCTGCGTAGAGGATCCGCGGATGGAGGGTGGCGAAGTCCGGCTCGAAGGCCGCCTCGCCGTTGATGAGGAGCTCCCAACGGCGTCCCTTGGGGAGGTTCTGCCACCATCCGTAGAGCCGGCCGTGGCGGTCCCAACGGCCACGGCCGAACACGCGGTAAACCTCGGGGCTCGGGGTCGGGACGACGCTGGCCCACGTCCCCTTCTCCTTGCGGTCGTTGCGGGCCCGGACAACGCGCGTGGCGTGCTCCCACCCGTCGCCCGTCGGCATCGTGACCGAGACGTTGCCGAGGTAGGCATTGATGCGGTCGAGCTCGGCCTCCAGGCGTCGCGTCTGACGTGTCGGGTCGTAGCCGATGACGTCGCCGGCCTCGTCCTTGAGGATGAGGCGGCAGCGACGCGTCTCGTACTCGAAGGGCGCGTCGCGGAAGGCGTGGACGAGGTCGGGGGTCGCACGCAGGCGGCTCTGCATCCCGGTGGAGAGGTGGTCGCCAGGGCGGGCCCGGACCTCCTCGATCAGCCCGAGCTCGACGAGTTCAGCCACGGCGGCGAGCACGCGGTCGTAGGTGTAGGGCAGGCCCATGTACCGCGATTGACCGGCGTAGAACGCCTTGCGGCGCGAGTAGCTGACCCAGCGATCCTCGCCGGGCGCCATGTCGGCCGCGATGCACGCGGCCGCGAGGACGCTGCGCCTGGCGACGTCCTGCCTGCGATCGGGGATGTCGGGGATGCCGGCGGCCGAGAGGATGTTCTCCGGGATGCGCCAGTGGAAGTCGAGGGCGCGGTCGCGCGCCTGTGCCGTGTTGAGCATGTCGTATCCATCGACACGTCAGGCACCACACCGCCGTGTCGGGACCGATGATCCGCTCGACATTAGCCTTAGTCTATGGGTCTGTGTTTTGGAGATCAGCTGATATACTTCGCGAGACCAGTAGTTCTACCGCCCCGACGGGGTGCATGATCTCACGGGGGTAAAGCATCGATTTCAGCCTCGCCCACGGCCTAACTTCGAGGCACCGGAGGATTCAGCCAACAAGCCCCGTGGACGGCTCCACGGGGCTCTAATGCGGTCGAAAATTTATTTGTGCTCGCATGCGGCCGTCGCCTGATGCCGTGAGGACATATCGAATCCGCGAACAGCTTGGTGAGCTGGTGGCTCGAACTCCTAACCCGATCGGGGTCTACCCGACGACCTCGCGGCGGCCCTGGAGCGGGCCCTGTCGGCCGTGAAGCACATCGACGCCGGTAGGATCGGAGCCGAGGCGTGATGCCCAGTAACCAGGCGTTCCTACTCACCTTCGCAGGCCTGCTGCGAGTCGGCATCCTCGCCGACCCTGTCCCGACCTACCGGGCATGCCGATCGGCTTGCGCCGCCCTTGGGGACGCATCCGTGCCCGTTGACTACACCTGACCGATTCGCGCGGTCCGCTCAGTCCACGAGGAGGATTGGGAGAGTCGGCTGAGGCCCACCCCAACCGCGGCCGCCGTGCGGGCCACGCTGGCGAGCGAGGGCGTGGAGAGCGTCCTGGCACGGTGGGGCGGGCGCTACCGAGGCAAACTCATCGCGGCAGCGAACCGCGCCGCGCGCAGGTCACCGCCCGCCAGACATCCCCTTACGTGTCCGGGATCGGGGGCACGTCCGGAGGCGTCGCCTGCGTGTAGGTGACGGTCTGCACCGTGTAGTCGGGCGTGCCTGAGAAGCTGATGCCCAAGCCGGCGTAAAACCCCATCACGGAGTGGAGCGCGCTCAGGGACGACTTCCTCATCTCGACGGCGACCATGGTCCTCTGGGACAGGCCGACGCGTCGGGAAATTTCGTCCTGCGTCAGGCCGACGAGGGTCCGCGCGGCGCGCAGCTGCATTGGGGAGGGATACACGACGAGGCACTCCGAGCCGGATTCGATGGAAGGCCATTATCACCAAAGCGCCCGAAACGTGCAATGACGGCACATCGACTCGCGTTCTCAGAAGAAGGTGATAACCTTCGATTCGTGCCGACATCGCCGGATCCACTGGCGAAAAAAATGGCCCCGGAAGCGCGCGAACGCCGCCGAGGCCTGGTCAGCCACAGGAGCATCCCCGTGACCGAACCGTGCACCCACCTTACCACCACGACCGCCCCGAACGGTAGCCTCGCCGCGTCCCTCGCCCAGGGAATTTCGCAGTACGCCGAGCGCTTCGAGGAGGCCTCGGTCCTTGAGATCGCGGCGGCCATGAGCGTCGAGGATCCCCACGCGGCGCGGTCGTTCCTCCTGGAGCGCACTGCCGAGCCGGCGTTCCCGATGCTGCGCAGGAGCGTCCTCGGTACGATCGAGCTCCGGATCGAGGCCGCCAAAGCCGCTGCGCGTGACCGCCTCCTCCTGGTGACCGGCGACGACGCGCCGGGCGGGAAGAACGACAAGGCGCGCGAGGCGATCTTCCGCCGGGACCCGGGCGCATTTCTGCCGGGCGCCGAGGTCAGCAAAGTCCGCCCGTTCGCCCGGGCCTTCTGGCACGTCCTGATCGACGGGAAAGACGTGCCCTGCGTCTACGTCTGCCGGGCCGCCGTCGTGAGCGACCTGCACGACATGGTCGAATGCCTGGCCGAGAACAGACAGTACGAGCGGGGCATCGTCATCGGTGCGCCCGAGACCGCGCGGGACATCGCCGGCCTACTGCCCCCGAACATCGCCTTCGTGGCCGTACCCCTCGCCACCGACGGGAGGCGCGCGTGAACGCCATCGTCCGCATCCCGGCCGCGCCGGCGATCTCGATCTTCCGCTTCGACAACCACGACATCCGCGTCGTGGAGATCGACGGGCAGCCCTGGTTCGTCGGCGCCGACGTCTGCAAGGCCGCCCGCCTCTCGAACCCGTCCGTCTCGCTCAAGGCGCTCGACGAGGACGAGAGGGCTAAGATCTTCTTAGGGCATCCCCAGGGCGAGGTCCTGGTCATCACCGAGGGCGGTCTCTACACCCTGCTGATGCGCAGCCAGCGTGCCCTCGTGAAGGGCGCGACGGCATGGCGGTTCCGTCGGTGGGCGATGAACGAGGTCCTCCCCGAGATCCGGCGGACCGGTTCCTACGCCGTGGCACCCGCCCCGACGCCGGTCGCGATCCCCGAGGACCTCGACGACAACAGGGTGCTAAGGAGGATGCTCCTGGCCCCGATGGATCGGGAGGACGCCCTCGTCGAGCGCCTCGTCATCACAGACCAGGAGCTCATCGACACCTCTCGCCAGCTCACCGCCTCGCAGCGGCAGGTACAGCGGGCCCTGCCGGCGGTGGAGTGCGTCGAGCGGTTCGCCGAGAGCGAGGAGCTCTACAGCCTCCAGGCCGGTGGCAAGGCCCTCGGGCAAAAGCCGAACAAGTTCATCGCTTGGCTGAAGGAGCGCGGCGACCTGTTGGATCTGAACAGGTCGAACCTCCCCCGGCAGGACCTCATCGACCGTGCCCTGTTCCGCGTCCGGATCGAGGAGTACGGCGGCAAGCCCCGTGCGACGCCGAAGATGACGTCGAGGGCATCCTCCACTACGGACGCGAGCTCTGCGTCTCCGTCGACTGGCGGGCCGCACGGGAGCCCGACCTGTTCGACTGACACCCCTCAGACTCTGAGTGGTGACGAGGGGCCCGGGTGACCGGGCCCCTTTTTCGTGCCTGAAATCTGGTGCAGCGAAATGGGAGCGAAGGCCGGTTCGGTATCATTGGCAACCCGGCCCGGGCACGCCTGCGCACGGTCTCGGCACGCTCTCAGCATATTTTCGCGCGTTTCAGTCCGCGCGATCGGCGTTACACCGCGAGCGAAATCCGGCCTCGCTCGTGGAGCGCGCTGCAGCACCCCCCGATCCAGGCGCTCGGTGGCCTACGGGCACGGCCCCCCGGACGGCCGCCGCCGGTACCGGACGCCGTAGTGCAGCAGCACGCCGCTGGGCAGGAGGCTGAGCTCCGCCTCGTAGGGGACCGGCCGGCCCCCGTTGCCGTAGCACCGGGAGGCCGTCACCCGGCCGCCTGAGATCCTCGCCCCGTGGCACTCCATCAGATCGATGCCGACCTCGCCGGGGGCGGGCCCGACGACGATGGCGGGGACGTCGGCCCCCTTGGGGCAATAGAGGCCCGGGGCGGGCTGGTAGGGGTCCGCCCCGGCCGGGCCAGCGAGCAGGGCGAGGATGGCGAGCGCACGCATGTCAGATCTCCAGGACTAGGGACGGGTCGAAGGCGGGGTTCTCGCCCCGGCGGCCGCGCGGGTTCGCGAGGATGCGGGTCCCACCGATCCGGTAGTCGGCGGACCGGTGGATGTGCCCGTGGATCCAGAGATCCGGGGCGTGCTCCCCTTCGAGGACGCGGCTGCAGTCCGAGGCGTACGCGGCATCGATCGCCTGCAGCGGCCCCTGCCGCCCGAGCGACGCGGGGTGCGGGGCGTGATGCGTGACGACGACCGTTGGGCCGTCCCACGGCTCCGCAAGCGCGCGCTCGATCCGACCGAGCTGCGTCACGTGTTCCGCGGCGGCCGCGCTCGGACGGAACGCGTTCGTCTCGCCCGATGGCAGCCGGACCTTGACCTTCCTGTGATCTCGCATGCCCGCGGACCGGTCCCCGCACGAGGCCATCGTGGGCGCCCGCCACGCCTCGCCGAGAAGCAGGTAGTCCGTCCAGATCGTGGCGCCGACGATCCGGAGGCCCTCGACGTTCAGGGTCTCCCCAACGGCCAGCAGGTGGATCCCGGCGGCGGCCGCGGCCTCGCGCCCGCGCTCCAGCTCACTCTGCCAACGCGACCCGTAGAAATCGTGATTCCCCGGCACGTAGACGACGGTCCGGACGAACGGCACGACGCACGCCGCGAGCCAGGGGATGGACCTCCGCGTCAGGCCGTCGGCGACGTCCCCGGCCACGACTGCGACTTCGCAGGCCGGCACGGCCGGGCCCTCCCAGGCGTCGGCGTCGTCGTGCACGTCAGAGAAAATCCAGAGCCTCGTCATCCCACCCTCCCACGCACCAAGCCGATCCATCGGCCTCGAACCACGCCCGCGCAGCCCGCGTGACGCACAGTCCATTCGTCCTGAATCCGGGACACCCGATCCGGTATCGAAGCCTCACCGCCGAGGGCGGCCGCGCCCCCTCCGCCACCGTGCCGGACGCCCACGCGTGGACGTCGCGGGCCCCCGTCCTGAGGCACCGCTGCCGGCTCGCCTCCGACGCCCGGAGGACGACGTCGGCAAGTACGATCGCCGGCACGTGGCCGACGACCCGGCCGCCGACGCGCACGGACCAGAGCCGGCGCGTCAGGTTGCGGTAGACGTCACTTCTTCCCGGCGGCATGGGCGTCGCAGCAGGCCTTCGACCAGCCTCCGTGCCGGATCCGACCAGGCGCTCCGCACGTCTCGCAGATGAAGGCCGACAGGTGCTCTACGCAGTCAACTATAGTGTTGACTTCATTGCGCATCGCCTTCCTAGTCTTGCCTTCGATTGAGTAATACCATCGCGCTTGCGCAAACTTTTCCTTCGTCTGCGTCGTGCGGAATCCCGTCGCGCCGGCCTCGGAGATCAGGCTCGCGCCCGCTTCCCATAGCCAACGCCACCCGCCACCCGAGTACGGTCCGCCGTCCTCGAACGTCCTCGGGTGGCGCGCCCGCAGGGTGGCGTCCCAGTCGTCCGGGACGACGGCGCGGCCGGTCTGCCAGCGCAGGGCGAGGGTGCGCGCCAGGACGCGGAGGACGTCCTGCGCGGGGGGCGGCGCCACTGTCCTGCCGTCGTCCTGCCGGGGGAGCACGCTGCCGCCCGTCCACGTCACGAGGGGGCCGTGAGGGCTCGGGCTGACGCCCGTGGGGGCGACGTCGGCGTGGCCCGGATGGCGGCACACGGCGTCGTCGGCGATGGTGCGAAATTCGTCGATGAGCATGGGAAGATCTCCTGGGATGCGGATTGGGCAGAGGGGGGCCGCGCGCGGATTTCACGCCCTGTCTCCGCGCGTGCCCGGCAGGGCGTCGACGAGGCGGACGACGCCCTGGACGAGGCGGTCGACGTCGCAGGGCCCGAGGCGGCCGAGGGCCTGCGCCCGCCGCGCCAGGTGAAGTACAGACAGGCCTGAGAGCTCGGCCTCCAAGCGGAGGTCGCTCGTCTCCCGGCGCGCGCGCAGGGAGAGGATCGCCTCGTCGAGGGAGGCGGCCGGGGCGGCATTCGGGCGTGCGTCGGACATAGAGGGTCTCCTTCAGTGATGAGGTGTCAGTGGCGACGGGCGAGGGTCTCGCGGCCGTCGAGAAGCGTCGTCACGGCGCGGCGGAGCGGGCGCAGGCTGCCCCCCTTCCACACGCGCGCCAGCAGATGCAGCTCGTCGCCGTCGAGGTCGGGGAGCCAGCCGGCGTCGAGGCCACGCTCGTCGCGGAGCTCGGCGACGAGGTTGGCCGCCGCGACGGGGAGGTCCTCGGCCCTGGGAAGGCCGACGTGCACGACGCGGAAGCGGTCCAGGAGGGGGCCGGGGACGCCTCCCGTCCCGTTGGCCGTCGCCAGGAACTGGGTGCCGCTCAGATCGGCGTTCGTTTCCAGATAGACCTCGTGAAAGGCGCGGCTCCCTGCCGGCTCCAGCAGGGCGATCAGGGAGTCCGTGAGGCGCCCGTTCTCCGACCTCGTACCCGCCTTCTCGATCTCGTCGATGATGATTACGGGGTTGGCGACGCGGAGCCGCTGGATCGTCTGCAACGGGACGCTTGCGCGCCCCGTGCTCCACTGGCGCGAGGTTCCTCCGAACGCGGCGTCGGCGACGCCGGCGGCGTTGTAGAGGACGCACGGGATCCCGGCCGCCTCGCAGAACGCCTGCAGGTAGCTCGTCTTCCCACTGCCCGGCGGCGACACCGCGAGAGTGTTCCGCAGCCGGGCTACACCCCCGTTGGCGAGGTCCCGCAGCAGCAGCGCGGTGAGGTCCGTGAACCACGGGAACCGCGCGTCGAGCAGCTTGCCGACGGCCACGACGTCGACGCCATGGACGAGCGGCAGGGCCTCCCCGGCGAGCGTGTTGAACTCCGCGCGCGGCGTGGACCCCCGCGACGTCCGCGATGAGCCCGTGGTCTCGGAACCGGGTAGGTGGTCCAAGGCCCCCTTGGCTAGGACGACGAGCGTCGGGGTGGCGCGCGCCGCCCGGTCCCTCCAGCCTCCGTCGCCGAGGGGCCAGTCCAGCTGCGCCAGCGCGGCGAGGCCGTCCGCCTGCGCGTCGACCCAGTCCTTGGCGGTGCCGCCGGCGCCACCGCGGGCGAGGTCCTCCTCGACGCCGATCTGCCGGTGCGCCGCCGCGATGATCGCGAGCGTCTCGGCGAATCGGGCCACGTGGTTGTCGTACGGCGCCAGGCTGCTGGCCTGGTCCTCGGAAACGTACCCCGCCTCGTCCAGCTCCTCCGTGGCGTCGCTGCAGTATCGAAGGGCGTTCCGCAGGGCGAGCCAAGCGGCGGCGTGATGCCCGTTGGAGGCCGACGCCAGCGCCAGGCGCAAGCAGATCGAGCTGCAGCACGCCGCCGCCTTGGCGGACCCCAGCGCCGCCTGTGCGAAAAGCAGGTCATCCGCCAGCAGCGCCGCGGCGTTCCGGCTCGCGTCCGAGGTGGTCTCCGCGTTGGCGTGCCCGCGCAGCGCCGCCTCCGCCTTCTGCAGGGAGGCGATGCTGACGTCCCGCCGGGTCTGCCCGAGCTGCCGGACTAGCGCGGCCGGGAGCCGGGGCTCCTCGCCGAGGAACCGGGCGAGAGCCAGGCCGGCGTCGACGCGGGCGTCGTACCGCACGTGCTCGCCGCCGAACGCCTTCGCACGCGACCCGATGGGAGCCTCGGGCTGGCGGGGCCCCGTCAGGGCGGTGGAGTCGAGGAGCGTGGCACGGGCGGCCTGGACGGCAGCGGCGCGCGCCCGAGAGGCGTCGTCGGTCATGGGGATCTCGCTGGAACGGGAGTGCACGCGGGGCGCGCCGAGCAGGGCTCAGGCGGCGGGGCGATGCATCCGTTTCGAGCGAGGGAAGGTCATGGCGAGAACTCCGGTGTGACCCCTATGTGCGCCAAGCCGGCTCAGGGTGCAAGGGATGTGCAGCCGTTGCGGACCGAGTGGGGTTCCTAAGGTTAACCAAGCCCTAGCGCCGCCTTCAGCACCGGGCTGCTATCGGCCTCCTCGTCCTGCGCGATGAGGTCGTCGAGGCTGGGCCGGCCCTGGTTGTACGTCGACAGCCGCAGGTCCAGCCCAAGCACATGGAGGCATCGCAACACGCGGTGCATCGATGGCTCCATGCTGTCACCGCGCTCGAAGCGGGACACCCACTCGACGCTTACGTCGGCCTTGGCCGCGAGGGCCCGCTGCGAGAGGCGGCGATGGCGGCGGGCGGTGGCGAGGGACTCGCCGAGTTCGAAGATGCTCATGGCCGAAGCCTACCCGATCGGCATGCAAGGAACCCCCTGCGACTCAGCCGGCTGCGCGAATTTTTGGACGCCGTCCAGTGGAAATCTTCGGGGCGTGGCAGACTGCTGTTCTGCACGGATTCGATGGGGGAAATGGGATGGCGCAGGTCAAGGAGCTGGGTGGCGAGGCGCCCAAGCGCCACGTCGCGATTGAGGACGACATCGCCGCGGTGCGGGCCGCCCTGCGCGAGGCCGAGGCCTGCACGGACCCCGACGACATCGATGGGATGACGCTCGTCCGGGCGCTCCGGGACAGCCTCGACGGCCTGCTCGCCGAGCAGCGCCGGGCGGCCGAGGCCAAGGCACGGAGGCCGGCATGACCAAGTCTGAGCGTGGCATCCGCCGACAGCTCCGGCGTTCAGGCCTGTCGGCACACGCCATCCCGCGGACGGCCAGGCGCTTGGCGGCCCAAGCCGACTGCGACACCTCGGCCGGTACGCTGGAGGCGCTGATCTCACGCCGGACATGGCGGGAGGGAGATCCTGCGGCTGCGCATGCGGCTCAGCAGGGAGCGACCATGGGCGCGGCCTTCGCTCTCGGGATGCTCGACGCTGGTCGCTGGATGAGCACCGGGCTGCGCCGCCTTCAGGCTCATGTGAACGGACGGGATGCCTGACCATGCGCATCTACACCGAGACGCCCTTCCGCATGACGCCACCCCGGATGGCCGTGGTCATGCCGGGAGAGATGTCGTCCCTATGGGTTGCCTCCATCAACGGGCCGATCGCGAGGGAAGCCCTCGAAGCGATCGGCCTCCCCTCGGACAGCGAAGAGATCCGGATCGGGACCTAAGGCGACGTCGTCACCGTCAACGGCTCGAGGGTGACGCAGGGCGACGCCGTGATCGTCTACTGCGCCTGGCACTGCACCCCGAACGATTTCCGCGAGGACCCCTCCGAGGAATTCGTCCGCCAGGTTCGCCACGCCATCGCCGTCCGCCTCGGCATTGAGAGGCAGCTGCAGGGGCTACGGGCATGAGCGAGAGCATCCACATCGCCGGTCGCCGGATCCCCTTGAGGCGCATGGGCGTGCGCGAGGTGGTCGAGCGCATGGCACGATCCACCGAGCTCGCGGCCGAGTTCGATGTGACCTGCCGGGAGATGAGCCCGTTCGTCGCGTCGCTGGCCTTCCGCCGGCCCGACGACGCCGGCCCCAACCGCAAGACGCGCCGGGCCTCCGAGGCCAAGGCACGGAGGCGGGCATGACGAAGGCGACACTTACCCCCAACGGCGACGGTACATTCGCCTTGTCCACGGACAGGATGCACCTCAACCGCGTGGCTCTCCAGTCGCTGCGCGGGGTGGTGACCTGCCGAACCCTGCAGGCGACGGTCACCGGTAACGAGGGTTCGAAGGATGGGTCCTGGTCCGTCGCGCTCGCCGACTTGAAGCTCTCTGCCGACCCCGTCTTCAAGGTCGAGCCGACCTGCCCGCTCGCGGAGTACCTGAGGAAGCGCGTGCAGGCCGCCATCGACGCGGGCTCGTACACCCCGCCGGAGGGCCTCAACGCCGGGGACATCGTGGCCGGAATGACGTTCAGTCCGGTCGGATCGAAGACCTTCATCGGCGAGGGTGACGTCGAGCGGGTCGAGCGGGTCGAGCGGGTCGAGTTCGGCTACGTGCGAGACCTGTGGTGAGGCAGTCCACGATCGACGAGCTCGCCCGCGGCGCCACGAGGACCGTCGAGCGCATCATCGCCGCGGATCCCGGGGACGGCCCGGCCGCGCGGGAGTCCCGGATCCGGGACGCGCTCGCCCTGTGGATCGGGCACGCCGTGGAGCGCGAGGCCCGCAACGACCGGCGCCGCGTG
The DNA here is from genome assembly GCF_001422345.1 of Methylobacterium sp. Leaf93. NCBI lineage: Bacteria > Pseudomonadati > Pseudomonadota > Alphaproteobacteria > Hyphomicrobiales > Methylobacteriaceae > Methylobacterium > Methylobacterium sp. Leaf93. The sequence goes on along the minus strand of NZ_LMMS01000006.1, from coordinate 79,498 downwards.
GGACGCAGGCAGGCCTAAGGACGGGAGCCCTGGACGGGGCGTCGCCAGCCCGCGAGAGTGCCTCAACCTCGGGGGGGCACATGGCGAGACAGGACAAACGCGCGCGGCTGAAATCGATCGTCACGGACGGGACGATGGCGATCCCGGAGGTCGAGGGAGAGTGGCACCACGACCCCTATCGGACCCTCTGGGTCGAGGTCTCGAACCTCAAGATGGGTCAGGCCGTCTCCACGGACTACGGGACCATCAGCCGGACACCCCAGCTGTCCGGGATGGCCGCGATCCGGAGGGACACCGTCCGGCTCGCGGGATGGGGCGACACGTGCCGGGTCCTGCCCGTGACGATCCGGCCCGCCATCCCCCAGGAGGACGGCAACGGCTACACCCCGTTCACCGGCGTGCTCGGCTTCATCGCCGGTGACCGGGAGTTCAAGAGCGAGGACGCCTGGTTCCTGGAGTGCTGGATCCCCGAGATGGACATGGCCGCGATGCTCGCGGCCTACCGCGCTGGCGAGATGCCGTCGTTCCACCTCGGCGTGAAGCTCGATCTCTGGATCACGAAGGGCGACGAGCACACGCCGCCCGGCTACGGCGTCACTTGGTATCTGGCTCCCCATGCGGACAACGCGAGCGAGAGCCCAGAGGTGGCCCGCGGCACCGTCCGCCATCTCAGCTGGAGCGACGCGCCGCAGCCGAAGGTCGACGAGGATGATGGGGTGCCGGAACAGGGGCCGCCGCCTCAGGCTCCCGCGGATCCCGTCCCCAACCTGGATGCCGCCAATCTGACCGCAGCGATCGACCGCCTGCGTTCCACCGTTCTGCAGGTCGGCCTCGGCATCGCGGTCGCCCTGGTGGTCAGCTGGTTCGTCTGACCGAGGGCCGAAACGTCGCGTCCAGGGATCGACTCCCGCACCAATTTGTTCTCCATTCGTTCTCATGTGCGAATCAATGGAGGTGCTCGTGGACGAAATGGAGCGGGCGTACATGGAGGCCGCCGACGGCGACGCGAGGGACGCCCTGAGGAGGGCGCTCGGCGATGCCCTGACGGAGATGGCCGAGATCTCGGGGCAGGTCAGCCGCGGCTTCGTGCGGGCGCAGCGGCCGGCGGACCTGGCAAGGAAGCTCGGTCCGGAGCGCCGGGCCCGCGAGGCCGGCCGCTCCGCCGGCTGACGGGCGGTTAACGGCTCGCCCGCATCATGCGGGCATGTCCGACGTCAAACCCGAACCCGTCATCGAGACCTTCACCCGGGTCGACGCGCCCCCCGGCGAGATCGTGTTCACGCCCCTGCCGGTCGGCGAGCTCGCCGGGCACGCGCTGTTCCTGGCGTCCCAGCTGTCGAACGTGAACCGGAAGCGCGTGGCCAAGGAGGCCTGCGCGGCCTGGATCGCAACGTCGGATTGGTTCAGGCAGCAGACGCCGGACGCCCTCGTGGTGTGGTTCAAGCCCGGCCCCCCCGGGTACGACGGCGTGTACCTGACGCCCGAGAAGGGGGCCAAGAAGCTCAAGCCCGCCCCGGCCGTCATCCTGCTGCGCGACGGGGCCTACCGTCTCCTCGACAAGCGGGAGATCGCGGCCGCGGTCGGGCCGCTGCTGGAAGCCCAACCCGAGATCCTCGCGCCGCCGGATCCGGAGGACGCGAAGTATCTCGGCCGGCTCGCCCCCTGACGCAGGATTTAGCCGCCCGCGGGAATCCGGGTGGCCGGCGCTGAAATCCCTCGATCGGCTAAAAACCGTCTATGTGCGACAGCGCACACGAGGTCGGAAATTCCTGGCTTGGGACTGTCCACGGCGCGTGAGAGCGTCGGCCTGCAACCGAATGGCCGGTCCCGTTTCAATCGGGGCCTGCGATCGCCTTCCACCCTGCCGGGGGTCTCCCGGGCGGGGTTTTCGCACGTTTCGGGACCAATAACGGGACCAGGGGGCCAGGAACGCAAAAGGCCACCCGAAGGTGGCCTCTGCTAACGCGCTGTAATCGCGTTCTGATCTGTCCGAGTGAATTGGAGCGGGCGAAGGGATTCGAACCCTCGACCCCAACCTTGGCAAGGTTGTGCTCTACCCCTGAGCTACACCCGCTCACTATACCGCGCCGCTGAAGGAGAAGACCCGCCGGCGGCCCCGGACGGCGTCTCTAAACAACATTACGGCGGGCGTGGCAAGGGCTGTTTTGCGGTTCTTTTGCCGGCGGGCAACTTTCTCGCTTCCTCACCACGCGGCCGCCGGGGATCGCCCATGGGCGATCTCGCCGAGGCGCTCGCGCGTGGCCCGCGTGGTCCCTTCGGGCAGGGCGTCGAGCGCGAAGAAGTCGCATTGCGCGATCTCCCGGTCGGGAAACTTTGGTCCGAGGAGCGTGAAGGCTGGGGCGACGTAGACGACGATGTGGTCGCGGCCCGTGGCAGCGGTGCTGCGGAAAAATCCGTGCAGGCGCATCGTGTCCGCTTCCTCCACCACGATCTCGGCCTCCTCCCGTAACTCCCGGACCATGGCGTCGACGGCGTTCTCGCCGATCTCGACGCCACCGCCGGGCAAGTGCCATCCCGCCACATAGGTATGGCGCACGAGGCAGACGCGGCCCCGCGCGTCGAGGGCGACGCCACGCACGCCGAGAGTCATCCCCCGGGACGCGAGGGCGCCGAACTGGAACAGCCACTGGAAGAGCTGTCGGTCGAGGAGGGTTCCGATCATACGACGATGAGGCGGATGACGCCGAAGCCTTCGATGGCCGCCTCTATTGCCTGTCCGCGCTCGACCGCGCCGACGCCCGAAGGCGTGCCCGTGAAGATCAGGTCGCCGGGATGGAGCTCGAAATAGGTGGACAAGAGGGCGATCTGGTCGGCAATGGACCAGATCATCTCCGATAGGTCGCCGGCTTGACGGGAAATGTCGTCCACTGAGAGCACGATGGCGCCGCGCATCGGATGCCCGCGACCTTCTACCCGGTGGAGCGGTCCGATGGGGGCCGAGGCATCGGCTGACTTGGCGAGGTCCCACGGGCGGGCAAGGCGCTTTGCTTCGTCCTGAACATCGCGGCGGGTCATGTCGAGGCCGACGGCGTAGCCGTAGACGTGATCCAGCGCCTCAGTCGCGGGAATGTCCCGCCCGCCGCGTCCGAGAGCGGCCACGAGTTCCACCTCGAAATGGTAATTAGCGGTACGCGGCGGATAGGGATGATCCACCGCCTCCGAGCCCGGGACGATCTGAAGCGCGTCCGCCGGTTTCATGAAAAAGAACGGCGGCTCGCGCTCAGGATCCTTTCCCATTTCGCGGGCATGAGCGGCGTAGTTGCGCCCCACACAATAGACGCGGCGCACGGGGAAGAAGTCTTCGCTGCCGACGATAGGCAGGGCAATGCGGGGTGGGTTCGGGATCACGGACAGCATCGGTCTGGCGCCTCCTGATGGGTTTGCTCGGATCGGTTGCGGGGCAGCCCTGCGCCCTGCAAAGAGGGGTCACTATCATTATTATAGGAGGAGAGCCGCCCGCCGCCATCGTGCCGGTCCTGCCCTGACCCCTCGTGTTGCCCCTTCATCTCCTGCCCCGAGCTTTCCGTGAGCGCTTCCGCCGAATTCCTTTCTCGTCTCGCCGGTCGGTTGGGGGAGGAGCATGTCCTCACGGCGCCCGCTGACATCGCACCTCATCTCGTGGAATGGCGCGGCCTCTTCCGGGGGAGCGCAATCGCCGTCGTCCGTCCGGCCGATACCGGCGAGGTCGCCTTCGTCGTCGCGGCCTGCGCCGAAGCTGGAATCGCAATCGTTGCCCAGGGCGGCAATACCGGACTGGTGGGGGGCGGCGTGCCACAGGGCGGGATCGTCCTGTCCCTGTGTCGTCTCTCCCGCATTCGCGCCATCGACCGCCTGAGCGCCAGCATTACCGTCGAAGCCGGCGCCCTGCTCGCCGAGGTTCAGGCGGCGGCCGACGTGGAGGAAATGCTGTTTCCCCTTTCACTGCCTTCGGAAGGGTCGTGCACGATCGGCGGGAACCTCGCCACCAATGCCGGCGGGACCGGAGTCCTCGCCTACGGCAACACGCGCGATCTCGTGCTCGGCCTCGAAGTGGTGCTGGCTGATGGCCGAGTCTGGAACGGTCTGAGCGCACTGCGTAAGGACAATGCGGGCTACGACCTGAAACACCTCTTCGTCGGATCGGAAGGGACGCTGGGAATCATCACCGCGGCGGTGCTGAAGCTCTATCCCAAGCCCTCGTCGCGGGCGGTGGGTTTCGCTGGCTTGTCGTCCCCACACGCGGCTCTGACCCTTTTCGACAAGTTGAAGCGGACGGTCGGACGCGATCTCACGGCATTCGAGTACATTCCGCGCTTCGGCCTCGACATCGTGCTGAAACATAGGCCTGGATTTCTGCGCCCCCTTCCCGGCGACCATGCTGCCTACGCGCTCGTCCAGATGTCCACGACGCGCGCCGGGCCAGAGGCTTTGGGCGGCCTCGAGACGGCCCTCGCCGCTTCGATTGAGGATGGTCTCGTTGAAGATGCAGTCATCGGATTGAGCGAGACGCAGAACGCGAACTTATGGGCGCTTCGCGAAAACCTGTCCGACGTTCAGTCACTCGAAGGCGGTTCGATCAAGCACGACGTCTCGGTACCGCTCTCGCGTCTGGCCGACTTCCTGGATACGGCGATTGCAGCCTGCGAAGCCGAAATGCCGGGCCTGCGCGTCTGCGCGTTCGGGCATTTCGGCGACGGTAACATCCACTTCAACCTCAGCCAGCCTCTCGGCATGGAGAAGGCCGCTTTCCTCAAGCACTGGGCTCGCTTCAATAGGATCGTTCACGACATTGTGCATCACATGGGCGGGTCCATCGCCGCCGAGCATGGCATCGGCCTGATCAAGCGCGACGAACTGGGCCTTTACGGCGATCCAGTGGGCCTGGACCTGATGCGTCGGTTCAAGCTCGCCCTCGATCCGCACGATCTTCTAAACCCTGGGAAGATCGTAGCAATGTCGGCAAATCCACCTCCGGCGCTTCCTCCCGAATAGGATTCGGGGTCATGACCTTGCCTTTCGGGAGCGAACCGAACGCTCATCCGCATGTTACACAACCCCATTGTGCGACGCACAAGAAAGGATCACAATCCGTCTCGCGACGCGCCATAAACCGGGTTTGAATTCCGATTTAAATCGTTGTCGCGGTGAGAGTGCTGCTTGAGTGCACTGCAGCGTCTTATGGAGGCGTTAACGATATAGGCCCCTTCATGAGAGGCGGATCGTACCCTCAATGACGGCCTGCCCAGCCTGGCGACAACCATTTGCCGGCTGTGCTCTTGAATTACAGGGACCGAAGGAGACCAGACGATGCCGACCTCGCAGGCGAGAGTTCCTACTGCCGAGGCAAGCCGCTACCTGAAGCAGCTTTGCCGCCATTGGAGTCATAAGTTCCCCGTAGAGGCCACGGATGCGGCCGGTACGGTGCCGTTCGGCGAGGATCGCATTTGCACGTTCCAGGCAGAAGCCGATGCCCTGCTGATGCGTGTGGCGACCCCCGACCCGGCCGGTCTGACCCGTCTCGAAAACGTGGTGGCCGACCACCTCATGCGTTTTGCCTTCCGCGAGAATCTCGGCGAAATCACCTGGTCGCGCGCGGCCTGACCGCCCCGCGCTTGAAACCCCGCCACGAATTCCGATCTTGCTGAGCGTCGTCCCCGCAGCCTATGCGGGGTGGGGCTGAGGAGACAGGGTGATGACGACGAGCACTGGGGCTGACACGATCGCCCTCCCCTTCGACGAGCGGATCGGCCGCCTCGCCGAGGTGGCGGTCCGAATTGGGCTCGGGCTGAAGCATGGCCAGGAATTGGTGATGACCGCGCCGCTCGAAGCCGCGCCCCTCGCCCGCGCGATTACCACCGAAGCCTACAAGGCCGGCGCGTCCCTGGTGACAACCTTTTATTCCGACGATGCCGCAACCCTGGCTCGTTTCGCTCACGCGCCTGACGACGCGTTCGATACTGCGGCGGGCTGGCTTTACGGCGGTATGGCCGAAGCCTTCCGCAACGGGGCCGCGAGGCTGGCGATCGCCGGAGATGATCCATCCTTGCTGGCCGGCCAGGATTCGCAGAAGGTCGCCCGCGCCAATCGCTCGCGCTCGAAGGCCTATGTGCCGGCCCTCGAGCTTATCGCCAACTTCGCCACCAACTGGACGATCGTCTCGGCGGCGACCCGCCCGTGGGCGCGGACCGTCTTCCCGGATTGCCCGGAGGACGAGGCGCTGACACGCCTGTGGGACGCGATTTTCGCCGCGTCCCGGGTCGACGGAGACGATCCGGTGGGCCAGTGGAAGGCGCATAACGATGCTCTCCACGCCCGCACCAAAATCCTCAATCAGCATCGCTTCGCGGCTGTGCGGTTTCAAGGGCCGGATACCGACCTCACCGTCGGCCTCGCTGACGATCACGAATGGTGCGGCGGTGCATCCGTCTCGCGCAGCGGCATCTTGTGTAATGCCAACATTCCCACCGAGGAGGTGTTCACCACGCCGCACAAGTTGCGGGTGGACGGCTATGTGGCAAGCACCAAGCCCCTGTCTTACCAGGGCACGTTGATCGACGGTATCCGGGTTCGGTTTGAAGAGGGGCGTATCGTCGAGGCGACGGCTCGTACGGGAAGCGACGTCCTCGCGCGGGTGCTCGACACGGACGAGGGTTCCCGCCGTCTCGGCGAGGTCGCCCTGGTGCCGGCCTCGTCCGCCATTTCGGCATCCGGACTGCTGTTTTACAACACCCTGTACGACGAGAACGCCGCAAGCCACATTGCTCTGGGGCAGGCGTACAGCAAATGTTTCCTCAATGGTGGAGAAGGCTTCAGTGAGGACGACGTCGCGGCACGTGGCGCAAACCGTAGCCTGATCCATATCGACTGGATGATCGGCTCTGCCGACATTGATGTCGACGGACTTACTGCCGAAGGGCGCGCGGTACCGGTGATGCGCGCGGGGGAATGGATCGGCTGAGGCACCGAAGGCGGGAAGTGGCCGTGGCTCAGAAGCCGGGACCCTTCGTGGCACCGAGAATCCGAGCGGGATGGGCCAGCGTCCCGCTCTGGAGTACGACCACGTAACCGTCGGCATTGCCCGAGCGAACGAGGGTGCGCGGGAGTTCGAAATGCGTGGCTTGGCCCGTCCAGGCTCCGACCCGATGCATCCCGCGCACCACGTTGACGTAATCCACCACCTGCCCCTTGTTCTCGCCGTGCGCGACGGCTGTCCGGTGCCTGCGCAGGATTGGCAGCAGCCAGAGCTCGCCGGTGCCGCGTCCGGCGCCGATATCGATGGCGATACGGTTCCCCTGGTCCGTTGCCTTCACCGATACGATGAGGCCGCTCGATTGTCGTGCCGCACGAAGGCTGCGGTCCAGGAATGCCCGGTCCGACCGGACCGGGGACGGCTCGCCGTTGATGATGGCCTGGGGCGTAAAGAGTTGGCGCTCACCGTGGCTGAGAGCATAGGCGCGCTGGCGCTCGGTGAACGCCGGAATCGCGAACTCGTCCTTCCAGCCGAGATAGTCCCAGTAGGTGACCGGCATTGTCAGGGCGATGACGTCGGGCTGCTGAGCGTACTCTCCCATCATCCGGGAGGCCTGCTGGCAGGCGCCGCAACCTTGGCTGGTGAAGAGTTCGATCACCGCGCGGGGCGGCTCGGCGCGAGCCGGACCCACCATGTGCGTCAGGACAATGGTCAGCGCGAGGAGGCTTGGCGCGGAGCGGCGCATGCGTGAAGCGGATCGGCCCATATACCTATGTGACAGCGCCTCAGCCTGGAACGGAAGACACGTTGTCTCGATGGGCCGTGGATGAGTCCGACTGTGTCGGCGGGGCAACCTTGGGTTTTGGCAGCATGTTCGGGCGCCAGCGCCTGTGCATCCAGAGCCACTGGCCGGGATTGTCCCGGACCCATTGCTCGACCACGCGGGTCATCGCCTGCATCGCGCCCTGGACGTCGATCTCGCCTTTGGCATCACGGGGCAGATCGAGGGGTGGGGTGAGTTCTAGATGAAAGCGGGCATTGTCCTTGCGCACCACGCGGACCCCGTGAACGGGGCATTCGTAATGCTTGGCGAGCTTGGCGAGCAAAGGGTTCACCAGAACGGGTCGGCCGAAGAACTCCACCACCACACCGCGGGTGAAATGCTGATCGATGAGCTGGCCGAGATGGCCGCCGCGTTCCACGACGCCCTGCATCGAAAATACGGCGCCTTGCCCCGCTGCCGCCAACCCGCCCATGGTCTCGCGGCGCACCTCGGCGACGAGGCGGGCTGAGGCGATGTCGTTGGGGGGGCGAAAGATCGCCGTAGCCTCAAGCCCGTAGCGAGCGGCGCAGATCGCTGGCAATTCCCAATTTGCGAGGTGGGCAGCGAAGATGAGACCCGGCTTGCCGTCGTCGCGCAAGGCCTCGAAATGTTCGGCGCCGGCAACGGTCATCCGCTGACTCGCCGGATCGTCGGGGTCGATATCGAACAGGGTGGCGAGATGGGCGTATTCTGCCCCCGTCCGGCCGAGATTGTCCCAAGCTTGGGTCGCGAGCGCCCTGATCGCGGCCTCATCCTTCTCGGGGTAAGCAGCACGCAGATTCGCCAATGCGATACGGTTCGCCGGCAGGATCGGCCCCACCCTTCGCGCAATCGCCCCGCCAGTCCGGCTCGCCCGCTCGGTCCCCAGCATCCGCGCTAACCAGAACAGGCAGCGGACCAGCGGAATCATGGCAATCCCCGCCATCCGGGGCAGATGGCGGTTCAGGACGAGGGCAAGACGCAGCACGAGACTATCCGGAAGTGGCTATCATGCTCGTGTAGAACATTTTTTGGAGAAGTGGCAGCCTGAGGTGAATGCGAGTCATGCTTGCCCCAACGATAGGTCAGTCGATCGCCACCAGGATCTTACCGAACACCTTACGCGATTCCAGGCGTTCCAGCCCCTGTGAAAAGTCCCCGAGGGGGAGGACCGTGTCCACCACCGGCGTGATCCCGTCCGCCATCTTCGCCAGGGACTGGCGGATGTTGGCCATGGAGCACCCGAAGGAGCCGGTGATGCGGTACTGCTGCTGGAACAACTGCATCAGGTTCATAGTGGTGGAGACGCCGGAGGTGGAGCCGCAGGTGACGAGGCGGCCGCCTCGCTTGAGGCAAAGGAGCGAGCCGTTCCAAGTGTCAGGACCGACATGCTCGAACACCACATCGACGCCCTTTCGCTTAGTCAGGCGGCGAACCTCACCCTCGAAGCGTTCGTTCTGATAATTGATCACGTGATCGGCGCCGAGGGCTTTTGCCATCTCGCCTTTCCTGTCGTCGCCTACCGTCGTGAACACGGTGCAGCCGATAGCCTTGGCCATCTTGATCGCGGCGGTGCCGATGCCCGAGCCACCGGCATGGACGAGGATGCTCTCGCCGGGTTCGAGCTTGGCATTGTCGAACAGCATGTGCTGAACGGTGCCGAAGGCGATCGGCGCACAGGCTGCATCGGTGAAGCTTACCCCATCGGGCACCTTTACCACGAGACGGGCCTGCATGGTGACGCGCTCGCGCGCGAACCCGTCGATATGGAAGCCCATGACGCCGGAGACGTCCTCACACAGGTTGTCGCGACCTTCCCGGCAGGCCTTGCAGCGGCCGCAGGTCTGCGCGCCGTACATCACCACGCGGTCGCCCTCGCGGAGATCCGTCACGCCCTCGCCGACGCAGACGATCTCGCCCGAGGCTTCGGCCCCCACCGTCAGAGGCATCTTGCGCTTGGCGAAGGCCATGCCGCGAAAGCCCCAGACATCGATGAAGTTCAAGCCCACGGCGCGCACGCGGATCTGAACCTCGCCCGGGCCGGGAGCGGCAGGCGGATCGACCTCGCCGAGGCGAAGGTCACGGTCACCGAAGAGTTGGAGGGCTTGCATCGGTCTCGTCTCTCGTCAGGCGCTTCGGACCCCGAGCCTCCTTCGCACCACCTCGTCCTGAGGCGCCCGCATCAGCAGGCCTCGAAGGGGGGCTCCAGGGCTCATGTGCCATCTGGAGCCCTCCTTGGAGGCCTCCGCAATAACTCCGCACCTCGGGGAAGAGGGATTGGAATGGATAGGCGGCCTTATCGACTGAAAGCCGTCCCGGCTCAATCCGGCGCAAGGTAGCGCCGCCGCGCCCAGCCAAGGATCGGGCCAGCCTTGACCCGGCACCATGTGAGGCCGCTCGGCGTCTCGTTGGTACAGCCGAAGCCGCGCAGGCGCGCCCCTTCCGGCGCTTGGCCAAGCACGGGCGCCGAGGCGTCCGGGGTCTCGCGGATGCTCAACCCGTCACCGCGCGGAAGCCCGTCGACGCGGAAAGCGCCGGTCTCGGCGAAGGCGGGAACCGCTTTCAGAGCCAGCGCGAGGATGAGGCGGAAGCGCATAGGATCATCCGCCTCAGGTCCGGTGAACACCCATCATCGCCGTCAGCCCGCCATCGACCGGCAGAACCGCGCCGGTGATGTAGGCTGCGGCATCTCCCATAAGGAAGGCCACGAGCGCCGCTACTTCCTCCGGCTTGGCGAAGCGTCCTGAGGGAATCTGTTTCTCCATGCCGTCACGATGCGCGGCATAGGGCGCCATCATCTCGGTATCGATGAAGCCCGGCGCAATGACGTTGACCGTCACCCCGCGCTTGGCTGATTCGATCGCCAACGTCCTGCAATAGGAGCTCAGCGCACCTTTCGTCGCCGCATAGGCAGCATTGCCTGGATTGGCCTGTAGAGCTGCCACCGAACCAATAGCGACGATGCGGCCGGAACGTCCTCGGATCATGCCGCGCACCAGTGCCTTCGCGATGCGGGTCAGCGACCAGAAGTTAACCTGCATCGCCGCTTCGGCCTTGTCTTGCGCCATCATCGCGGCCAACACGTCGTAGGATTGGCCCGCATTATGTACGAGGCCGTAGAACGCTTCCCCTTCCTGGGCCTCGCAGAAAGCCTCCAGGGCATCGCGATCGGCGAGGTCGAGAGGGTGGACGGTAATCGACCGTCCGGGATGGGTCTGACTGAGTTCGGCCATGAGGCGCTCCGCCGCATCGCCCGAGGAGCGATAGGTGAAGGCGACGTCGTAGCCGGCAGATACCAGTGCCCGCACGATGGCCGAGCCGAGCCCGGAGGCCCCCCCGGTGACGAGAACGCGCCGAGTGGTTTCCGTCGTCATACGGGCTCGTCCCCAAGGACGAGGCAGGTGTTCTGCCCGCCAAAGCCGAAGGAATTGGACAGAACGCGGCTGACCCGGGCGTCGCGGGCCGTGGTTACCACGTCGAGGGACAGGGCCGGGTCCGGGAGCGCATAGTTGATCGTCGGCGGGATGCGGCCATGGGCGATGGTGAGGAGCGAGATCACCGCCTCGATTGCCCCCGCGGCGGTCAGCGTATGGCCGATCATCGACTTGTTCGACGAAATCGGCAGGGTGCGGATCCGCTCACCGAACACGGCTGCGCAGCCCAATGCCTCCATCTTGTCGTTCTCCGGCGTTGACGTGCCGTGTGCATTGATCGTGTCGATGGAATCCGGCTCGGTGCCGGCATCGTCCAGGGCAGCGCGAATGGCGGCGATGCCAGGCGCACCGTCTGGGCTCGACCGGGTGCGGTGGAAGCCGTCGCCCTTCTCGCCGCAGCCGAGGACGTAGCCGAGGATCGTCGCACCCCGCGCCCGTGCGGATTCGGCATTCTCCAGGACAAGGGCAGCGGCCCCCTCCCCCATGACGAAACCGTCGCGATTCTTCGAGAAAGGCTTCGACGCCCCCTCCGGTGGATCGTTTTGGGTCGAGAGCGCGGAGAGCAGCGAGAAGCGGATCAGTGATTCCGGGTTCACCGAACCGTCAGTGCCGATGCAGAGAGCCGCCTGCATCTCGCCCCGCCGGATCGCCTCGACGCCAAGCTGGATCGCGGTGGCGCCAGAGGAACAGGCGGTGGACAGCGAGATCGGCGAACCCTTGGTGCCGAACCGGTCGGCAATGTTGTCGGCAACGGTAGCGAAGATGAAGAGATCGTGCCAGGCGTCGAACTGTCCGCTCGATGCCGCCCGCTGGAGGTCGGAATAGGTGATGTCGCCGTTCTGGCCGGACGCCTGTGCCAGGGACTGGCGCTGGGGCCATTCCATTTCCACAGGCGGTACGGCGATGAACAGCGCGCCGGGGAAATCACCCTTCGCACCAATGCCGGACTGGGTGATCGCTTCCTCGGCCGCTTCCTCGGCGAAGCGCTGCGACAATGCGGGCGCCACGAGTGGGTCGGTGTCGAGGAAATCCACCGTCCCGGCGATACGGGTGCGCAGGCCATCGGTGGAAAAACGGGCGATGCTGTGGATGCCGGACCGGCCGGCGGTGAGCGCAGCCCAATTGTCGGCCTGTCCCTGCCCGAGGGACGTGACGATGCCGAGGCCCGTCACTGCGACCAATGGCCGGCCATGGCTGTCTCGGAAGCTTCGTGAATCGCGGGGAGAGGAGTTCGTCATAGCGCCGTCTTGCTATCGTTCCGACCGAACGGCCTTGAAGATGCTCCGCCCCGAACATTCGGGCCGATCGATCACGGTTGCATCGGTCTTAGCGGAATTTCTGATTGCTGACAGCCGTATCCCTGCCGGTCACGACAGCGCGCTTAACCGGATCACGCCTTCACCACGGCGATGGCCGACGGTGGTGATCGTGATCTCGCGCGCCCTTCCTTCCGAGATGAGTGCTGCGGCGAGCGCTGCCCCCAGCGGCGCCGTAACTTCGAGCGAATGGCCGGTCAGGTCCCCGAGGGCTGTGACGGGGGTTCCGGGTACGAGTACGTCGAGGGCAGCACGCTCCTCGGCGGTGATCTCCTTGACGCCGGTGGCGCCCGAGATCACCAGATCCGGCTTGGAAGCGGCCTCGCCCCACAAGGTGGAGAGGCTACGCCCTACGCTGCCGGCCTCGCGCCGGGGGCGATCGCTTTTTACTGGGAGCAGGCGGGCGAAGATCGTCGCCTCGCGCGCCGCTGCGGTCTCGGCGGCTTCCAGCATGAGGAAGGCGGCGGTACTTCCCAAAATGAAGCCGGCCTCGCCTTCACCCTCGCGCTCGAAAACCGGCCGGTAATCGCCCTTCCGCAGGTATCCGCCCATCTCGTGGACGACGAGAACGTCGGGACGTTCCGCGCTGTAGGAACCGCCCACCAGCATCGTGTCGATCTGGCCCGAAGCGATGCGGCTCTGGGCATTGCGCAATGCGTCGACGCCCGAAGCCTCCTCGCCCATGAACGTGCGTGAGGCGCCCGTGACGCCATGGACGATGGCGATGTTGCCGGCGAGCAGGTTCGAGAGTTGTGCCAGGAAGAGGGTCGGGCGCAGATCGTTCTGAAGGTGCTCGTTGAGATAGGCGCCCGGGTCGGCCGCGTCGCGCAGGCCGGTCAGGATCGCACCGTCCACCGCCGTATCACGCTCGCCACCGCCGCAGGCGACGACGAGATGCATCGCTGCCTTGAAGGCGGCGTCCTGTTTCACTCCAGCCGAGTCGAGGGCAAGCCCGGCCGCGTAGACGCCCAGGCGCTGCCACGCCTCCATCTGCCGCTGGTCGGATTTCTTGGGGATCTGTCCATCGAGCAAGAGTGGCGGGGCCGGATGGACGGGATATGGCGCGAAGCGCTCCGTATCCACGGCCTTCGGGCTACCCGCCGCAAAGGCTTCGAGGTGGGCGGCGATCCCTTCGCCGGCACAGGAGACGAGGCCGATACCGGTGACGACGACGTCGCGCTGACTCATGCTGGTCTTGCTCATGCCGGAACCGCCCCGCCGGGGGGCGCCCCCGATGCTATGGCGCGATCCATCAGGCCGATCCGCTGGGCGCGCTCGCGCATGGGAGCATCGAGCCCTTCGGGAAACGGCATCGTCCGGAAGCGCAACTCTGCATCGGCCAGAGGTTTGCCCTCGTGGCTGATGGAAGCCTTGGTCACCGCGTAGCCTGAGCCGTCATGCTCCAGACTCGCCTGCACGACGAGCGTCGCCCCAGGGCCGACGAAGGAGCGGAACCTCGCCTTGTCGACCGCCATTAGGAACGGCATCTGCACGAAGTCGAGATGGGCGAGGAGCAGGTATCCCGAGGCCTGGGCCATGGTCTCCGTGAGGAGTACCCCGGGCACCAGGGGATGACCGGGAAAGTGACCCTCGAAGACCGGGCTCTCCATCGGCACGTGAGCTAGCGCCTCGATCCGGCCGGCGGCCTTGTCGAGACTCGTCACCGTGTCGATCATCTCGAAATATTCGAGGCGCATGGCGTCAAAGGCTCCGCTGGGGACTAGAGGCTCCGCTGGACTCTCAATAGGTCAGCCCGGCCGGGCTCGCCCTTCAAGCCTTGGCGGCCTTCTCGGCCACCAGGGCGTCGATGCGGGCGCAGAGGTTCTTGAGCACGAAATACTCCTCGGCCGGCACCTTGCCCTCGTTGACTTCCTGGGTCCAACGCTCCAGCGGCAGCTTGATGCCGAAGGCTTTGTCCACCGCGAAGGCGATGTCGAGGAAAGCGAGTGAATCGATGCCAAGATCCTCAATGGCGTGACTCTCGGGCGAGATGGTGTCGCGCGGGATGTCGGCGGTGTCGGCGATGATGTCCGCGACGCGGTCGAACGTAGCGGTGGTCGGCTGGTCAGACATGCGTTCTCGCCGTTTTCTTCTCTATGGCGCGCCGTGGCGGATCCGGTGTCGGATCCCATGGCGGGCGCGGCCGGTCCGAGGCTGGCGCGTGAGCCCGGCGCCCCCCGGGTCGCGCAGCATGCCCCCGAAGCGGCGTCGCGCCGCTTCCGATCGAAGGCGGTCCCTTACACGAGGGGGTGGTGGCGGGCAACCTTGGCCGCGCTCGCGCCTTCGTGCGGTGACACATCAAGCCCGACCATTCCGTCCTCCCGTCCGCTGACCTACATGCGAGCGCACGCCCAGCGGGTTGTGCGCCCATTGCTTCCTCAGCGAGGTGCGGCGCCGGATATGCTCCGCAGGGCCGTCAGAGGTAGCGAGAATGGAAGTGCCCTTTTTCCCCGTCGATGCAGCGGGCCCGCCGGCGGACCATCGCAGCCGCGCCCAAGGAGGCGCGCGTATCGCCCTGGTCCTGGCGCTGTCCGCCCTCGGCCTGTGGGTGCTCCACCCGTTCCTTCCGGCCTTGGCCTGGGCCGTGATCCTCGCCATCGCGCTCTGGCCGCTCTACGCGAAGGCCGAGCGGCGGTGGCCGCCCGGGGGGCACAACATCCTGCTGCCGAGCCTGTTCACCCTGGCTGTGGCGCTGGTCTTCCTGGCGCCCCTGGTGATCCTCGGCGTCCAGGCGGCGCGGGAAGCTCATGATGCGATGGCCTGGGTGAAGTCGGTGGAGCAGAGCGGGATTCCAGCCCCCGAATTCCTGTCCCATCTGCCCTACGGCGCGGCCAGGGCCGGTGCCTGGTGGAACGAGAATCTCAGCCACCCGTCCGCCGGCTCCGAGATCCTGCACAAGCTCGACAACTCGACCACGATCGGCCTGACCAAGAGCCTCGGGGCTCAAGTGGTTCGCCGGGTTGTGCTATTCGGCTTCACCCTGCTGACGTTGTTTTTCCTGTTTCGCGACGGGCGGACTGTCATCAAGCAGTCGCTGACGGCGAGTGGCCGCCTGTTCGGCCCGCGTGGCGAGCGGGTGGCGCGCCAGATGGTGGCCTCCGTCCACGGCACCGTCGATGGGCTCGTCCTGGTCGGCCTCGGCGAAGGCGTAATCCTTGGAATCGTTTACTATTTTGCGGGCGTGCCGCATCCGGTCCTGCTCGGCGCGCTGACGGCGGTGGCGGCGATGATCCCCTTCGGGGCGCCGCTGGTCTTCGGCATCGCCGCGCTGATTCTTCTCGCTGGCGGGGCGGTGATCCCGGCGGTGGTGGTGGCGGCGGCGGGCTTCGTCGTGACCTTCGTCGCCGACCATTTCGTCAGGCCGGTCCTGATCGGCGGCACCACCCGCCTGCCCTTCCTCTGGGTGTTGCTCGGCATCCTCGGCGGGGTCGAGACATTCGGCCTGCTCGGGCTTTTCCTCGGCCCGGCGGTGATGGCGGCTCTGGTGCTGCTGTGGCGGGAATTCACCAATGGGGACGTGGCGCAGGCCGCATCCCAGGACCCGCGCGGACCGTAATTCGAGCCGCCCGCAACCGCCATCGGACGGCCGAAACGACCGCCATCTGACGGTGCTTCCGAGAATTACGAAGCCGGCTCAGATTCCGGTAGAATTTCTAGGACGAAAGGCCCTCCCCTGACCGGGAAGGGCCTTCCTCGCATCGTGGCCTTACGCCGCCAGCGAGCGCAGGACGTAGGGAAGAATCCCGCCGTTGCGGAAATATTCCAGCTCGTCGAGCGTATCGATCCGGCAGGTGAGCGGCACCTCTGTCTTGGTGCCGTCGGCGGAGGTGATCTCGGCGATCATGGTCTGACGCGGCTTGATGTCGCCCGAGAGGCCGAGAAGGCTGACGGTCTCGTCACCCTTCAGGCCGAGCGATGCCCAGGACGTGTCCCCCTGGAACACCAGCGGCACGATACCCATGCCCACGAGGTTCGAGCGGTGGATGCGCTCGAAGCTCTCCGCCACGACGGCGCGGACGCCGAGGAGCTTGGTGCCCTTGGCCGCCCAATCGCGCGACGAGCCGGTGCCGTATTCCTTGCCGGCGAAGACCACGAGCGGCGTGCCCGATTCGGCGTATTTCTGGGCGGCGTCGTAGATGTACATCCGCTCGCCGGAGGGCTGGAACAGGGTCCAGCCGCCCTCGACCACATTGCCGTTCTCGTCCCGGACCATCTGGTTCTTGATGCGGATGTTGGCGAAGGTGCCGCGCATCATGACCTGATGGTTGCCGCGGCGGGTGCCGTACTGGTTGAAGTCCTGCACCCGGACCTGATGCTCCTGCAGGTAGGTGCCGGCCGGCGAGGCCGCCCGGATGTTGCCCGCCGGAGAGATGTGGTCGGTGGTGATGGAATCCTGGAACAGGCCGAGGATGCGGGCCTCGACGATGTCGGTGATCGGCGCCGGCGTCTTGGTCATGCCCTCGAAATAGGGCGGGTTCTGCACGTAGGTGGAGGTCGAATCCCACTTGAAGGTCTCGGCCTCGGTGACCTCCACGGCCTTCCAGTAATGGTCGCCGCTGAACACGTCGGCGTAGCGCGACTTGAACAGCGTCGAGGTGATGTTGGCCTCGATGAATTCGGCGACCTCCGCCGTGGAGGGCCAGATGTCGGCGAGATAGACCGGCTGGCCATCGGAGCCAATGCCCAGCGGCTCGGTGGTGATGTCGATCTGCATCGAGCCGGCGAGCGCGTAGGCCACCACCAGCGGCGGCGAGGCCAGGTAGTTGGCGCGCACGTCGGGGTTCACACGGCCTTCGAAGTTGCGGTTGCCGGAGAGCACGGCCGCCGCGACCACGTCGTTGTCGTTGATCGCCTTCGAGATCGGCGCCGGCAGCGGGCCGGAATTGCCGATGCAGGTGGTGCAGCCGAAGCCGACGAGGTTGAAGCCGAGGGCGTCGAGGGGAGCCTGCAGGCCCGCGCTCTCGAGATACTCGGCGACCACCTGGGAGCCCGGCGCCAGGGAGGTCTTCACCCAGGGCTTGGAACGCAGGCCCTTGGCGACGGCGTTGCGGGCCAGCAGCCCCGCGCCGATCATCACGCTCGGGTTCGAGGTGTTGGTGCAGCTCGTGATCGCGGCGATCACCACGTCGCCATGGCCGATATCGTAATTCGCGCCGTCGACGGGGTAGCGCTTGGCGATGTCGGCGGCCTTCTTGAACTCCGTTTCCATGGACTGGGCGAAGCCCGGCTTTGCGCCGTCCAGCAGCACCCGGTCCTGCGGCCGCTTGGGGCCGGCCAGGGACGGACGCACGTCACCCATGTCGAGGGAGAGGGAATCGGTGAAGACGGGGTCGGGGGTCTGCGCGTCGCGCCACATGCCCTGGGCCTTGGCATAGGCCTCCACGAGGGCGATCCGGTCGTCGGCGCGGCCGGTCACCTTGAGGAAGTCGATGGTCTTCTGGTCGATGGGGAAGAAGCCGCAGGTGGCGCCGTATTCGGGGGCCATGTTGGAGATCGTGGCGCGGTCGGCCACCGCCATGTCGTCGAGGCCGGGGCCGTAGAATTCCACGAACTTGCCGACCACGCCCTTCTTGCGCAGCATCTGCGTCACGGTGAGCACGAGGTCGGTGGCGGTGGTGCCCTCGGGCAGCTTGCCCGACAGTTTGAAGCCGACGACTTCCGGGATCAGCATGGAGAGCGGCTGGCCGAGCATGGCGGCCTCGGCCTCGATGCCACCCACGCCCCAGCCGAGCACGGCCAGACCGTTGACCATGGTGGTGTGCGAATCGGTGCCGACGAGGCTGTCGGGATAGGCGAGCTCGGTACCGTCTTCGGTCTTGGTCCACACCGTCTGCGACAGGAACTCGAGGTTCACTTGGTGGCAGATGCCGGTGCCGGGGGGGACGACGGAGAAGTTGTCGAAGGCCGACTGGCCCCATTTCAGGAAGGTGTAGCGCTCGCCGTTGCGCTCGTATTCCAGCGCCACGTTGTCGGCCAGGGCCTTCGGGGTGCCGAACTCGTCGACGATGACCGAGTGGTCGATCACGAGATCGACCGGGACCAGCGGGTTGATCTTCTGGGGGTCGCCGCCGAGAGCGACCATGGCGTCGCGCATCGCGGCGAGATCCACCACGGCGGGCACGCCGGTGAAGTCCTGCATCAGCACGCGCGAGGGACGGAACGCGATCTCGGTCTCGACCTTGCCGAGGTTGCCGAGCCACGCGACGGTGGCGGAGATGTCGTCCTTCTTCACCGAGCGGTCGTCCTCGAACCGCAACAGGTTCTCGAGGATGACCTTCATCGAGAAGGGCAGAGCCGTCGCATCGGCGAGGCCGGCCTGCTCGGCATGGGGGATCGAGTAGTAGGTGTAGGATTTATCGCCGACGGTGAGGGTCTGGCGGGAGTGAAAGCTGTCGAGTGATGCCACGGCTTGTTTCTTCCTCACGAGCGGTTGTCGAACACGCGCAGGCATGACCTGCGCCACGAAGTCGTGTTCGGCTGGAGCGCTTCTAAAAAAAGCGCGCGCCGCTCCGGGGGTGCCCGGACAGGATGTTGCGCGACGAGCGATTTGGACGCTCGGGACTCGCGCGGCGCAGCCTGGGCCCCGTATAGAACACTTCGAAACTGGCCGCTACGCCCTGCTGTGACACGAGTGCAGGAGTGTCGGGCCTCGCGTGGACGGTGGGGCACATGCGGGTTATGCAGTCCTCGTTCTTCGACCCTCTCCCGCTGAGGCTACTGAGTTTACCCCTCTGCTCTTTGAAGGCAGAGCGCGTCCCTCTCCCCCTTGTGGGGAGAGGTTAGGAGTGGGGGTGGCTCCGCCAGCCTCCGTAAGCTGAGGGTCGCCCGACCACCCCCACCTCCAACTCCTCCCCACAAGGGGGAGGAGGGCCGCGCTCTTCCCGAAATGCGTGGATGCCGTAGCCCGCAGAAGGGAGGGGGCATTCGGTATCGACCTCGACAACAGGGATCCCCGTGCGGCTGACCGCTACGAACCTCGCCGCCCGCCGCTCCGGCCGCCGCATCTTCTCGGGTCTGTCCTTCGCGCTCGGACCCGGCGAGGCCTTGATGGTGACGGGGCGCAACGGCGCGGGAAAATCCACCCTGCTCAGCCTGCTCGCCGGCCGGTTGAAGCCGGATGCCGGCACCATCGCCGTCGCCGAAGTCGGTGAGGCGACGCTGGCCGAATGTCTTCACGTGGTCGGCCATCGCGACGGGCTGAAGAGCCCGCTGACGGCGGAGGAGAACCTGACCTTCGCCCGCGACCTCCTCGGCGCCCCCACCGCGAGCCCGGCCGAAGCGCTGAACGAACTCGGTCTCGGCCATGCCCTGCGCCTGCCGGTGGCCTACCTCTCCGCCGGCCAGCGCCGCCGCGTCGCCCTCGCCCGGCTTCTCGTCTGCCGGCGTCCGCTCTGGCTGCTCGACGAGCCGACGGCGGCCCTCGACACCGCGTCACAGGCCGTGCTCGCCGGATTGATGGCGCGGCACCGGGCCGAGGGCGGCCTCATCGTGGCGGCCACCCACCAATCCCTCGGTCTGGAGGATGCCCGTGAATTGCGCATCGACGAGGCGTTGAAACCGGCACCCACCTCGGCCGGCGCGAATGCGGCCGATTCGGAGGTGTGGTGGTGATCGGCGTGATGCGCGCCCTCATCGCCCGCGACCTGCAGCTCGCCGCCCGTGTCGGCGGCTCTGGCGCCTTGTCGCTGGTGTTCTTCCTGATGATCGTCGCCCTGGTGCCCTTCGCGCTCGGACCCGACCTCAACCTGCTCTCGCGGATCGGTCCGGCCATCCTCTGGCTCGCGGCGGTGCTCGCCACCCTGATCGGCCTCGACCGCCTGTTCCAGGCCGACGAGGAGGACGGCTCCCTCGACCTGATGACCGGAGCTCCGGCTCCGATGGAGATGGTGGTGCTCGCCAAGGTGATCGCCCATTGGCTCACTACCGGCCTGCCATTAACTCTCGCTTCGCCGCTCTTCGGGCTGCTTGTCGCCCTCGACGGCACCGCCATGGGCGCCACCGCCCTCACCCTGCTGGTGGGCACGCCGGCCCTGACCTTCATCGGCGCGGTCGGTGCGGCGCTCACCGCGTCGATCCGTCGGGGCGGCCTGATCCTCGCCGTCCTGGTGTTGCCGCTGATGATCCCGACGCTGATCTTCGGCGTCTCCGCGACCGAGGCGGCGTCCGGCGGCACGGTGCCCTTCACGACGCCCTTGCTGATCCTGTCGGCCCTCAGCCTGATCGCGGCGGTGATCGGGACCTTCGCGGCGGCGGCGGCCCTGCGCTGGTCGGAATGATCAGCGCCCTTCGGCGACCGGGATGACGATCTCGTTCCGCCGCAGGAAAGGGATCGCGAAGGGCGGATCGTAGCTCAGCACGCTCGAAGGCCCCGTCGTCTCGCGGGCAATCTTCGCCAGGACCTGCCGGAGAACCGCCTCACGTTTTTCGCGCGCCCTGGCGTCGAGAGTGCCGGAAAAGCGGAGCGCCGCGTAGGTCGCGGCGGGGAGCCGGGCGATTCGGACCTCCGGGTCGGTTGGAACCGGCGGACCGTCCTTCGCGATGGCGGCGGGCAGGAAGAAGCGCATGACGCGCAGATCGCCGCCCTGCTCCACCGGCACGGTCATGGCAATCAGGGTGCCCTGTTCCACCGGCACCGTCATCGCGATGCGGTCGGCTCCGCCATTGGCGCCGGTGATGTACCGGAACAGCCGGCGAAACGCCTCGGCATCGCCCGGTCCCGCCATGTCGGTCTCGACCGCGACACGCGGTTCGTAGCGGCGGATCTCGACGTTGCGGGGCAATTGCTCGACCACCTCGTAGCGCGGCTGCTCGTAGGTGGCACGGATGCCGACCACGGACAGAAGCGATTCCAAGAAGGTCAGGGCGTAGTAGAGGGCTTTGTCGAGCATGGCGCCGGCTCAACGCCCCATCGACGGCCGCGTTTCCCATCCCAACGCCAAACGGCGCCGTTCCGTCGGCGGCAGGCCGGTCCAGCCACGGAACGCGCGGGTGAAATGGGCGGCGTCTGGATAGACGAGATCGAGGGCGTGCGCGAAGAAATGATCGACGCGGCTGGGACTGCGCGTAACGCCCGCATTGATGCTGCACCGCACCTTGGGCTAGGTCCACGAACCATGTGGACACGTCTTGCCCATCCCGGTCACTTCCTGCGCTGGACCGGCCCCGTGATGCCCTGGCTCGCGGGGCTCTCGGCCGTGCTGCTCGCAATCGGCCTGTACCTCACCTGGTTCGTGGTCCCGCCCGATTACCAGCAGGGCGAGACCGTGCGGATCATGTACATCCACGTGCCGGCGGCCTGGCTCGGCGTGTTCTTCTACGGGTCGATGGCACTCTCGGCGATCGGCACCCTGGTCTGGCGCCACCCCCTCGCGGATGTGGCGCAGCGCGCCGCCGCGCCGATCGGGGCCGCCTTCACCCTGATCTGCCTCGTCACCGGCTCGCTCTGGGGCAAGCCGATGTGGGGCACCTACTGGGTCTGGGACGCGCGGCTGACCTCGATGCTGATCCTGTTCCTGATCTATTGCGGCATCATCGCCCTCTGGCGCACCATCGAGGACCCGAACCGGGCGGCGCGCGCCATCGCGATCCTGACGCTGGTGGGCGCCGTGAACCTGCCGATCATCAAGTTTTCGGTGAACTGGTGGTCGACGCTGCATCAGCCGGCCTCGATCATGCGGATGGGCGGCTCCAGCATCGATCCCTCGATGCTCTACCCGCTGCTCGAGATGATCCTCGCCTTCACCCTGCTCGGGATCACGCTGCATCTCTACGCCATGCGCACGGAGATCCTGCGCCGCCGGGTCAGGGCGCTCACCATCCGCGAGGCCGAGCGACTGGATGCCGATCCGCGTCCGGCCCGGCCCCTCGGCCAGGCGATCCGGGGAGTCTGAGCGATGGCTTCCCTCGGGCCGCATGCCGGCTTCATCCTCGGCGCCTACGCCTTCACCGCCCTCGTCATCGGCGCCCTGATCTGGCGCTCGCTGAGCGATCAGCGGGCGCAGAAAAATGCGCTCGCCGCCCTTCAAGGCGATGCGGGGGAGCGCCCGTGAGCGCCGCATCCTCGTCGGCGCCGGCGCGCCGGTCGCTCCTCGTCATCGCGCCGCTGGTAATCTTCGCGGCGCTGGCCCTGGTCTTCTTCATCCGCCTTCGGTCCGGCGCCGACCCGGCCGCGATTCCCTCGGCGCTGATCGGGCGGCCGGTGCCGGCCTTCGCGTTGCCGGCGTTGCCCAACCTCGTCGGCGGGGAAGGCCAAGCTGTTCCGGGCCTGTCGAGCGCCGACCTCAAGGGCCGTGTGACGGTGGTCAATTTCTGGGCGTCATGGTGCGCCCCGTGCCAGATCGAGCATCCGCAACTGATGCGACTGGCGCGTGAGCCGGGCGTGAACCTCGTCGGCATCGACTACAAGGACGCCCCCGAGAACGGCCGGCGCTTCCTGTCGCGCAGCGGCGTCCCGTTCCGCGCGGTGGGCATGGATTCCACCGGCCGCACCGGCATCGATTTCGGCGTCTACGGCGTGCCGGAAACCTTCATCATCGGCCCCGACGGCCTGATCCGCGACAAGCTCGTCGGGATCGTCACGGCGGAGAACTATGCCGCCGTGCTCGAAAAGATCCGGGCGGCAGAGAAGACGTCCGCCGCGAAACCCTGATCCGTCGACGGGCTTTTCCTAAACGTCGGGTTTCGCCTCGGCTTTGCGATCGTAGCGCATCAGGAGCGGGGTCTGCGACAGGGCAAACAGGATGGTCAGGGGCATGATGCCGACCACCTTGAAATTGGCCCAGAAGGCGTAGGTCTGCGTCCGCCAGACCACCTCGTTGATGGCGGCGAGCGCCAGGAAGAACAATCCCCAGCGGAAGGTGAGCTTGCGCCAGCCCTCATCGGTCAGGTCGAAGACCGAGTCGAGCACCACCGACAGCAGGGACTTCCCGAACAGCAGGCCGCCGAGGAGGATGGTGCCGAACAGGGCGTTCACGATCGTCGGCTTGATCACGAAGAACGTCTTGTCGTGCAGCGCCAGCGCCATGCCGCCGAAGACCAGCACCACGATGCCGGAGACCAGCGGCATGATCGGCAGCCGTCGCAGCAGCGCGAAATGGATGGCCAAGGCCACCACCGTCGCCACCACGAACACCCCGATGGCCAGGAAGGTGCTGCTGTCCTCGCTCAAGCCGAACCGCGTGCCGAACGAGTTCAGCAGGAAGAACAGCACCAGCGGCCCCATTTCCAGGGCGAGCTTCGGCACCGGATCGAGATGGCGGCGCGGCGGCACGGATTCGATGGGCAGGGTCATATCGTGAGCGGCTCGTGGTTCGGCACGCCCGGACGCAGAGCGGCGCCGGGCGGGACGCCGGATGTAGGACAGTCGCCCCGGCTTTCCTAGCGCGAGCCCTTTTCGCGCAGGTCGCCGGAGCGCCCGTCCATGAATCTAGTCCTTGTCCAACCCCGCGATGGCCCGCGCAAAGTCGCGTGCGGCGAAGGGTTCGAGATCCTCGACGCCTTCTCCGACGCCGATGAAATGCACCGGCAGGCCGAACTTCGCGGCGAGCGCCACGAGGATGCCGCCCCGCGCTGTGCCATCGAGCTTGGTCATGACGAGGCCGGTGACGTTGGCCGCCTTCGAGAACAGCTCGACCTGGCTCAGGGCGTTTTGGCCCACGGTGGCATCGAGGACGAGGAGCACCGCATGGGGCGCCTCGGCGTCGATCTTGCGGATGACCCGCAGGATCTTCTCCAGCTCCGCCATCAGCCCGGTCTTGTTCTGGAGCCGGCCCGCGGTGTCGATCAGGAGCACGTCGGTGCCCTCGGTCCTGGCCCGCTGGAAGGCCTCGAAGGCGAGGCCGGCGGCATCCGCCCCTTGCGCCCCCGCCACCACCGGAACCCCGGTGCGCGTACCCCAGACCTTGAGCTGCTCGATGGCTGCGGCGCGGAACGTGTCGCCCGCCGCGAGCATCAGGCTGTGCCCCTCCCCCTTGAGCTTCAGAGCGAGCTTGCCGATGGTGGTGGTCTTGCCCGCCCCGTTCACCCCGATCATCAGGATCACGAACGGCTTCTTCGTCGTGTCGATGCTGAGGGGAATGGCGACGGGGGTCAGCGCCCGCTCCACCTCGGCGGCGAGGATGGCCCGGACGTCATCGGGGGAGATGCCCTTCTCGTAGCGGCCCTTGCCCACGGCCTCCGAGATCCGCATGGCGGTGTCGATGCCGAAATCGGCCTGGATCAGGGCGTCTTCCAGCTCCTCCAGCGTGTCCGCGTCGAGCTTGCGCTTGGTGAAGAGGCCGGTCACCCGCTCGGACAGGGCCGAGGAGGTGCGCTTCATGCCCCCCGTGAGACGGCTCCACCAGCCGCGCTTTTCGGCGACCGGTTCCGGGTCGGAGACCGGCTCGGGCGTGGGGGCCGGGACCGGGGCGGGCTCCGGCGCGAAGGCGACCGTCGTGGTGTCGGCCTGCTCCGCGCCGCGTGCCGGATCGTCGCCCGCCGTACCGGCCGGCGGGCGTTCCTCCGCGCCCGCGATGGGCTGCAGGTCCGCCCCCTCGATCTCGTCGGGGATCGCGTTCTTGTCGGGATCGGTCGCTGCGGGCTCGCTGGGGGGCAGCGGGATCGCCGAGATATCGTCCGCGCCCGTGGCGAAATCGGGCTGGCCTTCCGATGCCGAGGCGGGGGACGCGATGGGAGGCGATGCCGGCTCGATGGCTGTTTCGGGTTTCGGCTCGGGCTTGCGGTCGGGCGGCTGCACCGGCACCGGCTCGGGCGGCCACGCTTCCTCCTTCTTCCCGAACATCCGCCGCAGCAACCAGCCCGGCCTCTTGTCTTCGCTCATTCCCACTTGCTCCCTCGACCCCGCATGAGTAGCGCAGGGCGATGCCGTCAGCCGATGCCCCAGTGGAACACCGCATAACAGACATAGGCGCGCGTCTCCTCTACCGCGATGCCCTTGTCCTCGTCATCGACAAGCCGGCAGGGCTGCCCGTCCATCCCGGCCCGAAGGGCGGCGAGACCCTGACCGACCATCTCGATGCCCTGCGCTTCGGCCTGCCGCGCCGGCCCGAGGCGGCCCATCGGCTCGACCGCGACACCTCGGGCTGCCTGGCGCTCGGTCGCCACGCCAAGGCCCTGGCCCGTCTCAACAAGCTGTTCGCCGCGAGCGGCACGGTGGGGAAGACCTACTGGGCCATCGTCGAGGGCGATCCCGCCGAAGACGAGGGCCGCATCGACTTCCCCCTCGCCCGCCGCTCGGACGACCCGCGCTCGTGGTGGATGAAGACGGACCCGGCCGGTGACCCGTCGCTGACCACATGGCGCGTTCTCGGCCGCTCGCCGGACCGGAGCCTCGCCTGGCTCGCCCTCAGCCCGGTCACCGGCCGCACGCACCAGCTGCGCGTCCATTGCGCCGCCATGGGCTGGCCCATCCTGGGCGACACGATCTACGGCACCGCCCCCCGCTCGGGCGGGCCGGGGCTCCAGCTCCACGCCCGCGCGCTGACCCTGCCGCTCTACCCCAAGAAGCCGCCCATCACCGTCGAGGCCCCTGCGCCGGGGCATATGCGGGAGCGGATGGAGATGTGCGGGTACGAGGCCGACGAGTAAGGCGCGAGTCCCTCCTTCCCCTTGTGGGGAGGAGTTGGAGGTGGGGGTGGTTGGGTGACCCTCAGCTTGCGGAGGCAAGCGGAACCACCCCCACTCCTAACCTCTCCCCACAAGGGGGAGAGGGACGCGCTCTGCCGACAAGTGCGGATGTGTGAAGCCGGTAGAGCCGTTGCGCTCGGATCACTCCGCCCCGATCAGCACCCGGCCGTCATGGTCTGCGATCGTCACGTCGCGAAGCTCGCCCGGAGGCGTGTCGGCTGCCAGCCGGACCGGCGTGAACCCTTCCGTACGCCCCATTCCGCCACGCTCGGTGAGTACCTGGTGCCTCCGGCCGACCTCCCCCGCGAGATGCGCCGTCAACGCCGCCGCTCCCGCCTCGCGGAGACGGGCCGCGCGCTCGCGGATCACGTCTCCGGCGACGGGAGGCATGCGCGCGGCCGGCGTGCCGGGGCGCGGTGAATAGGGAAACACGTGGAGATGCGTGAGGCCGCATTCGGCCACGAGATCGAGGGAGCGGGTGAATTGCGCCTCGGTCTCGGTGGGAAAGCCGGCGATGAGGTCGGCGCCGAAGACGGCGTCCGGGCGAAGACGGCGCACTGCCTCGCAGAACCGGATCGCATCGTCGCGGCCGTGCCGGCGCTTCATGCGCTTGAGAATGAGGTCGTCGCCGGCCTGCAGCGAGAGGTGGAAATGCGGCATCAGCCGGTTCTCGCCGGCAATTGCCTCCCACAGAGCCGCGTCGGCCTCGATGGAATCGATGGAGGACAGGCGCAGGCGCGCGAGGTCCGGCACGTGGCGCAGGATCGCCTGGACCAATCGGCCGAGGCTCGATGACTCCGAACAATCCCGGCCGTAGGCGGTGAGGTCGACGCCGGTGAGCACGACCTCGCGCCCGCCATGGTCGACGATGCGGCGGACCTGATCGATCGCATCCTCCAGCGTGACGGAGCGGGAATTCCCCCGGCCGAAGGGGATGATGCAGAAGGTGCAGCGATGGTCGCAGCCGTTCTGCACCGGCACGAAGGCACGGGTATGGCCGGCCACCGAGGCGATTCGCGTCGGCGCGGCGTCGCGCGCGGCCATGATGTCGTCGATGGCGAGGCGCGGCCTCGGATGGGTGGCGGGCAGCCAGGTCTCGGCCCTGGTCTTGGCATCGTTGCCGACGATCCGCGCCACTTCCGGCATCGCCGAATAGGATTCCGTTTCTACCTGAGCGCCGCAGCCGGTGACGACGATCTCGACCCCCGGCCGCTCACGGGCGAGCTTGCGGATCGCCTTCCGGGCCTGGCGTCCGGCCTCCGTCGTGACGGCGCAGGTATTGACGAGGACGAGGTCCGCGCCCGTCCCGGCCGCCTCGGCATAGCGGCGCATCACCTCGGATTCCACCGTGTTGAGGCGGCAGCCGAAGGTCAGGGTCTCCACCGCCACTCAGTCCACCCGCGCGAAGAGCTCGGGGGATAGGAACCCCTCCCATTCGAGGGCCACGGGGCCGGTCATCAGCACGTGTTCGTCGGCGCGCCATTCGATGACGAGGTCGCCGCCGGGGAGGCTCACCGTGGCGTGGCGGCCGATCATGCGCAGGCGCGAGGCCGCCACCAGCGTGGCGCAGGCAGCGGTGCCACAGGCCAGCGTCAACCCGGCGCCGCGCTCCCAGACCCGGAGCTTGATCGTCTCCGGTCCCGTCACCTGCGCCAGGGAGATGTTGGCGCGCTCGGGAAAGATCGGGTGGTTCTCCAGCATCGGGCCGAAGCGGCCGAGGTCGTAGCCGTCGGGATCGCTTTCGATGAAGAACACCGCATGGGGGTTGCCCATGTTCACCGCCCCCGGCGAATGCAGGACGGGCGCGTCGATGGGGCCGATCTGCAGTTCGATCCGCCGCGTGTCGGGGAACGGCTCGGCCAGCGGGATCTCGTCCCACTTCAGGCGGGGGCGGCCCATGTCGACGGTGAAGGAGGCCTGCGCCTCGCGCTTCACGCCGACGAGCCCGGCCTTGGTCTCCAGGGTGAGGCGGCCGCTCTCGGCGGGGCGCGCCATGGCGGGGTCGTCGAGCATGGCGAAGGCGACGCAACGGGTGCCGTTGCCGCAAGCGCCGGATTCCGACCCGTCGGTATTGTAGATCCGCAGATAAGCATCCGTGCCGGGCTTGCGCGGATCGTGGATGACCATGAGCTGGTCGAAGCCGGAGCGCGGGTGGCCGGCGATGGCGCGGGCCTCCTCGGCGCGCACGACCAGCTCCGTGCCGCGCAGGTCCAGCACCACGATGGCGTTGCCCGCCCCGTGCATCTTCAGGAACCGACGGTTCTCGAGCCTCGTCATGAGCGTCTTTGGTTTCGTTGTCCGAACGGGGCATCCCGTGTGCGAGGCCCCCGCATATAGGACAAAGCGCCGGGCCGCGCACGCGGGGTCCGCTCGGGGGAGCGTTGCACAAGGGACGCGCCCGTCACGTTCCTGCGCGCGATGCGGGTTGGCGCCTCGCAGGCGGGCGGCTTCCTCCCTATTTTAGGGCTTCGCGATTCAGCCGTACGATTCGTCGCGGCGTGCGATCTCCGGAGCGTTGCCTTGACCCGTCATCGTCTATTGCCGCTCGTCAGCCTCGCCGCCGCTTTGGCCGTCTCCTCCGCGCTCGCGCAGCAGCCGCCCTCGCCCGCGACCTCCTCTCCGCTGCCGACCACGACGGCGCCCGATCCGGTCAATCCCGACGCGCCGTCGCGTCCGGTGCCGACCCAGGCGCTCCCCGCCGCGCCGGCGCTCACGCCGGGCCCCTCGCGCCCGACCCTGGTGGAGACCCCCGGCGACGCCAACGACGTGGACGAGGTCTCCCTGCCGCCCAAACCCGCCGCGATCCTGGCGGGGCGTGCGAGCTGGGAGGAGGCGGTGCCGGCCCTGAAGGCGGCTTTCGCGAAGATCGAGGAGGCGCTGGCCAAGGACGGGATCACCCCCGCCGGCCGGCCGCTCGCGGTCTTCGCCAAGACCGACGATGACGGATTCCAGTTCGAGGCGATGATCCCCATCGCCTCCATGCCGGACCCGAAGCCCGCCGAGACCGGCGGCCTGCGCTTCGGCACGACCCCCAGCGGCAAGGCCCTGCGCTTCCCGCACAAGGGCTCCTACGACGAGATCGACGGCACCTACGAGACCCTCACCGCCTATCTCGACGCCAAGGACGTGGTGGTCCAGGACCGGTTCATCGAGGAATACGTCACCGACCTGAACGACAAGGCGGACGAGAAGCTCGACGTGAACATCTACGCCCTGCCGAAATAGGCGAATCGCCGCTCAGGCCGGCGGTGAGGCTTCCACGATCGCGCCGTCCTTAAGGTGGATCACCCGGTCGGCCGCATCGAAGTAGCGGTCGTCGTGGCTGATGACGATCAGGGTCCGGCCCTCGCGCTTCAGGTCCGGCAGGAGCCGTGTGTAGAACAGGCGGCGGAAGGTGGGGTCCTGCTCCGCCGCCCACTCGTCGAGGACGAGGACCGGCCGTCCTTCGAGATAGGCTTGGACCAGGGCCAGGCGCTTGCGCTGCCCGGCCGAGAGATCGACGGTGGAGAAGGCCCCGTCCCGAATCGTCACCTTGTGGGCGAGGTCCAGGGTCTTGAGATAGGCATCCGCCGCCGCCGGATCCGCCCCGGCGGGCAGGACGAGATCGTCGAATAGGTAATAGTCGAAGAACACCGCCGAGAAGTGCTGGCGGTATGCGTCCCGCGTCTCGTCCGTCACCGGCGCTCCGTCGAGGAACAGGGTGCCGGTCTGTGGCGGATACAGGCCGAGGATCAGCTTGATGAGGGTGGTCTTGCCCGAGCCGTTCTCGCCGACGATGAACAGGATCTCCCCCCGCCGTACGGTGAGGTCGATGGGGCCGAGGGTGAAGCCCGGCCTGCCCTCGGCGGCCGGGAAAGCGTGACTGACGCCGCGAAGCGCGATCTCACTGATCGCATGGGGCGTCCGTGCTTCCACCGATGCGAGCAGGTTCGGCTCCGAGACGGTGCGTCCGGCCGAGAATTCGGCGATGCGCTGGTAGGCGATCCGCGCCCGGCCGATCTCGGGCAGGATGGCGAGGATGTAGGTGACCGGCAGCTCGATATAGAGCAGCACCAGGACAAAGCCGGAGAGGACGGCGTTGTCGATCCCGAATGTCGCCTTGCAGGTCACGATGGCCGCGATCGTGGCGAACAGGGCCAGCTTCTTCGTCAGGTAGGAGAATTCGACGAGCGTGTTGGTCCTGAACCCGTTGCGGCGGAGCTCCTCGATGGAGGAGGCCAGGGCCCCGTCCCTCAGCCGCATCCGGCGCTCCCGGTTGAGCCGCAATTCCCTGCTGCCGTCGGTCAGGCTCTGGAAATGCTTCTGCATCGTGTCCGCCAGGGCGCGGCGCGTGCGGTAGCCGACCATGGCCCGGCGGCGCAGGATGTTCTCCACATAGCTGCCGAGGCCGAAGATCAGCAGGGTGATGGCGAAGAGCGGGGCTGACAGGGTGAGCATGTAGACGAGGCAGCCGGCGGTGACGCCGCTCTGGATGATCAGTCCCGACAGCATCGAGACCGTCGTCGACAACGTGGCGGCATCGGTGTTGAGCGAAGCGAGGACCTTGTGGCGGCCGATCTGCTCGATGCGGTCGATGGGCGCCGTGAGGATCATGTCGGCGAGATCGCGGCTGAGGCCGGCGCTGATGCGCCCGCTCGCCAGGGCGCTGCCGAGCCCGGAGAGAAGGGACCCGCCCACGCCGAGGAGGACGAGGCCGAGGAAGACGGGAATGAAATTCTCGGAAAGACCGCCCTCCGCATGGATGGCCGTGTTGACCTTGGCCAGAACCGTCGCCGTCGCGAGGCCGCTCAGCGCCCCGATCGCCGAGGAGGCGGCCACGAGCGGCCAGATCGGGCGCAGCAGGCGCATCGCGTCCTTGCCGAGCCCGCCTAGACGATTGTCCGGTCCCGCCATTCATCCCTCCGGCTCGGCCCTGTCGTTGGACTGCTGCGCAGGCGGATACGTCAGGAACGGGATGCGCCAAAATTCGAAACACGCAGGGCGTGTCTGCGGCAAGGCCGGCTTGTCGTCGCGGTGAGGATGTGGAGAATGATCATAGCGCCGCTTCGCGCCGGACTCAGAGTCGATCACCCGCCAGACACGATCATCCGAGCCGACCTCCTCATCCTGAGGTGCCGGAGCGTAGCGGAGGCCTCGAAGGAGCCCTCCAGTTCGCTCGGTTAGTTCTGGAGGCCTCCTTCGAGGCCGCTCCGCGGCACCTCAGGATGAGGTCAAGCTTTGGACAAACACCCCGAACAGGCGCTCAGAGCAGGCTGAGCTGCGCCGAGACACGAGAGGTCGCCCCGCGCTCCAGCGCGAGCAGCCATTGTTTCGTGTCGAGGTCGCCGGCGAACCCCGTGAGGCTGCCCGCCGCGCCGATGATGCGATGGCAGGGAACCACGATGGGGAGCGGGTTGGCGCCGTTGGCGGCACCCACGGCCCGGCTGGCGCTCGGACGGCCGATCCGCTTGGCCAACTCGCCGTAGCTGATCGTCCCGCCCGGTGGGATACGGGTGAGTTCTTCCCAGACCGCGAGCTGGAACGGCGTTCCGCGCGGATCGAGGTCGAGGTCGAACCGGGTGAGTCGGCCTTGGAAATAGGCGCTCAATTGCCGTCGGCCCTCGGCGAAGGCCGCGTCGTCCCGGTGCCAGTCCGCCTGGGGTGTCACCGCGCCCTTGCCGGTGGGAAACCCGATGTACCGCAGGCGCTCGTCCGTGCCCGCGAGAAGCAGCGCGCCGATGGGCGTGTCGAGGAAAGTGTAGCGGGTGTCGGGCATGGCCTCTCCTCCTTGCCAGACCCTCACGTCCGGTCCCCATGCGGGTGGTCCGTGATGGTTGGAGCAGACGTCGGGGATCACGTCTGCTCCAGCCAGTTCAAATACTCGGCTTGTCCTGGCAGAAGTGGATCCGGTTGTTGAACGGATCGGTGACGGTCATCACGAGGCCATAGGGCTCGTCCTTCAGGCCCGGCTTGTTGTGCTTGTAATCCTTGGCCGTCAGTTCCCGTTGAAATGCCTCGACTCCCTGCATCCGCACGAAGGCCGACGAGCCAGGGGTCGCATCCCCATGATGGCCGGAGAGATGCAAGGTCAGCCCGGACCTCGAGACCTGAGCGTAGAGCGGGAAGTTCTCCCCGTAGCGATGCTCCCAGTCCAAGTGGAAGCCGAGGAAGTCGAGGTAGAATTCCTTGGCGATCCCCTCATCGAAAATCCGCATGATCGGGCAGGTCTGGCCGAAGCGCATACCGTCTCCGACAGGCGCGCGGTCTTCGGCAGCGAGGACATTCCAGCTCGCGGCGCCGTGTTGGGCCGCCACGATTTCGAGTGCAGTCCCATGGGTGATGGCGATCTGGCGCTCCTGCAGAGCGGCGCGCAGGGCCTTGGCCATGACTTTGGGCTCGAGATGATGAGAACGCATAGCCTTCCTCGACTTGGGCAAATCGTCGTCAGGGCTCGCGTTGCTGACGCATTCGCCCTCGGGAAGGAGTGCAATGCGGAGAGCGTAAAGCGACGCTTTCACCATCCCCTCACGGGGGCGAGCAGCGGGCAGCGTCGGCCCGAGCGGCACGATAAGCCGGCCGATCAGCGGTGGCAATCACGCCCGATCGGGATGGACAGCCGTGTCCACGACGGATCGAAGCGCCATGTCTCGCTTCCTGGCGGGCGGCGCCGTGCCCTTTTTGGATGGCGATCCCTAGACAGCAGACTTTCGAAAAGACCCGCGCCTTTAAAAAGGTTAAAATTTCTGCGTCAGGCATAGCCTTGCGACAAAGGATCAAGATTGGGTGGATCGGCCGCCATTCCGATCGGAAGCGCGACGTCCCATTTCGGGAAGATATTGCCCATCGGCCGGAGCTTCGAGAAAAGGTCCGGTGAGAAATAGTGGTTCGTGGCGGTGCCCTTGAACCATCGCATTCCGCCCACGACGGATCGGTCGAGGTAGCCGAACTGGTCCTCGTCGATGTCGAACGCGTACAGCCACGTCGGCGGTCTGAAGCGATAGACGCCGACCGGCTTCGGAAGCGGCTCCAGCGCGTTCGCGACGGGATGCGCTTCGATGCCGTCGACGAAGGCATCCTGCGCGAAGAAGATCTGGTAGCGACGCTCGATCGTGCCGTCAGTGCAGCGCACGTCGATCGGGAAGACGTGATGCCGGCCCGGCTCGACGGACTCGATGGCGTCCAGGACGCGCTCGGAGACGCGGGCCGAGTATCGGCCTGGGGAATACTCGACGCGGACGGGTCCCGGCTTGGTCCATTTGGCCTTGATGGGCTGCTTCCATTCCGGAAGGATCGCCCCGTCCTCGTCGAAGACCGTGCCGGACGTGAAGATGCTTTTTCCCGGCATCTTGTTCCAATCGATCCAGAGGCGATCGAGGCGGGCCGGATCGTCCGTGAACGCGATCGGCTCGTCGCTCGCGCCGCTGACCAGGTGATACTGCATCACGCGCCAGTATACCGGCCCGTCGTAGTCGGGCGGCACGACGCCGGCAGTGCGCATTTTCTTGAACTTGGCGGTCATGGTGGCGAAACCTCTCCGGCATCCCACACTCGGACTGTCATACGTCTACTAACGAGCAATCACCTGAACAGACCGTGCGGCCGGGTTGGGTCGCGAGCAGCCCCCTCTTGATGCGACCAAGCGTTCGGTCGCGCGCCCGCTCCCGCCATTTTCGGGCGGAAGCGAGTGTTGTGCCACCCCTACTCCGCCGCCTCGCTATAAGCATCCACCGGCGGGCAGGAGCAGACGAGGTTGCGGTCGCCGTAGGCGTTGTCGACGCGGTTGATCGGCGGCCAGTACTTGTCCATCCGCAGACTCCCCGACGGGAAGCACGCCGCCTCGCGGGAATAGGGCCGCTCCCACGGGCCGATCAGGTCCGCCACCGTGTGCGGCGCGTGTTTCAGCGGGTTGTTTGCCTTGTCCATCCGCCCCTCCTCGATGGCGCGGATCTCTTCGCGGATCGCCAGCATGGCGTCGCAGAACCGGTCGATCTCGCCCTTGGTCTCGGATTCCGTGGGCTCGATCATCAGGGTGCCGGCCACCGGCCAGCTCATGGTCGGCGGGTGGAAGCCGCAATCGATCAGACGCTTGGCGATGTCCTCGACGCCGATCCCGGCGGATTTCTGGAACGGCCGCACGTCGATGATGCATTCATGCGCCACCCGGCCCTGTGCTCCGGCATAGAGCACCGGATAGGCGCCCTTCAGGCGGCTGGCGATGTAATTGGCATTGAGGATCGCCACGCGGGTGGCCTGGGTGAGGCCGCGCCCGCCCATCAGCAGGCAGTAGCTCCACGAGATCGGCAGGATCGAGGCCGAGCCGTAGGGCGCCGCCGAGACGGCCCCTTCCTCGCCCGTCCGCGGATCGGAGGGCAGGAACGGGATCAGGTGCGCCTTGACGCCGATGGGACCCATGCCGGGGCCGCCGCCGCCATGGGGGATGCAGAAGGTCTTGTGCAGGTTGAGGTGGCTGACATCGGCGCCGATGTCGCCGGGGCGGGCGAGGCCCACCATGGCGTTGAGGTTGGCCCCGTCGAGATAGACCTGGCCGCCATGGGCGTGGACGATGTCGCAGAGTTCGCGGACCCGAACCTCGAACACCCCATGCGTCGACGGATAGGTGATCATGCAGGCGGCAAGCTTTTCACCGTGCAACTCGGCCTTCCGGCGGAAATCCTCCACGTCGATGTTGCCGTGCTGGTCGGCGCCGACCACCACGACGCTCATGCCGCACATCTGGGCCGAGGCCGGGTTGGTGCCGTGCGCCGAGGACGGGATCAGGCAGATCGTGCGGTGCCCCTCCCCCCGCGAGAGGTGATAGGCGCGGATGGCGAGCAGGCCGGCATATTCTCCCTGCGCGCCGGAATTCGGCTGCATCGAGATCGCGTCGTAGCCGGTGATGGCGCAGAGCTTCTGCGAGAAGTCGCGCAGGAGTTCCTGGTAGCCCTCGGCCTGATCGGCCGGCACGAAGGGGTGGATCTCCGAGAATTCCGGCCAGGAGATCGGCAGCATCTCGGCTGTGGCGTTCAGCTTCATCGTGCACGAGCCGAGCGGGATCATCGCCCGGTCCAGCGCCAGATCGCGGTCCGCGAGGCGGCGCATGTAGCGCGTCATCTCGCTCTCGGCCCGGTTCATGTGGAAGATCGGATGGGTGAGATAGGCGGAGGTGCGCAGATTCGCCTCGGGCAGGCGCGGGGTCGGCCAGGCCTCGTCGTAGGTGAGATGTTCCCCGCCGAAGGCGCGCCATACCGCCTGGACGATGTCGGGCCGGGTGCGCTCGTCGACGGTGATGCCGATGCGGTCCGAGCCCACTTTCCGCAGGTTGACGCCGTTCTTCACCGCGTTCTGCAGGATCAGCCCCTGGAAGGCGCCGACCTCCACCGTGATCGTGTCGAAGAAGCCCTTCGGCTCGACGGCGAAGCCGAGCGTTTCAAGGCCTTCGGCGAGGCGCACCGCATCGCGGTGGACCCGCGCGGCGATGGCCTTGAGCCCGCGCGGCCCGTGGAACACCGCGTACATGCCGGCGATGACCGCCAGCAGCACCTGCGCGGTACAGA
The DNA here is from genome assembly GCF_001422345.1 of Methylobacterium sp. Leaf93. Taxonomy (NCBI): domain Bacteria; kingdom Pseudomonadati; phylum Pseudomonadota; class Alphaproteobacteria; order Hyphomicrobiales; family Methylobacteriaceae; genus Methylobacterium; species Methylobacterium sp. Leaf93. Next base: position 43,820 of record NZ_LMMS01000006.1, on the reverse strand, counting down.
TGTTCGAGGTCGCCTTCTCGCGGCGGATATGCTGCTCGCGAGTCTGCAGGGCGAGGCGGTAGGCCCGGTTTCCCCTCGCATCGACGGAGACGCCCACGAGCCGGCCCGGCAGGGTGCGCTTGTGCGCCTCGCGGGTGGAGAGATAGGCGGCGTGCGGGCCGCCATAGCCCATGGGCACGCCGTAGCGCTGCATCGAGCCGATGGCGATGTCGGCACCCATCTCGCCCGGCGGCTTCAGCAGGGTGAGGGCCAGGGGGTCGGCGGCCATCACGGCGACCGCGCCGGCCCCGTGCAGGCGGGCGATGACATCGGAAAAATCGTGGATGGCGCCGCAGACGCCGGGATACTGGAAGATGGCGCCGAAGACCTCCGCCGGGTCGAGATCGGTCGAGGGGTCGCCGACGACGATGGTCCAGCCCAGCGGCGCGGCGCGGGTCTTCAGGACGGCGATGGTCTGGGGCAGGCATTCGCCATCGACGAAGAAGGCGGTCTTTCCGTTGCGGGCGATGCGCGAGGCCATGCCCATGGCCTCCGCCGCCGCCGTGGCCTCGTCGAGGAGCGAGGCATTGGCGATGTCGAGCCCGGTGAGGTCGCAGACCAGGGTCTGGAAGTTCAGCAGCGCCTCGAGCCGGCCCTGGCTGATCTCGGGCTGATAGGGCGAATAGGCCGTGTACCAGGCCGGGTTCTCGAAGATGTTGCGCTGGATCACCGGCGGCATCGTGGTGCCGTGGTAGCCCTGGCCGATGAGCGAGACGAGAAGCCGGTTCTTGTCGGCGATGCCGCGCATATGTTCGAGCACCCGGCGCTCGGTGAGCGACGTGCCGAAATCGATGCGCTCTTCCTGGCGGATGTCCGGCGGCAGGGTCTCGTCCACGAGGCCGTGAAGGCTCGGCGCGCCGACCACGGCCAGCATCGCCTCGATCTCCCCGGCGGTGGGGCCGATATGGCGGCGATTGGCGAAATCGTAAGGGTCGTAGCGATCGTTGGGCATGATGGGCCTCGCGTGCCGAAGTCTGACGAATGTCGCAACGCACCTCCCTCCCCCTTGTGGGGAGGGATCGAGGGTGGGGGTGGTTCCGCCGGACTCCGCAGCGGGTCACCCAATCACCCCCACCTCCAACTCCTCCCCACAAGGGGGAGGAGGGCGCGTTCTGGGTCGTTCCAAGCGCTACTTCGCGAACTCGGCGTAGGCGGCCTCGTCCATCAATCCGTCGAGGGAGGCGACGTCGTCGAGGCGGAGGCGGTAGAGCCAGCCCGCGCCCTGCGGGTCGGTGCCGATGCTGGCCGGGTCCGACACGGCGGCCTCGTTGACCTCCGTCACCTCGCCCGAGACCGGGGCGAACACGTCGGAGGCGGCCTTCACCGATTCCACTACCGCCGCGGCCTCGCCCTTGACGAGCTTGGCGCCGACCTTGGGAAGCTCGACGAAGACGAGGTCTCCGAGCTGCTCCGCCGCATGGGTGGTGATGCCGATGGTGGCGACATCGCCCTCGATGGCCAGCCACTCGTGCTCGTCCGTGAATTTCAGCATGATGCGCTCCGTGAACAGGTGGTGGGAGAAGACGGCCGGGGGCCGGGATTCAGCTGCGCTTGAAGCGCGCCGGCACGAAGGGAAGCGTCACGACCGAGACCGGCAGTCGCCGGCCGCGCACTTCCGCGAAGAGGCGTGTGCCCGGCGCCGCCAGGGCGGCGGGGACGTAGCCCATGGCGATGGGGGTCTTGAGGCTGGGACTGAAGCCGCCGGAGGTGACCCGGCCGATGGCCTCGCCGGCCTCCTCTGCGACGAGCGCGGCCCCTCCCCGTATCGGGGTCGGGCCTTCCGGCAGCAGGCCGACGCGCCGCGACGCGGGACAGTCGCCGATCTCACCGAGGATGCGCGCGGCGCCGGGAAACCCGCCCGCCCGCGCCCCGCCCTTGCGGCGGACCGGCTGGATCGCCCAGGTCAGACCGGCCTCAACGGGACTGGTGGCCGGGTCGATATCGGAGCCGTGCAGGCACAGGCCGGCTTCCAGCCGCAGGGAATCGCGGGCGCCGAGCCCCACCGGCTCCACATCCTCGTCCTGCAGCAACGCCTCGGCGACCGCATCCGCGGCATCCTCGGGGAGAGAAATCTCGAACCCGTCCTCCCCGGTATAGCCGGAGCGGCTGACGAGGGCGGACGCGCCGAGGAGGTCCACCCACTTCACGTCGAGGAAGCGCATGGCGGCGGTCTCGGGGGCGAGCCGTGCCAGGGCCTTTTCCGCCAGCGGCCCCTGGAGGGCGAGGAGCGCGCGGGGCAGCACCGCGATCTCGCACAGGCCGGTGAGATGGGCGCGGAGATAGGCCTCGTCGGCGAGTTTGTTGGCGGCGTTGACGACCAGGATCAGGCTGTCGTCGAGGCGCGCGACCATGAGGTCGTCGAGGATGCCGCCGGTCTCGTCGGTGAGGAAGCCGTAGCGCTGCCGGCCCGGTGCCAGGCCCAGCACGTCGATGGGAAGGAGGGTTTCGAGGGCGCGGGCGAGGTCCGCCATGCCGCCCGGACCCGGATTCAGCCGGATCTGGCCCATATGCGACACGTCGAACAGGCCGGCCGCCTTGCGGGTGTGCAGATGTTCGGCGATCAGGCCGGCCGGATAATGCAGCGGCAGCGCATAGCCCGCGAAAGGCACCATGCGGGCGCCGTGGCGCAGGTGGAGCGCGTGAAGCGGCGTGCTGGAAGCGTCGAGCGGCATCTGGTCATCCCATGACAGAACGTCCCCGGACACTCGATCGAGTGGTCCGGTTGCCCCCATCTGTCACGGTTACCTGAGAGCTTCTCCCGACCCGCGAGGGGCTGGGATTTCTCCTTCGGTGGACGCCCGCGAAGGCGCCTCTCTCCAGATTGTCAAAACGAAGCGGTGATTGTGCCTGAGAGTTTCCGGGGGTGGTTGCTCCGTCGGCGCCATGACCGGTTCGTACCGGCCTGGGCTCTCCCGCTGCGTCATTCGCTGACGGGTCGAACGTGTCATGTCGGCGGGGGTGGCGCAAGGCCGCGGGTTTCAAAGGCACGATTCTGTGTCGCACCCGGCAGGGTTCGGGTCCGGCGGAACCGCTCGGACTCGCCGGGGATTCGCCTGTCATGGCCATCGCATCCGGGCACGACCTCGCCGGCCCCCGCCCCCGGCAGACCAGGTGCTCCGTTGACCTCGCCGACGCGAGCCTCAGTGACAAGGCGCTGGAGATCCACCGCCGGCTCTGCCCCGTCTACGGCTGCCCGATTCCGTATTTCCACAGCCTCGACCCGCTGAGCGAGCTCGTCTCCTCGCTTCTCTCCCACCGGACCCGGAACGCCGATTCCGGTCGCGCCTTCAAGGCTTTGCGGGCACACTACCCGGATTGGTCCGACCTCGTGGACGCGCCCGTGGCGGAGATTGAGGCCACGATCTCCGGCGTGACCTGGCCGGAACTGAAGGCCCCCCGCATCCGCGCCGTCCTGGCGGCGGTGGCCGAGCGTCACGGCTCCCTCTCGCTGGATTTCCTGAAGGAGATGGAGGTCGATGCGGCGCGTGCGTGGCTCGAAGCGATTCCGGGCGTCGGCCCGAAGACCAGCGCGGCGGTCCTGTCGTTCAGCCTGCTGCGGATGCCCGCCCTGCCGGTGGACAGCCACCACCACCGGGTGGCGCAGCGTACCGGCCTCATCGGCGCGAAGGTCGATGTCGGTCCCTCGCACCCGATCCTGCGGGCCCAGCTGCCGACGGAGTGGAGCGCGCAGGATCTCTACGACAACCATGAGATCCTGATGCTCCACGGCCAGGCCGTGTGCCATCACCGCAATCCGGCGTGCGGGAGGTGCGTGTTGCTGGACATCTGCCCGACCGGGCAGGCGCAGCGGTCTTCCGTGCGTGAACCTTGACCGTCCCCGGTGACCCGTCCAGAACGCGTTCTCGTTTGCGCGTTTGCGTGATCTCAAGCAATCCGCAAACGTTTGTCTGCGCCTGCCGCCTCACGCCATAGGAACCACGCGCGATGACCGCGTTCACAGAGCTTGTGTTCTCGGGCGTTCAGCCCACGGGCAACCTGCATCTCGGCAATTACCTCGGCGCCATCAAGCGCTTCGTGGAGATGCAGGAGCGCGAGGCGCAGTGCCTCTACTGCGTCGTCGACATGCACGCGATCACCCTGTGGCAGGACCCGGCCGCCCTGAAGGGTCAGATCCGCGAGGTCACCGCCGCCTTCCTCGCCGCCGGCATCGACCCGAAGCGCAGCATCGTCTTCAACCAGAGCCAGGTGCCGGCCCATGCCGAACTCGCCTGGATCTTCAACTGCGTCGCCCGCCTCGGCTGGCTGAACCGCATGACCCAGTTCAAGGACAAGGCCGGCAAGGACCGGGAGAACGCGAGCGTCGGGCTCTACGCCTATCCGGTGTTGATGGCGGCCGACATCCTGGCCTACCGCGCCACCCACGTGCCGGTGGGCGAGGACCAGAAGCAGCACCTCGAACTGACCCGCGACATCGCCCAGAAGTTCAACAACGACTTTTCGGAGTCGATCTCCGCCCACGGGCACGATGCGGGTGCGGGGTTCTTCCCGATCACCGAGCCGTTGATCGGCGGCCCGGCCGCCCGCGTCATGTCCCTGCGGGACGGCACCAAGAAGATGTCGAAGTCGGACGCCTCCGACAACTCGCGCATCAACCTCACCGACGAGGCGGATACCATCGCCACCAAGGTGCGCAAGGCCAAGACCGACCCGGAGCCCCTGCCCTCCGAGACGGCGGGTCTCGCCGCGCGGCCCGAAGCCGACAATCTCGTGGGCATCTTCGCGGCGCTGAAGGGCGTCACCCGCGACGAGGTGCTGGCCGATTACGGCGGCGCGCAGTTCTCGGCCTTCAAGGGGGCGCTGGTGGAGCTCGCGGTGGAGACGCTGGCACCGATCGCCTCCGAGATGAAGCGTCTCGTGGCCGATACCGACTATATCGATGCCGTCCTCGCCGATGGCTCCGAGCGCGCCGAGGCCATCGCGGCTCCGACGCTGGATGCGGTGAAGGACATCGTCGGTTTCGTCCGCCGCGGGCCGCGTTTGCGGACCGTCCGGTAATGATCCGGGCGCTCGTCTTCGACGTCTTCGGGACGCTCGTCGACTGGCGCTCCGGAGTAGGTCGCGAGGCCGCACGCCTGCTCGGTGCGGAGGCGCCCTCCCTCGATGCCGGCGCTTTCGCGGATGCGTGGCGTCGGCACTACGGGCCTTCGATGGAGACCGTGCGTTCGGGGACCCGACCCTTCGTGGACCTCGATACCCTCCATGCGGACTCCCTGCCCCTCGTCCTGGCGGAGTTCGGCATCGTCGGCGTGTCGGATGCCACACAGCGGGAACTGGTCCAGGCCTGGCACCGGCTCGACGCCTGGCCCGACGTACCGCATGCCCTGCGGCGTCTTCGGACGCGCCACCTCCTGGCGCCGAACTCGAACGGTCATATCCGGCTGATGGCCGACCTCGCCCGCCGCAACGGGCTGATTTTCGATGCGATCCTGGGGGCCGGCCATTCCCGCGATTACAAGCCGAAACCGGCCCTCTATCGCGATGCGGTGGCGGCCTTCGGCTTCGCTCCGGCCGAGACCTTGATGGTCGCCGCCCATTCGAATGACCTCGCGGCAGCGGCGAGCCACGGCCTGTCCACTGCCCATATCGCCCGCCCACGCGAGCACGGGCCGGGCGGTGGCGAAACCGCGCCCAATGTTCCGGTCACCTATGCGGCCCGGGACCTTACGGATCTGGCCGACCAGCTCGGCTGCTGACGACGACGGAGCGGAAGGGTGAGCACGATGGCCGATTGGAACCCCGCCCTCTACACACGCTTCGAAGACGAGCGTACCCGTCCGGCGGCCGAGCTCCTGGCCCGCGTGCCGCTCGAAGCCCCGCGCCTCGTCTACGATCTCGGCTGCGGCCCCGGCAATTCCACCGCGCTCATCACCGCACGCTTTCCCGAAGCGGAGGTGATCGGCCTCGATACCTCACCGGCGATGTTGGAGCGTGCGAGGAGCCGCCTGCCCGGCCTCGCCTTCGCAAGGGCCGATGCGGCGACCTGGATCCCCGAGCGGGCGCCGGACCTGATCTACGCCAACGCCGTGCTACAATGGCTGCCCGACCACCCGGTGCTCCTGCCCCGGCTCCTCGGCCTCCTGGCACCCGGCGGCGTGCTCGCCGTGCAGATGCCCGACAACCTCGCCGAGCCCTCACACCGCCTCATGCGCGAGGTGGCGTGTGCCGGTCCCTGGGCCGAGGCCATCAGCGACCCGGCCATGGCCGGGCGGCTCGGGCGGATGCTGGATCCGGCCGGCTATTACGACCTCCTGGCGCCGCTCGCGGCCGAGGTCGATGTCTGGCGCACCGCCTATCACCACCCGATGGCGGATGCCGCCGCCATCGTCGAATGGGTCAGGGCGACCGGGCTCCGGCCCTTCCTCGACCCGCTGGACCCCGAGGACACGGCCGGGTTCCTCGCCGCCTATGCGACGGCGATCGATGAGGCTTATCCGCCGCGCAGCGACGGGCGACGCCTGCTCGCCTTCCCGCGGGTCTTCATCGTCGCCCGCCGGGCAGAATAGCGCACCGCCCCGGATGCGATGGCCGGGACGATGCTCGGCCGGGCTTCAGCTCTCGCCGCGTGCCACCCGTGCCTCGTATTCCGGCAGGGCGAGCTGGCCTTCCTTCTCGACCCGCGCCTTGTCCTCGTCCGAGATCACGTCGCCGACCATGTCGAGACGCTTCCACAGAGCGAGTGGCGTCTCCTTGTCGGGGCGCGGCACGTATTTGTTCTGCGACACCTTCTGGTACTTGTGGATGTAGCGCGGGCAGTTGACCCAGGCCTTCGTCACCTCGATCTTCACGAGGTACTTGGCCTCGGTGTATTCGGCCATCAGCGGATCGTCGCGCAGCATCCGGGCGTGTCCCTGGACGCGGACACGGTGCGGGGTCTCGAAATCGATGAACAGCAGGCCGACCTTGGACTGACCCTCGATGTTGCCCATCGAGTACCACATGCCGTTCCCGTCGAGGCCGGGGAAGACCAGCGTGTTGGCGTCGAGCACCTTCACGAAGCCGGTGCTGCCGCCCTTGTAGGAGACGGTGGGCATGCCGTCGGGATCGACCGTGGACAGGAAGAACATGTCGCGGCTGCCGATGAAGGCGGCCTCGTCGGGACCGATCTCGTCATGCACCCAGCCGGTGTCGAGGCGCTCGGCGAGCTTGACGGTATTGTACTCTTCCTGAAGCGCGCGATGCTCGTCGTAATAGAGCGAAGCCATGGGTGTCCTCCAACCTTCGGCCGCTCTCAAATGGGCAGCCGTTACGGAGCATGATCGCCGGATTTTTCGGAGAGTACAACGGGGGCAGCTCGTCCTTCTCTCCTCTACGGGAGACGATGGCCCGCGAAGCGGGTCGGATGAGGGGTGTGACTTTTCCGGAGAGGTCGCCCCCTCTCCCGCCTGCTCCGCAGGCACCCTCCCCCGCAGAGGGGGGAGGGTTTCGCACGCGGCCGGGCGAAGCCCGGCCGCAATGTCCAAAAAAGTCAGTTCTTGGACTTGTCGACCAGGGCCTTCTCGGAGATCCACGGCATCATGCCACGGAGCTTCGCGCCGACTTCCTCGATCGGGTGACGGGCGAGCTTGGCGCGGGTGGCCTTGAACGAGGTCTGGCCGACCTTGTTCTCCAGCATCCAGTCGCGGGTGAACTTGCCCGACTGGATGTCGTCCAGCACGCGCTTCATCTCGGCCTTGGTCTCGCTCGTGACGATGCGCGGGCCGGTGACGTACTCGCCGTACTCGGCGGTGTTGGAGATCGAGTAGTTCATGTTGGCGATGCCGCCCTCGTAGATGAGGTCGACGATGAGCTTCACCTCGTGGAGGCACTCGAAATAGGCCATCTCGGGAGCGTAGCCGCCCTCGACCAGGGTCTCGAAGCCGGCCTTGATGAGCTCGACGAGGCCGCCGCACAGCACAGCCTGCTCGCCGAACAGGTCGGTCTCGCACTCTTCCTTGAAGGTGGTCTCGATGATGCCGGCGCGGCCGCCGCCGTTCGCCGAAGCGTAGGACAGGCCGAGATCGTGCGCGTTGCCGGAAGCGTCCTGCGCGATGGCGATCAGGGTCGGCACGCCGCCGCCCTTGAGGTATTCGCCGCGCACGGTGTGGCCGGGGCCCTTGGGGGCGACCATGAGCACGTCGAGATCCTTGCGGGGCTCGATGAGGTTGAAGTGGACGTTGAGGCCGTGGGCGAACAGGAGGGCGGCGCCCTGCTTCATGTTCGGCTCGAGCGACTCCTTGTAGATATCGCCCTGCAGCTCGTCCGGGGTCAGCATCATGACCACGTCGGCCTGTTTCGCGGCGTCGGCGACGTTCATCACCGTGAAGCCCTCGTGCTCCGCCTTCTTGGCGGTGGCCGAACCTTCGCGCAGCGCGATGACGATGCCCTTCACGCCGGAATCGCGCAGGTTGAGGGCGTGGGCATGGCCCTGGCTGCCGTAGCCGACGATGACGACCTTCTTGCCCTTGATCAGGTTGAGGTCGGCGTCACGATCGTAATAGACCCGCATGATGGAATGTCCTTTTCGCTTGGGGTGTCAGGGTCGGGCCTGGCCGTAGAGGGCCAGGAACTGGTCGACGGCGCGGGCCGCGTCGCGTCGGATCTCGGCGGCGTCGAGGTCGAGCGCGTCGCCGAGGAGAAGTCGGATCTGGACGTCGCGCCCGACCAGACCGAAGAAGGTCCGGAAGGCGGTCTCGCCGTCCTCGAAGGCGAGGAGCCCGGCCGCGCGGCCCGCCTCCAGCACGGGCTTGACCCGCCCGCCGATGGCAAGGCGCCCGTTCGCCAGCACGATGGCGCCGAGGTTGCCCTTGCGCGAGCCGGCATGCGCGATGGCGATGCGGTTCAGCACCACCGAGGTACGGCCCGCGATCACATCGAGCCAGGTCACGGCGAAATCGAGCAGGCGATCGCGTAAGGCGGCCGCATCGAGCGCGCCCGCCGCATCGCGCCCCGCATGGACGCGCGAGGCCTGCCAGCGCACCGTAGCGGTGAGGAGACCGTCCCGGTCCCCGAACCATTTGTACAGGGTTTCCTTCGAGCAGCTCGCCCGGCGCGCCACCGCATCCATGGTGAGCTGGTCGCCCTCCTCGACGAGGAGAGCGAGCACGGCATCGAGCACCGCCTGTTGGCGGGCCGAGGGCGCCTCCTGCCCCGTCTCGTCGCGTGCGACCGTCGCGTTCATGCTTCCAGACAACCAGTACCGTACCGTACGGTACGCGGCGTCGTAGTCCGGTTTTGCGGCCTGAACAAGAGGCGGCGTGACCCCTGCCGAACCTTATTGGGGCAGTTTGAGGCCTTCGCGGGCGAACACGCCCTGCACGGCGGGCCGCGCCGCCATGGCACGGGCATGCGCGGTCCAATGGGGAAAGCGCTCCGCCATGTCGAAGCCGAGCGCCGGTCCGCGGCCCCAGGTCCAGAAAAGCAGCAGGTAGGGATCGGCGACGCTGTAGGCCTCGCCGACGGCCCAGCCGCCGTTGGAGAGTTTGACCTCGGTCATGGTGAAGAGGTCGCCACAGGTCTCGACGCCCTTGGCCTGGATGCCCGGGAAGGCCGTCTCATCGCTCGTGTAGCGCTCGGCCCGGCGGATATGCGCGTAGGCGATGTGATGGCCGGTGGAGAGCCAGCCCAGCCATTCGTCGACCCGCGCCTGATCGCGGGGCGCTTGCGGCCACAGGCCGGCCTGCGGGTGCGTGCGCGCGATGTGGCGCAGGATGGCGGTGTTCTCGGTGAGCACCCAATCCTCCTCGACCAGCGCGGGCACGCGGCCGCGCTCGTTGACGGCGAGATACTCGGCCGCCCGCTGGTCACCCTTGGCGAGGTCGAGCCGCACGGTCTCGTAGGGCGCTCCCGTCTCCTCGAGGGCGATGTGGGAGGCGAGCGAGCAGGCGCCGGGGGCGTAGTAGAGGGTGGTCATGGAGACGGGGGACCATTCGGAGTCATGCCGATTAGGGTCGCGAGCTTGCTGCGAACCTCGGCGAGGATGACATCGGGGACAAAACCTAGGGAGCGAAGGATGCTCGTATCCCGGTCGATCGAGCGGACCTGATCCACCAGAACCGCGCCGTCGACCGGCAGGCCCTGCGGCAGCAGGACCTTCGTCGGCCACGGATTGAGATTACGAGTGATGGGGCAGACGATCACCCGTGGGGCCAGCAGATGCATCTGGTCGTTGCAGATGTCGAGAGCCGGCCGACGACCGTTCTGTTCCGTGCCACGCACGGGCTCCAGATCAACCAGCACGATCTCTCCCGGATAGCGGAGCCGCTCAGTACGGCTCATCGTCGTTGATGATCTCAGAGCCGACGTCAGGCCCCCAATCCACCGTCGGAGGTTCGAAATCGGGGCCGAGGCGCCGCGCCTCCTCGACCATCTCGGCCATCGTGAAGACCGGAAAGCCATTCACGAAGCGATGCGCCGCGGGTGATGTGGCACTTGCCGCTTCACGCGTCGCAAGGGGGCCGAGAAGCACTTCCACCACTTGGCCTTCCACGAGGCCAAGGGTCCGGACATCGTCGGCCGACAGTCGAACCGTATAGTCCGGCCCCTCTCGTTCCAGCTTGGCTTCCATCCCTCGCCTCCGACTCAGACCACCGCCATCATAGCGTGGTCCCGCGAAAAAGCCTCACATCGCCTCGGACCCGCGCCCCATCGCGGCGATGCCAGTCCGAGAAATCTCCACGAGGCCGATCACCGTCATCAGGCCGATGAAGCGGTCGATCTCCTCGGTGGTGCCGGTGACCTCGAACACGAAGGAGTTCAGGGTCGCGTCCAGGGTCTTGGCGCCGAAGGCGGCGGCGAGGGTCAGCGATTCGGTGCGGTGCTCGCCCGTTCCCGCCACTTTGACGAGGCAGAGCTCACGCTCGAGGGCCTTGCCCTGGAGCGTGAGGTCGACGACCCGGTGCACCGGCACGAGCCGGTCGAGCTGAGCCTTGATCTGCTGGATCACCGCATCGGTGCCGGCGGTGACGATGGTGATGCGCGAGATGTGGCGCGCCACCTCGGTCTCCGACACCGTCAGGCTCTCGATGTTGTAGCCGCGTCCCGAGAACATCCCCGCGATCCGGGCGAGGACGCCCGGCTCGTTGTCGACGATGACCGCGAGGGTGTGCCGGTTGATGGGCTCGACCCGACCGGCATCGGGGTAGTGCGTGTTCATGGCGTTCATGACGTCTCTCCTCCGTGCCGTCGGTCAGACCAGCATCTTGCCTTCCTCGGAGATCACGTCGCCGAGGTCCATTCCGGTCTCGCCGAGGTAGTCGGAGAGCAGCATCTCGTTATGCGCCTTACCCGACGGGATCATCGGGAAGCAGTTCTCTTTCTTGTCGACGATGCAGTCGAAGATGACCGGGCCGTCATGGGCCAGCATCTCGGCGATCGCCCCGTCGAGCTCGCCCGGCTTGTCGCAGCGCATGCCCTTGGCGCCGTAGGCCTCCGCCAGCTTGACGAAGTCCGGCAGGCTTTCCGAATAGCTCTGCGAATAGCGCGAGCCGTGCAGCAGCTCCTGCCACTGCCGCACCATGCCCATATACTCGTTGTTCAGGATGAAGATCTTGACCGGCAAGCGATACTGCACGGCGGTCGACATCTCCTGGATGTTCATCAGGATCGAGGCTTCACCGGCGATGTCGATGACAAGACCGTCCGGATTGGCCAGCTGGGTGCCGATGGCCGCGGGCAGGCCGTAGCCCATGGTGCCGAGGCCGCCGGAGGTCATCCAGCGGTTCGGCTCGTCGAACTTGAAGTACTGCGCCGCCCACATCTGGTGCTGGCCGACCTCCGTGGTGACGAAGGTCTTCCGGTCCTTGCAGGCCTCGTAGAGGCGCTGCACCGCGTATTGCGGCTTGATGATCGTGCCCGACGGCCAATAGGCAAGGCAGTCCCGCGCCTTCCAGGTGCGGATCTTGGCCATCCACTCGTCGAAGCGACCCTGGTCGGGGCGCTTGGGCAGGGCCTTCCAGGCCGCGAGCATGTCTTCCAGCACCGAGCCGCAATCGCCGACGATGCCGATATCGACCTTGACCACCTTGTTGATCGAGGAGGCGTCGACGTCGATGTGAATCTTCTTGGAAAAGGGCGAGAACGCGTCGAGACGGCCGGTGATGCGATCGTCGAACCGCGCGCCGATACAGACCATCACGTCGCATTCGTGCATGGCGAGGTTGGCCTCGTAGGTCCCGTGCATGCCGAGCATGCCCAGGAACTGCTCGTTCGACGCCGGGAAGGCGCCCAGACCCATCAGGGTCGAGGTGACGGGAAAGCCGGTGACCTCCGCCAGCTGGCGCAGGAGCGCCGAGGCGTGCGGGCCGGAATTGATGACGCCGCCGCCGGTATAGAGGATCGGACGGCGCGCGCCGGCCATCAGTTCGACGGCGGACTGGATCGCCTGCGCGTCGCCCTTGAAGGCGGGGCGGTAGGTCTTGTGGCCGTTATGCGTGGGGCGCTCGTAGATCCCGCTCGCGAACTGGATGTCTTTCGGCAGATCGACCACGACGGGGCCCGGCCGCCCGTTCGAGGCGACGAAGAAAGCCTCGTGCAGGATGCGTGGCAGGTCGTCGATCGATTTGACCAGGTAATTGTGCTTCGTGCAGTGGCGGGTGATGCCGACCGTGTCGCATTCCTGGAACGCATCGGTGCCGATCAGGTGCGTCGGAACCTGGCCGGTGATGCAGACGAGGGGGATCGAATCCAGCATCGCGTCGGTGAGGCCAGTGACGATGTTGGTGGCGCCGGGGCCGGACGTGACGAGGACGCAGCCGACCTTGCCCGACGAGCGGGCATAGCCCTCTGCCGCATGGACCGCGCCCTGCTCGTGACGCACGAGGACGTGCTTCAGTTCTTCCTGGTGGAAGAGGGCATCGTAGATCGGCAGCACCGCACCGCCCGGATACCCGAACAGCGTATCGACACCCTGATCCCGGAACGCCCGGATGACCATTTCGGCCCCGGTCATGACCTCGCCGCTCATCGTCCTGCTCCTCAAAACCTGATTGAACCCAGTGTCAAACGTCTCGTCGCGGCAACAAAAAAGGGTCCCGAAGGACCCTGCATGCGCCACCATCCGGATCACGGCCCCTGTATCAGGGCCGCCCGGTCGGTGGCGCTTCCGTTACGATAAGGATGACCCGCATGGGAAAACCAAAAACCTCGCCGTTCGTCGGTCTGACGAATCGTAAACTCGTGCCGGCCTGTTTAAACAGGTCCGAGGGTCCGGTCAACGCCGTTCGAGGCAAGATAATGCCTCGCACGGCCACAGTGAGGTCACGCGGTCGGTCCTCGTGATGACAGTCCACCCGGATTCAAACCCTGAGCGTCTGCTTGCCTATGGATCGCGCACTAGGTGCTGAGGCACTGAGGGTCGGGGGCTAGCGCACGAGACCCCGGACTACCTGAAGACGTTCGTGCCGCAGGCTGTTCATGGGCCTCAAGCTTCGCCTCGGCCGGTTTACATGGTCCGCCCGGACCTGGATCGTGCTCGGTGTTCTCGCGCCGATCGGCATGCTGATCACCTCCGGGGTGATGCTGCTCGACATGCGGCGCGACGCCTGGGACAAGGCCGAGCAGACCTCGCGAAACCTGCTTCGGGTCATCGAGCGCGACATCGCCCGCAATTTCGAGATCATCGACCTGTCGATTCAGGGCGTCGTCGACGGCCTGAACGTGCCGGGCGTACGAAACGTCAGCCCCGAATTGCGGCAGCTGATCCTCTTCGACCGCGCCGCCAGCGCCCGGGACATGGGGGTGATGCTCGTCCTCGACGAGAACGGAGACACCGTCATAGACGCCGCGTCGGTGACGCCGCGCAAGCTCAACAATTCCGATCGCGACTACTTCAAGGCGCAAAAGGCCCGGGCCGATCTCGGCCTCTACATCAGTCCTCCCGTCGTCTCGCGCCTGTTGAGGACGCCGGTGCTGGTCCTGAGCCGCCGCATCAACAAGCCGGACGGATCCTTCGGCGGCATTGTGCTGGGCTCGCTGAGCCTGTCCTACTTCCACAGGCTGTTCGATCGCATCGGTCTCGGCCCGTATGGCGCGATCAACCTGTATCGCTCTGACGGCATGCGCATCGTCCGCCATCCTTATCTGGAGAGTGATATCGGCAGCTCCATCGCGGGGACCCCGACATTCGAACGGTTCCGGCGGGAGGGCAGCGGTAGCTTCGTGGGGACATCGCCCCGGGACGGCAGCGAGCGGCATTTCGCCTTCACCCGCATCGGCGACCTTCCCTTCATCCTCAACGTCACCCTGTCGGCTTACGAGATCGAGGCGGAATGGCGCGGGAAGGCCCTCGTCATCAGCCTCATCGTGGTTCTGCTGTGCGGCTTGACCATCGGCCTCTCCCTCCTGTTCTGGCGGGAGCTGCGCCGCCGCGCCGCGATCCAGGCGGAACTGGAGCGCCTGTCTCGAACCGACATGCTCACCGGATTGCCCAACCGCCGCGCGTTCGAGGAGATGGTCGCCCGGCTCTGGACGAGCGCCCGCCTTCACGGAACGCCGCTCTCGCTCCTCGTGGTCGATGCGGACCATTTCAAGCGCTACAACGACCGCCATGGTCACGCCGTCGGCGATCAGGTGCTCCAGGGTATCGGCCGCTGCCTGTCCGCCAGCCTGCGTCGTGACGGAGACATCGTCTGCCGCGTCGGTGGCGAAGAGTTCGTCCTGCTGCTGCCGGATGCCGACGGGGCCGCCGCCCTCGGCGCGGCCGAGCGCGTTCACGCGCGGATGTCGACCCTGTCGGTTCCATCGGCGGAGATCGAAGCGGGCGCGATCACCGTGAGCGTCGGCGTGGCCAGCGCCCTGCCCGCCGCGGGCGGCTCCACGGACCCGTTCGACCTCTACCGGCGGGCCGATGCCGCCCTCTATGAGGCCAAGGCCGCCGGCCGGAACCGGACCTGCTGCGCCGCCCCGGAGGGAGCCGCGCATCCCCCGGCCGCGCCACACGGTGCCGCGGTCTGATCCGGCTCTACAAGACCGGTGGCGGAGCGAAAACTCAGGTCCCCGACAACCGAATCCGTTTGCCTGGCTCTCCGGCATCGTCCTATCTGGGGCGAATCTCCCATCATGCCACCCGGGACCGATGCCCCCGACCGCGACGACGGCCTTTCTGATCCTCGACGTGGCGGGCAGCGCCTGCGCCCTGGCCCGGACCTGCGTGAGCGAGGTGCTGCCGTTGCCTCGGTTGCACCGGCAATCCGCCACGGCGGGCATGCTCGCGGGGTTCCTCAACCTCGGCGGTGCCGCGGTTCCGGTGATCGACCTCGCGCGCCTCCTCGGGCTGAGCGAGGCGGCGGCCGACCCTGATGACGTGGATCGTCATCTCGTCCTCGATTCGGCCCGTTCCACCGCTTTCCTGGTCGACCGCGCCGAGGCCCTCGTCGTCGTTCCCGATTCCGAGATCCAACCGGCGGATGAGACGCGCAGCCTCAACGGCTGCGTGATCGCCGGGTTCGAGCGGGGGCACGGCCGCGTCGACGTGCTGAGCCTGCCCCGCCTCCTCACGCGAGAGGAGCGCATCCGCCTCGATGCCCTCACCCGCGCGGCGGCCGAGCGGCTGTCCGGGCTCGACGCCGCGACTTCACCATGAGTGGATCGCCCATGAGCGGATCGTCCGCCCGATGATGCGTCCGGCCAAGGCTGGCCCCGAACGCGATCCGACCTTCGCCGCCCTCAAGGCGAGGGTGATCGCCCGGACCGGGCACCATTATTACGCCGACAAGGACGACCTGCTCTTCGACCGTCTGCGCAAGCGCTTCAAGGCGTGCCGGCTCGCCGATTCCGCCGCCTATCTCGCGTATCTCGACGCCGAGGCCACCGGTCCTGCGGAATGGGCCGCCCTCGAGGCCGAGATAACCATCGGCGAGACGTTCTTCTTCCGCTACGCCGAGCAGTTCGCGGCCCTGCGCGGGACGATCCTGCCCGGCCTGATCGCCGCGCGCGCGGAGACGAAGTCCCTGCGGATCTGGAGCGCCGGATGCTCGACGGGGGCGGAGCCCTACTCCATCGCGATCCTGCTCCACGAACTCCTCGGCGACGACCTTCCCCGCTGGCGGATCGCCATCACCGGCACCGACATCAGCCACGAGGCTCTCGAGACGGCCCGCGCGGCGGTGTTCGGGCGCTGGGCCCTGCGCACCCTGCCGCCCGAGGAACACGCGCGCTACTTCGTCCTCGGCCCCTCGCTTCCGGGCATCGCCCGCGAGGGCAGTTTCACCCTGCGGCCGGAATTCCGGCGGATGGTGCGGTTCGAGCACCAGAACCTGATGAGTCTGCTTGACGGTACGGCGCCGTCGCATTTCGCCGGCTTCGACCTCATCCTCTGCCGCAACGTGCTGATCTATTTCCAGGCCGATGCCGTGGTCGGCATCGTGCGCGGCCTCGGCCATCGCCTCGTTCCGGACGGCTGGCTCCTGATCGGCCATGCCGAACCGAACCCGGCCTTCGCGGCCACCCTGCAGCCGGTGAACCTCCCCGGTACGGTGGCCTACCGCCTGCCGACGACCGCGCTCCCCGTCGAGCCACCGCCGCCACCCGAGACCGTGGCGGCCGCCTTCCCGAGACCGGTTCCCGAACCTCCGGCGCCCGAGGCCGACCCGCCTCCCGCCTTCGCCCCGATGCCCGCTCCCATCGCGGACCCGCCCCCGCCCCCGCCCTCGCCCTCGCTCGACGGGGCCGGGCCGGAGGATGTCGAGGTGGTGCTGGACGCGATCCGGGGTCTCGCCGATTCCGGGCAGATCGCGGAAGGGTGGCGCAGGGTTCAGGCGGCCCTCCTGACCACCCCCACCGATGCGCGGCTGCACTATTACGACGGTCTTCTCGCCTACGACCTCGGCCGAGAGGCGGAGGCCGAGCGTGCCCTGCGCGGGGCGCTCTATCTCGACCGCACCTTCGTGATGGCGCATTACCAGCTCGGCCTGCTGCTCGGCGCCCAGGGACGCGAGGCCGAGGCCCGCCGGGCGTTCGACAACGCCGTCCGCTTCGGCCGCGACCAGCCGCCCGACACCCTGCTCCGCGAAGGCGACGGGCTGAGCGCCGGACGATTGGTCGAAAGCGTGGAGGACGCCCGCCTGGGCATGAGGACATCCGTATCGTGATCGCACCGGCCGCAGGGGACACTTCAGACGATCCGCGCATCCGGAGGCTGCTCGACGAGCGCACGGCCGCGCTCGCCCGCCGGGGCGTCGACATCGCCCATCGGGCGGCGACCCGCCCGTTCCTGGTCTGCGCCGCCGGGGACGACCGCTACGGCCTGCCCCTGGATTCCGTCGTCCAGGTGGTGCCGGCGCGGACCTACACGCCCGTTCCGGGGGCGCCCCCGGAACTCCTCGGCCTGATCGCCCTCTCCGGCCGCGTCGTCAGCGTGCTCAGCCTCGCGGGCGCCCTCTCGCGTCCGCTTCCCTCGCGGGCGGATTCTTCACGGGCGGATTCTTCGCGGGCCGAGTCCTCGACGGCGACGGGCCACATCCTCGTCCTGCGCGGCGGCATCGCCCCCGTGGCCCTCGCCGTCGACCGGGTTCTCGCCGTCGCGGACGTGGACGGCGCGCTCACGACCGAACCGGTTCTCACGGGCGGCTTTGGTGCGGATGCGGTTTCGGGCTATGCACCGGCTCCCGGCCCGGAGGCCGCCCATCAGGGCGGAGAGGTCGGCTTCGTCGTCATCGATCTGCCGCGTCTCCTGCGGCGATACCTGCCTCAAGGCTGACGGCAAGGCTCCCCCGGAGCCTTTCCCGTCGAGCGGTTTCGGAGCGTCGCCCAGCGTGTCGATCTCGATCGGAAAACGGATCCTCATCGGCTTCGTCGCCATCACCCTGGTGATGGTGGGGCTCGGCGTCTACGCGCTGGGCCAGATCGGAGCCGTCCGCGACAATACCGCGACGATCGTCACGCGCGACCTGACCATCGCGCGCAAGCTCGACGATCTCGGCAACAAGTCGCGCGACCTCGGCAGCCTTCGCCGCAACGGCGTCATCGCGGCTTTGATGCGCAACCGCCCCGATGGCGAGATCGCCGCGAACGTCGATACCTGGCGCCGCGTGGCGTCCGAGGCGGAAGCGATCCTGGTCGACACCATCCGCACCGCCGACGGTTATGGCGCCACGGCCCCCTCTCCCGAGCGCTCGGCGATCTGGAAGCGGCTCGGCGAGGCCGCCAGCGCCGCCGCGGCGGATTTCCGGAAGCTGCGCACCGCCAGCGAGGTGCAACTCGCCGCCATCCTGGCCAAGGACGTCGAGGGGGTGGAAGCCCGCAACGACGATCTCAACCGCATCCAGGACGAGTTCCTGCGCGATCTCGACCGCACCCGCGACCTGCTCGACCAGGGAATCGATGCGGGCCAGCGCCGCTCCAGCGACATCTACGAGCGCAGCCTCGTCTCCATCGGCCTCATCCTCGCGCTCTGCGTCGTTCTGAGCATCGTGGTCACGGGCCTCATCCGCCGGGGCGTGGTCAAGCCCCTCGAAGAGGTCATGGCCTTCGCCGAGCATGTGGGGTCGGGCGACCTGACGCGGACGCTCCCGCGCACCGGCTCCGACGAGATCGGCCGCCTGGCATCGACCCTGAACACCATGGTCTCCGGCCTCGCCGACCTCGCCCGCACCAACCGGGCGGCCACCTCCGACCTCAATGCCGCCGCCGCCGAGATCCGCGCCTCCGCCCAGGAACAGGCGGCCAGCGTCGAGGAGCAGTTCGCGGCCGTGCAGGAGACCGCCGCCACGGTCGACGAGATCACCCATTCCGGCGCCCAGATCGGCAAGCGGGCGAGCGAGGTGATCGCCACCGCCCAATCCACCGCGCAGATCTCGCGGGCCGGCCTGCGGGCCGTGGCCGATACGGCCAAGGCCATGGACGCCATCCGCGAGCAGGCGGAGGCGGTGGCCGGCAACATCGTCTCGCTGAGCGAGAAGACCCAGGCGATCGGCGAGATCATCACCACCGTCAACGACATCTCGGAGCGCACCCACCTGCTGGCGCTCAACGCGGCGATCGAGGCGGCGGCGGCGGGCGAGAGCGGCCGGAGCTTCGCCGTCGTCGCCTCGGAGATGAAGCTGCTCGCCGATCAGGCCAAGGCGGCCACCGCGCAGGTGCGCACCATCCTCTCGGAGATCCAGCGGGGCATCAACACCTCGGTCATGCTCACCGAGGAGGCGGTCAAGCGCACCATGACCGGCAAGGCCCGCTCGGACACGACCCAGCGGACCATCGAGGAGATCACCGCCAAGGTGGAGGAGAGCGTCCAGACCTTCCAGCAGATCGTCGCCTCCACCAACCAGCAGCAGCTCGGCATCGAGCAGGTGATGGGCGCCCTCCAGAACATCCGGCAGGCGAGCCAGCAGACCGCCGCCGGGACCCGCGAGGTCGAGGCGGCCTCCGCCAATCTCACCGAACTCGCCCAGGCGCTCCTGACCCTCGCCGACCGATACCGGCACTGACGGGAGAGGCCGGGCGCAACCGACCGATGGATATCCGCCAGCAGCTCCTCGCGGCCTTCGAGGTCGAACATCGCGAGCATATCGATGCGATCCGCGCCGCCTTGGCCCATGTCTCCTTAGCCCACGTTTCCTTGGCCGGTGCGGCCGGGAACGTCCCTCCCGACTGGAACGACGTCTTCCGCCGGGCGCACAGCCTGAAGGGCGCCTCGCGGGCGGTGGACCTGCCGAAGGTCGAGGCCGTGGCCCATCGCCTTGAGACCTTGTTCGAGCGAATCGTCGCGGGCGACGCCGCCCTCGACCGCGAGGCGACAGGGGCCGTCCACCTCGCCCTGGACCGGATCGAGGCCTATGTCGCGGCTCTCAAGGGCCAAGCGGACCCGGCCATGCCGGCCGATGCGCTCGCGTCTCTCGATCGCTGCCTTGCCGGCCCCTCCCCGGTTCCCGCCGAGCCGCCGCCGGCCCGGCCGGATTCTCCGGCGGGCGGCATCCCGGCGCCATCGCCGCCGCAGAAGCCTGCGCCGATCCCGACCGAACCCACCGTCGATGCGGGCACGCTCCTGCGCGTGCCCGCCGACGCGGTGGAGGCGTTGACGCGGGCCTCGCATGAGCTGACCAGTGCGCTCGGTGCCGAATCCGTGTTGGCCGAGGGGCTGGCGAAGCTCCAGAGGGACGCTGCCGCCCTCGGCCGCCGGGCCGAGACCCTTCGCGGCGGCGAAGCCCGTAGCGGCAAGGGCCGATCCGAGTCCGCGGCGGATGCGTCCGGCCTCGACGCCATCAGGGCGGAGTTGCGCGGTTTCGAGACGGCGCTCCTCGCCCTCGCCCGCGATGCTGCGCTGCTCGCCCGGATCCGCACCGGCGCCATCGCCGCGGCGGATGCCGCCTCCGCCCGGATCGGACGCGAGGCCGAGCGCCTGGCTCTCGTACCGGCGGAGACCGTGTTCGGCGCGTTTCCGCGGGCGCTGCGCGACATGGCGCGCGAGGCCGGCCGGGAGATCGACGTGGTGACGCGCGGTCTCGACCTCCCCGTCGACCGCGCCATGCTTCAATCGTTGAAGGACCCGGTCCTCCACGCCCTGCGCAATGCCCTCAGCCATGGCGCGGAGCCGCCCGAGCAGCGTGAACGCCGGGGCAAGCCCCCCGAACTCTCGATCACCCTCGATGTCGCCGTGCGCGGCGGCCGCCTGGTCATCGGCATCCATGACGACGGGCGCGGGCCTGACCTACGCGCCATCGAGGCGACGGCGCGGGCGCGCGGCCTGATCGGTGCCGCCGACGGCGATCCCGATTCCTTCCTCGCCCTGGTGTTCGAACCCGGCTTCTCCACCGCCGCCGCCATCGACACCCTGTCCGGGCGGGGCATCGGTCTGTCCGTCGTCGCCGACACGGTCCGGCGTCTCGGCGGCAGCGTCCGGCTCGAACCGCGTGTCCCGGCCGGGACGTCGCTGATCATGCATCTGCCGTTGTCGGCGGCGCGGCGGACCCTGTTGCTGGTGGATGTCGGCGCCTCGATCTTCGCCCTGCCGAGCGCCAGCGTGGAGCGCCTCCTGCGCCTCGACAGGTCGAGCCTCTGCTCTGTGATGGGCCGGACCATGGTGCGCCTGCCGAGGGAGGGCGGCGAGGACCTGTCTCTGCCCCTGGTGGATCTGGCGGGCCTCATCGGGGTGGCGGGCGAGGACAACCGTCCGAGCGAGGGCCGCCCGGTGACGGCGGTGCTGATGCGCGCGGGCGGCCGGTCCTGGGCGATGCGGATCGATGCCCTGCGCGATGTCCGCAACCTTCTCGTCCTGCCGGCACCGCCCATCGGCGCCGATCCGCGCCTGATCTCGGGCACCGTCGTCCTGGGGGGCGATACGCCGGTCCTCGTCCTCGATCCCGACGGTCTGGCCGCCCGGGCGGGCGAGACGAGCCATGCCGCGCCGGAACCCATCGACGAACCCTCCGGAACAGCCGCGCTCCCGCGACGTTCGACGATCCTGGTGGTCGACGATTCCATCACCACGCGAACCTTGGAGAAGGGCATCTTGGAATCGGCGGGCTACCGCGTCGTCGTTTGCGTCGACGGGCAGGATGCCCTCGACCGCCTTCGCGCCGGCATCGAACGCGTGGATCTGGTCGTGGCCGACGTGGAGATGCCGCGCCTCGACGGGTTCGGGCTGCTGAAGGCCTTGCGGGCGGACGAGGCGTTCGCCCGCCTTCCCCTGATCCTGATGACCTCACGGGGGGATGCCGACGATGTCGCACGGGGGCTCTCTCTCGGCGCCGACGCCTATCTGACGAAACAGACGTTCGACCAGCGCCAGCTTCTCGACACGATCGGGCAATTGTTGTGAGTGACGCCGAGCAGACACCGATCGAGACCCCTCCGGCGGCGAGGCGGGGCCCCCCCGTGCGCGTGATGCTGGTGGAGGATTCCCTCGTGGTCCGCGAGCTCCTGCGCCACATCGTCGGCCGCGACCCGCGCCTCGAAGTGGTGGCCGCCGTCGCGTCCGGCGAGGAGGCCCTCGCGGTGCTCCCCAATACCCGTCCCGACGTCATCTCAATGGATATTCGTCTCCCCGGCATCGATGGCCTGGAGACCACGCGCCGGATCATGGCCGAGCAGCCGACACCCATCGTCGTCATCGCGGATTCGGTGGAGGATTCCTCCCTGCGCATCTCCATGAACGCGCTACGCGCCGGCGCGCTCTCCGTGGTGGAAAAGCCGGTGGCGACGACGCATGCCGGCTACGATGCCGTCTCTTCAGAAATCTGCACGCAGCTGCGCATCATGGCCGAGGTGCCGGTGATCCGGCGTCGGCCGATCGGTTCGGAATGGGCCGGGCGCCGCGGCGCGCCCCTGTCGCCGTCCGACCTCGCCGCGCCCCCGGCCGCCTCGAACGCCGCCAGCGTCCTGGCGATCGCCGCCTCCACTGGCGGCCCGCCTGCCCTCGCCCGCGTCATCGGCGGGCTGCCCGACGGGTTCCCGCTTCCCGTCCTCGTGGTCCAGCATATGGGGCCGGCCTTCATGGAGGGCTTCGCCTCCTGGCTGAACGGCGTCGTCTCCCTCCCAGTCAGGCTCGCCGCCGATGGCGAGCGGGCCGAGGCCGGACATGTCTACGTGGCGCCAGGCGACCGGCACCTCGAATGGGCGCCCGGCGGACACCTTCGCCTCCTGGATGCGGCGCCTGTCGGGGGCCAGCGCCCGGCCGCCACCGTCCTGTTCTCGTCGGTGGCCCGCCATGCCGGCGCACGCGGCATCGGCGTGCTTCTCACCGGCATGGGCGAGGATGGCGCCACGGGCCTCCTCGCCATGCGCCAGGCCGGTGCCCAGACCGTGGCCGAGCACGAGAGCACCGCCGTCGTGTTCGGCATGCCGGCGGCGGCGATCCGCCTCTCGGGCGCCTCCGCGATCCTCCCCCTCGACCAGGTCGCCCCCCATCTTGTCCGCCTCGCTTTGCCCGGTTTCGCGGCGAAGGACCCCTTCGCATGAGCGGGATCGGCACTCCCGACGGTACCGTCCCCCGGCCTCGGATCCTGCTCGTCGAGGATTCCGAGACGCAGGCGCTGGAACTGCGCCTGCTCCTGGAGAGCCACGGTTTCTCGGTGGAGCGCTGCCCCACGGCGGAGATGGCCCTCGACCATCTCAACACCCGCCTGCCCGATCTCGTCGTGGCCGATCATCACCTGCCGGGAATGAACGGCGACGAGTTCACTCGCCAGCTTCGCCTCTCCCTGCGTACCCGCGCTTTGCCCCTGCTGATGCTCACCGGCGCCCGCGACGGCGAACGCCAGGGACTGGAGAGCGGCGCCGACGCCTATGTGGCGAAATCCGCCGACCGGGACATCCTGATCCTGCGCATCCGCGCCCTTCTGCGCGAGCGCCAGGGGGGCGGTGCGTCCGGCGACGGTCCGGGCGTCTCGGCGTTCCGGCGCGGCCGCGTCCTCGTGGTCGACGGCAGCGCCACCTATCGGACCTTCCTTGCCGGCCTTCTCGCCCATGAGGGCCACGAGGTCCGTACCGCCGCCACCCACGACGCCGCCCTCGCCGCCCTCGAAGAGGCCGATGCCGCCTTCGATTGCGTGACCATCGACCTCCTCGGCCCCGCCTATGACGGCCTCGCTTTGTGCAGGGCCATCGACCGGCGCCGGGCGGCGGGGATTGAGGCACGGGAGGCCGGCGCGCCGACCTTCCACCTCGTCGGCATCGCCGGCAGCGCCCCGGCCAAGGATTTCCTGGTGGAAGCCTATGCGGCCGGGGCCGACGACGTGGTCTCGAAGGCCGACGGCGAAGTCCTCGTCATCCGCGTCAGGGGCCTCGTCCGGCGCAAGCTTCTGGAAGAAGACGACCGCCGCATCGCCAGCGAGTTCGGCGCCCGCGAGCGCGCTCTCGAACGCGCAAGGGCCGAGGCCGAGGCGGCCGAGGCGCGTGCCGCCCTGGCGGGTGCCCTCGAACAGGCCAATCAGGATCTCGCCACCGCCAACCGCAAGCTCACGGATGCCCAGGCCAAGCTGGTCCAGGCCGCCAAGATGGCGTCCCTCGGCGAACTCGTCGCCGGCATCGCCCATGAGATCAACAATCCCCTCGCCTTCATCCTGGCGCATCAGGGCACGGTCGAGCGCCTGCTCGGCGAGATCGCAGAATCCGAGGCGGAGCTCGCCTCGCACCGGTCGCTCGCCAAGTGCCGCGACCGCGTCGGCTCCATGCGGATGGGCCTCACGCGCATCCAGGATCTCGTCCTGAACCTGCGCAAGTTCTCGCGCCTCGACGAAGGCGAGCGCACCCTCGTCAACGTTCCCGAATCGATCGAGACGGTGCTCGCCCTGATCCAGCACAAGCTCGGGACGCGGATTACCGTCGAACGCGACTTCTCGGGCCGGCCCGAGATCCACTGCACCCCCGCCCTTCTCAATCAGGTCGTCATGAACATCCTCGGCAATGCCGCCGATGCCATGCCGGAATCCGGCACCATCTCCATCGTCACCCAGGAATTGCCCGAGACGGACGTGATCCGTATCAGCGATACCGGGCCCGGCATTCCCGAGACCCTGCGGGAAAAGATCTTCGAGCCCTTCTTCACCACGAAGCCCGTGGGCGCGGGAACGGGTCTTGGGCTGGCGATTGCATACAGCGTGGTACAGGCGCATAGCGGCTCGCTCAGCGTGGAGACCGCCGAAGGGGGGGGAGCCTGTTTCGTGATCGGCATTCCGCGGCAGGCAGCGTAGACATGGTCAAAGGCACGATCCTCGCCGTCGATGACGAGCCGGACATCCTGATCGCCCTCGAAGACCTGTTCGAGGACGATTACACGGTCATCACCACGACGAAGCCGTCCGAGGCCCTCGATATCCTCAGGGCGAGCCCGGACATCGCCGTCATCCTCTCCGATCAGCGGATGCCCGGCATGACCGGCGACGTCATGCTGGCCGAGGCCCGGGCGTTCCACGACGCGCAGACGATCCTGCTCACCGGCTATGCCGATATGAGCGCCGTCGTCGCCGCGCTCAACCGGGGTGGCATCACCGGTTACGTCACCAAGCCGTGGGACCCCGTCCTGCTGCGCTCCACCGTCCGTCAGGCCTTCGAGCGCCACAGCCTCGCCCGCGAACTCGCCACCGAGCGCGCCCTGCTGCTCGGGCTCCTCGACAATGCGGAAGACGCCATCGCGTTCAAGGACAAGGACGGGCGCTTCGTCCGCCTCAACGCGCGCAAGGCCGGTCGACTCGGCCACACCGTCGCCGAGTGCCTCGGACGCACCAGGGAGGAGATCGAAGGCAGGCCGAACGGTGAGAGCACCGCGCGCGAAGCCGACCGCGCCGCCATCGCGAGCGGAAGCATCTCCGAGACGGTGTCCGCCGAGGGACCTGTCGGCGCCGAGCGCTGGAGCCACGTCACCCGCGTGCCGATCCGCGGGACCGCCGGCGCTATCACCCACCTCGCCACCATCGAGCGGGACGTCACCGAGCAGAAGAACCTGGAGGCGCGCCTGCGCCAGTCGGACAAGATGCAGGCACTCGGGACCCTCGCCGGCGGAATCGCCCACGACTTCAACAACCTTCTCACCGCGATCCTGGGCAGCCTCGAACTGGTCGGCCCCAAGATCGTCGATCAGCCGCGGGTCCAACGCCTGGTCACCAACGCGACGCAGGCCGCCCAACGTGGTGCCTCGTTGACGAAGCGCCTCCTCAGCTTCAGCCGGGCGCGCGACCTGCGGCCCCGATCGGTCGACGTGAATGCCCTCGTCGCCGGGATGGACGTGCTGCTCGGCGGGAGCCTCGGCGGGCTCGTCAGCGTCACCACCAACCTCGATGCCGCCCATCCGGCGGCGCGGGTCGATCCCGACCAGCTCGAACTCGCTATCCTCAACCTCTGCATCAACGCGCGTGACGCCATGCCGGACGGCGGATCGATCGCGATCGCCACCGGCGCGGTGACAGTGACCGACGATCCCGACCTGACGGCTGGCGACTACGTCACCGTGACCATCACGGATTCGGGCATGGGCATCCCGCCCGAGATCCTGGCACGGGTCTGCGAACCGTTCTTCACCACCAAGTCGGTGGGCCAGGGCACCGGCCTCGGCCTCGCCATGGTGTTCGGCCTCACCCAGCAGTCGCAGGGCAAACTGCGCATCACGAGCGAAGTCGAGAAGGGCACGACGGTCGAGTTGTTTCTCCCTCGCGCGGACCTCGCCGAGGAGAGACCACCGCTCGCCGCAGTGGCGGCGACACGCGCCGTGAGCCCGGCGCGTATCCTCGTGGTGGACGACGATGCCGAAGTCCGGCACGTCACCGCCTCCTTCCTCAACACTTTTGGCTACACCGAGACCGAAGCGGCGGACGGGGCGGCGGCGGTGGCCCTGTTGGAGCGCTCCTCCTTCGACCTCATCGTGGCGGACCTCGCCATGCCGGGAATGACGGGCGTCGAACTCGCGGAGATCGTGCGGCGGCGCTGGTCGACCGTCCCGATCCTCATCGTGACCGGCCATGCCGAGGCGATCCCGATCCCCGAGGACCTGCCGGTTCTGCGCAAGCCCTTCGAATCGGCCGATCTCGCCGCTCTGGTGTCGGGGATGCTCGTCGCCGCAGAGTGAGCCCCCTTGCCTCCGCTCGGGACGTTTCGTGCGGGGGACCGAGCCGGTGGTCCGGGGTGACGCGGACAAGAAAAAAGGCGGCCGTAGGGCCGCCTTTTCGCCGTCAGAGAGGGAAGTTGAGGCTTACGCCGCGTCGGAGACCTGCGACGGACCCGAATCCAGGCCACGGGCATCCACGTCGCGGTCAACGAACTCGATCACGGCGAGCGGAGCGTTGTCGCCGTAGCGGAAGCCGGCCTTCATGATGCGGCAGTAGCCGCCCGGACGGGCGTTGTAGCGCGGGCCGAGGACGGCGAAGAGCTTGCGAACCATGGCCTCGTCGCGGATCTGCGACATGGCGAGGCGGCGCGTATGCAGGCTGTCGATCTTGCCCAGCGTGATCAGCTTCTCGATGACCGGACGCAGATCCTTGGCCTTCGGGAGCGTGGTGATGATCTGCTCGTGCTTGATCAGCGCGGCGGACATGTTGGCGAACATCGCCTTGCGGTGTTCGGTGGTGCGGTTGAAGCGGCGACCGCGAAATCCATGACGCATCTGGCTGTTCCTTGCTTATCTGGCCGCCGTGCCACGGTACGGCCGAGCGCCCCATGATCGGGGCTGTTCATTCCGCATGACCCCGCGGCGGGATTCATTGGGAGTTCGCGCTTGCGCGAACCCGCGACAGGTCGACCAAACAAACGGCGCCGGGATGCGCCCGTAAGGTTAAGCCCGAGGCGGCTCCGACTCCGCCTCAGTAGTGCTCTTCGAAGCGCTTGGCGAGGTCTTCGATGTTCTCCGGCGGCCAGCCGGGGATGTCCATGCCGAGGTGGAGACCCATCGCGGCCAGGACTTCCTTGATCTCGTTGAGCGACTTGCGGCCGAAGTTCGGGGTGCGCAGCATCTCGCCCTCGGACTTCTGGATGAGGTCGCCGATATAGACGATGTTGTCGTTCTTCAGGCAGTTCGCCGAACGGACCGACAGTTCGAGCTCGTCGACCTTCTTGAGCAGGGCCGGATTGAAGGGGAGCTGCGGCGCGAGCGGCTGCGCCTCTTCCTTGCGGGGTTCCTCGAAGTTCACGAACACCTGGAGCTGGTCCTGGAGGATGCGCGCGGCATAGGCCAGCGCGTCCTCCGGCGACACGGCGCCGTTGGTCTCGATGGTCATCGTCAGCTTGTCCTTGTCGAGATCCTGGCCCTCGCGGGTGGTCTCGATGCGGTAGGACACCTTGGTGACCGGCGAGAACAGGGCGTCCACCGGGATCAGGCCAATCGGCGCGTCCTCGGGACGGTTGCGCTCGGCCGGGACGTAGCCCTTGCCGGTCGCGACGGTGAATTCCATCCGGATCTCGGCACCATCGTCGAGGGTGCAGATGACGAGTTCGGGATTGAGGATCTGGATATCGCCGACGGCGGCGATGTCGCCGGCGGTGACGGTGCCTGGACCGGTCTTGCGCAGGGTGAGGCGCTTGGGCGCTTCGGTCTGCGACCGGATCGCGATGGTCTTGATGTTGAGGACGATGTCGGTGACATCCTCACGCACGCCGGGGATCGACGAGAATTCGTGCAGCACGCCGTCGATCTGGACCGAGGTCACGGCCGCGCCCTGGAGCGACGACAGGAGAACCCGGCGCAGGGAGTTGCCGAGGGTGGTGCCGAAGCCGCGCTCGAGAGGCTCGGCGACGACGGTGGCGACCCGCTTGGGGTCATGCCCGGCCGAAACCTGGAGCTTGTTCGGCTTGATGAGCTCTTGCCAGTTCTTCTGTATGACCACGGTCCTACCTCTCGCACTTCCGACACGAGCCACTGCAGTGGTCGGTCCTTGAGCCCTTCCCGCGCATCGCCTTGCACGGCTCGGTCTCGAAAATCATGTACCCGCGACGCAGCGGGCGGTTAGTGGGCCGCGACCCAGAGTTCCGGGACGAAGCTGTATGCCCCGCCCTCCCGCGCCACGTAACCGAGCGCCGGGAATTCCAGATGGCCGCCGGTGACGAAGGTTCTCTCGCTCGAGACCTCGTCCAGCATCCGCTTGCGCACCGCTCTCGCCTGATCCGGATCGACGTCGAAGACCATCGTGGCCTCCGGACGCTTGAACTGGATCGCCGGCAGATGGACGATATCCGCCCACATCAGGAGGGTCGCCGCGCCCGACACGATGCGAAAGCCGGTGTGACCCGGCGTATGCCCCGGCAAGGGAACCGCCGTGATGCCCGGAAGGACTTCCCCGTCGGTCATCGTCCGCACGCGACCGCCATAGGGGGCCACCGCCTTCTGCGCGTTCTCGAAATACGGCCGGGCTCCCTCGGGAGCCCGTGAGATCGCATCGTCCGCCAGCCAATGAGCGCTCTCGGCCCGATGCAGGACGAGTTCCGCGTTGGGATAGGCCGCCGAACCGTCCTGGTGGATCAAGCCACCGGCATGATCGGGATGGAGATGCGTGAGCAGCACCGTCTCGATGTCGTCCGGGCTGACCCCCGTCGCGGCAAGCGCGGCCGGAACGCGACCGAGCGTCTCGCCGCCGAAATGGCCCATGCCCGAATCGATGAGGATCGGCTTCCGGCCGGGCGTCTCGATCAGGTAGGCGTTGAGCGTGATCCGAGGGGCTTGCGCGCGAAAACCGGCCGCCTGAAGCGAACCGGCCTCGTCCGACCCGATCCCGGTGACGAGATCGAGGGAGCCTTGAAGGTAACCGTCATTCAGAACGGTGACGGTCAGATCGCCAAGGCTCCAGCGTAGAACGCCGGGGAGCGCCTTCACGGCATCGGGCACACGTTTCTCCGCTTTTACACCAAAGGGCCGAGCAACGAACCGGTATTAGACGCGCCGACGCTTGCGCGGACGGCAGCCGTTATGCGGGATCGACGTCACGTCGCGGATGGAGGTCACGGTGAAGCCGGCGGCCTGCAGCGCACGGAGGGCCGACTCACGGCCCGAACCGGGACCGGACACTTCGACCTCGAGGGTGCGCATGCCGTGCTCGGAGGCCTTGCGGGCCGCGTCCTCGGCGGCGACCTGAGCGGCGTAAGGGGTCGACTTACGCGAGCCCTTGAAGCCCATGGCGCCAGCGGACGACCAGGAGATCGTGTTGCCCTGCGCGTCGGTGATGGTGATCATCGTGTTGTTGAACGACGCGTTCACATGGGCGACGCCCGACACGATGTTCTTGCGTTCGCGGCGGCGAATACGGGTTGCTTCCTTGGCCATTGTCTCTCGTCTCGTCCTTCAGGCGCGCCCGTCATTCCAGGCGCTCGGGATTCTTGCGGTGTCGGCGGCGCGGTTCTGGATGACCGAGCCGCCATACGGGATGCCGATAGCGGGCCACCCAGCGCGACAGCAGGGAGGCAGAGCGAAAAGCTGCCTCCCAATCTTACAAAATTACTTCTTCTTGCCGGCGATCGGCTTCGACTTGCCCTTGCGGGTGCGCGCATTGGTATGCGTACGCTGACCACGCACGGGCAGATTGCGGCGGTGACGCAGGCCACGGTAGCAGCCGAGGTCCATCAGACGCTTGATGTTCATCGACACTTCACGGCGCAGATCGCCCTCGACGATGTAGTCGCGGTCGATCGTCTCGCGGATCGACAGCACCTCGGCGTCGGTCAGCTGGTTCACACGGCGCTCGGCGGGGATGCCGACCTTGCCGGTGATCTCTTCGGCCTTCTTCGCGCCGATGCCGTGGATGTACTGGAGCGCGATGACGACGCGCTTGTTGGTCGGGATGTTGACGCCTGCGATACGGGCCAAGGTCTCACTCCATTGGGCGCTCGGACGCAACGGTCCGGCCCTGCTGTGTCACGCGCGTCCGGTGGAGGCCGGCCCCTGCGCGCCGCCCATAACGACAAATCGGCCCGCAGCGCCTCTTGAAGGAAGGCACTCCAGACCCATCACGCATGGACGAATAAGGGCCTGCTAGCGCGACCCGACGACATTGTCAACGACCACCGAGTCGACGATTTCAGGATGCGGTGGTGCTGGCCAGAGGTTCGAGGAGAGCCATCACCTCGTTCGTCACCTCGTCCACCGGCTTCATACCGTCGACGGTCCGAAGCATGCCGAGGCTCGCATAATAGGCGGATAGCGGCGCCGTCTGCGCGCGGAAGGCCGCGAGGCGCGTCTTGAACACTTCGGGCGTGTCGTCCTTGCGGACGGGCTCGCCGCGTGCGGCGGTCTCGGCGGCGCGCTTGGCGATGCGCCCGACGAGGATCTCCTCGTTCACCGCGAATTCGACGACCGTGTCCAGCGACAGGTTCTTCTCGGCCAGCATCCTGTCCAGGGCCGCGGCCTGCTCGACCGTGCGGGGGAACCCGTCGAGGATGAAGCCGGGGCGGGCATCCGCCTCCTCGATCCGGTCGGCGACGATTCCAACCACGACGGAATCCGGAACCAGGCCACCGCTCTCCATGATCGACTTCGCTTCGAGGCCGACGGGGGTACCGGCGGCCACGGCCGCGCGCAGCATGTCACCCGTGGAAAGCTGCGGAATGCCGAAACGCTCGACGATCCGGGCCGACTGGGTACCCTTACCGGCTCCAGGTGGTCCGAGCAGAATGATCCGCATAGCGTCGTTGTCCTCGTCCGGTGGCCGCTTCGGGCGTTGTGGTTCAGGCGTTCAGGGCACGGAGAAGACGATGCCTGCCGGCATCGTCCTGGTCGTTCGGCGTCGTCTCGGGCGCCTCAGCGGCGCCGTGTGGCACCACGCAGCTTCGCCTTCTTCACGAGGCCCTCATACTGGTGGGCCATCAGATGTCCATGGACCTGGGCCACCGTATCCATCGTCACCGAGACGACGATGAGAAGCGAGGTGCCGCCGAATCCGAGGCTCGCCGATGCGTAGGAGGCCAGGATCTCCGGCACAAGGCAGACAAAAGTCAAATACAGGGCGCCGATCAGCGTGATCCGCGTCAGCACCTTGTCGATGAAGGCGGCGGTCCGCTCGCCCGGACGGATGCCGGGGATGAAGCCGCCCTGCTTCTTCAGGTTGTCCGCCGTCTCCTGCGGATTGAAGACGACCGCCGTGTAGAAGAACGCGAAGAAGATGATCAGCGCCGCGTAGAGAACCATGTAGAGCGGCCGGCCGTGGCCGAGATAGGTCGTGATCGTGGCCAGCACCCCGGTGCCGCCGTTATTGGCCGAGAAGCTCGCCACGGTGGCGGGCAGCAGGAGCAGCGACGAGGCGAAGATCGGCGGGATCACGCCGGCGGTGTTCAGCTTCAGCGGCAGGAACGAGGTCTGGCCTTCGTACATGCGGTTGCCGACTTGGCGCTTGGGGTAGTTGATGAGAAGCCGGCGCTGGGCCCGCTCCATGAACACGATGAAGTAGACCAGGACGATGGCCGCGAGGCCGACGCCGAGGATCACGGCGGCGGACAACGCACCGGTCCGGCTCAGTTCGAGCGCACCCACGATGGCGGTGGGCAGATGGGCGACGATACCGGCGAAGATGATGAGGGAGGAACCGTTGCCGATGCCGCGCGAGGTGATCTGCTCGCCGATCCACATTAGGAACAGGGTTCCGCCCGTGAGCGTGATCACGGTGGACAGGATGAAGAACGGACCCGGATCGATCGCGGCGCTCGAACTCTGGAGACCGAAGGCGATGCCCCAACTCTGCACCAGCGCCAGTACCACCGTGAGATAGCGGGTATACTGGTTGATGACCTTGCGGCCGGATTCCCCCTCCTTCTTCAGCGTCTCGAGGCTCGGGATCACCGAGGTGAGTAGCTGAATGATGATGGAGGCCGAGATGTACGGCATGATGTTGAGGGCGAAGATCGCCATGCGCTCGACGGCACCGCCGGAGAACATGTTGAACAGCCCGAGGACGCCGCCGGCTTGCTGCTGGAAGTTCCGCGCGAACTGCTCGGGGTCGATGCCGGGAATCGGGATGTAGGTGCCGAGGCGGAACACCACGAGCGCACCCAGCGTGAACCAGATGCGCTTCTTGAGCTCGTCGGCCTTGGCGATGGCCCCGAAATTGAGGTTCGCGGCAAGCTGCTCGGCGGCTGAGGCCATGGCACCCGTTCCTGAGATAGATCCAGATTGGGGGTTGAAGCACCCCCGAACAAACTGAAACGGCGGCCACGCGCAGGTCGCACGGGCCGCCGCTCAGAGCTTCGACTTAAAGTCTGCCCCGACGCTACGCAACAGCGGCGTCGGAAGACTTATTCCGCGGCAGGCTTGCCGCGGGTGGAGATGCCGGCACCGTAAGCGACGTTGACCGTGCCGCCGATCTTCTCGACAGCTTCGACCGCCGACTTCGACGCGCGGGTGACCTCGAAGGAGAGCTTCGCGGTCAGCTCGCCGACGCCGAGCAGTTTCACGCCGTCACGGGGACGAGCGATGATTCCGGCCGTGACGAGGGACTCCACCGTGACGACCGCCGATGCGTCGAGACGGCCGGCATCGACAGCCTGTTGGACGCGACCGAGATTCACCTCGTTCAGGTCCGTGGAATACAGGTTGTTGAAGCCGCGCTTGGGCAGGCGACGGTGAAGCGGCATCTGGCCGCCCTCGAAGCCCTTGATCGAGACGCCGGTACGGGCCTTCTGACCCTTGACGCCGCGACCCGCGGTCTTGCCCTTGCCGGAGCCGATGCCCCGGCCGACGCGCATCCGGTTCTTGGTCGCGCCGTCGTTATCGTGGATTTCGTTCAGTTTCATGATGCCCTCCCTCAGGCCGCGTCGTCGAGGACGCGCACGAGGTGGTGCACCTTGCGGATCATTCCGCGCACGGAGGGAGTATCCTCCAGCGTGGCCACCCGGTGCAGCTTGTTGAGCTTAAGGCCGATCAGCGTCGCACGCTGGTCGCCCTCGCGGCGGATCGGCGAGCCGATCTGCTCGACGCGGAGAGTCTTCGTTGCCATTGCACCCTCCCCTTAAGCGACTGCGGCTTCGGACAGGTCAGACGGATCGGCATCGCGACGGCGAGCTTGAAGCGTCGACACCTTGAGACCCCGACGGGCCGCGACGGCGCGCGGGCTGTCCTCGTTCTTCAGCGCCTCGAAAGTGGCGCGGACGAGGTTGTAGGGGTTTGACGAGCCGAGCGACTTGGCCACGACGTCCTGCATGCCCAGCGTCTCGAAGACGGCGCGCATCGGGCCGCCGGCGATGATGCCGGTACCCTGAGGGGCCGCGCGCAGGATCACTTTGCCGGCGCCGTGACGTCCGTAGACGTCGTGGTGGAGGGTACGGCCCTCGCGCAGGGCGACACGGACGAGACCGCGCTTGGCGGCTTCCGTGGCCTTGCGGATCGCTTCCGGCACTTCGCGTGCCTTGCCGTGGCCGAATCCGACACGACCCTTCTGATCGCCGACGACGACGAGGGCGGCGAAACCGAAGCGACGGCCACCCTTCACCACCTTGGCGACGCGGTTGATGTGGACGAGCTTGTCCACGAATTCGCTGTCGCGCTCCTCGCGCTCATCGCGGCGGCCGCGGCCACCGCCTTCCCGTTCACGTGCCATGTTTGAATCCTGTCTCACTGACGCGGGCGGCGGCGCCCGCTCGCTTGATAGCTTGTCCAAGGGACGGCGTGCGCCGCCCCTCTCCGCCTTGTCTTAGAACTCGAGGCCACCCTCACGGGCGGCGTCGGCGAGCGCCTTGACGCGCCCATGATAGATGTAGCCCGAACGGTCGAAGATCACCTTGGTGACTCCGGCGGCCTTGGCGCGCTCGGCGACGAGCTTGCCGACGGCCGCGGCCGCTGCCGTATCGGCACCGGTCTTCAGGCCCGAGCGGAGATCCTTGTCGAGGGTCGAGGCGGCGGCGAGGGTCTTGCCCTCGGCGTCGTCGATGACCTGGACGTAGATCTGCTTGGAGGAACGGAACACCGAGAGCCGGGGCCGTCCATTCGCCGCCGCCCGCAGCGCGCGGCGCACACGCGCCTTGCGGCGGTCGAGTGCATCGATTTTGCGTGACATGATGGCCGGCCCTTACTTCTTCTTGCCTTCCTTGCGGAAGATGAACTCACCCGCGTACCGCACGCCCTTGCCCTTGTAGGGCTCGGGACCGCGATAATCGCGAATCTCGGCTGCCACCTGTCCCACCACCTGCCGGTCGATGCCGGAGATGACGATCTCGGTGGGCTTGGGCACCGCGATCGTGATCCCGACCGGGATCTCGTACTCGATGTCGTGGCTGTAGCCGAGGGAGAGCTTGAGGGCCTTGCCGGCCATGGCGGCACGATAGCCGACGCCGGTGATCTCGAGCTTCTTCTCGAACCCCTTGGAGACGCCCTCGACGAGGTTCGCCACCTGAGCCCGGGAGGTGCCCCACAGCGAGCGGGCCTCCTTGGTCTGGTTCTTGGGCAGCACCGAGACGGCGCCGTCCTCGAACTTCACGTCCACCACATTGGGGACGACGTATTTGAGCTCACCCTTGGAGCCCTTCATCGTTACCGTCTGACCGGTCACCGTGGCCGTCACACCGGACGGGACGGGAACGGGCTTCTTGCCTACGCGAGACATTGCCTTTCCTCCAAGTCCGAGATCAGAACACCTTGCAGAGCACTTCGCCGCCGACGTTGCGCTCACGCGCCTCGTGGTCGGCCATGACGCCCTGCGGGGTGGACACGATGGTGACGCCGAGGCCATCGGCGACGCGGGGAAGTTCGGTCACGGCCGAATAGACACGGCGGCCGGGCTTCGAGACGCGCTGGATCGAGCGGATGACGGGCTGGCCGTCATAGTACTTGAGCTCGATCGAGAACTCGGTGCGGCCGTTGCCGAAATCGGTCGTGGCGTAATCGCGGATGTAGCCCTCGGCCTTGAGGACGTCGAGAACGCTCGCACGGAGACGCGAGCCGGGCGTCTGAACGACGTTGCGGCGGCGCATCTGGCCGTTGCGGATGCGGGTGAGCATATCACCCACGGGATCGTTGACCATGGTGTCTGCTCCTTACCAGCTCGACTTGACCAGACCGGGGATGAGACCCCGATTGCCAAGTTCCCGAAGCGCCACGCGCGAGATGCCCATCTTGCGGTAGAAAGCGCGGGGACGTCCCGTGATGCCGCAACGGTTGCGGACCCGGGTCGCCGACGAGTTGCGGGGCAGTTCCGCGAGCTTGAGGCGCGCCTCGAAGCGCTCCTCCATCTCGAGGCCTTCGTTGTTGGCCGTGGCAAGGAGGGCCTTACGCTTGGCGGCGAACCGCTTCACGAGTTCCTTGCGGTGGTTGTTCTTCTCGACTGAGCTTTTCTTTGCCATGTCTCTCTCCAGTGTCCGCGTCTAAGCGCTTTTCAGCACTTACTGCCGGAACGGGAATCGGAATTGCGAGAGGAGCGCACGCGCCTCGGCATCGGTGCGAGCCGATGTCTGGATCACGATGTCCATGCCCCAGGTGGCATCGGCCTTGTCGTAGGAGATCTCCGGGAACACGAGGTGTTCCTTGAGGCCCAACGCGTAGTTGCCGTTGCCGTCGAACGAACGGGGGTTCAGGCCGCGGAAGTCACGAACGCGCGGGAGCGCGATGGTGATCAGGCGATCCATGAACTCGTACATCCGGTGCTTGCGCAGGGTGACCTTGCAGCCGATCGGCATCCCTTCGCGGACCTTGAAGGTCGCGATGGCCTTGCGGGCCTTGGTGATGACCGGCTTCTGGCCGGCGATCAGCGCAAGGTCGCCGGCGGCGACGGAGGCCTTCTTGGAATCGGCGGTGGACTCGCCGACGCCCATGTTGATCACGATCTTCTCGATGACCGGGACCTGCATGGGGTTCTTGTAGCCGAACTCTTCGATCAGCTTCTGGCGAACGACCTCATCGTAATGCTTGCGCAGACGAGGGGTGTACGCGTCGTTGTTCTTCTCAGCCATCGATCAGATCCCCCGAGCGCTTGGCGAACCGGACCTTGCGGCCGTCGTCGAGAATGCGGAAACCAACGCGCGTCGGCTGACCGTCCTTGGGGTCGGCGATCGCGATGTTGGACAGATGAATCGCGGCTTCCTTGGAGATGATGCCGCCTTCCTGGTTCTGCGTCTGCTTCTGGTGCTTCTTGACCAGATTGACCCCGCGCACGAGCGCACGGTCTTCCTTCGGCATCACCTGGATGACCTCGCCGGAGCGACCCTTGTCGCGTCCAGTGAGAATGACGACCTTGTCGCCCTTCTTGACCTTGGCAGCCATCACAGCACCTCCGGAGCGAGCGAGATGATCTTCATGTGGTTCCGGGCGCGCAACTCGCGCGGAACGGGTCCGAAGATACGGGTGCCGATCGGCTCTTTCTGATTGTTGATCAGGACAGCGGCGTTCTTGTCGAACCGGATCACGGATCCGTCGGCGCGCTTCACTTCCTTGGCGGTGCGAACGACGACGGCTTTCATGACGTCGCCCTTCTTCACGCGGCCGCGGGGAATGGCCTCCTTCACCGAGACGACGATGATATCGCCGACTCCGGCATACTTGCGCTTCGACCCGCCGAGAACCTTGATGCACATCACGCGACGCGCACCAGAATTGTCGGCGACGTCCAGATTCGTCTGCATCTGGATCACGAGAGTGACCTTTCCTTGTTTCAGACGGGTTTCCGCACACGGACGGTATTGTCCGGCGGACGACGTCTGATGGGGATCTGATGTCCCCGGCTCATATAGAAGGACCGCGCATTCGGCATTTCTCAACGCCGGCGCGGTCGCCGCGGTCCAAGGGTGCGAACACCCTTTTGCATGTCGCGAAGCCCGGCCTATTACTAGAGAGGGAAGCGCGGCGCAAGAGCAAAGACGCGCAGCTGCGCTGCAGACGGCAATCCAGGACGGGGCTTCATCGAAAGGCCTGAGCGGTCGTCTCCGACGCCGGGAGCAATCCTGATTTGCACCGTTGGTGACGAGCGTGGAAGAGCTGAACTGAATGCTTGGCGGGTCTGAGCAAGTTTTCGCGGTCGAAGTCGTCTGATTCGATGACACTCGACCAGTCGGATGGGGCGACCGACTAGAAGCCATGCGCCTCGGTGAGTCGCTCGTTCTTCCCGAGTCGGCTCAAGACGCAAAAAAGCGGGCGCAGAAGCTGCGCCCGCTTTAACAAAGCTGCATCGGTCTCACGCTTCGGCGGAAGGTGATTCCACGGCGGCTGCGCCACCTTCGATGAGCTTCCAAGTCTTGGTTTTCGAGAACGGACGGCATTCCTCGATCGACACGGTCTGGCCGACCTTGGCGATGTTGGTCTCGTCGTGGGCGTGGTAGTTCTTCGAACGACGGACGGTCTTCTTCATCACCGGATGGGTGAAGCGACGCTCCACCTTCACGACGATGGTCTTCTCGCCCTTGTCGCTGACGACGACGCCCTGCAATACGCGCTTCGGCATGGTGTACTCCTCAAGCCTGCGCGGACTTCAGCGTCTTCTGACGCTGGAGAGTGCGAACGCGGGCGATATCGCGGCGGACCTCACGGACGCGGGCGACGTTCTCGAGCTGGCCGGTGGCGCCCTGAAAGCGCAGGTTAAACTGCTCCTTCTTCAGGTTCAGCAGCTCATCGTTCAGCTGATCGGGCGACAGGGCGGCCAGATCCGACTGTCTCTGTGACGACTTCATGATCCCCTCCCCTTAGTCAGCGATGCGCTGAACGACGCGCGTGCGGATCGGGAGCTTCGCCGCACCGAGGCGCAGGGCCTCCTTGGCGATATCCTCGGCGACGCCGTCGACTTCGAACATGATACGTCCGGGATGCACGCGGGCAGCCCAGAACTCGGGTGCACCCTTACCGGAGCCCATGCGGACTTCGGTGGGCTTCGCCGTGACCGGAACGTCCGGGAAGATCCGGATCCAGACACGGCCCTGGCGCTTCATCTCACGGGTGATCGCGCGGCGGGCCGCTTCGATCTGACGTGCGGTGACACGCTCGGGCTCCACGGCCTTGAGGCCGAAGGTCCCGAAATTGAGGTCGAAGCCGCCCTTGGCCGCACCATGGATGCGACCCTTGAACTGCTTACGAAACCTGGTCTTCTTGGGTTGCAACATGGCAGCCTCTCAACACCTTCTATGGCTAATGGGCGTACGCGATCACGCTTTAAGCGTGTTCGCGCCGGCCGCGTTCGCGGCCACCCTCGCCATCGCGCTCGCGACGTCCGCCCGAACGGCCGCCTTCTTCCTGAGCGCGCTTGTCCTGCGCCATCGGGTCGTGCTCAAGGATTTCGCCCTTGAACACCCACACCTTGATTCCGCACGTCCCGTAGGTCGTGAAGGCGGTCGCCACGCCGTAATCGACATCCGCGCGCAGGGTATGCAGCGGGACGCGACCTTCGCGGTACCATTCCTGCCGAGCGATCTCAGCGCCGCCGAGACGACCCGAGCAGTTGATCCGGATGCCTTCGGCACCGAGACGCATGGCCGACTGCACGGCACGCTTCATGGCGCGACGGAAGGCGACACGGCGCTCAAGCTGCTGGGCGATCGAATCGGCCACCAGGGTGGCATCGATCTCGGGCTTGCGCACTTCGACGATGTTGATCGTCACGTCGGCCTTGGTCAGGGTGCCGACGAGCTTGCGCAGCTTCTCGATATCCGCGCCCTTCTTGCCGATCACCACGCCGGGACGACCCGAATGGATGGTGACGCGGCACTTCCGGTGCGGACGCTCGATGACGATCTTGGAGACGGCAGCCTGCTTGAGCTGCTTCATGAGGGCGGCGCGGATGGCAACGTCCTCGTGCATGAGCTTCGCGTATTCACCCTTCTGGGCGAACCAGCGGGAGTCCCAGGTCCGGTTGATACCGAGCCGCAGACCGATCGGATTGACTTTCTGGCCCATCAGGTCCTCCTCACGCCGCTTCGGCGGTCGGGACTTCGCGCACCACGATGGTGAGGTTCGCGAAGGGCTTCAGGATGCGGGCGCCGCGGCCACGGGCACGAGCGTGGAAACGCTTGAGCACGAGTGCCTTGCCGACGAAGGCCTCGGAGACGACGAGATCGTCGACATCGAGGTCATGGTTGTTCTCGGCATTGGCGATGGCGCTCTCGAGGCACTTCTTGACCTCGCGGGCGATCCGCTTGCGGGAGAACTCCAGGTCGGCCAGGGCCGACTCGACCTTCTTACCGCGGATGAGTTGCGCAACGAGATTGAGCTTCTGAGGGCTCACGCGCAGCATGCGCGCGACGGCCTTCGCTTCGTTCTCGGGGAGCGCGCGGGGGGTGGCTTGCTTGCCCATCTCAGCGCCTCTTCGCCTTCTTGTCGGCTGCGTGGCCGTGGAAGGTACGGGTCGGCGAGAACTCGCCGAACTTGTGACCGACCATCTCCTCGGACACGTAGACCGGGATATGCTTCTGTCCGTTGTGCACACCGAAGGTGAGCCCGACGAACTGCGGCAGGATCGTGGAGCGACGGCTCCAGATCTTGATGACTTCGTTGCGGCTGGATCCGCGAGCGGTCTCAGCCTTCTTGAGGAGGTAGCCGTCGATGAACGGCCCCTTCCAGAGCGAGCGTGCCATGAGGGTTACTTCTTGCGGTTGTGACGGCTGGCGAGGATGAAGACATCGGTCCGCTTGTTGGAGCGGGTCTTCTTCCCCTTGGTGGGCACGCCCCAGGGCGTGACCGGGTTACGGCCGCCCGAGGTACGACCCTCACCGCCGCCGTGCGGGTGATCGACCGGGTTCATGGCAACGCCGCGAACGTGCGGGCGCTTGCCGAGCCAGCGATTGCGGCCGGCCTTGCCGAGCGAGATGTTCATGTGGTCCGGGTTCGACACCGCACCGACACTGGCGAAGCAATTGCCGTGGACCAGGCGCTGCTCGCCCGAGTTCAGACGCAGGGTGACGTATCCCTGATCGCGTCCGACGATCTGAGCGTAGTTTCCGGCGGAACGGGCGATCGCGCCGCCCTTGCCGATCTTCAGCTCGACGTTGTGGACGATCGTGCCCACCGGCATGTTGCCCACCGGGCCGGCATTGCCCGGCTTGATGTCGACCTGCTCGGCGGCGATCACCTTGTCGCCCGGCGACAGACGCTGGGGAGCCAGGATGTAGCTCTGCACGCCATCGGGGAACGTGATCAGCGCGATGAACGCCGTGCGGTTGGGATCGTACTCGATCCGCTCCACGGTGGCGGCCACGCCGAGCTGCTCACGACGCTTGAAATCGACGTTGCGCAGGGTGCGCTTGTGTCCACCGCCGCGGAAGCGGACGGTGATGCGACCGAGGTTGTTGCGGCCGCCGGACGACGACTTGCCCTCGGTGAGTTTCTTGACCGGCTTGCCCTTGTAGAGCTCACGGCGGTCGACGAGCACGAGCTGGCGAAGGCTCGGCGTGACCGGTTTGAATGTCTTCAAGGCCATCGGCTTGATCCTAACGCTTTTCGTGTCAGAGCCCGGTCGTGACGTCGATCGTTTCACCCTCGGCAAGGGTCACGATCGCTTTCTTCACGTCCGAACGCTGTCCGCGAAGTCCGCGGAAAATCTTCTTCTTGCCCTTGGTGACGAGCGTGTTCACGCCCGTGACCTTGACGTCGAACAGCTTCTCGACCGCTTCTTTGATCTGCGGCTTGGTAGCCTTCGGGGAAACCCGGAAAACGACCTTGTTCTGCTCGGTGAGGTTCGTCGCCTTCTCGGTGATGACCGGGGAGACGATGATGTCGTAGTGGCGCGGATCGGCACTCATTTGAATCGCGCCTCCAGCGCATCGATCGCTGCGCGCGTCAGCACGAGCTTGTCGCGACGCAGGATGTCGTAGACGTTGATGCCCTGGACCGGCAGGACGTCGATCTGCGGGATGTTGCGGGCGGCGCGACCGAAGTTCACGTCGACCTCGGCGCCGCTGATGATCAGCGCGCTGGACAGACCCATCTTCTCGAAGCGCTCGACCAGGTTCCTGGTCTTGCCGTCGGCGAGCGTCACGTCGTCCACGATGATGAGGGTCTCGGCCTTCACCTTGGCGGACAGGGCGTGACGGAGAGCCAGGGCGCGGACTTTCTTCGGGAGGTCGTGGGCATGGCTGCGCACGACTGGACCGAAGGCACGTCCACCACCGCGGAACTGCGGAGCGGAGGCGGCGCCGTGACGAGCGTTACCGGTGCCCTTCTGCTTGTACAGCTTCTTGCGCGTGCGGTTGACGTCCGAGCGGTTCTTGACCGCATGGGTGCCGGCCTGACGCTTGGCGAGCTGCCAGCGCACCATGCGCTGGAGAAGGTCGGCGCGGGGCTCGAGACCGAAGATGGTCTCGTCCAGGTC
The DNA here is from genome assembly GCF_001422345.1 of Methylobacterium sp. Leaf93. NCBI lineage: Bacteria > Pseudomonadati > Pseudomonadota > Alphaproteobacteria > Hyphomicrobiales > Methylobacteriaceae > Methylobacterium > Methylobacterium sp. Leaf93. The sequence continues at coordinate 2,175 of NZ_LMMS01000006.1, read as the reverse complement.
GATGGACCCGGCGCCATCGCCGTCGAGAGTGGTGATATCGAGCTTCATCACGCGTTCTCCTCGGAAGCGGGAGCCTCGGGAGCCGGAGCTTCGGTGGCGGGAGCAGTGGAAGAACCGTTCTCACGGAACTTGCCCGGCTGCGGCACGTCGGCGGGGAGCTTGCGCTTCACCGCGTCGCGGATCTGGATCCAGCCGCCGGCGACACCGGGAACGGCGCCTTCGACGAGGATGAGGCCACGCTCGGGATCCGTGCGCACGACGCGCAGGTTCTGGGTCGTGACCCGATCGACGCCCATGTGACCGGGCATCTTCTTGTTCTTGAAGGTCTTGCCCGGGTCCTGGCGGCCACCGGTCGAACCGATCGAACGGTGCGAGATGGACACGCCGTGGGTGGCGCGAAGACCGCCGAAGTTCCAGCGCTTCATACCACCGGCGAAGCCCTTACCCGTGGTCGTGCCCGTCACGTCGACGAACTGGCCGGGGATGAAGTGATCGGCGGTGATTTCGGCACCGACCGGGATCAGCGCGTCCTCGGACACGCGGAACTCGGCGAGCTTCTGCTTGGGCTCGACCTTGGCGACCGCGAAACGGCCGCGCTCGGCTGCCGACACGTTCTTCACTTTGGCCTTGCCGACGCCGACCTGAAGGGCGACGTAGCCGTTCTTCTCGACGGTACGGTGGGCGACCACTTGGCATTGATCGATTTTAAGCACTGTCACGGGGACATGTTCGCCAGCATCCGTAAAGATGCGGGTCATGCCGACCTTCTGTGCAATGACGCCTGAGCGCATAGGTGTCTCCCTCGCGCGATTCTACGGTAAGCTCTAAATCCCCGCGGGACTTAGAGCTTGATCTCCACGTCCACGCCGGCGGCGAGGTCGAGCTTCATCAGCGCGTCCACGGTCTGCGGCGTCGGATCGACGATATCGAGGACGCGCTTGTGGGTGCGCATCTCGAACTGCTCGCGCGACTTCTTGTCGATGTGCGGCGAGCGGTTGACGGTGAACTTCTCGATATGCGTCGGAAGCGGGATCGGACCACGAATGGTCGCGCCGGTGCGCTTGGCCGTCGACACGATCTCGCGGGTCGAGGCATCGAGGATGCGATGATCGAACGCCTTGAGGCGAATGCGGATATTCTGACCGTTCATGACCTGAAACCTTGGCGGGACTTAAGAAGGGGCGGGCGCGAGGACCCGCCCCTCTGTCGATCCCAGCAGACTGAGCGTACCGAACTTAATCGTTGATGGCGGCGACGACGCCTGCGCCGACGGTGCGGCCGCCTTCACGGATGGCGAAGCGGAGCTTCTCTTCCATGGCGACGNGCGTACCGAACTTAATCGTTGATGGCGGCGACGACGCCTGCGCCGACGGTGCGGCCGCCTTCACGGATGGCGAAGCGGAGCTTCTCTTCCATGGCGACGGGGACGATGAGGGTGACGTCCATGGTGACGCTGTCACCGGGCATCACCATCTCGGTGCCCTCGGGCAGTTCGCAGACACCGGTCACGTCGGTGGTGCGGAAGTAGAACTGGGGCCGGTAGTTGGTGAAGAACGGGGTGTGGCGGCCGCCCTCCTCCTTGGTGAGGATGTAGGCCTCGGCCTTGAACTTGGTGTGGGGCTTGACCGAGCCGGGCTTGCACACGACCTGGCCGCGCTCGACGTCCTCGCGCTTGGTGCCGCGCAGGAGCACGCCGACATTGTCGCCGGCCTGGCCCTGGTCGAGCAGCTTGCGGAACATCTCGACGCCCGTGACCGTGGTGGTCTGGGTGTCGCGGATGCCGACGATCTCCACGGTCTCGCCGACCTTGACGATGCCGCGCTCGACGCGGCCCGTCACCACGGTGCCGCGGCCCGAGATCGAGAACACGTCCTCGATCGGCATCAGGAACGGCTTGTCGATCGGACGCTCCGGCTGCGGGATGTAGGCGTCCACCGACTCCATCAGCTTCAGCACGGCGTCGTGGCCGACGGCCTTGTCGCCGTTGTCGAGGGCGACCTTGGCCGAACCCTTGGTGATCGGGATGTCGTCGCCGGGGAAGTCGTACTTGGAGAGGAGCTCGCGCACCTCCATCTCGACGAGCTCGAGGAGCTCCTCGTCGTCGACGAGGTCGACCTTGTTGAGGAACACCACCAGCGCCGGCACGCCGACCTGGCGGGCGAGCAGGATGTGCTC
>NZ_LMMS01000005.1:0-122566 GCF_001422345.1 Methylobacterium sp. Leaf93 | reverse complement strand
AGAGCCAGAACAGGTCTGCCATCATCGCCTCCATGCTGAAAACCGCGAACGTGAATCATAAAACTGCAGCGTCAGCAATATCTTGGTTCGGTTCAGACCCTAATATGTCTGCGGCCAGTAGCGGCACGGCAAAGCCATATGCCATGAACGCGATGACGAAGGCCGTAGCCGGGCATCTCGGCAGAACTGGGCGACGAGCCGAAGTTTCTCTTCTCTCCGACATTCCAATGATGCATGTGCGCTATCATCTGCCCTTCCTGGCCCCGCTGGTCAGCATCATCATTCCCAACAAAGCCAAACCTGAGCTCATTGAGGCATGTATTACGTCGATTCGAAAAAGAATTAACTATCCGCGGTACGAGCTTGTCATTGTGGACAATGGCTCGACTGACCTCGATACCTTGCGATTCTACGATTATATTCGCCCGCAAGGCGTAACTATCGAATATATAACTCAGTTTTTAACTATTCTGCTATGAACAATATTGAAATATCTCTCGCGAAGGCAAATATTATCGTTTTCCTGAATAATGATACGTCCATTATGAATGGAGATTGGCTGACCGAAATGGTGTCGCACGCAGTGAGGCGTGAAATCGGATGTGTTGGCGCAAGGCTACATTACGATAATGGCACCATTCAGCATGCCGGTGTCTTCATTGGCATTTGTGGTGTCGCCAGCCATCCTTATCGCGGTTTCGACGCGATGAAGTTCGGCTATTCTGGGCGGCTGCGCGTAGTACAAAATCTAAGCGCGGTTACTGCTGCTTGCTTGGCCGTCAGGCGATCTGTTGCGCTGGAGGTTGGGGGGCGATGAGGTTTCACTGGCCGTATCTCTGAACGACATAGATTTCTGCCTCAAAGTCCGTGAAGCAGGATATGAAAATGTCTGGACGCCTTTTGCCGACCTCTATCATTTCGAAAGCAGATCGCGTGGCTACGAAGTCGGGCCCGAAAAGCAGGCAAGATTTCAGCGCGAGATCGATGTCTTCGCCACAAAGTAGAAAAATATCTACTGGCGGATCCATATTATTCACCACATCTAACTCGCACGAGCGAGGCGGTGACTATTCGGACTGAGTGAAGCCGGATAGCGATGAGTGTAATTCATGGCCGCCTTCATCCACGCACGATCGCCGTCGTCATGACAAAACATCTCTGGTTGCCGGATGTGTTTCGTCACGCCTTCCATCGTTGTAAAGATCTTCGCCCACGAGAAATCAGCTTTGTAAGGTTATAGAATAGCGTGGATTTTGCAAGTTTTGTTTGAGGGGGCATGTGTTCAAGCGTGAAGTTCGCAAATGTCCTGGTTAACTCCTCTATGTTGGTTATGGTGTAATTGTTCGTCTTCAGTAATTCGCCAAAAGGATCTGTAGGCCCTTCTGCTGCATCGGTGACAAGATGAGCTGCAATGTATTGCGGGCAAATCGCGATTTCAGACTGGGCTGCTACCCAGGTGGCTGGGCTTGTCGCCAGGATCTCAAGATTGCAATGAATCATGCCAGGCGTAGCATTGAACCAGCCAATCTTATGTTGAACGGTGCCGTGATGCGTGAAGTAGATAGACGCCGACTGGCTGAGCCAGATGCTGTCGATGATCGGGAGGCCGACAGCGAGGTAGATGCGATGGCGCGCTTTCGCTCCTCCCTTTCGAAGGCGTTCGGCGATGACATCGGCAACTTGAAGGTCAAGAGCAACAATTGACGCTGCCGCTTCATGACCTTCCGCTTCCTGATCCCCGGATATCGAATGGCCATCAATGACCACCGATCCATTTGGTGCGAGACTCAGAAATGCCTCTCCAATAGATACAAGAACATCCACTTGGTTTGTCAATGTCCTGTTTCGCGTTCGAACACTCATCCAAAGAACAGGGCCTCTTTCCCCAGAAATATTTTCTTTAATATGCCATGTACGACTGGTATAAAGGGGCGGATCGGCCTCAAGAATGCGTTTCGTTAATCCAATCTGCAAGCGCTCGCCACCAAGGGTGATGCAGGTTTGTCCAAGTCGGTTGCACTCGGAAAGACGAGAATCGCTCGTATGAACAGGTCGAGCCAGTTCGATCTCTGGAAAGAAAGTATGCAGCGGCCCAAGCGGCAAATGAGTCGCAACGAGGGCAAAGTCGCCGAGGCGCCATCCTGCGTTCGCTAGATCATGGAAGGGCGAGAGTTGATTCCATGCGTGATGGGCAAAATTCGAGTCGCCCGTCACGATGAGCAGGGGCTCATTCGGTGTAGAGGGGCGCCACGCCAGTCGCTCGACAAGCGCGAAGAATTCCTCGAGATGCCTTCGTCCGAAACCCCAATCCGTCCGTTCGAGTTCGATCCAGACCGGAGGCTCCAGAACGATAGCGGCACACAGTGGATAGCCGCGTCCGAGATCGCCCGAGCCAATGAAGAGCGTCGGCGCTTCGGGAAATGAGAAGACCACGGTCTTGTCGGTGAGCACCAGGGATGTGCCGCTCTGCACTATCTCGCCTGTCAGAGGCGAGACGACCTCGAAGCAACCCTTGGTCAGGATGTCGGCACAGTAGCGCCGCACGTTGCGGCCGATCGCAGGCTTCTGGAGTTCTGCTACGCTTTGTCGAAATGCCTCAACGAACAAGGAAGATAGCGATCCTGCCGTTCCCGCAAGGATATCTCCGGCCTCCTTGGAATCAATATCGAGGAAATCCTCCGCTCTTCCAGCACTCGTCACGAGCGCCTCCATCGCGACAGATATCGTTGCGCCGGCCGGGCCGTCATGGATATCAGTCCAAAGCTCAGCGGGCGCTTGTCTTCGCCTCCGTCAACATCGGGTTGGCGGGGGCGCGATGCGGTAATTGTGATCAGAATTATCTGACCTTTATGGCCTGCGCCATTGAGGGGAACATCGACGTCCTTGCCCTCGCCGCTTTTCGTATGCACGACCGTCGCGGCAAGTCTTCCGTTCACGGCGATGGTCAGTACCTGCGAGCCAACGGCTGGGGCCACATAGCCGAGGGTGCCGAAGCAGAGGCGATCGACATTGTCAGCGACCGTCAATTCCAGAGCGCTCTCCGAACCATAGGCCCAAACGAAATTCTCTTCAGGCCGATCCCAACCCCAGCGAAGAAGATCGAGTCCGAAGAGTTTGCCAGTTCCAAAGGGAACTATGGTGTCGGGATCGATCCGCTCTGCCTCAACAGCCGAAGCCTCTGGGTAGGGAATCTGTATACCGATCTCAGTAAGCGTCGGTGTTGGGAAAACTCCGGTCACTGGCCGTTCCATGAGGTCGGGTGACCGATTGCCGAAGAAGATCGCTTTGACCGGAGCAGTTATTGATCGTTTACTTCTCATGACTGCGGCCATTTGGGTCGGAAAAATTCGGCCGCTTGCAATCAACTGATCTTCTGAATTTACAACCGATTTAATGAATTCAAGATCTGCCGTCACGGCAGGGTCAAAATTGTACCCAAACCGCCGATCGATGAAGACATCCGACAGGCCGCCCCATGACAGGAACCTCTCGAACCGGAACTTGCGATTCAGCAGAGGCAGGATGTCCTGTGCCCGAACTCCCTCAAATCCTTCGATCGAGCAGTCCCAATCCGTGAACCATAAGTCGTCGCAGCCCTGGCCATGGTCGCGCTTAAGGCGGATGGGAAGTCTCCGCCAGATGTCACGAACCGGCCCCAGTACTTCCGGCCAGCGCATATGGCCGTTGCGACCGATCATGTCGAAGGTGACGAAGACCCCTTCAGAATGCATGTACTCCTCAACTCCATCGAACAACGTCTCGAGCGCTTCGATGTGATGCAGAGAGTGATGGGCAATGAAGCCCGCGAAAGGTCCGTCCACTAGCGCCAGCTCGGAATTCAGATCCGCGCGATGCAGGGTAAGACGGTCTGAAAGCCCAGCCGCTTTGACCGCAGCCGTGCCTCTGTCGATTAATATCTGCGACAGCTCAAGGCATATAATGCGGAAGCGAAGCAGACCGAGTGTGTCGGCAGCCTGTAGGATCGCGATTTCCTGTGCGCCGTCGCCGGCACCAAGACTGACGATGGTGTCGCTTCCTGTACGTTCTACAGCCTTGGCGAGCTCAATGGCGTAGATTTCGGCGATACTCGTCGCATCAAAAATCTTGCTGAGCATTGGAGTGAGGAACTGTCCGTTCACCCAATCTGCAATCTTGGGTGAGTCGTGGATCGGCGCATATGCGTGCTGAGCGATCTGCGCTTGAATCCGATTGCTATAGGTTTGATTTTCATCATTTAAAGCGAGCATAGCTTGCCGTGCAGAAACGGGATCGTTCTTCGGCCCACTCGGCGCTGCATCTGGATCCTCGATCGCCTTCAATATCGAAGTGCGCATGGCTTCAACCGAGAAATTGGCGCGTCCAAAAGACGTCTGAGCAGCAGATTGCTGTGACCAAGCCGCATCATTGGTTAGCAGCCTGATGACGGCTGCTGCAAATTCGGCCGCGTTTGTGGCGATGGGAGCAATATCATCCAATCCCTTGATGCCCTGTGCGCCAACCTGCGTCGTTACGAGTGGCACGCCTTCGCACAATGCTTCCACGACCTTGCCCTTGACTCCGGCGCCGAACCGAAGCGGAATGACGCAGATGCGTGCCCGGTCGTACCAGGCATGCAGATCTTCGTCGTTCACCCATCCAGTAACGATGACATTTGCGGAGGCGAATGCGACAACTTCCTGGGTCGGCTTGGAGCCGACGAGCGCCAGCTTTGCCTGGGGATGCTCATTCCAAACAATCGGCATCACCTCTCGGACGAGATATTTGGCTGCATCCACATTTGGTGGGTGTGCGAATCCCGCAACGAACAGGATCGTGCTTCCGACCGTGGGTTGTTGGCGATCAATGAACCTGGTCCGCGCAAAGCCTACGATGCTGGCAGCATTCACCGCCGGCTCGATTTTACGGACGAGGCTCACCTCTTCTTCCGAAAGGTAAATGACAACATTGAACTGCCGCCACAAAGAGCGTTCAAGGAGCTCCATGCGATCGGACGCCGCCATCAACCGCGTATCACCAGTCAGCTCAGCCTCGCGGCGCATACGTTCGAAATGAATGTCGTGACCGTAGTAGGATAGCCGTGCTCGCGGGACTGTGGCCGCAATAATAGGAAGTGCAGCGGACGCCGTATCCGGCCGCATCAACATGACATGATCGATGTCGTCCCTATTCGAGGCGAGCCAACTTCCTAGTGATTCCGGTGAGCGTCCATCCAAAGTTTCGATACCCATGGCTTCGAGCCGTGGCGTATACTCCGGCGAATAGGCGCGGTTCTCCGGCCAAAACTTCACGTCCCAGCCGGCCTGAACTAAACTTCCCAGTACACCGATCGTAGAACGTGATCCGGCATCGCGATCTGGTTCTGGGACGTAATGATCGACAACGAGGATGACAGAGCGACCGCGTGCGCGATCGCGTGCCCTCAGAACGGAGTGGCCGTTGGGATAATGCTCTTTGGATAGCAGCGGCAGCCATCGATCTTTCATCGTGACAGCATTGCGTATCTGGTAGGCTTTGCCGCCGGAGGACACGTCGGTTCCGTGTGATTTTCCCTCATGATGGATAACCACCGAACGAGGTTCGAACACGACACGCAGTCCATATGCACGGGTTCTGAAGGCCAGGTCCGTGTCTTCGTAATATGCTGGCGCAAAGATCTCGTCGAAACCGTTAAGTTCATCGAACATCGATTTCCGCACCATGATTGCGGCCCCAGAAATGTAATCGACCTCTCGCCGATAGTTGTACTCCGGCCGTTTCGGATCGCTGTTGCGTCCGAAATTCCAAGCTGACGCATCGCTCCAGACAATACCACCCGCTTCCTGCAGAGTGCCGTCCGGATAAATCAGCTTGGAGCCAGTGAGGCCCACTGTAGGATCAGTATCAAGCAAGTCCACAAGCGCATCGATTGCGTCGGACATGACCTCGGTGTCATTGTTCAGAAAGAAAATGTAACGGCCCTTGCAGAGACGTGCCGCAGCATTGCAAGTCTTCAAAAAGCCGAGATTTTTGTCATTAGAGACGAATAGAGGTCCATGTATCGACTGTTTTAACTCTTGGCTTCCATTGTCGGGGTGGGCATCATCAATTACAATTATCTCGACTTGTGTACGAGGCGGATTGACGTGGAGCGAATAGAGACACAGTCGTGTATACTCGTTTTGACCATACGTTGGAATGACGATCGAAACGACCGGGGTCTCCGAGGCTGGCGCCGCGAAGGACGACGGTATTTGTACTTTCTTAAGGCTGCGGTCTGTGCGCATCGTAGACCGGTTGAGCAATCGGACGCTTCGTTCCTCGCGTAGTCGTTGTGGCAACCGCATCGTGGCTGTCCAATATGCCAAACGCACGATCCGCATGCCTCTGCGCGCGATGCTGGGATTGCGTTGGGCGATACGCCTGAGCGGTGCGGTGAGCCGCATGGAGCTTGATGTCTGCAATATATGCAGCTCGCGGCTTGCTTCCCCGAGTTGCTGAGCTGTGTGTTGATTGATCGCGCGAAGGCCACCGGCTTCGTCACTCAACTTTACAACCGCTTCACGAAGGGTCGCGACCTGGCTTTTGAGCATGGCGTTCTCAGCCTGCAGATCGTCTCGGCTTGTGGCCAGTTCGGTAATCTCAAGACGTACCTGTTCAAGTTGCCTGGAGATCCCATCCCGAGCGGCCGTCGCCGTCAGCGCCGCTGTCTTTGCCCGATCCAAGGCGGCAGACTGTGCACCGAGGAGTTCGCTGTCCTCCGCTCCCTTGTCGAAGGATACCGTTGTCTGGCGGCTCTTGAGCAAACCCAGTTCAGCGTAGGCATCATTTAGCCGAACCATCTCGGACTGGAAGCGTAAAGCCCCGTCCGGAGTGTGCTGATGCTCCCAAGATTTAAGCCGATCAATAAGGTCATATGTTGATCGAAGCATAGCCACGGCGGCCGGATAACTATCCAGATTGATATTTCTGCTTTTTTTAACCCAATGATTGATGCATTCATGGGCAAATTCAATTAAATCGGGTTCGTTTGCATGCATCAAATGTCTATTTGGGATAGACGTATAGCGATTGGCCTTCTCAATCCATTGATAAACGTTTTCATGCGAAAAGTGTTCGATCGCAATCCCGCTATCGACTTGGATCCGGCACTCCGCTGAAGACACGTGCTCGATGCCGGCGTGAATGGTGTCGACAAACCGTATACTGCCCTTGACATAAGCTCGGGTGTGGTGTTCCGGCCAGTAGTATGCGTCGCGATCATGGATTCCAATAATAAACTCATTTCGGGGAATGATGTAATAATCATGATTTGGTGAGCGTAGCTCTCTGTTAAAGTACTCTATCGCCGAAACATTTAAGCATTCGTCTGCATCTAGAAATACTATACTTTCGTGCGCGCAGAGGTCCGACGCAAAACTTCTGGTCTCCTCCGCGGTCGGTGACCAGGGGATGACGACGACACGATCAGCCAAGCCCCGCGCTTTTTCAATCGTGCCATCGGTTGATGATTTGTCGACGAGGATTATTTCATCGGCGAAACTCAAGCTTTTTAGGCAGCACGATATTGTGGTTTCACAATTGTAGGAGATGACGAACGCACTAATCAGGCTTCGACGCCGAGTGTCTTCCATCGTTCATTTCCCTACGCATTCAGGGAGCAATCTCGCGTTGGAGGTCGTGAGATCGGCTGCCATGGTGGAGGAGGGACTAGGGGACAACTTGTCCTCTGTCATCCAAATTGTGAGGTTGCGCAATTGCCCCGCTCGGCCCACATCAGGCCCGTGTGGGGGGCGCGCATCGCTGGACGGACGGTTGCCCATGCCTCCTCGCGTCCCACCGGTTCTACGTTTCCGATGCATTCGCGCGTTTCCGGATGCCAAGCCAAGGGGGACATCGTACCGTATGGCGGTGAATGTGGTCCATGGCCGTCTGCCCGCTCGCTCGTGCGACGGAGGTCGTCTGCCGAACGTACCGGTGCCGACCGAACTCATCGCGACCGATTGCGAGCCCAACTGGCCCTGATGGTGCTGCACCATCGGCGGTTCTTCAGTGTGGGGCTTCGAAGAATACGACTGCGTTCGCAGCGTGACGGTTCGATCCTCCCTGAAGTTCGATCCGTCAGGAAATCCCATGCCATTCACGAAGTGTCTGGCCTTCATGGCTGGAACGATCGTAGTCACCACGTCGAGGAAGAAGATGGACGACCTTCGACGATGCGGCCTCTCACTCGGCACAAAGGGCAGCACATGGCTCTTCCGGCACGCCTGACGGCCATCGGTCGTCTCGGATTCCGGTCTTCCGCCTACGGTCGCCACGTCTATCAAAAGATTGTAGCGTTGACGCTCGGCGCCGCCTTCGTATCGCCGCCCGGCCAGCGTCTGCGGCAGGCGGTGGCGCAGTTCGGCGAGCCTGCACGTCGTCCGGACGTCCGGACGGCCGTCGTCGCGCATTTATATTATCTCGATCTCTTGCCCGAGATCCTGGCCTGTTGGTCGATGCTGCCCGATGGAGCTCCGCTTCACCTCACGGTTCCGAGCGATCGGGTCGAACAGGCCCGGCATCTGCTTGAGGGCATTCCGGGGGCGATCCTCCACCCGTGCGAGAATCGGGGCCGTGACATCGCTCCTTTCATCGCATTGCTCAATGCAGGGACGTTCGACCGTTACGATGCGGTCCTGAAGCTGCACACCAAACGCAGTCCGCATCTGCGTGACGGCGAGATCAGACGCAAGCTTCTCTTCACCATGCTTGCGGGCGGTCGCAACGCGACGCTGCGGCTGCTGGCTGCTTTCGAAACGCCCGATACCGGTCTTATCGGCTGGAAGGCCTGCTACCGCGCAGCGCCATCCTACTGGATGGCTAACGAAGCGCGTGTCAGGGCTGTCGTGCGGCAGATGGGCATGCCGGACGACGCCGTCCGGCTGGGTTTCTTTGAGGGATCCATGTTCTGGTTTCGACCGGCGGCACTCGCGCGCCTCCGGCATCTCCAGCTGAGCCCGGAGGATTTCGAGCCCGAGGCGCGCCAGCTCGACGCAACCCTTCACCATGCCATCGAGCGGTGCTTCACCCTCTCCGCATGGGCTGATGGTTTCAGCGTTCGCGGTCTCGACGGGAGAGTTTTGAAGTGATGCAGGGGCCGTAGGACGGTTCTAAGCGTCCGGCGCTGAGCACGCCGAGTACGCGGCGTCGAGACGCCTTGCGGCTCTACGGCGGCCGCTTGAATGCCGTAGCGCGATTGTTCCGCCGGTGTGCCGACCTCCCAAGTGCGACCTCCGGTGGGCCGAGCCTGGCGCGGGCGCCGTCGAACAGGCCGCGCCAGAGCGCGTTCCTGACCTCGCGCGAGAAGCGGTTCTGCCCGAGATACACGACGATGCGCAGGGGTAGGAGCAGCAGCGTCCTGGCCTTGTGGGCGAGAGGGACGTGGCCCATGCGCAGCATGGCCAGCTGGTTGCGCAGGAAGGTGTAGAGCCGTCGTGGCGGCTGGTCCGTAGATGAGAGGCCGAAGGGAAGCCGGATCAGGCCGCGGCCGAGTTCGTGGGCCATCGGTACGTCGTCCGCGATCCAGATGGAGTAACCGCGGTGGTTGGCCCGCATGCACCATTCCACGTCGATGGCATCGATGAAGAAATCCGCTCGGAACGGACCCACGGCCCGCGCCGCCTCGCAATTCACAAGGGAACCCGACGAGATCACGAACTGGACGCGGGTCGCCTGCACCGCGTCTCCGCTGCCTCTCTGTTGGGGCGGAGATCGCAGCGGCTTGTCCGCCCAGTCAGTCGGGCGGGGGCCGACGATGGCGGGCTTTTCTCCGGCCTCCGCCAGCCGCGCATGGCGTGCGGCGAGCTGCGGAATCGCACTCGGCGGCGGCAGGCTGTCCTGATCGAGAAGCAGGAGGAAGGAAGCGTCCTGCCCGGTAGCGTGGTCCAGGAGGTCGTTGTAGGCGGCGCCGAGGCCGAGATTGCCGTCTGGACGCATCACGGTGAGGAGGGTGCCGCCCGCCGCCGCGCGCAGACTTTCCTCATCCTGCGAGGAGACGGCGGAATTGGCGTAGATCACGATCTCCCGCACGTCGGGCGCCAGCGCGCCGACGAGGCGAAGGAGGTTCGCCTCGTCGGGATGATAGATGACGATCCCGGCGATCGTCGGCAGTTGCGCGGACAAGGCGGCTTCCTGTTGCGGCATATGTCGGCGGGACTGCCATTCTGATGAGGCCTACGCAAGCCGCAGAGGTCATGTGGTGGAAACCATCCTCTTGCGGCGGACGAGGGAACTCGCGGCGCCCGAGCCCGTTCTGCTCTGGCTAAGAGACTCCACCTTCGCCCGCCCGGCTCACGCCGCGGCGGGTTTTTCGTCGCAGGGCGAGGGTGGCATCGATCCTCCTCCCCGCTGTCGCGTTTCCCCGGTTCCAGAAACGGTTGGGATGGGAAACGAGCCATGAGCGACGGCGCCACCGCGAGCGACAGCCCCTTCATCAAGGGTCGGAACGCCCGCCTCTACGGCAAGACACGCGACAGCTGTCCCTATTCCGAAGGCAGCGACGATCACGCCGCCTGGATACAGGCCTTCGACGAGGCCGCCGGCGACGACAGCGCGACGGACACCGGAACCGTCGATCCGAAAAAGGCGACCTGACCGCATGCCGTCCGGCCGGGAACACCCGGCTGGCGGTTCCTCTTCACCATCGCCGTGCCCTGATCCGCGCGGGAAGAGGTCTCGAAGACCTGGTGTCCGTCATGCGATAGTCGATCCGGCCTGAACTTTTCCAAGCGCCGGAGCCATCCATGAACGGACGAAGCCCCAGGGGCGGGCACGGCACCCGAGCCCTGTCCCAGCACATCCTGCCCGCGGCGGGAACGATGATCGGGGTCTGCACGACGCTCGTCGGGTTGGTGAAGATCGCCGAGGCTCAGATCGGCCCGAGCCACGTGGACGAGGCCGTGTCCCTCACGGCGATCCTGTTCCTCGTCGGTGCGGCGGCTTCGTATCTCTCCATGCGCCTCGACGACGACCGTCCCCTTGCCCTCCGGCTGGAGCGTGTCGCCGACATCTGCTTCGTCATCGGCCTCCTCGGCCTGTCTACGATTACGCTTCTTTTTGCCTACGAGACGATCTGAACCGACGCGGGGATCTCACCGTTGGCAGGCACGCCTCGAACTACCGACGGATGCCTGTGTATCGGGAATAAAGGGACGCGCTACTACTCTTGCGGGACGAGACCCGTCGCGCGACAACCTTTCGCCGACTGAGAATGCGGCGCATGGGGGACGTCATGGTGGGTCGGATTGTCAGGGCTGCGGCGATGGCCGCGGTGGGTGTCGGTGTGCTCGGATTGGGAGCGTGCGGCAGCATCACGCGCGGAACCTCCGAGAAGATGGCGTTCCAGACCGAGCCCGCCGGCGCCATGATGACCAGCACCAAAGGTTATGCCTGCCCGGCCACGCCCTGCTCGCTCGATGTCGACCGTTCCGACGAGTTCGACGTCACCTTCGCCAAGCCCGGCTTCCGGCCCGAGACCATTCCCGTGCGCACCAAAGTCGTGGGAACCGGGGCCGCCGGTATGGCGGGCAACGTCATTGCCGGCGGCATCATCGGCATTGGCGTCGATGCCGCCACGGGCGCGGCGTTCGACCATTTCCCCAACCCGGTCGTGGCCACCCTGGTGCCGGACAGCCTGCCCAGTGCCCAGCGTGAGCGCAGGCGCCGTGGCAGGCCCGGCGTGTGAGGGCGCAGCCCCGTCCGCCTACGACGTGACCAGGGATCGGAGGGCGTCGGCGAGGTCGGACAGGCTGAGCTGGCCCTTCTGCAGCACTCGGTCCGCCTGACCGGCCAGACGCCGGCGGTCGTCGGCGGTGACGTCCTTGGCGGTGAGCACCACCACGGGGATGTCGCGCCATTCGGGTTTCGCCCGCAGGACACGGAGGAAGCCGAACCCGTCCATCTCCGGCATCATCAGGTCGAGGAGGATGAGGCAGGGCTTCTTCACCGCCACCGCCTCCAGCCCGGCCCGGCCGTGCTCGGCGGAGGTCACGCGCCAGCCCTCGCGGGTGAGCATCGCCGTCATCCGCTCGCGCACGTCGGCATCGTCGTCCACCACGAGGACCGGGCCGTCGGAGCCCGTGGCCCGGAAACGCTCCATCGCTTCCTTCAGGTGTCCCCATTCGATGGGCTTGTGCAGGTAGTCGGTGGCGCCCAGCGAGAAGGCGAGGCTCTGCTCGTCGAGCACCGTGACCATGATCACCGGCGTCGCCCCGAGTTCGGGATCGGCGCGCAGCGCCCGTAGAACCGACCATCCGTCCATGCGCGGCATGGTCACGTCGAGGAGGATCACCCGCGGGCGCAGGGCGCGGGCGCGCTCCAGGCCCTCGCGTCCGTCCGCCGCGCTGGCCACGCGAAAGCCGTCCTTCTCGAGGTAGCGGGTGAGGAGATCGCGGGTCGCGGGATCGTCGTCGATGATGAGGACCTGATCACCCTTGGCGGCGCCGGAGGGCGCCGTCGCGGGTCCGTCATGGGCGATCGCGGAGGCGGGCTGCACCTCGACGTAGCGGGCGGGAATCCGGATCGTGAAGGTGGTGCCCTCCCCTTCGCGGCTCGCCACGTCGATCTGCCCGCCGAGCATGGTGGAGAAGGCGCGGGTGATGGCGAGGCCGAGGCCGGTGCCGCCGAAGCGGCGCGTGGTCGAGGCATCGGCCTGGGTGAAGCGCTCGAACAGCTTGGCCTGCTGCTCCGGGCTCATCCCGATGCCGGTATCGGCCACGTGGAAGACCAGCCAGGCGTCCTCGCCATCACCCTCGCGCACGGCCGAGAGGGTGATCCGCCCGTTCTCGGTGAACTTCGCCGCGTTGCTCAGGAGGTTGATGAGGCACTGGCGCAGCTTGGTCTGGTCGGTATGGGCGAGCCCGAGATCCTCGGCGAGGTCGAGGTCGAGGGCGTTGCCCTTCTTCCCGATGAGGGCGTCCACGGTGGAGGCGACCTCGCGCACCATCTCGGCGACGGGGAAGTCCTCGGCGTAGATCTCCATGCGCTCGGCCTCGATCTTCGAGAGGTCGAGGACGTCGTTGATGAGGCCGAGGAGATGGCGGGCATTCGCCTCGATCTTGCGCATGTCGGCGAGCAGGCTCTCCTGGCCGAGATCCTCCATCTCCTCCTGCAGCATCTCGGAATAGCCGATCACCGCCGAGAGCGGCGTGCGCAACTCGTGGCTCATATTGGCCAGGAACTGACTTTTCGCGCGGTTGGCCTCCTCCGCCGATTCCTTGGCGGCTTCCAGGGCCTGCTCGGCCTCCTTGCGCGCGGTGATGTCGGTATGGGCGCCGACCCATTCGCGGACCGTCCCCGCCTCGTCGAGGATGGGGACGCCGCGCACGGCCATGTGGCGCCACACCCCGTCATGCCGGCGCAGGCGGTGCTCGATCTCGTAGAGCGTGACGTTCGAGACCGCGTGGTCCCATGCGAGTTGCGTCTTGTCGCGGTCGTCGGGGTGGATCGCCCCGAGGAAGCCGTGGCCGGCGGCCTCCGTCGGGCTCTGGCCGGTGAAGCGGGTCCATTCGGACGGGGCGACGGCGAAGCCGCCATCCGGCGGGGTCGCCCAGACGATGGAGGACGTGGCCTCGGTCAGGGAGCGGAACCGCTGCTCGCTCTGGCGGGTGCGCTCCTCGGTGAGCTTGCGGAGGGTCTCGTCGGTGACGACGAAACCGACGCCGTCCACCGTCCCGTCGGAGAGGCCCGCCGCGCCCGGCAGCGGATAGACGCTGATCTGGAGATGGCGGACGCCGCCCGGCGCGCTCGGGGTCGGCACGGCGACGTCGATATCGGGCGTGATCAGGCCGTTGTCGCGCGCCGCCTCGAATTTCGGACGGAGCAGGTCTTCGAGCTCGGGAATCGCGGCCCAGATCGGGCCGCCGAGGGACGCCTGGAATCCGCGCGCGTTCATGGTCTCCAGGGCGCGGTTCATGTGGCGGATCGACAGGGTCTGGTCGAGGAAGCCGAGGCCCACGGGAGCGTTGGCCAGAACCCCATCGAGGAGCGCCGTCATGCGCTGGCTGTCGCGCCGGCGCAGCAGGGCGATGCGGCCCAGCAGTCCCATCGCGGCGAGCCCCGAGGCCGCGCAGACGAGGGACAGGATCAGCCCACGCCAGAATTCCGTCGTCTCGGAACGGGCGAGGCTGTCGCGGGCATGGTCCTGGCCGACCCGCGTGGCTTCGCGGATGCCGTCCATCATCCGCTTGCCCTCCCCGGTCTGGACCAGGGTCACGGCCGCGTCGAAGCCGCCGGCATCCCGCGCCTCCACCACCCGGCGGGCGAAATCGCGCTCACCCGTGATGAGGGTCCGCAGCTCCCGGCGCCGGGCGGTTCCGGGATCGGCGGATTCCGATTCCAGCCGGTCGAGCTCACCGATCTGTCCGTCGAGGGTGTCGACCGCGCGCTTGTAGGGGGTCAGGTAGTTCGGCAACCCGGTCAGGGTGTAGCCGCGCATGCCCGTCTCGAGGTCCTTCATGGTCGAGAGCAGGCGCTCGTTCAGCGTGATGATGTCGTGCTGGCGGGAGGCTTCCGTGCGGCTGCGCTCGGCGAACACGTAATTGGCGAGGCCGGCGACCACGGCGACCGCGAACAGGCCGAAGGCCACGGGGGAGCCCGGAATCCCCTGCAGGGCGGTGGGGACGGTCTTGGGGCCGCGCCAGCGCCAGAGGCGGCGGGATGAGGTCGGGGTGTCCATCGGTGCGGCTCGCGGTGATGTCGATGACGGATCGGTGGTGTGCGGGGACGGCGTTTCCGGCGGGTGCCTATCGTCGCAGCCGGTTGCCCAGGACGAAGCCGAACAGGCCCATCAGGATGATGCCGGCGGCGCCCTCGATCCCGACGAGGAGGTTGGTGAATCGCCCGACCGGCTTGACGCCGATCTCGGGAGGGTTGGCCGTCATCATGTTGAGGGCGCTGTAGCTGAGGAGGTCGAGGGGGTTGTACGTCGCACTTCCATTGCCGCCCTCGGGGATCAGCCCGCCGGCGATGCCGAACAGGGCTCCAAAGACGAAGATCAGGATCACGAAGGCGCGGGCGATGCGCGACAGGCTCTCCCCGTAATCGCACAGCCATTCCACGAACCGGTCGGCGACCCAGCGATAGCCCGATTGCAGGACGGGCTTCCAGGTTTTGGGCACCCTTGTCCGTCGGGACCAGGCCGCCCGCGACTCGGCGCCGGCATGGAGCCGGCCCATGCGACGCCCGCGCTTGTAGGCCCAGCTCGCCTCGTCATGGCTGCCGATGCTCTTCATGTTGTGCTCGATGGCGAGGTAGCTCGCCTGCGCGGCCTCGTACTCGCCCGCGATCTCCTCACCCACCGCGCCGCCGAGCTGGTCCACCCGGAAGCGGACACCGGTGAGGAGCGCCCCGGAGAACCGCGCATGGCGCAGGCGGCACGACATCAGGTTGAGGCGCACGAGGTTGGTGTCGGACAAATCGGCCCCGGAGAGGTCGGCCCCGTCGAGGGCGGCGCCGGAGAGGCTGGCGCCGCGCAGGCGCGAGCCGGCCAGACGCGCCTTCTTGAGGCTCGCCCCGTCGAAATTGGCGAAGGTCAGGTTCATGTCGGAGAGGTTCGCCTCGTCGAGGCGGCCGCCGTCGAACCGGCTGTAATCGGCATCCGCCCCGGTGAAGTCGGCCCCCCAGAGATCGGCGCGGGCGAAGGTCGCCCCGTCGAGAAGAGCGTGCTGCATCCGGGCAAAGCGCATCGTCGCGCCCGTGAAGTCGGCATCCTCCAGCATCGCGTCGGAGAAACGCGCCTCGCCTCCGACGATGCCGGTGAAGTTCGCGCCGCTGCAATCGGCCTCGCTGAAATTCGCCTCCTCCAGGATGGCGCCTTCGAAACGGGCGGAGCGGGCCAGCGCTCCGACGAGGGAGGCGCCGGACAGGTTGGCGCCGGAGAGGTCGGCCTCGACGAGGTCGGCTCCGTCGAGATGCGCGCGGCACAGGCCGAGTCCGCGATGCTTGGCGTCCCACCACGGGGGAACCGCCTCGCCGGGCGGGATGCGCGCCAGCAGGACCTCGCGCCCGGCCCGGAGGCCGGACAAGGCGAGGCGCTCGTCATCGGCGCGGAAGGGTTGCCCGTCCGCTTCCGCGATACGGGCCAGCAGCCCTTCGGTAGCGGCGTGGGCGGGGGTGGGATCGCGATCGGCCATGGCCTCAGCCGCGTCCCGCCCGCCCCGGCGCGGCATAGCGCAGGGCCGCGTCGAGGGCATCGTTGAGGGAGGTCACCAGCACGTCGGCGGAGGTGGTCCGGCGCAGGCGGTCGAGGGTCGAGGGGTCGCGCTCGCGCCAGAACCCGACGAGCACCTTCACGCCCGGCAGTTCCTTGCGGGCTTGGCGGACGGTGAGGCGGATCTGCGAGAGGCTGACCGGTTCGAGATAGGAGAAGCAGATCATCGCGATCTCGTCCGCGCGTTCCGGCCGCTTGTCGGCGCGCAGGTCGGCGAGGGAGGTCATCTGGGCGGCGAGACCATGACGGCCGAGGATCTGGCTCAGCATCAGAGTCGCGGCCTCGTCGAAGGGACCGCGGCTCGACACACAGAGGATCGGGGTGGCGCCGCGCCACTTCGCGGCGAGATCGTCCCGCGCCAGTACGATGCCGGCGCTGCTGCGATCCGGTCCGGCAGCGGCGATGGCCGCCGCCGCTTCGGCATTTCCGGCGGAGCCCGACCGCTTGATCGGCGCGAGTTTGAGCCTGTCGACCACGGTGCGGATCGCCGCGCCGACCTCGCTCTGGCGCGATCGGTCGAGGGCCCCGCGGGCGAGGTCGTCCTGCGCGAGGCGAAGGCCCGCCAGCACGACCTCATCGTAATAGGTCACCAGCGCCCGCGCCTTCAGCACCTGCCGGCCCTGCTCGATCGCCTCGGCCGGGTCTCCGGCGAGCATGCGCTGGTAGAAGATTTCGGGCGGCGCCAGAGCCGGCTGGTCGCCGAGGATGACGTCGAGGAACCAGAGCCGGTCCACGTGGCGGCCGAGGACGACGAGGCAGACCGTGATCGGCGTCGCGAGGACGAGGCCGATCGGTCCCCAGAGGAAGGTCCACACCGTGGCCGCCAGGATGACCGCCAGCGGCGAGAGGCCGGTGGAATGGCCGTAGAGCAGCGGTTCGACAACATGGCCGGCGATGGGCTCGACGATGAGGAACAGGAGCGCGGTGGCGATGACCATCGACCAGCCGGGATCCACCGCCGCCGCCAGGATCAGGGGGAGCAGGGCGCTGATGGCGCCGCCGATATAGGGCACGAAGCGCAGGATGGCGGCGAGCACGCCGAACAGGATCGGGCTCGGCACGCCGATGAACCAGAGGCCGGTGCCGATGACCGCGCCGAAGGCGATGTTGAGGGCGAGCTGCGCCAGGAAGAACCGGCTGAGCCGGTTGGTGGCGTCGTCGATGGCCGCCGTGGTGCGACGGAGGTCACCCGAGCCGGCGAGCCGGATGGCGCGGTTCCGCAGGTCCTCCCGCTGCAGCAGGATGAAGATCGTGAAGAGCAGGATCAGGCCCGCTGTGGCGAGCGGGTGCAGGATCGGCCCGACGAAGGCGCCGAGCGTCGTGGCGAGGGCGGCCTGCGGGGTCGCGACCACCACGTGGAGGGGGTTGGCGCGGCTGCCCGACCGGCCCGGAAGGTCTTCGTCCTTCGAAGGCGCTGGTTGCAACTCCTCGCCGAGGTCCTGCACCATGTCGACGATGCGCGACAGGGTTCCGCTGCCCGAGGTCGCCTCCTTCACCGAGGCGATCTTCTCGCGGATGGTGATCTGGTAGCGCGGTAGGTCGGAGGCGAGCTGCCCCGCCTCGGTGGTGATGAGCAGCCCGACCCCGATGATCGCCGCGAAGGCCGCCACCACCACGAGGGGCGCCGCAGCGGCGCGCGGCACCATCGCCCGCCTCAGCACGCGCACGGCGGGCACCAGGACGAAGCTGAGGAGGATCGCCAGGACCACGGGCACGATGATGTCGCGGCCGAAATACAGCATCGACGCGATGGTGACGACCAGCAGGCACGAGGCCAGGATCGTGAACACCGGCATCGCCTGCCGCATCAGGCGCGCGGTGATGGGATCGTCACTCATGGAGGATGGGTCTTCTCGTCTCGACGCGTGTCAGTGGAAGCCCCGTCCCGTCGGGACGCGGGAAGTCCTGGATCGGACGGCGGTCAGGCCGGCGTTTCCGCGCCGCCCAAAGCCGCGCCGATCTGGGTGAGGAGCTTCGAAAAGTCGATGGGCTTGGGATGATAATCGTCGCAGCCGGCCTGGATCGCCTTGTCGCGGTCGCCGAGCATGGCGTGGGCGGTGAGCGCGATGATCGGGATGTCCCGGGTGTCGCCGCTGGATTTCAGCGCGCGGGCCGCCGACCAGCCGTCGAGGATGGGCAGGTTCATATCGAGGAGGATCACGTCCGGCCGTCCGGCACGCGCCTGCTGCACGCCGGCTTCGCCGTCATGGGCCAGGATAACGTCGTATCCACGTCGCTTGAGACGGCGGGACAGGAAGTCCCAGATCTCTTCGTGATCTTCCACCAGTAGGATCTTGGCCATCAAGGGAACTCCGGCATCATGTCGACCCGACTCGTCGGGGCTGCGTTTGCGTGAGTGGTCGTTTGGGAGGCCGGGAGCCCTCACATCCGATCGCTCGTGTCTTGGTCATCACGTTCCGTGCCTGCCGGCCCGGCCGCCACGTCTTTGTCACGACGTCTTTGCCCGCCTCCGTCGAAGACCGGTGCCGGATAGGTCCGGGCATTCGGCGGATGGGTGCAAAGAGGCATCGTCCCCTCCCCGCCCGGCCCCGGATGGTCGCTCCGCACGACGGAGCGCTCTGGTGTCAGGCGTGGTGACGAAGTGCAACGCACCAATCGTGCTTACGGTCCTTGGGCACGACAATTCTGTCGCCCGTCACGGAGGGAGATCCAAGGGGTAGGGCCTGGAGCGAGACCCGGAGGCCTCGCTAGAGCGCACTCGTGACGAGGATCGCGGCGACGACGGCGACGGCGTCCTCGGTGAAGGCGGCGGGCCGGTCCGAACCGAAGGCGGCGGCCATCCGCGCCCTCGCCCGCGCGCCGCCCAGCGTACCGATGACGGCGCCCGCCGCGCCCGCCAGGGCTCCGGCGACGGGCTGTCCCAGGCCGGTCCCGATCGCGCCTCCGCAGAGGGTGCCGCTCGCGATCCGCGCGGCGAATTGAATGGGCACGGTGCGGCTTGGCGTGGCGGGAAGCGTGTCCGTGACGAACTCGGCGAGCGCGAGAAGGGTGAGGATGACGGCCGTCGAGCGGTAGCCGAGAAAGGCAAGCCAGCTCCCGTCGAGGGAGATCCAGCCGAGATGCGCCGCCCAGGCGATGGCCGCCGGCGCGGTCATGGTCCGCAGACCCGCCACCATCCCGATCAATCCTGCGAGAACGATCCCGGCCATGGAGTATGTCCCGCTGCGACGCCATCGTCGAAGCCGGAAGATCGACCGGGCAAGGGCCAAGTCAAGGTGGGGTTATGGAAACAGCGCCGAGCGAGCCTCCGGCGCGAAAGCCCGGCCCGAACGAAAACGGGGCCCCGCAGGGCCCCGTGATCCGTCACTGGCCGTCGATCTGGCGTCCGAGCTGGGCGATCGCCTTCTGGTAGACGGTGGCCGCGTTCCATCCCTGGATCGCCGCGAAGTTCGGCTCGCCCGGCTGGTATCCGGCTCCGGCCTTCCAGCCGTGACCCTTCAGGAAGTTCGCGGTAGCGTTGAGGGCATTCGGAATGCTGTCGAGGCTTCCGCCGGTGCCGTAGGTCAGCACGTTCTTGGGCAGGAACTGGGTATGGCCGACCTCGCCATGGGCGGCGCCGCGGGTCCCGGAGTTGAGGATGCCGCGATCGACGAGGGTGAGGGCCGCGTAGAGCTGGTCGGTGAAGAAGTCCGAGCGGCGGCAATCATAGGCGAGGGTCGCCACGGCGGAGAGCGTGTTGATGTTGCCGCGAACCGCGCCGAAGCCGGTCTCCATGCCCCAGATCGCCAGGAGCGGGCCGGCCGGCACGCCGTAGCGCTGCTCGATCGAGTCGAACAGGGCCGCGTTGGTCTGCTTCAGCTTGCGGCCGCGGGCGACGATGGTGGGGCCCCCGCGCTTGGCCAGGAACTGGTCGAGGGTCAAACGGAAGCTCTTCTGGCCCCGGTCGGCCGAGATGGTGGCGCCGGAATAGGAGGTCTCCATCAGGGCGGCGAGGCTCGCGGCGCTGGCGCGTCCCTTCGCTTCCTGCGCGAACTGGGTCTTCCACGCCTCGAAACCGCTGGCCGTGTTGCCGCACTGGGCCGCCTGCGCCGTGCCGGCCATGCAGGCCAGGGCACCGAGGGCGGCGGCGATGGCCCCCTTGTAGCCGCGTCTGGTCATCCGAAACTCCTTCGTCGCGGCAGCTCTCGGGAGACTGCCAGCTTTGCCGACCGCCCTAAGCCGTTCCGCAGGGGAAGGCTACAACCTTGCCGAGGTGTCGGTGCGGCCCGTACCAGTTCCCGGCAAGATGTGATCTTCCGGTTACCACCCTGACCTTCCGCGCGTGCGCGGCCCGCGCCCGATCCCGCATGGCTCCCCGTGAAAGCCCGCCGGCTTCGGGACGAATCCGCCCAGCTTCCTCGTGCCGCCGGAAACCCGATGCGCCCGATCCTTCGCGCCTCTCGGGGGTGGCCCGTTCGTCTCCGCGCCTCGCCCCCGCCTTTGGCTTGTCAGGCTATTGTGCAGTGGATCGCGGCCAGCGGAAATTTATTGTCTGATGAATTATTCTTTCAGATGAAAAATATCGCCTATAAAACTACCGTTAAACTGCATTTTTAGAAGAATTACAAAGTTTATACTGGATATTGTCAGGATATGACTTTGGTTATACTTGTGTTTCTGGAGTGTTTCAGGAGTAGACGATGCCCCACCAGACCGGATGCCTACCTCAGGTGGCGAGGCTCGACCGCAGAGCCGCCAATCGCCTGCCATGGTTGCTGGCGGGCGGCGCCGCCCTCGTCCTCGCGGACACGGCCTGGGCTCAGAACAACCCGGCGGCGGTGCAGACCCCCTCCACGACCGCCGTGTCCCTCGATCAGATCACCGTCGATGGCGATGGCAGCGGCACCATCGGGTATCAGCCCCGGCGGACCAGTTTCGGGGCCGGGTCGGACACCTCGCTCCTCGACACCCCCGCCAACATCGCCGTAGTGTCCGCCACCGTCCTGCGCGACCAGCGCGTGCTGTCCCTCGACGAGGCCTTGCGCAACGTCAGCGGCACCGCCCAGGCCAACAGCCTCGGTGGCACGCAGGAGGGTGTGATACGGCGCGGATTCGGGACGACGCGGGACAGTTCGATCCTGCGGGACGGTCGCCGCACGGTCCTGCAGCAGAACTTCAACTACGCCATCGAGCAGGTGGAGGTGCTGAAAGGCCCTGCCTCACTCCTCTACGGCATCTCGGAACCGGGCGGCCTCATCAACCTCGTCTCGAAGCGTCCCGAATTCACCCCGCACGGCGCCCTCAGCATCACCGGAACGAGCTTCGGCGGCGGCCTCGTCCAGGCCGACGTGACCGGGCCGGTGGAGGGCACCAACCTCGCCTACCGGGTGGTCGGCGACTTCCAGGATTACCAATACTGGCGCAATTTCGGCGCGATCGAACGGCAGGTCGTGGCCCCGTCGCTCACCTGGAAGGGCGACGACACCAAGGTGACGGTGGCCTACGAGTTCTCGCATTATAATATCCCGTTCGACCGCGGCGCCATCTTCGATCCGCGCAACGGCCAGCCCCTGCGGGTCCCGCGCGACCGCCGCTTCGACGAACGCTTCAGCCGCGTGGACGCCACCAGCCATCTCGCCAGCCTCGACATCGAGCATCGCTTCAACGACGATTGGCGGCTGCATTTCGGCTACAGCTTCAGCCATCTCGGCTACGACGACAATCAGGTCCGCGCGGTCTCGTACAATGCCGAGACGGGCTTCCTGACCCGACGGGCCGATTCAACCCAGGGCGGCGATTTCAACGCCCATGTGGCACGCCTCGATCTGACCGGACGGGTCGACACCTTCGGCCTGAGGCACGACATCCTGGCGGGCGCGATGTACGAGCGGGTGGACTACTTCCGCAAGACCACCATTCGCGGAGCGAACCAGGGCGGTTTCAACGTCTTCGACCCGGTCTATGGTCGCCTCGGCCCGTCGAACCAGGTTTCACTCACGGGCAGCGACGTCCGCGACCGGCTCAACAACACCAGCCTCTACCTCCAGGATTCGTTCCACCTCACCGACCAGCTCATCCTGGTGGCCGGTGTCAGCGCCCAGATCTACGATCAGCTCGCCTATGCCGGGCGGCCGTCCGTGGTCACCACCGACATCAACGGCGTGCAGCCGGTCCCGCGTGCCGGGATCGTCTACAAGCTGACGCCCGATCTCTCGCTCTATGGCAGCTTCAGCCGCTCGTTCCGGCCCAACGTCACCGATCTGGAGACCAACGGCTCCCTCGCCCCCGAGGAGGGGGAGGCCTACGAGGTCGGCGTAAAGGCGGATCTCGGCCCCGGCCTCACCGTGACGGGGGCGATGTTCGATGTCGAGAAGGCGAACGTGCTGGTCACCCAGGTGGTTGACGGAGCGCGGATCGCCACCACCGCCGGCAAGGCCCGTTCGCGCGGGTTCGAACTCGACGTCGCCGGCCAGATCCTGCCCGATTGGGCGGTGATCGGCAGCTACGGCTTCACCCAGGCCCTCGTGACCGAGGATCCCATCCTCGCGGGCAAGGAGCTTCAGAACACGCCGCGCGTGACGGCGTCTGCCTTCCTCACCCACCAGTTCGGCGCGGTGACGCGGGAGGACGAGCTCGGCTCGCTGCGCCTCGGCCCCGGTTTCCTCGAGGCCGGCTTCGGCACCCGCTATATCGGCGAGCGGCCGGGCGATGCCGCCAACACCTTCACCATGCCCCACTACCTCGTCTGCGATGCCTTCCTGGCCTATCGCACGGCGGTGAACGGTCGGGCGACGACGATCCAGCTCAACCTCAAGAACCTGTTCGACGAGACCTATTATTCGTCGTCGGCGGCCAGCAACCTGCTGGTGGCCGTGGGCGAGCCGTTCCAGGCCCTGGTCACGGCGCGTGTGACGTGGTGAGGGCAATCCGCCGCCATCGTCAGAAGGACAGCCTCATCCCGGCGACCACGTTGCGCGGTGCCCCGGCGAAGACAGAGCCCGGGGTGGTGGCGAGCACGCTCGCGCCGTTCTGCAGGCCGGTCGTGGAACTGAGGGAGTTCGCGAGGTTCTGGGCCGAGGAGACGTAGGTCTCGTCGAAGACGTTGCGGACTTCCGCGTAGAGGTTGATGCGCTTGGCGTAGCCGCCGGGGAGGTCGGCCGCGTAATGCACGTTGGCATTGACGACGGTGTAGCCCGGCGCCTTCAACTGGTTGGCGTTGTCGATGAAGAACCCGTCCTGGACGACCGCTTCCACATAAGCGCCGAGGCCGGCGAGCGGCCCCGTCGGCTGGTCGTAGCCGATGCGGGCGAGGAGCTGATGGGCGGGCACGCCGGGAATGGCGTTGCCGGCGCGGTCGAACCTTTCGGTGACTGGGCGGGCTCCTGAGCATGGGAGGCTGAACGGAGGGCTGACCTGGCAGACGCTGAGCTGCTCGGTGTATGTCGTATAAATCTGGTCGTCGAACGTGTAGGCGGCCACCGCCCGCCATCCGGGTGAGAAGGCCCAGTCCGCCGCGAACTCGATGCCGCGATGCTCCGAGGCCGGGGCGTTGAACGTGTAGCTCAGGAGCCCGGCGCCGGGGGATTGCGATACGAGCTCGTTGCGGAAGAACTCGTAGAAGCCGGTGAGGCTGAGGCGCAGATTTTCCGTCGGAGTCCAGTCGGCGCCGAGATCGAAGCCGAGATTCTCCTGGGTCTGGAGTTGGGTGTTGCTGCCCGGAAGACCGGCGGGGGTGATGAACAGGTTGCTCGCCGCCGGCGTGGTGTAGCCCGTGGCGGCCCGCCCCCGGAAGGCCCAGGCGGCGTTGGGCCGGTAGACCAGGGCGAGTTCGGGGGCAACGTTGAGGAAGCTGCGGTCGGTCGTCGCCACCGTCGTCGTCCGTTCCGTCGCCGAATAGCCGTAGGCGAGGTTGCGCCCGGTGATGGTGGTGTTCTCCGCCGCGATGCCGAGGACACCCGTCCACTGGTCCGAGAGCGCGACCTCCGTGCGAGCACGGCCGCCGAGGTTGGATTGCACCGCCTCCTGGTCGCCGATCAGCGCGCCGAGGGTCGGCCCGCCATAGGGGGCGCGGTTGAATGTGGTGATGTGGTTGTCGATGGTGTTGTAGGCGAGCGCCACGTAGCCCACCGCCGGAAGGCCGAACAGGTCGCCGCGCCGGGTCAGGTCGGTGAGGAAGTTCCAGGACGGATAGGAGCCGCGCGACGAGGACGTATAGAAAGGCTGGTTGAAGTTGCGCTCGTCGAAGCCGAGCTGCGTGCGCCACGTGGTCTGCGCGTCGATGTCGTGTTCCCAGCGTGCCGCCACGATGGTGCGGCGGTCCTTGCGCCCGAAGGCGCCCTCGTCCGCCGTGACCGGCACGGTGGCGCCGAAGGCCCCGTTGATGCGCAGGTTCGTGAGCGTGCAGCCCGGGGCCGCGGTGGCCGCCGCCGCGCAGCCGCGCTGGTAGGGGTTGATGCCGAACTGGTCGAGGGAGGAGCGGGCGGGAAGGTCCGCGTTCACCTGGTTGTTGATCACCTTCAGGGTGAAGCGGTTGTCCGGGGTCGGGGTGTAGCTCGCCAGCAGGTTGATGGTCTGGGTGTCGTAGGAGGAATGGTCCTGGTAGCCGTTGCCGCGCGCGTCGCTGGCGAACAGGCTGATCTCCACCGGACCGCTGGCGCCGCCCACGGTGAAGTAATTGCTGAGATAGCCGAAGCTGCCCGCATCGGTGCCGATCTCGTAGCCGTTGATCTCGCGGCCGGTCCGCGTCCGGAAGGCCAGCGCGCCGCCGGTGGCGTAATTGCCGAACAGGGCCGATTGCGGCCCGCGGAACACGTCGATGCGGGAATAGGCGCGCGGATCGACGAGATCGAACCGGGAGGCGCCGTCCGGCTGCGTCAGGATGAACCCGTCCTCCAGGACCACCATGTTCTTGGTGACGCCGGTGGAACGGGCGTTGTTGCCCCGGATCGAGATGACGACGTCGCGCGCGCCGTTGCCCTGGCGCACGGTGACGCCCGGGCTGTTGACGAGGACCGAGCCGATATCGGTGGCGGGCCGGTCGCCGATCGTGCCGCTGCGCCCGACCTGGGTCACCACCTGCCCCACGGGCTGTTCGATGACGCTGGGCGCCGAGCCCTGGGGCGAGGCGACGCCGAAGCCGCTCCGGCCTGGCTCTCCGACGACGGAGAGTTCCGGCAGCGTGACGCCGTCCTCGGCGGCTTGCGCCAGGGCGTCGGCGTTCGCGAGCGGCAGGGCGGCGAGGGCGAGGAGGGCATGCCGGGCGCCGATGCGGCGGGCGGCGTGAGGGGGACGGGAGCTGGGCATCGAGGGGGTTCGTTCCGGATCGCGGCAGAGGGGATGCGCCGTGGGGGACGGCGCGCGCTGGATCAGGACGCGGTCGGCGGCGCGCGCGGCTGGCCGGACGGGCGATGCGGACGGGCCGGCACGGATGGCGGCGGGATCGCCCAGGCCAGCGCATGCCATCCCAGGCGCCGCGCCACCGACGGCGCCTGGGGAACCAGGGGGCTCGACAGCCCGAGGGCGCAGAGCGGGCAGGCCTTGCAGGCCGGCGTGGCGGGAGCCTGATCTCCGATGGCGGGAGAGCCCTCCGCATGGCCGCAGATCGCCGAATGGTCGAGGGCGGCGAGCGCTCCCGGAATCCGCAAGCCG
Organism: Methylobacterium sp. Leaf93; assembly: GCF_001422345.1. Taxonomy (NCBI): domain Bacteria; kingdom Pseudomonadati; phylum Pseudomonadota; class Alphaproteobacteria; order Hyphomicrobiales; family Methylobacteriaceae; genus Methylobacterium; species Methylobacterium sp. Leaf93. Next base: position 96,753 of record NZ_LMMS01000005.1, on the reverse strand, counting down.
GCCAGCGGCGCGATCGCCTGTCCCCACAGGGCGAGCAGGATCAACCCGCTGCCGAGGCAGAGGCGCAGGGTGCGACGCAGGCGGATGAGGTCGGTCACGGGCGCGGTCGCCGCGTCGCTCGGATCAGGCCGCCGCCGGTCGCCGCGCTTGGCGCCGGAGGGCCTGGATGCCGAGGTCGAGCCCGATCATGGCGAGGATGGCGAGGCCGGTCAGCGGAAACAGAGCGCCCAGCCCGAGGACCAGGGCGGTGACCGTGGCGGCGATCCGGCGGTCGCGCGGCCAGGGCGGGACGCCGAGACCGCTGGCGGGCCGGCGCTTCCACCACATCACCGCGGCGGTGACGCTCAGCAGGATCGTGGCGAGGCAGAAGGCGAGCATCGCCAACTGGTTCAGGCGGCCCCAATACTCGCCCTTGTGCAGGCCGATTCCGTACTGGATCGCCTGCCCGACACTGCCGAGATCGGCGAAGGCCACGTCCACCAGAGGGGCGCCGGTATATTGGTCGAGGGAGATCAGCCGCTGGCGGTCGACGTCGCGCGGGTAGATCGCGGCGGCATAGATGCCGGTGGGTCCCTCGGGCAGCGCGACCTCGTAGCCCCGTGGCATGCCGAGGCCGTCGAGGATGGCCAGGGCCCGGTCGAGGCCGATGGCGGGCGCGTCCGCCGGTTGCGAGACCGGCATGGGTGCGTCCTCCATGGTCCAGCCTGCCTGGGTCAGCCGGTCCTTCATCGGCACGGCGGACACCGCCTTCCCTGCCCACAGGGCGCGCGGCTGGCCGAGCCCCGCCTCGTTGGACAGGGCGCGGACCTGCTGGCCCCACCAGACCGACCAGGGCAGGCCGGTGATCGCGAGGAAGAACAGGCCGGCGCCGGCCACGAGCCCGGTCACCGCGTGGAGGTCTCGCCACCAGACACGCTTGGACGGTGTTGCCCGCACGGTGACGACACCACCCCCCTTCCCGCCCCCTTGCCCGCGCGGCCACCACAGATAGGTGCCGGTGACGACGAGGATGATCGCGAACCCCGCCACCACCTCCACGATCCCGTTGGCGACCGTGCCGAAATAGCTGAGGCTGTGCAGGCGCCTCACCACCATCATCGGGTCGCTCTCGACGTTCACGACGTCGAGGACGTCGGCGTTGTACGGGTTGAGGTAGACCTGAATCCGGCTGCCGCCTTCCCGCATGGTCACGAGGGCGGAGGCGGTGGCGGAGGCCTGGCCGGTGAAGGAGACCGGCACACCGCCCGGAACCGCTTCGGAGGCGGTGTAGACGAGGCGGCTCGCGCTCACGGACGCCCGGTTCTGCGCCGCCACCTCGGTGCGGTGGGCGAAGAGCGTGGCGTTGATCTCGTCCTTGTACAGGTAGATCGCGCCGGTCGTCGAGAGCAGGACGAGGAACGGCAGGCACAGCAGCCCGGCATAGAAGTGCCAGCGCCAGACGGCGCGATAGATGCCGTCGCGCGACGCGCGCATGGCGTCGGACCCGCGAAATGCGTGGGCGCCGCCCTGGGACGATGGGGTCATCGGGGTCAATCCGGGTCTGAGCGATCGAAACGGTCTAATCTCTCAGGCGGACGGCGGACCTCGCGATCCGATGGATTGGTCGGGCGGTGCCCGCGCGGAGGGGACCGCCACGTCCGGACGTGGCGCAAGCGCGGCCGGGCGGGCCTGCCAGACCACCGTTTCGAAGGCCGTGTCCTGTCCCGGCGCCTGCGGTCCCGCATGGGCCGCCGTGCAGCACGCATGCGCGCAGGCTTGGCTCGCATCGGCGGGATCGTCCGGAGCGTCATGCCCGCAAAGGGCGCTTTCCCATCCCGCCGGGGCCGGTGGCGCCATCGTGCCGAGGAAGGCCTGGAGGCACAGGCCATAGAGCGCGATCACGGCGATGATCGCGCGCAGGCCGGGCATCCCTGGCGAGAGCTTCCGCATGACTTGGCCTTACGGCAGAGGTTCTCGCGCCGTCAACGTGGTTCCTCCGGGTTGGCAGGCTCGTCCCCGACGGGGGGAGCCCTTGAGCAGACAGATGTCGGAGAAATCGCGGACCTTAAGCACCGGCATGCTCGGCGATGTAATGGCCGATGGCGCTGGCGGCGTTGAGCATGTGGGCGCGCATGCGCCTCGCGGCGGCGTCGCCGTCGCCCTCCGCGATGGCGGCCAGGATCTCGCCGTGCTCGGCGCGCGAGGTCCGGATCCGCTCGCCATGGCGTAGCTGCGTGCGGCGAAACCCCGAGAGCCGCGTGCGCAAGGCGAGCGCCTGTTCCAGCAGGAAGCCGTTATGGGTGGCGCCGTAGAGGGCCTCGTGGAAGCCGCGGTTCAGCGTGTCGTAGGCGTCCACATCGCCCACCTCCACCATCGCCTCCGATTGGGCATGCAGGTCCATGAGGTGGCTGCGCTCGAGCGGCGTCATCCGGTAGGTGGCGAGGCGCACGCACATCGCCTCGAACTCGGCGGTCGCCTCGAACATGTCCATGATCCGCTCCGGCGTCATCCGGGTGACGACGACGCCCCGGCGCGGGCGCAACTCCACGAGACCGTTGAAGGCGAGCTGGCGCAACGCCTCCCGCACCGGCGTGCGGGAGGCACCGAAGCGGTCGGCGAGATCCTGTTCGTCCAGGGCCGTGCCCGCGCTCAGGGTGCCGGCTGCGATCTCGTCGGTCAGGGCGTTGCGGATCAGGTCGGAGAGAAGCCCCCGCTCCTCGGCGATGCCGTCCATGGTCGTCGTCCCCTCCCCGCTTGCGTTGCCGGCCCGCCTTACGATGTCCCTCATCGCAGATGGGGCGGATCGTCAAGCGGGACTGGGATGCTCCTAGCACGCCCGGAATGCTGAGGCCTCGTCCTGTCGCCATCTCGTATTCTTTACCTCGCCGATAACCCATATCGGTATACCCAGAATTGACTTGGTCGCCGGACGGGGTACGCATGGTGCGATACGGGACGGTCCGCGACTTGTCGCTGGCCGCGCGTTCCCACGGTCTCCGCCGATGCGGGGCCGGATGACGAGAGGCGGATCGGATGGCCGATTGGCGGGTGCAGCGGAAGGCCAGGGACGCGCGGATCGAGCGCGGCCGGGTCCATGCCGAGGGCAAGGTCGTGGCCGCGTCGGCGGTGGTCGACCTGCTGGAGGCGGTGCTGCTGCCGGGCGACCGGGTCTGCCTCGAAGGCGACAACCAGAAACAGGCGGATTGCCTCGCCAGGGGCTTGAGTGCCTGCGACCCGGCGCGGGTCCACGACCTGCACATGGTCCAGTCCGGCATCGTGCTGCCCGAGCATCTCGACATTTTCGAGCAGGGCATCGCCCGGCGCCTGGACTATTCCTATTCCGGGCCGCAAGGCGCGCGCATCGCCCGGATGCTCTATGGCGGGCAGATCGCGCTCGGCGCGGTGCACACCTATCTCGAACTCTTCGCCCGCTACTTCATCGACCTGACGCCCAATGTCGCCCTCATCGCGGGCGTCTCGGCGGATCGTGAGGGCAACCTCTATACCGGCCCCAACACCGAGGACACGCCGACGGTGGTGGAGGCCACCGCCTTCAAGAACGGCGTCGTGATCGCGCAGGTGAACGAGATCGTCGACCGGGTGCCCCGTGTCGACATCCCCGGCGACCGGGTGGATTTCGTGGTCGAGGCCGACCGGCCGTTCTACGTGGAGCCGCTCTTCACCCGCGATCCGGCGGCGGTCACCGAGACGCAGATCCTGATGGCCATGATGGCGATCAAGGGGATCTATGCCGAATACGGCATCCGCCGGCTCAACCACGGTATCGGCTTCGGTACCGCCGCCATCGAGCTGCTGCTGCCGACCTTCGCCGAACGGCTCGGCCTCAAGGGCAGGATCGCCACCCATTGGGCGCTCAACCCGCATCCGAGCCTGATCCCGGCCATCGAATCGGGCTGGGTCGAGCAGATCCACTGTTTCGGCTCAGAAGTCGGGATGGACCGCTACATCCGCGAGCGGCCGGACGTGTTCTTCACCGGCTCTGACGGAAGCCTGCGCTCCAACCGGGCCTTCTGCCAGACGGCGGGGCTCTATGCCTGCGACCTCTTCATCGGCTCGACCCTGCAGATCGATCTCCAGGGCAATTCCTCCACCGTCACCACCAACCGGGTGGCGGGGTTCGGCGGCGCGCCGAACATGGGCTCGGACCCGCACGGACGGCGCCACCCCTCCGACCCCTGGATGAAGGCCGGCGAGGAGGCCGGCGGCACCGGCGATCCGGCGCTACGCCGGGGCCGCAAGCTCGTGGTGCAGCTGGTCGAGACCTTCGGCGACAAGCTCGTCCCGGCCTTCGTCGAGAAGCTCGACGCCCTCGAACTGGCGCGCAAGCTCGATCTCGAACTCGCCCCCGTCATGGTCTACGCCGACGACGTCACCCACATCGTCACCGAAGAGGGCATCGCCAACCTGCTCCTGTGCCGGACGCTCGACGAGCGCGAGCAGGCGATCCGCGGCGTCGCCGGCTACACCGATGTCGGGCGCGGCCGCGACCGGGCCATGGTCGAGGCGCTGCGCGCGCGAAAAATCATCCGCCGGCCGGAGGACCTCGGGATCGATCCCCTCGACGCCGGCCGCTCGCTCCTGGCGGCGCGGTCGATCAAGGACCTCGTGCACTGGTCGGGCGGCCTCTACGAGCCGCCGGCCAAGTTCCGGAACTGGTGAGGGAGCGCCGCCCCATGGAAAAGCTGACCTTCCGGCATCGGACGTCGAAGCCCCTGCCCGGCACAAAGGCCCAGGCGATCACCGGCGTGGTCGCCTCGGGCAACCTCGAAGTGCTGATGGAGCGCAGCCTCGCGCCCGACGAATGCACCGTCGAGATCGAGACCGCGATCAAAGGCTACGGATCGGTCTGGGAGGCGGTGGTCTCCGACTTCGTGGCCCGCCGCCAGCCCGGCGGCCTGCGCATCACCATCAACGATGGCGGGGCGCGGCCCGACACCGTGACCCTGCGCCTGCTTCAGGGCGCCCGGCTGATGGAGGCCGTGTGATGGCGATGAGCCCCGTCTCCCTCTCTGCCGATCCCCTCGACCAGAGCTGGTACGAGGCCAGCGCCCGCGCCCGCCTCGACGCCCTCCTCGATCCCGGTTCGTTCGAGGAGTTCCTCGGCCCCGAACAGCGGGTGATGAGTCCGCACCTGCCCGCTTTCGACCTGCCGCGCGCCTTCGACGACGGCATCGTGGTGGGACGCGGACGCCTTGACGGTTCGCTCGTCTTCCTGGCCGCGCAGGAGGGCCGCTTCATGGGTGGGGCCTTCGGCGAGATCCACGGCGCGAAGCTCGTCGGGCTGCTGCGGGCGGCCCTCGCGGTGAGGCCGGCGGCGGTGCTGATCCTGTTCGATACCGGTGGCGTCCGGCTGCAGGAGGCCAATGCCGGTGAGACCGCCATCGCCGAGATCATGCGCGCCATCGCCGATCTGCGCAGGGCCGGCGTGCCGGTGATCGGGCTGATCGGCGGGCGGGCCGGCTGCTACGGCGGCGGCGGCCTTATCGCCGGCACCTGCTCGCGGCTCGTGGTCTCGGAAGGGGGACGCATCAGCGTCTCCGGCCCGGAGGTGATCGAGACCAACAGGGGCGTGGAGGAGTTCGATTCCCGCGACCGGGCGCTGGTCTGGCGCACCATGGGTGGAAAGCACCGCCGCCTCATCGGCGGAGCGGACGCGTTCGCGGACGACACGATTCGCGCGTTTCGCGATGCCGCCCGCGAACAGATCGGCAAGGCGCCGGCCTTTGACCTCGCCACCCTGGAGGCCGAACAGGCCCGCCTCGAAGCCCGCCTCGACCGGTTAGGCGATGCCCGCGACGCCACCGAGATCTGGAGCCGTCTGGGCGTGAACGACCCGGCCGCCGTGCCGGGCTTGGACACGGACCGGTTCGACGCCCTTCTCGCCCGCCTGCCGGAGGGGCCCCATGACGCTCGCTGAGATCCTGCATTCGCTCTTCCCCGAGGGGCATGGCGTCGAGGTCGTGGACGGCCTCATCGGCGGCGACGGGCCTTTCGGGGCGGGTCGTCTCGCGGTCGTCGGTGTCGACGGCAACACCCCGCTCGGGGTCGAGGGGGCCTGTCTCCTCGCCGGGTGCGTTCTCGATGTGGTGCGCCGGGGTGGCGACACGCCGATCCTCGTGGTCGTGGATTCCGACAGCCAGCGCATGAGTCGTCGCGACGAGCTGCTCGGCCTCAACGAATATCTCGCCCATCTCGCCAAGGCGCTGCTGCTCGCCGATGCCAGCGGCCACCCCACCATCGGCCTCGTCTACGGGCACACGGCGGCCGGTGCCTTCATCGCCACCGCTCTCGCGACACGGGTGCTCGCTGCCCTGCCCGGCGCCCATCCGAGCGTGATGGATCTGGCCTCGGTGGCCCGCGTCACGAAGCTTCCCCTCGACCGGCTGGAGGAGATGGCGACATCCACCTCCGTCTTCGCGCCCGGACTCGACAACATGGTGAAGGCCGGGGCGGTCCACGCGGTGCTCGACCCGTCGACGCCCCTCGGCCCCCAGATCGCGTCCCTCATCGCCGGGAGCTCCACGGCTGATTGCCGCGATGTCCTCGGCGAGGTACGCGGCGGGCGGCTCATGGCCCGTGACATCGCCGGACGGGTGGTGCGGGCGGCGACGGGCGACGCGGCCCCCCGTGACTGAGGACGAGGCGTCGGGGCTCGCCCGCCACGACCTCCTGCGTGTCGATCCGGAATCCTGGGCGCGCCTCCTCGCCGGGCGCCCGGATCTCGACGGCGTTCCCCATCTCGCCGAATGGGCCCGTCGCGGCTGGCCGGTCATCACCCGCCGCCGCGATCCCGGCGAGCGGACGGACCACATCCCCGCCGGCCTGCCGCTGCCGCCTTCCGCCGACAAGCGTCGGATCGGCCTCGCCTTTCCGGCCGCCGACGCGAGCCGGCTTGCACCGGTCCTTCTGGAGAGCGCGCGTGTAACAGCGCCGGAGGCGTGGCGGCCGGTGGTCGATGACGTGCTGGCCCTCGGGAGCGAGTACGGCCTCACGCCAACCGTATTCGGAAGCCTCCTTTGGCAGACGCTCACCGGTCTTCCCTATCTCGGGGCCGGCTCCGATCTCGATCTGCTCTGGCCGGTCTCTGGCCGGGTCGATCCCCGGTTTCTGCAGGCCCTCGCGCGGATCGAGGCGCGCGCGCCCATGCGCCTCGATGGCGAGATCGTCCTGCCCGACGGGGCCGGCATCAACTGGCGCGAACTGCTCGATGCGCCCGAGGGCGTAGCCGTCCTGTGCAAGGGGCGGGAGAGCCTCGCCCTGCGCCCCGCCGCGTCGTTTCTCGCGGGAGTGACGTCATGATCGCCCTCGCCCGCTCTCCGGCATGGGATGCCTGGGCTCCGCTCGGCCCCGGCGACATCGCGGCACGCGCGGTCGCTTCCCTGCGCCTCGAAGTCGAGACCTACCCGAAGCCCGGCCTCGTCAGCCATGTGGATCGCGGCAGCCATGCCGACATGGATGCCGGCACCTTTCGCGCCAGTGCCACGGCCCTCCTGCCCTTCTTCGCCGAGTTGGCGGATGCCGGCGCCGCAGGGGCCGGCATGCCCACCTTGCGCCGGATCGGCATCGAGGCCGAAACCGCCATGCGGGAGGCGACGGGCGGGGTGAACACCCATCGCGGCGCCATTTTCGGCCTCGGCCTTCTCGCTGCTGCTGCGGGTGCCATCGCCCACACGGCCTGCCGCCTGCCGCCGGGAGCGCTCGGGCGCCACGTGAGCGAGCGTTACGGCGACGCGATCCTGGCCGGACCCGTCCTGCTCCATGCGCCGGGTGCGGCGGCACGGCGGCGCTACGGAATCGGCGGAGCGCCCGCCGAGGCTGCGGCGGGATTTCCGACCCTCTACGCGATTGGGCTGCCCGCCCTGCGCCGGGCGCGAGGGCTGCGGCCGGGCGACGAGGAGGCCGCCCGCGTCGAGACCTGCTTTGCCCTGATCGCCCATCTCGAAGATACCAACCTGCTCCATCGCGGCGGCGAGGCGGGCTATGCCTTCGCCCGCGCCACGGCCAGCGCCTTCCTCGCCGGAGGAGGCGTCGCGCGGGACGATTGGCGGGCACAAGCGGAGGCCGTCCATCGGGCTTTCGTCGCCCGTAATCTCAGCCCCGGCGGAAGTGCCGACCTCCTTGCCATGACCCTATTCGTCGATGGACTGGAAACGGCATGAGTCTCGCGGTCCTGCTCTCCGGCCAGGGCGGTCAGCACCCTGCCATGTTCGATCTCGTGGCCGATCATCCCGCCGCTCAGGACGTCTTCGCCGCGGCGACACCCCTCCTCGGCGCCGACCCTCGCGACCTCGCCCGGGCGGGCGGCTCTGCCCTGCACGGGAACCGCACCGGACAGATCCTGTGCTGCGTCGCCGGCCTCGCCGCATGGACCGTCCTGCGGGAGAGGAATTTCGGCCGGGTGGTCCTCGCCGGCTACAGCATCGGCGATCTCGCCGCCTGGGGCTGCGCGGGACGGTTCTCGCCCGCCTCGATCCTGCATCTGGCCGCCGCACGAGCCGAGGCGATGGATGAGGCCAGCGGGCCGGGCTACGGGCTCGCGGGCCTTCGCGGCCTGTCGCGCGCGCGCGTCATGGCCCTGGTCGAGGAGCATGGCTGCCATCTCGCCATCCTCAACGCCGCCGACAGCGTGGTCGCCGGCGGGGCGGTGGCCGATCTCGAATCGCTCTGTGCTCGAGCTCTCGCCTCGGGGGCGGCGCGGGCGGTGCTGCTTCCGGTCCATACCCCCTCGCACACGCCGCTCCTGGCGGCGGCCAGCGCGCGGTTTCGCGCGGCGCTGGCGCGCGCCGAGATCCTGACGCCGTCTCGCCTCGGCCCGTCGCCGCCCCCTCGCCTCCTCAGCGGTCTCGACGGTGCCCCGGTCTTCGATGCCGCCAAGGGGCTCGACAAGCTGGCCGAAGCGATCTCGCAGACCATCGATTGGGCGGCCTGTCTCGACGGCATCCGCGAGGCCGGAGCGCGGGCCGTCCTCGAACTCGGCCCCGGACATGCCTTGGCGACCATGGCGCGCGACGCCATGCCGGGCGCGGCCGTCCATGCCGTCTCCGACTTCCGCTCCCTGTCCGGGCTCACGGACTGGCTCGCGGCGCAGGAAGGCGCGGGCTGAACCGCCCCGGCTTCCGCCGTGAACCGTATGCCCCGCCAGCGCGTTGAGGAGTTAGGCGGAGGCTTGACCATGTCGAGATGGATCTACGGGGCCGGTATCCTGAGTGCCGCGCTGGCGTCGGCGATCCCCTGTGCCGCTCAGAACATGGCGCTGACACCGCCAGCACCCCGGCCGAGCACCGTCCCGAGTGAGCCCGTCCGATATCCCGAGCCTCCTGCGCGACCGCAGCTCCATGCTTTCAGCGGCGAGCTTCCGAACCAGAGGACCGGCCCGATGCGCAACCGTGTGGTCCGCGACATCTGCATCGGCTGCGACCGCTGAATCGGCGGGTCGGGCGAGGGGCGGACATCATCCAGAAACAGAGCGGCGCGAAACGGATCCGCTGCGCTCCGACTTCCCCCAAGCGAGGCGTGGCGGATGGACGGAGCGGTGTGCCGAGGGTGCACCGCCCCGTCCGTCTTCATGACCGCGCGGACGCGTCGCGCGCGAGGAGATGTCCCGAGTTTTCCGCCGGTGGTCTATGGATGTCCCAATGACATCCACCGGAGACGCGTTTGGCTAGCCGCTATGGGCTTGAGATCCGGGCTGCGACCGCTGCCGATGCGGCGGGCCTTGCCGCCCTGTTCCAGGCATCGGGACAGTCCATAGCGGTGAGCGATCTGGCCGAACGGCTGGAGGCCTTGCGCCTTGGGAGCGGGACGGCCCTCATCGCCGTCGAATGGGGGCCGCCGAGCGGTCTCGTCGTCCTGCACTGGTACCGTTCGCTGACGGCGGCTCAGCCCGTCGCCCAGATCACCGGCCTCCTGGTCGGACCGGACGAGCGCCGACGCGGCATCGGCCGTCTCCTGCTGAAGGCCGCGTCGCAGGCCGCCCGGATGGCGGGATGCACCACCCTCGAACTCGCCGCCGCGCCCGGTGAGGAGACTTTGCCGGCCTTCTGCGACAGCACGGGATTCGAGCGGGCCGGATCTTTGTTCACCCGGCCGCTGCGTAAGAAGAGCTGATACCGGTCACTCCGGGAACCGTGCGATTCACCGCGTCGTTGTTTTCGTCGATCACTTCGACCCGATCAAGGAGACCGGCATGACTCGGACTCTCATCCGCACGACCCTCGCCTCGGCATTGCTCCTCGGCCTCACCGGTGCCGCCCTGGCGCGCGGCGGCACCGGCGGTGGTGGCGATGGGCTCTCGCCTTACTCGGCATTGAGCGGCAACGACCGCTCGGCCGGCGTGAACAACGGCAATTACCGCGATCCCCGCCTCGACCCCTATCTGCAGACCTATGGCCGGCGCTACGTCGCTCCCCGCCCTTATGGCGGAGCGGGCGAATACGGCTATCGCCCCTCGCGCCGGGGCTATGACGGATACGTGTACTGACGGGGCGCCGCCCCGCCCTCAAGCCGGAGCCTTATGGGCGGTGGCGTCGCCGTCGCCCGGCTCGATGACGATCGGCTCCACCGTCTCCGGCATGACCTGTGACCGGCATTCCGCCAGGATCGCGTCCGCTCCCTCCTTGCCGATGAGGCCGAGCGAAAGGGCATGCTCGGCCATGATTGTGGTGTCTCCGGCCAGCACCAGGCTGCTGCCGGCCTCGAGGATCGCCTGCGACAGGCGCTCGATCTGCTCGGCCCGGCACGGGTCGCGCGAGACGTTGCGGATATAGACGGCGAGCACGCGACCGGGATTCTCCGAGACGATCTTGGCATAGACTTCCGGGTCGTGCTGGCCGCTATCCCCGATGAGGACGAAGGGCAGGTCGCCGTAGAGCGCCAGCATGTGCCGGATCAGGTCGCGCTTGTGGTCCTCGGCGCGGCGCGGCAGCGGATGGCGCCAGGACAGGCCCCATTCCCGCAGGAACAGCACCGGCCCCGCCGGAATCCCGTGCTGCCGGAAGAACTCGCTGAGCATGTCGTAGATGCCCCAGGGCGCTCGGGAGACGTAGAGCATCGGGTTCGACTGGTCGCCGGTGGCGCCCGCATGCAGCGCCCGGCTCAGGGACGCCGCTCCCGGGAAGGCCACACGGTCCTCCGCATCGGCCACGAACAGCCGCCACAGCATCTTGAGCTTGTTGGCCACGCCCGTATGCATGATCGTGTCGTCGATATCGCTGATGACGACGAAGCGGCACTTCTCCGGCGGAATGAACACCCGCCCCTGCGCCCGCACCGGCGGATCGGCCGCGAGTTCGAGATCCACGACGTGCCAATGGTCCTCGCCGGCGGGCACGTTCGGCGGTTTGAGGCTCACCCGGAAATAGCCGTCGCGGTCGGTGATGGCGGTCGTCTCGGCCCCGCCGAAACGCGCGACGACGGACGCATCGGCGACCTTGCGCCTGCGGATGCGCCGGGCGATGTCGCGGAGATCCGCGGCGATGTCGTCGGCTCCGGGGTCCGGCTCGCGGCGTGCTTGCCGGAAGACCCGGCCGATCAGGAAGATTTCCTTCGTCGAGCCGTAGCCGCGATAGGCCTCGATCACCGTCCCGCCCGTCCCCTGCGCCCGGCGCACTGGGCGGGCGACGAGGGCCAGCAGGCGACCGCCCGCCTTGCGCCAGCGCGGCGTCGCCCGTTCGGGGGTCGGAGGGGGTGAGGTCATGGGCCGGCCCGAAGCAAGACGATCGTGATCGCGGTCAAGCCGCCGTCAGGGCCGAAGGTTGCGCGGGACGGTTCGGTTCGAGCGTCGTCACAGCCGCTCGATCTCCGCCAGCAGCGTGTCGGAGAGGGTGATCCCCTCCTCGGCGGCACGGGCGCGGGCGGCGAAGCGGCGCGTTCCGGGCAGCCGCGCGCCGTCCTGTTCCGCCACCGAGCGGGCCATCACCGCGAAGCGCTCCAGGGCATTGCCGGCAAAGGCCGTGGCATCGATGGCGAGGATGAGCTGGCCGGTGGCGGGAGGCTCGCCCTCGGCATCAAGGAAGGACGTGGCCTCGCTGGCGAAACGCGCTCCGGTGAGGCCGGCGGCGAGCAGTTCCACCATCAGGGCGAGGGCCGTGCCCTTGGCGTCGCCCAACGGCACCATGGTGCCGGCGAGCGCCGCGACGGGGTCCGTGGTCGGGTTGCCCTCCGCGTCGAGGGCCCAGCCCTCGGGAATCGCCTCACCGCGCTGCTTGGCGGTGATGATGTTGCCGCGCGCCACCTTCGACAGGGAGAGATCGACGATGACCGGCTCCGCCCCCGGCAACGGGCAGGCGAAGGCGATGGGGTTGGTGCCGAAGACGGGCCGGGTTCCGCCCCAGGGCGCCATGGAGGCGGGGGCGTTGGCGAACAGGATGGCGACGAGACCCTGCTCGGCCAGGGCCTCCACCGGCCGGCCCGCGGCCCCGCAATGATGCGAGCGGCGGATGGCGGCCGCCGCGATCCCCTGTTTGCGGGCGATCTCCGGCAGGAGGGCGATGGCCGTGTCGAGGGCCGGATAGGCGAAGCCGTGGGCCGCATCGATGGCGAGCAGTCCCGGTTTCGGCCGCGCGCTCGTGACGACGGCATCGCCGACGACCTTGCCCGCCCGCACCTGCTCGCCATAGGCCAGCAGCCGCATGAGCCCGTGGGTCCGCAGCCCGTCGGCTTCCGCCGCGACAAGGGCGCGGGCGACGCTCTCGGCATTAGCAGGCGCGGTTCCGCAGCGGACCAGGGTGTCCGTGGCGAGGCGATGGGCGGCGTCGAGTCGAAGGATCGGCATGGCGTGGCCTTAAGACAGCTCTCCGTGGCCTGTCGAGGGAGAAGTCCGGCTCCGCACCGGGCATCGCCGGGGCCGGCTCTAAGCTGAACGTTCCCGATGGTATGATTTAAGACAAAACAGCCGGCGAATAAGCTGATCTGTGGTCGTCAACCGGCATGTGTCGAATTGTAAAAAGAAAATTTCCGGGGCGTTATTTCGGTGAACCATGTGGGCAGTGCGACGTTATTAGGTCAAGTTCGTAAGACATGAGGAAATAGACTATGCAGATCAAGACATTCGCCATCGCTGCCGCCTTCGCCGTTTCGCTGAGCGGCGCGGCCTTCGCCCAGACGGCCGCTGGCGGCGGAAGCGCCGAAGGCAACATGAACAATCCCGGCAGCGTGAAGAGCAACGGTGAGAAGGGGGCGGAGCGCATGGGCGGCGCCAACATCACCGGCTCTACCATGGCTCCGGGCATGGCGACCGACGTCCCCTCCAATGCGACGCCGGGCGCGCCGGCCGGCTCGAATGGCGGCAACGCCGCCACCGGCAGCGGTGCGGCTCCCAGCGGCAAGTAAGGCTTCGGGGCGCCCGCCACGAAGGCGGAGTGCCGGATGTATGAAGAGACCGCCCCGTCCGCCGAAAGGCAGGCGGGGCGCCTTCATAGGGGGGCCGGAAGGTGTTCGGGCGGCCAGTACATTCTCTCGAAAAACATGTTCGCGATTTATCGGTGATTAACCAACTTCGCGCTGAATGGGAGGCATCAAGGTTGATGGTTCCCTAAAACGACATGGACGATCGATGTGACCTTCGCGGGGCTCTTAGCGGAGCTGGGCGAGGTCGTTCGAGGGCCGTGCGGGCAGGGTACGCGTATCCGAGTACAGCCCGCATGATCGACGATGCGTCCCCCTATCGCCGCCGCCCACGCCGTTCCCGGCCGCGCAGCCGCGTTCTTCTGAAGACGGCCGTCGTCGCGCTGTTCGTCGCGACCTTTCCCCGGTTGACCGGGTTGGACGCGCCAGTGCCCGCCGCGACGGCGCCTTACGCCGGGCGGCAGGTCTTTCCTGAGTCGACGCCCGCCGCCGTCGTCCGCGGTTATGCCTGGATGCTCGACCCCTCCCCCGCCTTGGGTGCGCGGACACCGGACTGGCACGCCTCGGAGCCCATGCAGGTGGCCGGGTTCGCGGCCCCGCAAGCCTCGCCCGTCGAGATCGCGCCTAAGATCGCCCTCGCCGCCGTGGCGCCGGCCTCCTCAGAACTCCCACCCGCTTCACGGCCGCTCCAGCAGACGGCCCGCCTCGTCCAGCCGATGCCCGCCCCGGTGCCGCGCCCCTTCGACCTGAAGCCTCTCCCCCGCGAGCCGCGCCTCGCCACCCGCCGCCCCTCGTCGCGGACGGTGGTGGCGGCCCGCCAGGACGTGGAGGCCGAGCGCTCGTTCTTCGAGACGGTGTTCGGCCGGCGTGATCCCGAACGCAGCCCCGCTCCCGCCCTCGCCTATGCCTCCGCCGATACGGGGGCCATCGATCTGAGCCAGCGCCGGGTCCTCGACCGCGTGCCCGCCACGGCGGGCGGCGGGACCGCGATCTACGATATCAGCGCCAGCACGGTGACCCTGCCGAGCGGCGAGCAGCTGGAGGCCCATTCCGGCCTCGGCCAGCACATGGACAACCCGCGTCTCGTCCATGTGCGGATGCGCGGTGCGACGCCGCCCGGCACCTACGATCTGACCGAGCGCGAGGCCCTGTTCCACGGGGTGCGCGCCATCCGCCTCAACCCAGTGGGCGGCAGCGCCGCCATTCACGGCCGCGACGGCATCCTCGCCCATACCTACATGCTCGGACCGAGCGGCGCGTCCAACGGCTGCGTGGTGTTCAAGGACTACAACCGCTTCCTGCAGGCCTATCTGCGCGGCGATATCCGCCGCCTCGTGGTGGTGGCCGGCCACAAGGGCGACGCACCGGCCTCGTTCACGGCAAGGCTGTTCGGTCGCTGATCCCCGGTCGTCTCCCATCCGGCCGATGCCCGTCCGAAATACTCCTGTACGCCACGAGGTTAGTTCGCGACGCGTCCTGCATGTCGCAGGCTAACCTCGCGGCGTGCCGTGACAGAGTGGCAGTCTTCCCTGCTGAGACGGCGAATAACTTATGTTTGGTCAGGGTATTTTTCGGGGTAAATAGCCTGTCTTAATTCATACAAACCGAATCGCGATATGCTCAAGCTCGCACTTGCTTGAAGCGGTGTCATCGACATTCTGGAACTCATGGACTCGTCTGGTGTTTTCCACCGGAGTCCTCGGCAACGGGGTTCGGCCCCGCGGCGTCAAGGCCGCCAAGGGCGTCCCCGGGGCTCGTCATGACATTCCGGCTTCGAGAGATTGCGCGATGAAAGCACTGTGTTGGCACGGCAAGGGTGACATCCGCTGCGATACGGTGCCCGATCCTCGGATCGAGGATGCGCGCGACGTCATCATCAAGGTGACGTCCTGCGCCATCTGCGGCTCGGACCTCCACCTGATGGACGGCCAGATGCCGACCATGGAGAGTGGCGACGTCCTCGGCCATGAATTCATGGGCGAGGTGGTCGAGGTCGGCCAGGGTTTCACCAAATTCAAGAAGGGCGACCGCATCGTCGTGCCCTTCAACATTAATTGCGGCGAATGCCGGCAGTGCAAGCTCGGCAACTGGTCGGTCTGCCAGCGCTCGAACCGCAATGCCGAGATGGCGGCCGCGCAGTTCGGCTACACCACCGCCGGCCTGTTCGGCTATTCGCACCTCACCGGCGGCTATGCCGGCGGCCAGGCGGAATACGTGCGCGTGCCGATGGCCGATGTGGGACCGATGCTGGCGCCGGAAGGCGTCGACGACGAGTCGCTGCTGTTCCTCACCGATATCCTGCCTACCGGCTGGCAGGGTGCCGAGCATTGCGAGATCAAGGGCGGCGAGATCATCGCGATCTGGGGCGCGGGCCCGGTGGGGCTGTTCGCGATCCAATCCGCCAAGATCATGGGCGCGGAGCGCATCATCGTCATCGAGACGGTGCCGGAGCGGATCGAACTCGCCCGGAAATACGGTGCCACCGACATCATCGACTTCATGAAAGAGGACGTGTTCGAGCGGATCAAGGAGATCAGCAAGGGCGAGGGCGCCGACGGCGTGATCGACTGCGTCGGTATGGAGGCTACCGCCGGCCACGGCGTGGCGGGGATCGTCAGCACCCTGCAGGAGACATTCACCTCGACCGAGCGCCCCTACGTCCTCATGGAGGCGATCAAGGCGGTACGCCCCTGCGGGATCGTCTCGATCCCCGGCGTCTACGGTGGCCCGCTTCCCATCAACATGGGCTCGATCGTGCAGAAGGGACTGACCCTGAAGAGCGGTCAGACCCATGTGAAGCGCTACCTGGAGACGCTGACGAAGCTGATCCAGGAGGGCAAGATCGACATGACCTCGATGATCACTCACCGCTCCACCAACCTCGCGGACGGCCCCGACCTCTACAAGACGTTCCGCGACAAGAAGGACGGCTGCGTGAAGGTGGTCTTCCACCCGAACTGACGGCATGTGCAGGGATATGGCCCGGAACGAGGCCATATCCCGTCATAGGCCCGGGGCTTCATCGTTATCCCCGCGCCAGGGCGTCCTGAAACTCCGCCTCCGGCAGAAGCGCCCCGCCAGTGGTCCAGACCACATGCGTCGCCCGCGCAGGTGCGGCGGCGTCGAGATAGGGCCGGATTGCGGCGAACCCCGCCGCCGCCGAGGGTTCGAGCCGCAGGCCCGGATCGGCCCAGAGGCGTTTTACCCAGGCGAACAACTCGGTATCGGCGACCGTGACCACCGCCTCGATGAGCGGGCCGACCGTGCCGGCCACCAGCATCGAGGCACCCGCCACCGCGAGCCCATCGGCGGCGGTGCGGTTGTCGAGGCCGATCTCGTAGACGTCCACCGGGCGCGACAGGCCGGCTGCGAGCTGCACCAGCATGCAGGGCGAGGCCACCGGCTCCACGAAGATGCAGCGGATGGCGTCGCCGAACAGCAGCTTCAGGCCGAGCGTGACGCCGCCGGGTGCGCCGCCGACGCCGCAGGGAAGATAGACGCAGAGCGGGTGGGCCGCATCGACCCTTATCCCGGCCTCGTCCAGCTGGCGCTGGAGGTCGAAGGCCGCCGCCGCATAGCCGAGGAACAGGTCGACGGAGCTTTCGTCGTCGACGAAATGGGCGTCGGTCCGCCCCTCGAAAGCCGAGCGCGCCGCCGCGACCGCGCTGCCGTAATCGCCCCGATGCTCGACCACCCGGGCGCCGATATCCCGCAGGCGCTGCTTCTTCCATGCCTTGGCGTCGTGGGACATGTGGACTTCGACCGCGAAGCCCAGCGCCCGCGCCATGACGCCGACGCTGAAGCCGAGATTGCCGGTGCTGCCGACCGCGACCGTGTGCGCGCCGAACGCGTCGCGGGCTTGCGGCTCCGCCAGCCGGACATAGGAATCCCCCGGCCGTAGCAGGCCCTTCTCAAGCCCGAGCCGCTCGGCATAGACCAGTACCTCGTAGACCCCGCCCCGCGCCTTGATGCAGCCGGTGACCGGCAGGTCGTGATCGGCCTTCACCCAGACCGCGCCACCCGTCGGACCCGTGATGGCCTGCGCGATAGGGTCGGAGAGGGGCATCAGGGGCGAGTCGATGCGCCCGGTGTCGAGATCGTCGAAGAGGTGGCGCAGCAGTGAGTCGAAGCGGCGCCAGCGTGCCTCCGCCGCCTCCACATCGGCCAGGGAGAAAGCCTGGCTCTGCAGGAATTCGGCGGCCGGCCGGAGATGGGGATTGAGCCAGGTGGTGGGCCGGGCCTCCCGCACGCTCGCCGGGATGGCGTCGAGGGAGGGGGCGGGCGACGTGTCGGCATCCGTGCTCATGCGGTCCGTTCTCCTGTGATCCCGATGGCCCCGGCGTTGTTGCCGCGCTCGATGAACCGGAGAGGCCGCCTCGCGCAAGCCTCGCCGTCAGAGATCCATCGGTGCATTGTCCACCACCTCCTTCATCACGAAGAAGGTCCGCGTCTGCCGCACCCCCGGCAGCGCGATCAGGGTGTCGCTGTGCAGGCGGTTGAAATCCGCCATGTCGGAGACGCGGATCTTGAGGAAATAGTCGAAATCCCCGGCCACGAGATGGCAATCGAGCATGGTCGGCATCGCCTGGGCGGCGGCCTCGAACGCGGCGAAGCTCTCCGGCGTCGAGCGGTCGAGCACGACGCCGACGATGACGAGGGACCCCCGCCCGACCTTCTCCGGCGCGATCCGCGCATGGACGCCGCGGATGTAGCCCTCGTCGAACAGGCGCTGCGTGCGGCGGTGGCAGGTGGCGGCGCTGGTATTCACCCGCTTGGCCACCTCGGCATTGTTCATGCGCCCATCGGCCTGGAGCAGGCGCAGGATCTTCAGATCGATCCGGTCGAGCGATGGCGACATGGAAGAACCTTCCGTATTTTCAGCAGAAACGATAGCTCACACTAAGCTTGACGGGCTATGACCCGCAATCTTGTGGCATAATTCGTCACCATTCGAGAGCACCTTTCACGGGAGTTTTGCTAGCGTTTGGTTCTCACTGATGCGAGGACGTTGCCAAGCCATGCTGTCGAAATTCGAGCGCTATCCCCTCACCTTCGGCCCGAGCCCGATCGAGAAGCTGTCGCGCCTCACCGACCATCTCGGCGGCGATGTCGAGATCTACGCCAAGCGCGAGGATTGCAATTCCGGCCTGGCTTACGGCGGCAACAAGCTGCGCAAGCTCGAATACATCGTGCCCGATGCCATCGCGAGCGGAGCCGATACGCTGGTCTCCATCGGCGGCGTGCAATCCAACCACACCCGCATGGTGGCGGCGGTGGCCGCCAAGATCGGGATGAAGTGTCGGCTGATCCAGGAAGCCTGGGTGCCGCACGAGGATGCGGTCTACGACCGGGTCGGCAACATCCTGCTGTCGCGCATCATGGGCGCGGAGACGCAGCTCGTGGATGACGGGTTCGACATCGGCATCCGCGAGAGCTGGAAAGCGGCCCTGGAGGATGTGAAGGCCAAGGGCGGCAAGCCCTACGCGATTCCCGCGGGCGCCTCCGTGCACAAGCTCGGCGGCCTCGGCTATGTCGGCTTCGCCGAGGAGGTCCGCGCGCAGGAGGCCGAGATGGGCCTGCGCTTCGACTACATCGTCGTGTGCACCGTCACCGGCTCGACCCATGCCGGCATGGTGGTGGGCTTCGCCGCCGATGGCCGCGCCCGCAACGTCATCGGCATTGACGCCTCCTGCACCCCGGCTCAGACCAAGGCGCAGGTGCTCGACATCGCGCAGAAGACGGCCGCCCTCATCGGCGCCCCCGAGATCACGGAAGACGACGTGGTCCTCAACGAGGATTACGCCTACCCGGTCTACGGCGTGCCCTCGAAGGAGACGGTGGAGGCGATCCGCCTCTCGGCGCGGCTCGAGGCCATGATCACCGACCCGGTCTACGAGGGGAAGTCGATGCAGGGCATGATCGACCTCACCCGGAAGGGGTTCTTCCCCAAAGGCTCGAAGGTGCTCTACGCCCATCTCGGCGGCGCGCCGGCCCTGAACGGCTACAGCTACACGTTCCGGAACGGCTGATCGGGACGGTTCACGCCCTGTCGGGCTCCGCTGGCGGCAGGGCGGCGATGAGCTGGCTGAGGAACGCCTGCGCCGCATGCGGCAGCTTGCGGTCCCGCATCAGCTGGACCTGAATGCCGCGCCGCAGGCTCGCCTGTGATTGGATCTGGATGCAGACCAGTTCGCCAAGGCGCACCGGCGTCTGCACCGAGAGGGCCGACATCAGCGCGATCCCCTTCGTCCGCCGCACGAAGGGGAGGAGCGCCGTGAGGATGTTGGAGGTCAGCGTCGGCTCGATGACGATGCCTTCCGCCCGGCAGGCCGCATCGAAGACGAGGCGCGCCGTGGTGTCGAGGGGCGGCATCGCGATCGGATAGGCCTGGAGTTCGCCGATGCGGATCGACGCCCTTCTGGCCAGCGGATGGTCGGGGGCTGCCAGCGCCACCATCTCCACCGTCGCGTCGTAGATCACCGTGACGAGGTTCGTCGGCGCCAGCGCGAAGGTGATGCCGATATCGGCGTCGCCCGCCGCCGCCACCTGCGTGACCTGTGCCGGGGGCAGGACCTGGATTTCGAACCGGATGCCGGGATAGCGGGCGTGGAACTCGGCGATGGCGTTCGGCAGCAGGTCGAGGGCGAATCCCTCCGCGGTGGCAATGCGGATGAAGCCCCGTGCCAGCCCCTGCAATTCCTGAATTTCGGCGGCGACCTGCTCGGCCCGCGCCAGGGTCTGCCGCGCATGCTGGGCCAGCAACTCTCCGGACGGGCTCAACACCATGCCGCGCGGCCGGCGCTCGAACAGGACGCAATCGAGTTCCGCTTCGAGATTGGCGATCTGCCGGCTGATCGCGGATGCGGCGACGTTGAGCTGAACGGACGCCGCCGCGATGGACCCTGTCCGGGCCACGGCGAGGAAATAGCGCAGGCCCGACATCTGCATGAACACTTCCCCATCGCCCCCGGCTTCGCGCCCATTGCCGAAACGGCACGGCAAGCTTCGACAAATTCTACTTGTTGCGATGCAAAATGCACAACATCATGGCACGACGAAAAAAGCGGCAGGACGGGCGCGAGTGTCCGTCGCGATGTCGCGACCCGAAGGGATGCAGATCATGGCGAGATACCTTCCCGCGGCAGGCACCACACTCGCTCTCCTGCTGACGACGTTCAGCGTTCCGGCGCTCGCCGGCAAGGCCAACGATACCCTCGTCTATGCCTCGGATACCGAGCCGGAAAACGTCAGCCCGTATCACAACAGCGCCCGCGAGGGCGTCGTGCTCGCCCGCAACGTCTGGGACACCCTGCTTTACCGCGACCCGAAGACCGGCGCGTATCAGCCGATGCTCGCCACCGCCTGGAAATGGGTCGACCCGACGACCCTCGAACTCACCCTGCGCGAGGGCGTGACCTTCCATAACGGTGATGTCTTCGGCCCCGAGGACGTGGCCTTCACCTTCAACTACGTGCTGACGCCGGAAGCGCGCACGGTGACGAAGCAGAATGTCGACTGGATGAAATCGACGGAGGTGGTGGACGCCAAGACCGTCCGCATCCACCTCAAGACCGCTTTCCCCGCCGCCCTCGAATACCTCGCCGGACCGACGCCGATCTTCCCCGCGGCCTATTTCACGAAGGTGGGCCTCGACGGTTTCGCCAAGGCTCCCATCGGCACCGGCCCCTACCGCATCACCAGCGTCGAGAACGGACGCGGGGTGAAGATGGAGCGCAACGCCAAGTATTGGCCCGGGAGCCCCATCGGGATGCCCAAGATCGGCAAGCTCGAATTCCGCGTCATCCCCGATGCCGACAGCCGTATGGCCGAACTCGTCACCGGCGGCATCGACTGGATCTGGCGCGTACCGAGCGACCAGGCCGACCAGCTCAAGGCCGCGCCCAACGTCACCGTGCTCAGCGCCGAGACCATGCGGGTTGGCTTCCTGCAATTCGACACGCTCGGCCGCGCCAAGGAGAACTCGCCGCTCAAGGATCCCCGCGTCCGCCAGGCGATCTCCTACGCCATCGACCGCAAGGCGATGGTGGACAACCTCGTCCGCGGCGGCAGCCGCGTCATGAACGCGGCCTGCTTCATCGACCAGTTCGGCTGTACCGACGAGGGCGTGCCGCGCTACGGTTACGATCCGGCGAAGGCCAAGGCGCTCCTGAAGGAGGCCGGCTATCCCGACGGGTTCGAGATCGATCTCGGCGCCTATCGCGAGCGCGACTACGCCGAGGCCGTCATCGGGTATCTCCGCGCCGTCGGCATCACCGCCCGGCTCAACTACCTGCGCTACGCGGCGCTGCGCGACATGATCCGGGGCGGCAAGGTCTCCATCGCCTTCCAGACCTGGGGCTCGTTCTCGGTCCTCGACGTTTCCGCCTTCACCGGCGTCTACCTCAAGGGCGGCGACGAGGACCTGACCAAGGATCCCGAGACCATCGCGGCGCTCCAGGCCGGCGACGGCGCCACCGATCCGGCCGCGCGCAAGGTGAAATACGCCGAGGCGCTCAAGCGCATCGCGGCTCAGGCCTACATCCTGCCGCTGTTCTCCTACTCGACCAACTACGCCTTCACCTCGGACCTGACCTTCACGGCGCAGCCCGATGAGTTGCCGCGCTTCTACGCGGCAAGCTGGAAGTAAGGGTTCCAAAGGCGCCGGCTCTGTCAGCAGACCGCGTCCCTCTCCCCCTTGTGGGGAGAGGTCAGGAGTGGGGGTGGTCGGGCGACCCTCGCTCAGTCGAGGCTGGCGGAGCGACCCCCACCTCCAATTCCTCCCCACAAGGGGGAGGAGGGCCGCGTTGCGACTGGCCCAACCGAACGAGGACTATGGCCCATGCTCAGGTTCATGCTGCAACGCATCCTCGTCGCCATCGCGGTCGCCGTGACGGTGTCGGTGGCGAGCTTCATGCTGCTGCACCTCTCCGGCGACCTCGCCGCCGCCATCGCCGGTCCCGAGGCCACCTCCGCCCAGGTCGAGGCGATCCGGGTCCAGTACGGGCTGAACCAGCCGATGCTGGCGCAATTCACCGCCTGGGCGTGGAAAGCGCTGCATTTCGATTTCGGCAATTCCTTCTACTTCCGGGAAAGCGTGGTCGATCTCCTCGCCTCCCGCATGCCGATCACCCTGTTCCTCGGCGTGGTGGCGCTGGCGGTCGCCCTGTTCGTGGCGATCCCGCTCGGCGTGCTGGCGGCGGTGAAACGCGACACCTGGATCGACCGGCTCGCTCTGTCGGTCTCTGTGCTGGGCCAGGCGATGCCGAGCTTTTGGTTCGGCCTCACGCTGATCATGGTCTTCTCGGTGAACCTGCGCTGGCTGCCGGTCTCGGGCAACACGACCTGGAAGCACTTCGTGCTGCCGGCCGTCGCGCTCGGCTACTACGCCATGCCCGCCGTGATGCGGCTCACCCGCAACGGCATGTTGGAAGTGCTGGCCTCCGACTACGTGCGGACGGCACGGGCCAAAGGTCTCCCACCGCGAAAAATCCTGATCCGGCATGCGCTCCGCAACGCCGTGATCCCGGTGATCGCGCTGGCTGCCGTGCAGTTCGGCTTCATGCTCGGCGGCTCCATCGTGATCGAGGCGGTGTTCTCGCTCCAGGGGCTCGGGCAGCTCGCCTGGGAATCCATCGCCCGCAACGACTTCCCCGTGGTGCAGGCGATCGTGCTGGTCCTGGCGATGATCTACATCGCCCTGACGCTGGCCGCCGACCTCCTCAACGCCTTCCTCGATCCCCGGCTGCGCCAATGACCCTTCAGCCGTCTTCCTCCCCGGTGGCTCCCGCCCTCCCCTCGGCCGATCTGCTGGTCCAGGCTGCTCCCCTGCCCGAGGCGAACGCGCCGCTGCCGGCGTCGCGCTCGCCCACCGCGCTCGCCCTCCGGCGCGGCCTCCATCACGGCGGCTTCATGATCGGGGCGGTGATCCTCGGCGTGATCGTCCTCGCGGCCCTGGCCGCGCCCCTGATCGCCCCGCACGACCCCTATGCCCAGGACGTCTCGCGCCGCCTGATCCCGCCGATCTGGAACGCGAAGGGGAGCTGGGACCACGCGCTCGGCACCGACAAGCTCGGGCGCGACTATCTCAGCCGCCTGATCTACGGCAGCCAGATTTCGCTCCTCATCGGGATCGCGGCGGCCTGCATCTCCGGCCTGATCGGCACCGTGCTCGGCATCTGCGCCGGCTATTTCGGGGGCAAGGTCGATGCGGTGGTGAGCTACGTCGTCACCACGCGCCTCGCCATGCCGGTGGTGCTGGTGGCGCTCGCCATGGCCTCCCTGGTGGGCGGCTCGCTCAAGGTGGTGGTGCTCGTGCTGGGCCTGCTGCTGTGGGACCGTTTCGCGGTGGTGACGCGTGCCGCCACCCGCCAGATCCGCGACCAGGATTTCGTCGCGGCGGCCCGCGCCGCCGGCTTCTCGAACGCCCGGATCCTGTTCCAGGAGATCCTGCCCAACATCTTCAACGCGCTCATCGTCGTGGCGACCCTGGAGATGGCGCATGCGATCCTGCTGGAGGCGGCCCTGTCGTTCCTCGGCCTCGGCGTCCAGCCGCCCCTGCCCTCCTGGGGGCTGATGATCGCCGAGGGCAAGCCGTACATGTTCTTCCAGCCCTGGGTCATCACCATCCCGGGCGTCGCCCTCCTCGTCCTCGTGCTCGCCATCAACCTCCTCGGCGACGGATTGCGCGACGTCACGGCACCCGAGGGGCGGCGCTGAGCGCTCCCCATCCCCTCGCATTCCCACCCAACTCCGCCCACCCGACACAGAGTGGATCCATGTCCCGACACGATGCGATCGCGCATGCCGCGCGCCACTACGACGGAGGCGGTTTCCGCGCCGTCCTGCAGGATGCCGTCGCCCGCCCCACCGAGAGCCAGACCACCGGGCAATTGCCGGCGCTCCAGGCCTACCTGTCCGACTTCCTCATGCCCGCCATCGCGCCTCTGGGCTTCACCGGCCGCATCCTCGACAATCCCGACGGCGAGCACGGCCCCTTCCTCATCGCCGAGCGGCACGAGGGCGACGACCTGCCCACCGTGCTGATCTACGGCCACGGCGACACCGTGCGCGGCTATCCCGACCAATGGCGCGCCGGCCTCGACCCATGGGCGATCGTCGTCGAGGGGGACCGCTGGTACGGCCGCGGCACCGCCGACAACAAAGGCCAGCACATCATCAATCTCGGCGCGCTCGAGGCGGTGATGGCGGCCCGGGGCGGGCGTCTCGGCTTCAACACCAAGCTCCTCATCGAGATGGGCGAGGAATCCGGCTCGCCGGGCCTGCGCGACCTGTGCCGGGCCGAGGCGTGCGCCCTCGCCGCCGACGTGCTCATCGCCTCGGACGGGCCACGGGTGAGCGCGGAACGCCCCACGCTCTTCCTCGGCTCGCGCGGCGGCTACACGTTCGAGCTCGTCGTGAACCTGCGTGAGGGCAGCCACCATTCGGGCAATTGGGGCGGCCTGCTGCGCAATCCCGGCACGGTGCTGGCCAACGCCATCGCGACCCTGGTTAATGGGCGCGGCAAGATCCTCCTCGATGCCCTGCGGCCGCCCGCGATCCCCGAGGGCGTGCGCGCCGCGCTCGCCGACATCACGGTGGGCACCGACCCCACCGCGCCGAGGATCGACGAGGAATGGGGCGAGCCCGGCCTCAGTGCGGCCGAGCGCGTCTTCGGCTGGAACACCCTCGAAGTGCTGGCCTTCAAGACCGGCGACCCGGACGGTCCGCTCAATGCGGTGCCACCCCACGCCAAGGCGACGCTGCAGCTGCGCTTCGTGGTCGGCACCGACTGGGAGGGCCTGATCCCGGCCGTGCGCGCCCATCTCGATGCCAACGGTTTCCCCATGGTCGAGGTGCGGGCTGCCCGTTCCGAAGTGTTCCGCGCCACCCGGCTTCCCGTGGAGGATCCCTGGGTCGGCTGGGCGCTGGCCTCCATCGAGGCCAGCACGGGCAAGCGCCCCGCCCTGTTGCCCAATCTCGGCGGCTCGCTGCCCAACGACGCCTTCTCCGAGATCCTCGGCCTGCCGACCCTGTGGGTGCCGCATTCCTACCCGGCCTGCCTCCAGCACGGGCCGGACGAGCACCTGCTCGGGCCGATGAGCCGGGAGGCGCTGATGCTGATGGCGGGCCTGTTCTGGGATCTCGGCGAGACCGGACCCGGCATCCTGGGCAAGCGCGCCGCGAAACGGGAGACCTGACCATGAGCGAGCCTGTCGTCAGCATCCGCAACCTCACCTTGGCCCTGCCGAAGGGAGCGGACCGGCCGCATGCGGTGGAGGATCTCTCCCTCGATCTGATGCCGGGCAAGATCCTCTGCGTCGTCGGCGAATCGGGCTCGGGCAAGTCCATGAGCGCCTATGCGCTCACCGGCCTGCTGCCGCGCGCCCTGACCCCCGTCGGCGGCAGCATCCTCTTCGAGGGGCGCGATCTCCTCACCCTCGGCGAGCGCGACTGGCGTGCCTTGCGCGGTCGCCGCATCGCCATGGTGTTCCAGGAGCCGATGACGGCGCTCAACCCGGTCATGCGGATCGGCGACCAGATCGCCGAGATGTTCGAGGCGCACGGCCTCCTCACCAAGGCCGAGCGGCGGGCCAAGGCCATCGCGCTCGCCACCGAGGTCGGCTTGCCCGATCCGGCGCAGATCGTGCGCGCCTATCCGCATCAGCTGTCGGGCGGACAGCGCCAGCGCGCGATGATCGCCATGGCCCTGGCCCTCGAGCCCTCGATCCTCGTCGCCGACGAGCCGACCACGGCGCTGGACGTCACCACCCAGGCGCAGATCCTGAAGCTCGTCCGCGACCTGCAGCGGCGGCGGGGCATGAGCGTCCTGTTCATCACCCACGATTTCGGCGTCGTCGCGGACATCGCCGACCATGTGGCGGTGCTCCAGCGCGGCAAGCTGGTGGAATCGGGCTCCGCCGACGAGGTCCTGAGGAACCCGCAGCATCCCTACACCAAGGCGCTGCTGGCGGCGGTGCCGAGCATCGTGCCGCCGGAGCGCGCATCACGGGAGGGCGCGCCCATCGCCCTCTCGGCCATCGGCTTGACGAAAACCTACACGTCGCGCCGGGGCATGTTCGGGCCGCCGCGCATCGTCCACGCGGTCAAGGAGGTGGCGTTCGACGTCCGGCGCGGCGAGACCCTGGGGCTCGTGGGCGAATCGGGCTCGGGCAAATCCACCACGGCGCGCCTCGCCATCCGGCTCATCGACCCGGACCGGGGCACCGTCCGCCTCGGCGCGCTGGATTACACGGCTTTGGGGCCGCGGGCGCTCCGCGCCGAGCGCAAGCGCATCCAGATGATCTTCCAGGACCCCTTCGCCTCCCTCAACCCGCGCCGGACCGTGGAGCAGATCATCACCGCCGGGCCGATCGCCCATGGCGTTCCGGCCCACGAGGCCAGGGCGCGGGCTCGGGAACTCCTCGATCTCGTCGGCCTGTCGCCGAGCGCCGCCGAGCGATATCCGAACGCCTTCTCCGGCGGCCAGCGCCAGCGCATCGGCATCGCCCGGGCGCTCGCCATGGAGCCCGACGTGCTGGTCGCCGACGAGGCCGTCTCGGCCCTCGACGTGTCGGTCCAGGCCCAGGTGCTCGACCTTCTCGAGGATCTGAAGCAGCGCCTGAACCTCGCCATGCTGTTCATCACCCACGACCTGCGCGTCGCCGCCAAGATCTGCGACCGGATCGCGGTGATGCATCGCGGCGAGATCGTGGAGCAGCGGCCGACCGCCGACCTGTTCCGCCGGCCGGACCATCCCTACACGCGGGATCTGCTCTCGGCCGTGCCCGGCCTGCAGATGGACGTGGCCTGACGCGTGAGGGGCGCTACTTGCGCCAGGCGTCGATCCAGGACGTCACCGGGTCGACCACGTAGGACAGGAGCGAGGTGGCCCAGCCCCTGGCCCTCGCGCCGATCGATGGCTTGCCCTGTCGACGGGCCTCGGCCTCTGCCGCCTGGGCCACCAGCATCGCCGAGACGTAACTGTTCTCCAGGGTCTTGCATTCGGCCAAAGCGGCCTTCTGCGCGGCATGGGTCGGCAGGCCGGCGGGTTGCCCGGAAAAGGCCTGCCGCACGCATTTGTGCCAGCGCCGCTCAAGGAGATCGAGATCGGTCCCTGCGGCTGGCGCGTCCTGAGCCATCGCCTCCTGAGCCATGGCTCCCGCCGATGCCGCGACGCCTGCCACGAAGGCAGCCGCCATCAGGGCATGAGTCGCTGCCCGGCGCCCTGGTCGAGGATACGTCGCCGGCCGAGGCTGGCTAGCGGGCAAGGGCCCGCGTCTCGTCGAGGACGGCTTCCACCGCAGCGATCGCATTTTCCAGCTCCGCGATGCGGCGCAGCGTGCTGTCCGCCGGCATCGTGTCATGCTCCGCCGCTTCCAGGATGAGGGCGCGCTGGCGGGCTTTGAGACGGTCCAGGAGAGATTCGAGCTTAGGCATGAGCCGCACTTAACCGCACGTTGCGCGATCGACAACATTTGTTTGCAAGGAAATTGACGTGCTCTTGGTGAAAACAGACCTTGAAACACAAGATTCCATCGGAGTGTGGCCAAGATGAACTAACGGCTGCGTATTTCACCTCCGCCATCGGGCGTCCGGCGCGGGCGGCTCCGATTCGGCGCTGAACCTTTCCCACGGCCGCGGGTTCACAAAGCCTCGAAGCAAGCCCCGGAAACCGTGATTATGTCGAAGACGATGTCAGCCGACTTCAAGAGCCGCCGCGATGCCGAGACCGCAGTCGAGCACATCGTCCAGGAACACGGGATCGACCGGAGCGCCGTGACCATCGCCCCCGCCGGTGACGACAACACCGCCGGGACCGAGGCGGCGCGGGCCGATATCGAGGATGGCCGCCTGAAGGAAGGCACCGAGGGCGAGCCTGCCCTGGAGGGCGAGATCCGCGTCACCGTCGCGTTCGACGACGGGCTGACCGAAAAGGTGATGACGTCGTTCGAGACCTATGGCGGACGCGCGATCGACGCCGCCTGATCCGCTTCGACCATCAGCGCTGTAACGGCTCGGCCCGGCCGGAATCCGGCGGGAGGCCGGCGGTGAGCCAGACCTTGAGGGCGTCGAAGGTCCAACTGGCGCCCTCGATCACGTGATGCGATGGGCCTTCCTCGCCGGACCGGTCGAGGAAGGCTTGGAACGAGGCCCACATCGCCCCCGTGTCCCGCTTGCCGTAACCTTCGTAATAGGCGCACCCGCCCGATGCGATCTCCGCCCCCAGGCTGCGGCGGAGGTGATGGGCGATGACCTGCCCGCCCAGGGTCGAGCCTTCCGTGACGTAGAGCGCGCCGAGGAGAGCGGGGCGGGAGTGGAAGCCGGTGCCCGCCGCAAAGCGCGGCAGCGTCTCGATCGCGTCCTGTGTCAGTCCGAAATGGACGAGATCGCGTTCCAGCAGGTGCAGCTTGCCGCGCGGCTGCGCGAAGGCAGGTTCGAAGCTTGCGGCGATTGCGGGCTCGAAGACCCGGTGGAACCCCCACCAGCGGCTGAGGAGAGCGAGGTATCCCTCCCGTGTCGCCATCCGACGCCGCCAGTCGAGCCGGTGTTCCAGATCCTCGTGACGGTCACGTGTCTCCTCCCGCAGCCGTTCGCTCAATGGCGGGTGAGCGGACGCGTGGGCCGCGCGGCTCACGGCAGGCCGACCGGCTCGGGCGCGCCGATCGAGGCGGTCATGATCACCCTCAACCCCGGGTAATTGTTGGTGTTCTCGATTGTGCCGCCGAGGCGGTCGACCATGGCGTTGAGCATCCGAGTCCCGAAGCCGCTTCGCGTGCCGGTCTTGCCCTGGCCCTCATCGGCGACGATCAGGCGGAAGCGGTTGCGATGCTGTTCGAGGCTGATGGCGATCGGCCCGACGGCACCGGCATAGGCGTATTTGTTGGCGTTGATGACGAGCTCGGTCAGGATCAGCCCGATGCTCACGGCGGCATCGGTGGGAATGGTCACGGGGGCGAAGTCGGTACTGAACTGATCCGCCCAATCGGGTCCCATCGACGATTTCATCTCCGTGACGAGATCCTCGAGGTAGCGCGCGAGATCGATCATCTCGACATTGTCGTCGCTGTAGAGCCGCCGGTGGACCAGGGCCACGGCGGACAGACGGCGCTGCGCTTCGCCCAGGGACTTGCTGAGATCCGCGTTGCCCTCCGCCCTCGCCTGCAGGGACAGGAAGGCCGAGACGAGCTGAAGGCTGTTCTGGACGCGGTGGTTCACTTCCTTGATCAGGTAGTCCTTCTGGACCAGCAGGCTTTCCTTGTCCGCCACGGTGGCGCCGAGTTCGCGGTTGAGCTCGCGGATGCGCCGGGTCTGGCGCGCCTCGTACAATTCGCGGACGATGCGCTGCGCCGCCTCGATCTCGGGAAGGGTCCAGGGTTTGGCATGGCCGTGGACCTCCTCGGTCCAGGCCTCGAAGGAGGCGCGGGGGCTCAGGGTGTCGCCGACGGCGACGGCGGCCTTGTGCGGGTTGCCCGCCCAGTTCACGAGTTCGATCTGCTCGGCCCGGAACCACATCAGGATGATCGGCTCATCCCCCGACAGGACCACGGCGAGGAGACCGCTCGCCAGCGCGCGATAGGCGTCGGCACGCGGGAACCGCTTGCTGAGGGCGTGGGTGTGGAGGGCCTGCGCGCCGCCCACCGTCCGGACCCAGGCGGCGATCTCGCGCAGGTCGGCCTCGTCGGCGCAGCGTCCGGTCCGGTGGAGATCCCTGCCCTGCAGGAGCGCGAAGCCATCGGCCCCGAGCATGCGGCGCAGGTCCTCGCTCGTCTCGATGAGGATGTCCGAGAGGGGCGCTTCGCCCAGGACCTTTCCGGAGACCACGTCCTCGGCGCTGCGCAGCTGGAGCCGCTCGCGGTAATCCTCGGCTTCCTCCCGCGACCTGATCTGGCGCGCGACGCTCCCCGCCAGGGCCTGGCAGGCCATCCGCTGTCCGAAGGCGAGGGTGCGGGGCGTGCGGTTGTGGCAGGCGACGAGCCCCCACAGGATGCCGTCCTTGACGATGGAGATCGAGGCCGAGGCCGCCACGTCCATGTTGCGCAGATATTGAAGGTGGATCGGCGAGACGCTGCGCAGGTCGACATCGCTGAGGTCGAGCCGGGACAGCTCCTTCGGCCGGATCGGCTGCGGCACATAGGCGACGTCGGGGATCACCCGGACGCGGTTGCGGATGTAGAGCGCCCGCGCCTGTCTCGGGATGTCGGAGGCCGGGAAATGGTGGTGCAGGAAACTGCCGAGCTCGGGGACGCGGCTCTCCGCGATGACCACACCGGCATCGTCGTCGAGGAAACGGTAGATCATCACCCGGTCGAAGCCGGTGACCTCGCGAAACGAACTCGCCGCCCGCTCACACAAGGCCTTGAGGTCGGCGGCCCGCTCGATGGCGCTCCCGGCACGGTCGAGCCAACCGAGCAGGCTGGCGGCATCTGTCCATTGGGCGGCCTGCGGCTCGAGCTGGATCAGCCATTGGCCGTCCTGGAAGCGGGCGGTGGCATCCATCGCCGCGTGCAGGCCCTCGACCTGCCCGATCACGATGGTCTCGTCCTGTGGCGCGTCGAGAAGGAGAGCGGCGTGGGTCGCGCCGAGGAGTTCCGACAGCGTCCGGCCGGTCCATTCCGTGGCCAGCCGGCCTTCGATGTCGCCAGCGCCACCGACCACCCTCTGGTCTTCGGCGCCCGCGATCAGCAGGAGCCCGTGCGGCTGGATCGCCCCCGGGACATGGATCGGCTCTCGGTCGCAGACGGTCAGATCGGGGCCGAGATCCGAGACGTCACTGTCCTGACGAGGATCCAGGGCCGGATCGATCGTCCGGGGGGCACTCAGTTGCGTCATACGTCCATTCTGTAGCGTCTCTAGGCCGTCGGAAACCTGAACGGCCAACCTCCCGTATCTCCCGAACCGCGTGTCCGAAAGACAATCCTTCTTGGACGGCCGAGTGGGAGCCGGTTCGCCGAGCCCATCCCGCCGCGTGGAGACACGGTACGGAAGGAAATCTGCCGTCCGTCGAAGGTAGGGCGGGGATTTATTTAGTGACTCTAAACAGCTTTGCCATATCGACGCCACACATAGTTTGTCCGTCTTCTATGTGTACTTTCATACAAACGAAATTGTGTTGATCGAAGCTTGGCTGGACTGACGGGAGCGACTGTCCCGGATCGATTCCGCTCACGCCCCCATGAGCACCGACACATGGGCGGCGACCGAATCGCCGAGCCCCTTCAGGTCGTAGCCGCCCTCCAGCAGCGACACGATCCTGCCGTCGCAGGTGCGGTCGGCGATCTCCATCACCTGGGCCGTGGCCCAGGCGAAATCCTCGGCCTCCAGCATCAAATTGGCCAGCGGGTCGCGCCAATGGGCATCGAACCCGGCGGAGATGACGATCAGATCGGGTTTGAACGCCGCGAGACGGGTGAGGATGCGGCTTCGCATCGCCTCCTTGAAGGCGTCGCCGTCGGCGAAGGGCTTGAGCGGCGCGTTGACGATGGTGCCGTGCTCGCCCTCCTCGGACACCGCGCCGCTGCCGGGATAGAGCGGCATCTGGTGGGTGGAGCAGAACAGCACCGACGGGTCCGACCAGACGATGTCCTGCGTGCCGTTGCCGTGATGCACGTCCCAATCGACGATGGCCACGCGCTCCGCCCCGTGGACTTTCCTGGCGTGAAGGGCGGCGATCGCCGCGTTGTTGAACACGCAAAAGCCCATCGCCTTGGTGCGTTCCGCATGGTGCCCCGGCGGTCGCATGGCCGAGAAGGCGTTGCGGGCCGTGCCCGTCATCACGAGGTCGACGCCCTGCACCGCCGCCCCGACACCGCGCAGGACGCAATCCATCGTTCCCGGCGAGAGCACCGTATCGGAATCGAGATGGGTCAGGCCCTCGCTCGGCACCGAGCGGAGGATGGCGCGGACCCATTCCTCGGGATGGGCGAGGAACACCGATTCGAGGGCGGCGGCCTCGGGCGAGCGGCGGTCGAGGCCGGAGAAGTCCGCCGTCCCGAGGGCCTCCCGGACCGCCTTCATGCGCTCCGGCCGCTCGGGATGTCCGTGCGGCGTGCGATGCTCGAACGCGGCCGCATGATGGAACAGAACGGTCATCGACATCTCCCCTCGTCAATCTGGCATCGGGTATACCAGCTCGTGCGAGGGATGACAGGAGCGGGAATCAGGCTCGCAAGTGCCGGAGGGCCTCGGCGTGGAGGCCGGCATTGGCCGCGGCCACGACCCGTCCGTCGAATGCCGGGGTCAGGGGGCGACCGTCCCAATCGGTCATCACCCCGCCCGCCCCTTCCACCACCGGCACGAGGGCCATGACGTCGTAGACCTGGAGCCCCGCTTCCACCACGAGGTCGCAATGACCGCTGGCGAGGAGGCCGTAGGCGTAGCAATCGCCGCCGAAGCGGCGCAGGCCCACCGCTCCGCTCAGCCGTGCGAAGGCCTCCGCATCCGCGCCCTCGAAGATGTCAGGGGAGGTCGCGAACAGGCGTGCCTCGTGAAGGTGTCTGCCGCTCGTCCGGGCGGGCCGTCCGTCGAACCACGCCGCGTCGCCGGTTCCGCACCAGCGTTCGCCGAGCGCTGGCATGTCGATGACGCCGACGATCGGCCGCCCGCCGGAGACCAGGGCGATGAGCGTGCCGAAGAGTGGCATGCCGGTGATGAAGCTCTTGGTCCCGTCGATCGGGTCGATCACCCAGGTGAGCGGCCGCTCGAAGTCCCCGCCCTCCTCCTCTCCGAGGATGCCGTGACCGGGATAGACGCTGCGGATTTCGGCGCGCAGCAGGGATTCGATGGCGCGGTCGGCGGCGGTGACCGGGCTCGCATCGGCCTTGGCTTCCACCGGCAGTTCGGTGCGGAAATAGTGCCGGGCGAGGGGGGCGGCGAAATCGGCGAGGCGATGGGCGAAGGCGAGAAAATCCGCCTTCGTCGCCTCGTCCCCGGACGGGATCGGCACTGCATCCACGCCCATCACAGGCGCCTCAGCCAGAGCGGCCAGTCGGGATGGTGGAACAGGGTGCGGGCCCGCATGTGCTTCCAGGTTCCGTATTTGTAATAGTCGAAATCGAGGGTCGAGACGGCCTCCTGGATCATCGCCCAGGTCGCCCATTTGAGATCGCCGAGCGCCTTCAGCACCGCGATGCGCGCGTCGATCTCGGGGGTCCAGCGGCCGAAATAGGCCTCGATCATCTCGCGCTCGATGGCGTCGGGGAACGCCATCTCGTCGAACCAGAGGGCAAGCTCGTAGGCGCGCTCGTTGTTGGAGGCGTATTCGAAGTCGACCAGTAGGACATTGTCGGACGCGTCGATCATGAAGTTGCCGGCCAGCGTATCGTTCATGCACGGCACGAGATCGAGGCCGGAGGCCGTCATCGAGGCTTTCGCCTCGGCCACGCAGCGCATCAGATAGGCCTGGTCGGCGGGAAGCCGGCCGCCCACCTCCGCGACCTGTTCGACATGCTCCTCGATCATCTCGAAGATCGTCTTCGTCAGCCCGAGCGGCGCGGAATCGTTGAAGGCCTTCAAAGCCTTCACGGCGTTATGGCGCACGGCCGGGCGGAGGAAGTCGAGATTCGAGGAGGCGCGGTAACCCTCGACGAAGGCGAAGATCTCGACTCCGGCATCGGGCAGGTAGTCGACGACCTGGACGCCGTAGCCACAGGCTTCCGCGCGCCGGCTGGCATCGTTGGCGCAGTCGCGAGCGATGAACATCTCGGTGCCACGGCCGGGCATCTTCACGAAATAATCCTGCGTGTCCCCGATGGCGACGCGCCAGTTGGTGTTGCTGATCCCGCCCGCCACCGGCCGGTAGCGCATCGGCCGGCCCCGCCAGGCAGCGATGCCGGCGAGCACGCCCTCCAGGGCGCGCTCGCCCTCGCTGATGCCGTCGCCCAAGCCTTTCCAGCTCATCGCCGTCCGCTGCCTCCCATCTCGAATGCCCGTGTCACAGCCGGCGCAGCCAGCTTTCGAAATCGCGTGCACCGATGGTCGTGCGCGCGTGCAGAAGCCGCCAGGTTCCGTATTTGTAGAACTCGATCCCGCTTCGCGCCGAGGTCACCGCACGGGTGACGCCCCAGAGGCCGCCCATCACGTCATCGACCGCGCCGTAGAGGCGGCAGCGGTTGTAGAGGCGCTCGTCGAACCGGCCGGTATAATGCTCCACCGCCTCGTGCCGCTCCGGCTCGAAGAGGCAGGTCTCGTTGAGGAGGGCGCCGAGATCGAACCAGGGGTCGTTGTCGCCGGCGAGGTCGAAATCGACGAGACGGATTTCCCCCTTCCCGATCATGATGTTCGAGGCGATGCCGTCATTGTGGCAGAAGGCGAGGTCGATGCCTGACGCGTGGATCGCCTCGCGCACGACGGCCATCGTCGCCACGAGCCGGTCGGTCCCGTCGGGGAGCGGCGCGCCGGCGGCACGGGCTTCGGTGGCGAGGCTCTCGATCCGCTCGAAGGGGCAGACGCGATGGCCGAGACGACCGTCGCCATGGAGCCGCGCCTTGGCGTCCAGCACCTTGGCCAGGATCGCCCCGTCCTGAAGGTCGCCGACGCGGGCGTAGCGCCAGGGCTCGGGCAGGTAGGCGAGGCCGAGCGCCCCATCCGCCTCATGGACCACCTCCGGAGCGATTCCGAGGCGCGCGGCCTTGCCGGCCGCCTGCGCCGCCACGAGCGTTACATCACCCGCCATATCGGCGTGGCGGAGCTTGAGGAAGACCGGCTCGCCCTCGCGGAACGTGATCCGTACGCAATCCGACGCCACGGCCTGGTGAGTCGGGGACGCCACCGGCGCTGCGGCTAGCCCGTAGCGAGGCAGGCGCGCGATCCAGTCCGGCCGCGTGGCGATGATGGCCTCCACGCGGTGGTCGAAGGCGGTGCCGGCCTCGCCGTAGACTATCATCGCTCCCCTCCGAACGCATCGTTCGGCCGCCTGAAGAGCAAGGCCCGTTCCGGAGATCCGCCGGCGCGGCACAGGCGCCATGCGGCGCGTAAGGCCACCGCGAGCCCGGCTTCGAGATCGGCCGGCCGCGTCAGCTCGGCCTCGTTATGCGCGATGCCGTCGACGCTGGGGACGAAGACGATGCCGGTGGGGCATTGGCCGAGCAGGCTGATCGCGTCGTGGCCGGCCACCGTATCCATGCGCAGCGACCGAAGGGATGCTTCCTCGGCGCAGGCGGCGACGAGATCGCACACGGCCTCCGGCAGGAGGCGGATCGGCCGCAGGGTCCGGCCGGGGATCGCCGCCACGACGCCTGCGCGCTCCGCCGCATCCGTGATCGCCGCCTCCGCCATGAGGCTCGCATCGGTGAGGAGGGCATTGTCGGCCGAGCGCAATTCCACGCTCAGTTCCACCCGCGCGGGCACCACGTTGGGGGAGTTCGGCTCCACCAGGATGCGGCCGACGGAGGAATGGAAGCGACCGGGCCAGCGCTCGGCGATCTCCCTCACTTCGGCGATGAGATAGGCGGCGGCGAGCAGCGCATCGCGCCGGCGCGGCATCGGGGTCGGGCCGGTATGGGCCTGCTCGCCGGTGAAGACCACGTCGATCTTGGCCGCCCCCCAGTTGCGGGTGACGATGCCGATGTGCGCCTTGGCCTTCTCCAGGACGAGGCCCTGCTCCACGTGGAGTTCGAGATAGCAGGCCGGGAGCGGCGGCGGCCGGTCCGTGCCGAGGAACCCGATCCCGTCCAGGGCCTCCCGAAGGGTGATCCCGGCATCGTCGCGGCTGGACGAAGCCTCCTCGATCCGGCGCGCGCCCGCATAGGTGCCGCTTCCGAGGAGGCTCGGCCGGAAGCGCGCGCCCTCCTCGCCGGTCCAGTTCACCGCGCAGAAATCCGCCCCGAAGGTCTCGCTGGCGCGCCGCGCCCGCATCAGGGCGGCGCCGATGGCGGCGGCCGCGACCACACCGTAGGTCCCGTCGAAGCGGCCGGCCTTGGGCTGGCTGTCGAGATGGGAGCCCATCATCACCAGCGGGGCACCGGGACCGTCGGTGAGAGGGAAGACGGCGAATTGGTTACCCACCGCGTCGAGGAGAATCTCGGCGCCGGTCTCGCGGGCGGAATTGGCGAAGAGGCGACGGGCCTGTCCGTCCTCGGCCGAAGCACAGAGCCGGGTGATACCGCCGCCCGGTGTCGCGCCGCAGGCGGAGATCTCCGCGAAAAGCGCGTGGAACGCGCGGGCTATCGCTGCTGCGTCAGGAACTGATGAGATCGATGTCATGCTGGGTGAAATGATCCAGGAACGGCTGCGGCGGCGGCCGGTCGGTGACGAGGGTGAGCCGTTCCGAGAGCCCGAAGGTGCAGAGGTTCGCCTGACGGCCGAATTTGCGGGAATCGGCCAGAAGCACGCTCTGGCGCGCCTGGCCCCGCAGCACCTTCCGCAGGGCGGATTCGTGCTCCTCGTAATCCATCCAGCCATGGGTGAGGTCGCAGGCCGCGATGCCCATGAAGGCGATGTCGAAATAGAAGCGCTGCGCGTAGGCCACCGTCTCGTAGCCCACGAGGGCGTTGTCCCGCGCCCGCAGCATCCCGGGCGTCAGGTTCACCCGCGCGGGGCCGCTGCCGAGATGGAGCGCCACGTCGATGGAATTCGTCGTCACCGTGAGGTTGCGGCCGCTGAGGCGCCGGGCGAAGGCGAGGGTCGTGGTGCCGGTGTCGATGAAGATCGACATCCCGTCGCGGATCAGCCCCTCGGCATTGGCCGCCACCTTTGCCTTCTCGCGCGGGTTGGTCTTGCCCCGCTCCTGGAGCGGCCGGTCCTGGTCCAGGCGGGGTGGCACCGCGCCCCCGTGGATCCGCCGCAGGACGCCGCGCTCCTCCAGCACCTTGAGGTCGCGCCGGATGGTCTCCTCGGAGACCCGCAGATAGGCGGCCACGTCGGAGACGCCGACCCGCCCCGTCCCGTTCAGACGGGACAGGATCTCCTGGTAGCGGTGGTCGGTCAGCATCGGCGTCGGCGTCTCCCCATTTCGCCGAAGAGTAGCGATTTTGGTGAGCCGAGGCCGCAGGAAAACACGTGTCCCACACGATGTTTCCCACGGAGATTGCAATTGCGTCGCTCGTGCCGGGGGAAGCCGCCATCGATGCCGGTTTCCAGAACCCTCCGGCGATCGGGAGCCGCGCTGGAGCCCGTTGAGCGGGATCGGGCAGATCCAACGCGGCGGCCTGTCCTGTCCGATTGATCATGCCGCCAGAATCACGCTGCCTGAGCCGAGATGACGAGGGATGCCGGTGCCGCTTTCCATGACGACACGTGACGGCCGGACCTCAGCGGAAAGGTCCCCGGCGCAGGTCACCTGTCAATCCGATTCTGACCGAAATGTGGGATTTATGCGTATTTGCCTGAATTTTCCGCCTTATGCTGTCTGTGAGATCACACATGCCCGTTTCCGTGCCCGACTTGTCCATCCGGCTCCCGCGGGTCCGCCGCATCAGGCTTATCGGGTCTGCTTCTTATGGTTGAAGATCAGTGATTTAGCGTCGAAACACAATCTGTCGGTGTCGTGCAAAGAATTCGAGTGAGAAATGGAACTTTTCTCGAGTGCACACCCCGCTGTGGCATTGGCCTTGCGGAACCCTCCCAATCTCACAATTCCCCGCGCCTGGGCTCCTCCGACGAGCACGAGACCCGAAAGGCGCGGGGAACAGCAGCAGGGGGACGTTCGACGATGCCGAGAGACGCGACAGAGAAACCCGCGAGCGCCGCCGTCGCGCGCTCCGCTCGCCGCACCGGGCTTCCGGCCCTCCTGGGCGGTGCGTTCCTCGCCGCGGGCATGCTGTCCGCCGAGGCTCAGACCGCCTCGCCCGTCGGCGAACTCAATAATCAGACGCAGCCGCGCACCGACCGGGACATCGCCTCGAAACCCGCCGATCCCGTGCGCACCGGGCCCCTCGCGCCCTGGGCCACCGACATGGCGGCGCGGGGACTGACCTTCGACGTCAACATCTACGACTTCTACCAGGCCAATCCGAGCGCCGGCCTGCGCACCGGCGAGCAATCGAACGCCGCCTATTTCGTGCTCAGCATGACGGCCGACATGCAGAAGCTCGCCGGCATCGCCGGCGGCTCGATCAACTTCACGCAAACGTTCTTCGGCCTCGTGCGCAACCTGAACATGGCCGGTGACATCGGCGACACCACGGTGGGCTACCAGCCGCCCTACACGCCCAACAGCACCCGCCTCTCGCTGCTGACCTACCAGCAGAAGCTCCTCGACGACCGCCTCGTGGTCGAGGTCGGCCGCACCCATCCCGACCGCTATTACGGCCTGCCGCCGTGCAACTCGATCAATTCCTGTTTCCAGGACATGTTCTACTTCAATGCCGGCTTCACCTCGCCGCTCTTCGGCGTCTGGGGCGCCAACATCGCCTACAAGCTCTCGCCGACCACCTATATCCAGGCTGGCGCCTTCAGCGTGAACCCCAACACCAACGTCCTGTCGGGCTATGATTTCGGCTACGAGCGCCTGTCCGGCGCCGTCGTGATGACCGAGATCGGCCGTAAGACCGACTACACGATGGAGGCCTATCCCGGCCGCGTCTCGCTCACCGGCTTCTACAACACCGCCGACCACGACGATAACTACAAGACCATCGCCGGCACCTCGAAGGGCCTGAACCCGGGCACCCCGTCCCTGCAGAAATCCGGCACGTCGGGCGTCGTCCTCACCGGCACGCAGACCCTGTGGCGGGCCGATGGCGGGCGTGACGCGAGCAACCCGCATCCCACCGCGATCTCGGCCTATACCGGCACCGGCTACGCCTTCGACCCGACGATCCCGATCCGCTTCAATTCCTTCGCCGGCCTGTTGCTGCAGGCGCCCGACCAGGGCCGGCCCAACGACTCCTACGGCATCAAGGCCAATTGGCAGCGGCTGAACCAGAACTATGCCGACTTCCTGTCGGATGCGAACTTCATCTCGGGCGGCACCGGCGAACCCTATTCGCGCGACAAGTTCGTGTTCGAGGTCAACGCCCATTTCGATCTCGGCGCGGGCGTCATCCTCGAGCCGGTGGTCCAGTACGTCGTCAACCCGAATTCCTACTATAACCCCTATACGGCGCGCCGCGCCAAGGACGGGTTCTACGGCGGCTTCACCCTCGTCGTTCCCCTCGGAACGCTGCTCGGCCTCGCGCCGGGCTAGGCTCTTGGAGGCCTGCGGCTCCAATTTCGTCCGACAGCCGGTTCCGTTCGCGCGGAGCCGGCTTTTTCGTCCCCGGCGCCTCGCCGATGCGGTGTCCGACCGCTTGCGCAAAACAGCGTATGGCGGATCGCGCCGTCTCCCGGCATCGAGGGGCGCACCCTCTCCAGGAATTCGCCATGCCCGCCGTCGACGCCCTCTACCGCTATCCGATCAAGGGTCTGTCGGCCGAGGCGCTGACAAGCATGAGCGTGACCCCAGAGGCGGGGCTCGCCCATGACCGGGAATACGCCCTGGCGCTGGGGACCACCCTGTTCGACCCGGACAAGCCGGAGCCCCTGGACAAGGGCTTCTTCCTGATGCTGCGCAACAACACGGCGCTGGCTTCCCTCGCGACGCGCCTCGACCCTGAAAGCCATCGCCTGACGATCCGGCGCGACGGGGAGGAGGTATTCGCCGCCGACCTGTCCACCGAGGCTGGGCGTGCCGGGACGGAGGATTTCTTCGCCGATTATCTCGGCGAGGAGACCCGCGGGCGGCCGCGCCTCGTGCGGAGTGAGAACCACAAGTTCACCGATGCCAGCGTGCTCTCACCGGTGATGATGCGCGCGATCTCGGTGGTGAACCTCGCCTCGGTTCGGGCGCTCTCCGAGGCGACGGGGCGGGAACTCGACCCCCTGCGCTTTCGCGCCAATATCCATCTCGACGGGCTGGAGCCGTGGCAGGAGCTCGACTGGGTGGGGCGCGAGTTGAGCATCGGCCCGGTGCGCCTGCGCGGCCTCGCCCGCACGCCGCGCTGCGGGGCCGTCAACGTCAACCCGAAGACCGCCGAGCGCGATGCGAACCTGCCGAAAGCCATCATGAAGCATTTCGGGCATGTGGATCTCGGGATCTATTGCGAGGTCGTCGAGGGCGGGACGATCACCACTGCGGATGGTGTCGCCCTCGGCTGAGGGAGGTCCAATCCCCCTTGTGGGCTTCTGGATTCAGAAATCGGCCCGATAGCCGTTCCCTCCGTCCAAGAGGGTTCGACATGAGGCGCGACGGGCTCCCTCTCCTTCCAGGAGAGGGGACCCGTGGTGCCCGCGAGAGGTGCGACTATCGTAGCCCACAAGGGGGAGGAGGGCTTCGAGTCGTGGCTTCGTCCTCAGCTTAGCCTCACCAGGCTCGGCGCCTTGCGGTAGCCGGTGGCCGCCTCGTAGGCGTAGGCGAAGCCGAGGAGGTTGGCTTCGCTCCACATCCGGCCCACGAAGATCAGGTTGAACGGCGAGCCGCTGGCATAGGCCCCCGCCGGCAGCGTCACGCCGGGCAGGCCGGCGATGTTGATCTCGCACACCGTGGTTTCGTTGATGGCGACACCATCGTTCAACGGCGGCAGCTCGTTGCGCATCTGCGGGAAGACGAGGCCGTCGAGACCCTGCTCGTCCATGACCCGGTTGAAGATGTCGAGGTAAGCCTCTCTGAGGGCGAGGAACTCGGAGAGGTCGGGCGGGCGCGTCGGGTCGGCCAGGATCGCCTCGAAGACCGGATATTGGTGGAGGTAGCGCAGCACGCCCTTGGGGCCGAACGCATCCTCCTCCGCCGTCGCCTCGGCGAAGGACGCGACGCTCCGGAGCGCCGCGCTCGACCCGAGGCGCTGCAGGTAGAGGTGCAGGTCGTAGGGCACGGATTCCATGCCGCGCGCGTCGAAATAGTTCAGGCCCTCGGTGGGCTCGGCGAGCGCCGCGAAGCCCGTTCCGGCGAAGGGATCGGCGACCAGGGTCGCGCCGCAGGCGGTGATCTCGCTCTGTGCCCGGCCATAGAGCTCCGTCGCCTCGGGCGAGAGCGGCAGGTCGCGCCAGCCGGGACCGAACAGGCCGAGGCGCTTGCCCCGGAGGCCGTCCTTGTCGAGTTTCGAGGTGTAGCCGCCCTTGGGCCGCTTGCCGATGCCCGCCACGGTCTTGGGGTCGGCGGCGGTATAGCCGGCCAGCACGTCGAGGGTCAGGGCGGCGTCGCGCACGCAGCGGGCGATGGGGCCGACCACGTCGCGGGTGCTGCCCGCCAGCGGCACCACGCCGGCATTGGGGACGAGGGCGAAGGTCGGCTTGATGCCGACCAGCCCCTGCGCCGAGGCCGGGTTCTGGATCGAGCCGCCGGTCTCCTCGGCGAGGCCGAGCACCGCGAGGCTGGCGCCCACCGCCGTGGCCGTGCCGGCGCTGCTGCCGCCGGGCAGGCAATCGGGCGCCGCCGAATTCAGGGTCGGCCCGGCCCAGCTGTCGTTGGCGTGGCTGCCGGTGGCGCTGAGGACGGGGACGTTGGTCTTGCCGATCATGACACAGCCGGCCGCCCGCATCCGCGCCACGACGGGCGAGTCGGTCTCGGGGATCAGGTCGACGCCGCCGGCTTGCGCGCTGAGGAAGCGCCAGCCCGCCGTGGTCGGCAGCCCGGCCATGTCCATCGGGTCCTTGATCACCACCGGCACGCCCGCAAGCGGTCCCAGCGTCTCGCCGGCGGCGCGGCGCGCGTCGATGGCACGGGCGTCGTCCAGCGCCTGCGGGTTCATGACGATGATGGCGTTGTAATGCGGGTTGTAGGCGGCGATCCGGTCGAGGAAGGCCAGCGTCAGCGCCTCCGAGGTGACGCCGCTGGCGAAGGCGTCGGCCACGTCGGAGAGCGTCATCTCGACGATATCGAGGTCGGGGGTTGGCGTCGGGGCGGCAGCCATCGCGGGATGTCTCCTTGGTTGGAATGGAAAGGTGTACGGAATGGGCCGGGCGGCCTCATTCCATGCCGACGAATTCCTCGATCATCGCCCGGTCGCGGGCGATCTCGGGCGGGATCTCACGGGTGACGACCCCCTTCTGCAGGATCAGCACCCGCTCGGAGAGGCCGGCGATGAACGTCAGGTTCTGCTCTACGAGGAGGATCGTGAGGCCGCGCGCCCGGCCGATGGCCTGCAGCGTC
Organism: Methylobacterium sp. Leaf93; assembly: GCF_001422345.1. Classification (NCBI taxonomy): domain Bacteria; kingdom Pseudomonadati; phylum Pseudomonadota; class Alphaproteobacteria; order Hyphomicrobiales; family Methylobacteriaceae; genus Methylobacterium; species Methylobacterium sp. Leaf93. The sequence goes on along the minus strand of NZ_LMMS01000005.1, from coordinate 54,347 downwards.
TCGATGATCTCCTCGATGATCGAGGGCTGGATCCCCTCCGTCGGCTCGTCGAGGAGGAGGATGCGGGGATTGCCGCAGAGGCAGCGGGCCAGCGCCAGCAATTGCTGCTCACCGCCCGACAGCGCCCCGCCCGGCCGGTCGAGATAGGCTTTCAGCCGGGGGAAGACACCGAGGATGTCCGCGATGGTCTCGTCCTCGTCCCTGTCGGAGAGCAGGCAGCCCATGCGCAGGTTCTCGCGCACGCTCAAGGTGGCGAAGATCTCCCGCCCTTGCGGCACGAAGCCCATGCCGAGCCGCGCCCGCGCCGTGGGCGAGCGCCGGGCGATGTCCTCGTCCCCGAGGCGGATGCGCCCGGCGGTGACGGGCAGGTAGCCCATCAGGGTGCGCAGCAGGGTCGTCTTGCCCATGCCGTTATGGCCGAGGATGCCGACGAACTCGCCCTCCCCCACGGTGAGCGAGACGCCACCGAGGATCGGGATGCGGCCGTAGCCGGAATGCAGACCCTCGACGGACAGGAGCGCGGGCTTCACCGCCGGGACGGCGTTCGGGCAGGTGGAGAGTGGGATCGGCGGGATCGGCGGGATCGCGTTCATCGTGCGGCTCATATCGGGGCGCTCATGCGGCCTGCTTGCCGAGATAGACATCGCGGACGCGTTGGTCGGCCAGCACGCGCTCCACGCTGTCCTCCATCAGGATGCGGCCCTGGTTGAAGACCGTGACGGTCCTGGCGATCATCCGGATGAAGGGCATGTCATGCTCCACCACGATGAGGGCGTGGGTGCGGTTGATCTCGCGGATGAGCTCGGCGGTACGGTGGACCTCGTCATGGGTCATGCCGGCGGCGGGCTCGTCGAGGAGGATCAGCTCCGGTTCCTGGGCCAGCACGGTGGCGATCTCGACCCATTGGCGCTGGCCGTGGGCGAGCTGGCCGACATTGCGTTCGGCGATGGAAGTGAGCTGGAGCCGGGTCAGCGTCTCGTCGACGATGGACCGCGTCCGGGCGATGGACTTGCGCCGTCCCGCCGCCACGAACACGTTCTCGCGCACCGACAGGCCGTTGAAGACGTTGGGCACCTGGGTCTTGATGCCGACCCCGAGCCTGGCGATCCGGTGCGGCTCGGCCCCGGTGATGTCCGTGTCGCGGAAGCGGATGCGGCCTTCGCTCGGCGTCAACTGCCCCGTGAGCATCTTGAAGAAGGTGCTCTTGCCCGCGCCGTTGGGGCCGATTAGGCAGCGCAACTCCACCTCGCCGAGGGTGAAGTCGACATTGCCCACCGCCGTCACGCCGCCGAAGCGCATGGTGACGCCCTTGGCCTCGACGAGCGGGCGAAGCGGGGCTTTTGCGGTGGCTGCCGGATGCGTCGCGGTCATGGACGGACCTCCGCGGGCCGGGCATCGCGGACGGGATCGGACGCTCCCTCCCCGGCCGGGCGGGCTTTCGCCACGAAGTCGGGGATGCGCATCAGCAGGGTCCTCACGACGGGCAGAAGGCCCTGCGGGATCAGAAGGACGAAGGCGACCAGCACGATGCCGAGGCCGAGATTGGAATCGACCACGTTCTGCGAGCCGGCCTCAATGATGAGCCACTGGATCAGCACCGCGCCGAGCATCGGCCCGACGAGGGTGCCGAGGCCGCCCACCAGCACGAAGATGATCACCTGCGCCGACATCGACAGGCCGAACACGGTGGGGCTGATGAAGCCGCCCCAATTGGCGTAGAGGCAGCCCGCGAGGCCGGCGACGGCGCCCGAGATCATGAAGGCGAGGAGCTTGTACAGGCGCGGATCGTAGCCGATGAGCTGCGCCCTAGTCTCGTTCTCGCGGATCGCCACCACGACGCGGCCGAAGCGGCTGGCCAGCACCCAGCGCAACAACGCGTAGACCAGGATCAGGGCGCCCATGGCGGCGTACCAGACGCCGTCATTGTCGAGCGGGTTGCCCGCGTCGCCGAGCTTGTTGAGGGCGGGGATCGCCGGGATGCCGTTGAACCCGCCGAGTTCCGCCTCGCCGATCCGGTACTGGCTGCCGGAGGTGGTGTTCACGAGCTGGAACAGGATCACCGAGACGGTGAGGGTGATGACGCCGATATAGGCGTCCGAGATCCGGCCGTAGAACATGAAGTAGCCGAGCAGCCCCGCGAACAGAGTCGGCACCAGGATGGCGATGAGGATGGGCAGCGTGCTGTCGCCCATGTTGATGACGGAGACGGCGTAGGCGTAGCCGCCGAGCCCGAGGAAGGCGGCCTGCCCGAACGACATCACCCCGCCATAGCCCCAGATGAAGCCCTGGCTCAGGGCGAACATGGCGAGCGCGGCGAATCCCGTGGCCTGGACGAGGCCGAACGTGTCGAGGGCGTGCGGCGCCCCGAACAGGATGGCGAGCATCAGGCCGAGGGTGACGAGGAACCCCATGGCGGAGCGGCGGTCGACGGGATTCATAGGCTGCGCCTCAGGTAGCGGCCGGTGATGCCCTGCGGCAGCACGCGGATCAGCAGGATCGCGGCGACGAGGAGGGCGACGTCGCCGATGACGGGCGTGGTCCTGAACGAGACCAGTTCGTTGATGAACCCGAACACCGAGGAGGCGAGGCCCGTGCCCGTGACGATGGCGGGGCCGCCGCCCAGCACGGTGATGAAGGCGCGGGAAATGTAGGCCGCCCCCATGGATGGGGAGACGCCGGAGATCGGCGCGAGCACGCCGCCGGCCAGCCCCGCGAGGGCCGCGCCGAGGCCGAACGTCGCCATGTAGATGCGGTCGGGGGAGACGCCCATGGCGGCGGCCATGCGCGGGTTCTGCATGGTGGCGCGCAGGATCAGCCCGAACTTCGTCATGCGCAGGAGGAGGAACATGCCCGTCAGCACAGCGAGCGCCGTGGCGATGATGACGAGGCTGTAGAGGCTGGCGCCGTAGCGGCCGATCTCGAAGCTCCCGACCGGCGTCGAGACGCCCCGCACGACGTTGCCGTAGAGCGTGGTGATCAGGCCGATCAGCCCGAGGCTGATGCCCCAGGTCGCCAGCATCGTGTCCATCATCCGCCCGTAGAGGAAGCGGATGACGGTGCGTTCCAGGATCAGCCCCACCGCCCCCACCACCAGGGGCGGCAGGACCAGCATGGCGATCCAGATGTTCACCCCGGCGCCGTTCGCCATCACGGCGGTGTAGGCGCCGAGCATCATGAACTCGCCATGCGCCAGGTTGATGATGCGCATCATGCCGTAGATCACCCCGAGACCGAGGGTGATCAGCACCAGCGTGGCGATGCCGGTGAGGACGTTGAAGGTCAGGAGCCCCGCGAGATCCATGAAGCGGCGCCTCAGCCCTTCAGGTCGGGCGTGAACTGCTTGTTCATGCGCGGATTCTTGACGAGGTCGCAGGCGCCGCCGGTATCGGCCGGGAACGAATCCGGGAAGGTCGCCAGCTGCTCCCATTTCCGGTCCTTGGGCCGGGCGAGATAGGTGTTGCGGATGGTGTGGTGGGTGCCCGGATCCATCGTCACCTTGCCTGTCGGCGAGTCGATGCTGATGCCGCTCTCCAGCGCCGCCACGACGGCGTCGCGCTCGATCGAGCCGGCCTTCTTCACCCCTTCCGCCCAGAACATGATGCCTTCGTAGGTGGCGGTGTCGAGCTCGCTCAGATCGGTGACGTCGGCGCCGAACTTGGCCTGCATGCCGGCGACGAAGGCCTTGCTCGCGGGCGTGTCGAGGTCGTTGTACCAGCCGTAGCAGGTGAGGATGCCGTTGGTGGTGGAGGTGTCCATGGTGGTCAACTCGTCGCCGAGGCCGAACACGCTGGCGCCCATGGGGATCTTGCCCTTCATGCCGGCGGCGTCCCACTGGCGGTAGAAGCCCGAATGGTTGGCGCCGACGAGGGCGGAGAGGACGATCTCCGGCTGGGCCTGCTGGATGCGGCTGATGGCGGAGGAGAAGTTCGTGACGTCGAGGGGGAAGAAGTCGGTGCCGGCCACGGAGCCGCCGCCATCCTTCATGAACTTCGTCATCCAGCTCGCGGTGATGTGACCGTAATTGTAGTCCGCGGCGACGATGTAGGCCTTCTTGCCCCAGTTCTTGAGGGCGTAATCGACGATGTGGTTGACGGTCTGGGCCGGGGTCGAGCCGGTGCAGAAGACGTTGCGGTCGCAGACGCCGCCCTCGTACTGGGTGTTGTAGAAGTAGAGGGTCTTGGAACGGCCGAAGATCGGCCGGATCGCCTCACGCGAGGCGGAGGTGATGCCGCCCTGGATGACGTCGACCTTGTCCTTCAGGGCGAGGGTCTGAGCGTATTGCGTATAGAGTTGCATGTTGGACTGGGTGTCGTAGGCGATCAGCTTGATCGGCCGTCCGAGCAGGCCGCCGGCCTTGTTGAGCAGTTCCACCGTGTATTCGGTGGTCTCGATCATCCGCTTGCCTTCGAGCCCGAGCGCCCCGGTCCCGTCGAGGAGGCTGCCGAGCTTGATCGGCTCCGCCGCGAGGCCGTTGCGCGCGAAGAACGGCATCGCCACCGCGCCGCCCGCCCCTGCCAAACCGAGCTTGAGCGCATGGCGACGGTTCATCGTGCCCTTGGTCATCGATATCACTCCGCTTCGTGCCGTCTGCACGGACGATCGCCGCCGGCCGCGCCGGAGTGACGTAACAAGATCGATGCCAACAAATCTCACATTACGGGCAAGGTCGGGCGAGCGCGCCGGATGCCTCCTCCATAGGCAGGGCGAGGACCGTTTCGCCTCGCCTCAAGGCACGAAAGCCACAGATCACGCACGAGCCGCATCGGCGCGGAGAGCGTCCCGCGTGGCCGGTCAGGCGGCGCGCACGGTGGCGAGGAACCGGGCCACCTCCGTGCCGAGATGGTCGGATTGCTGCGACAGCGCCGAGGCCGAGGCCAGGACCTGGCTCGCGGCGGCGCCGGTCTCCTCGGCCGCGTTCGCGACGCTGGCGACGTTGGCGGTGACCTGTCCCGTCCCCATGGCCGCCTGCGACACGTTGCGGACGATCTCCTGGGTGGCGGCGCCCTGTTGCTCCACGGCGGCGGCGATGGAGGTGGCGACGGTGCTGATCTCGCCGATCCGCGTGGTGATGGTTCCGATCGCCGAGACCGCCTGCCCGGTGGAGGCCTGGATGCGGCCGATCTGGTCGCCGATCTCCTGGGTCGCGCGGCTCGTCTGGCTGGCGAGCTGTTTCACCTCGGCGGCGACCACGGCGAAGCCCCTGCCCGATTCACCGGCCCGCGCCGCCTCGATGGTGGCGTTCAACGCTAGCAGGTTGGTCTGCCCGGCGATCTCCGAAATGATCGACACCACGTCGCCGATCCGGCCCGCCGCCAGACTGAGTTCCTCGACGAGGGAGGCGGTCCGTGCCGCCTCGTTCACCGCGAGGGTGGCGAGATGGGCCGATCCGTCGACCTGACGGCCGATTTCCTGGACCGAGGAGCCGAGCTGTTCGGCCGCCGCCGCCACGGTGTTGACGTTGGAGGCCGCCTCTTCCGCCGCCGCCGCCACAGTCAGGGATTGCGAGGCGGTGTGCGCGGCCGTCGCCGTCATCGCGCGCGCGGTGCCCTGGAGCTGGCTCGCCGCCGCCGCCACGGTGCCGACGATGCCGCCCACGGCCCGTTCGAAATCCCCCGCCAGCCTGTGCATGGCGGCCTGCCGCTGGGCTTCGGCGCCGGCGCGCGCGAGCACGGTCTCTTCCTCCAGGGCGCGCATCTCGATGAGGCGCGTCTTGAACACCTGCACCGCATCCGCGATCGTGCCGATTTCGGTCCCCTCCCCCTGGCGCGGGATCGCCACGGACAGGTCGCCCGAGGCCAGCGCCTGCATCGGCTCGACGACCGAGGCGATGCCCCCGGTGACGCCGCGGATGATCCAGAACGCGAGCAGGGCCGACAGGACGAGGCCGCCGAGGCCCGCGCCGAGGACGAGGGTCTCGGTGCGGTCGAAGGCCTGCCGGCTGGCGAGGCGGGACGTCTCCGCCGCCTCGTTGTTGATGGCCACGAGCCGGTCCGCCAGGGATGTGCACAGGCGCTGGAGTTCGGTGGACTTTCCCTGCAGCCGCTCGAGCCCATCCTCGTTCATCCCGCTGCGCGAAAGATCGAGGATCGCCTTGTTCTCCTTCTGGTAATCGAGCCAGGTCGTGGTGAGCGTGTCGTAGACGGCCTTCTCGCCGGGGGACGTGGCCAGACTCGCATACTCGGCCAGGATGCGGGTGACCTTGCCCTGACGGTCGATGATCTCGGCATCGTAGCGCGTCTTCGAATCCGGATCGATCGCACCGAGATGGCGATAGATGCTGATGGCGTAGCGCCCGATCCAGCCGGAGATCTCACCGGCCTTGGCGACGCTCGGCAGAGCGTCCGATTGCACGCTCACGAGATGTCCGTTGATCGTCCGGGTGGCGGTCAACGCCACGGCCCCCAAGCTCACGAGGAGCAGCGTCGTGATCGAGAAGGCGCCGATGAGGCGCGCGCGCAGGGAAAGGCGGCTCAGCATGAAAAGCGTTCCGGTGACGGGAAGCCATCTCTGGATGGTATCCGACCGGAAGGTGCGCAAAATATCTAAATAATTCTTAAAGCGGAGCGGTGGCCCTCTTCGAGATTTGTCGCCAAAACTCAGGGCACATGATCGCGCGTTGTGCATTTTGACTATCATCGTGCAAGAATTGCCCGAATTTAGTCGTGCGATCATGCATTTTTGACATGAGCGTTATGTGCGAGTGATGCGGTTACGGGCAAGATCGTCTTGCCGCTCGCTCACGCTTGCTGAGGCGGGAAGGAATCGCCGCCCTCCGTCGCCTCGGCCCTCGCCGCACGGTCCCGCTCGGCCCGCAACTCCTTCTCGGCCATGAGCCAGAACTTGATCTCGAACCCCATCGGCTGGTGATTGCGCTCCCAGAGTTCATAGGCGCGCTGGCGGATCTGATCGAATGTCGGCCCAGTGTCGCGGGCCGTCGCATCCCGCATCATCTGTGCCGTGCCTCGTGCTGATCCTGCCTCATCCGAACCCTGTTTCAGCATTCCCCGCCGGCCTCGTTTCGCGTCTGTCGCGTGTGATGTGGATGGGGCCATGGCATGGTCCCGGCGCCGGGACATTTACACATGGCAAGAGCGGGACCGATGTCGGGCTATTCCCCGCGACGGCTCCCGGATCGACAACGATCCATCTCGAACCAGGGCGCCTCGGCGCCGTTGTCGCACATGCAAGAGGCGGGCGCCCGCCCGCGGGAGGGAGATGGACCGTGCGGGAGGGCTCTTCCCGCGCTTCCTTCACCCGGGCGCGTCGCACGACGGGAACGGGCTGTCGGACGCGAAATCCTCGGACCTTTCGGCGACAGCGAGTGTGCTCGGAAGCACGTGATGGCGCGTGCGAGGTGGATCGACGCGTCCCGCGCCGCGCGGTCGATGATATGGCCTCGTTCCAAGCGGGAGCAGGATCGGCTCCGTGCCCATCGTCCACCGTCGCCGATACGAGAGCATGTTCCACCTGATCTTCGGTTTGCCCTGCCTGTACGTCATCACCAGAGTCCTCTGGCCCCTGCCATGGCCGCTCGCCGTGAAGGCCGGCGTTGCGGTCCTCCTGCTCATCGCGTCGCAGTACCATCTGTGGAGCCGCCTCTCGTCCGGCTCTGTCTTCGCGCCCGAATTTCCCCGGCTGCTGATCGTGCTGTTCAACTGGGCCTTCGGGGCGATCGTCCTCCTGGCGGCGATGCAGCTGACCCTCGACGCCGCGGCGCTGGCCTCCAAGGTCATGCCCGGCGGAGGCTGGGTGATCCCGGCCGGTTGGCGCTATTTCGAGGCGGCGCTGGCCATGCTCCTGTCGGCGGTGGCGGTGCAGCAGGCGGTGCGGGTGCCACCGCTCAAGGACGTCACCGTCGAGATCGAGAACCTCCCGGCCGGTTTCGACGGCTTCACCCTGCTCCAGCTGACGGACCTGCATCTCAGCCGCCTGTTCCCGGCGGCCTGGGCGCAGGAGGTGGTGACGCGATCCAACGCGCTCGGCGTCGACCTCGTGGTGGTCACCGGCGACCTGATCGACGGGGCCCTCGCATCGCGCCGCGCCGATGTCGAACCGTTGCGTGGTCTCCATGCCCCGGACGGCGTCTGGGTGATCCCCGGCAACCACGAGTATTTCTTCGACTATGCCGGGTGGATGCGCCGCTATGCCGAGCTGGGCATGGGCGTGCTGGAAAACCGTCATACAATCCTCAGGCGCGGTGCCGATGCCTTGGTCCTCGCGGGCGTGACCGACCTGTCGGCCTCGCATTCGGGCCGCCCGGTGCATGACCTCGACACCGCCTTGGCCGGTGCGCCGCCCGATGCCCCCATCGTCCTCCTCGACCATCAGCCGAAGGATGCGGCGCGGGCGGCCGCCAAGGGGGTGGCCCTGCAACTCTCCGGGCACACGCATGGCGGGATGATTTGGGGACTCGACCGGCTGGTCGCGCGCGCCAATGCCGGCTTCGTCTCCGGCGCCTACGCGGTCGGAGGCATGACGCTCTACGTCAATAACGGCACGGGGCTGTGGCCGGGCTTCGCCTTGCGGCTCGGGCCACCATCCGAGCTGACGCGCATCACGCTCCGGGGCAAGCCCCGATCATAGTCCCGACCCTAACCGATGAGGACGACGGCCTTGCGTTCGTAGGATCGCCCGTCGATCTCGCCGGCGATGAAATGCGCCACGTCGGCCCGGGAGATCAGGCCGTTCCGCCAGGATGAGGACTCCGTCAGGATCTTGTAGCGTCCCGTGGCCGAGCCGGGCGTGAGCACGCCGGGCCGGACGAAGGTCCAGTCCAAGCCAGAGCGGCGGATCCGCATCTCCTGGGCGTCCTTGTCGTCATAGGCCCGCCCGAACACGAGGCGGAAGGGGATGCGCTGCAGCAGGCCGATAGCGTCACGGCTGTCGCCGGTGCCGAAGCCCGTCACGGAGAGGATGCGCCGCACGCCGGCTGTCTCCATGGCCGGTACCAGCACGTTGGTGGCGGAAGAGAATAGGGTCACCGGCCCGAGCAGTGACTTCGCCGGCACACCCAGCGCCTGCACCACGACGTCGATGCCCTCCAGGGCGGATGCGATATCGGCGGCGTTCAAGGCGTCGCCGGGGAAGCGTTCCAGCCCCTGGCCCGACAGCGACATGGTCGCGGCGGACCGGGCGAAGGCCCGCACGCGATGGCCGGCCGCCAGGGCCGCCTTCACGGTTTCCAGGCCGATGCCCTGGCTGGCGCCGATGACGAGGACGTGGGCCATGTCCGGTTTCCTGGTGGGTGAGGTGAAGAGGGAGGGAATGGTCGCTCAGGCGACCGGGACCTGCATCGCGAAGCCGAGACCGGCCTCGTCGATCCGGCGGGTGAAGCTTCCGCCGAGGCTGCGCTCGATGGTCTGCTTCAACAGCCGGGATCCGAACCCGCCGCCATCGGACACGACCGCCCCCGAGGATGCCGAGGTCTCCTCCCAATCGAGCGTCAGCGTGCCGTCCGAAACACGCCCCGTCACCGTCAGCGTGCCACCTCCCGACAGGGCACCGTACTTTGCCGAGTTGGTGGCGAGCTCGTGCAGGATCATGGCGTAGTCGTTGACCTTGTCGGGAGGCGCCACGGCGGCCTCCTCGACGTCGATCGCGATGTTGCCGCCGTCGAGATAGGGGGACAGGATCCGCTCGGCCAACGTCCGCAGCCTGACGTTGCCGTGGTCGCCGGCCTGTGCCCGCGTCGCGAGGGTGGTGGCTTCGTGCAGGACGCCGAAGCGTTGCGACAGGTCCTCGGCGAAATGCGGGGTCGAGGTGGCGCCCCGGGCGACGATGGCGGTCAGCGCCCGGGCGACGGAGAACATGTTCGAGACGCGATGGGCGAGCTCCGCCGCCAGGAGGTGCTCGGCCTCTTCGGCGCGTTTCTGCCGGGTGACGTCGAGAAAGATGGCCTGGACCCATTCGCCGACCTTGCCGGCCTCCCCACCCACGCCGCGGGCGGAGACCCAGCGTGCGTGAGGGCCGTCGCCGATGCGGAAGTCGAAGCTGTAGGGGTGGGAATCCGCCTCGCTCGCCGCCCAGTCTCGCATCATCGCGCTGCGGTCTTCCGCGTTCACGCGCTCGAACAGATCGTCGATGGGGACGACGGACTCGGAGGTACCCCAGAACTCGCGGCAGAGCCCATCGAGCTGGGCCAGCCTACGCGTCGGTGACCAGGCCCATAGGGCGACACCGCCACGATGAATGGTGTCGGTAAAGCTCGCCAGCGTCCACTCGTAGCCAGTCGACGTCACATCCTCGGCCATGCAATTCCTGATCGATCCCTGAACATCGGCGATGCCGATCGCATCGCCGGGGGGACAAGCCGCACGGCCGTAATTTGCTCCCTCACGCCATCGTCATCATACAACCGCGGTGATCACTTCGCCTTCTCCGGTCCTGGCTCGCGAAGGCAGGTACGCGGCGGTCCAAAGAGGGCGGTTCAAGTCGTTCCCTTCGGGCGGCATCGTCGTGACGACATCACGCAACCGAAAGCGGTCGGACCGCCTTCATCCTCCCGGGCGTTCGCGGCTTGGGGTCAGCCCGATCTCCAATTCGACGAGGAGGGGTGGATGGTCCGAGGCCCGGCGGGCGAGGGTCGTGCGCGCTACCTCCGGTCGCCGTACCCGGACTCCCGGCCCGACGAAGACATGGTCGATCCGGAAGAGCCTCAGCGGCTCGGGATGGTGGCGGAGCCAGACTTTTGCACGGCGATCCGCCTCACAGGCGGCAGTGATGTCAGCCACCCGCTCCGGCGACAGGCGCCCGTCCATGCCGCGGCAATGACGGATGTCGTCGGACAGGATGCGGATGCTGATCGAACGGTAGGCACGGACCGTGACCAGCGCACGCCCCCGCAAAAGGGGATGCCGCTGCGGCGCTCAATCGTCGTCGTCGTCGACGGGGGATCCAGAGGGGATCGGGCTGCCGTTCTCGACCCCGTTCTCGAACATGCCGGGCGGACCGTCGAAGCCGACGACGCCGTCCGGATTGTCCGGCGACACGTTGGGGTCCACCGGCGGCGGCATGGTCCGGTCGAGGCGGCGCTCGATGCGTTCCTCGCGGCGCAGATCCTGGGTGATCGGCACGTCGCGGGGGCTCTGGGCCAGGGCCTCGGCGGCCGGGGACGCCGCGAAGAGCCCCAGCAGGATAGCGGATCCGAACTTCATCTCATGCCTCCAGGCGCCGTGTCGGCTCCGTCGACAGAGGTTATCGAGCCGCGGGCAACAAACGCCAGTCAATTTCTATGCTGAAGAACGATTAACACAGGCTCTCGAGGACTGTAGCTTGCGCCGATGCGGGCGAGCGCTTCTCGAATCCTGCGCGCACCCTGCATGGTCGTCCGCGTATCGGGCGGGACAGCGCGGGTGAGGCCGCGCCCGCCTCCGGTCGACCGGCTGATATGAGGCCGCCGCTGCGCCGGCCCGCCCATTGCTAAGCTCCGTCCATCGGCGTTGGGTCGGGTTGCTGGAACGCCCTTCCCGTCGATGGCCGAAGGCCCGCCGTGTCCCGATCGTTATCCTCGTTCGCAGATGACCCCCGAGACGTCAGGACGAAACAGAGAACTGGGACGTTGTCCTTTTCGGAAAGGGAGACCTGAATGGACGCGAGCCTCATTGCCATGAACGACGAAGCCAACCGGATCGGCTCCGAGCGACTTCTGACGCAGCTGCGCGAGGAGGGGCTCGTCTATCGTCTCTGGGTGACGGGCACGGCGAAGGGAAGCCGCCTGCACATGCAGGTGAACGGGCTCGACGACGAACTCGAAGGCCGCCTGGTCCGCGTCCTCAGGGGCCGGGGCATGCAGCTCGATATTCAGCCGCTGACGTCGTAGGCAGGCCGGCCCGCCGCTCACGCTCCCGGACGTGTCGGCGATGCGGCGCGGGGCCGTTCGAGCGAGGCGGAGACCGCCCACAGGGCCAGCCCGCCCAGCGCCAGGGCTACGCCGACCCAACCGGTGGAAGGCAGGCCGAACCCGGCGGTGAGGGCGAGGCCGGCGAGCCACGGACCCAGCGCGTTGGCGAAGTTGAAGGCCGAGTGGTTGAGCGCGGCGGCGAGGGTCTGCGCGTCCTCGGCCACGTCCATCAGCCGGGTCTGCAGGATGGTGGCGAGGCCGCCCCCGCAGCCGATGAGGAACACCACCGGCGCCAGGGTCCAGACGCTGTCCACCGCGAATGGGTAGAGGGCCAGGGCCGCCGCCGCCCAGACCAGGGTCAGCCCGGCCGCCGGCATCAGGGCGCGGTCGGCGGCCCAGGCGCAGACGAGGTTGCCTGCCGTGAGGCCGAGGCCGAACACGGCGAGTACCAGCGGGATCGCCACCGGGGCGGCATGGGTGACCTCGATCAGCGTCGAGGCGAGATAGGTATAGACCGAGAACAGGCCGCCGAAGCCGATGGCGCCGATGGCGAGGGTGAGCCAGACCTGCCGGCGCCGCAGCGCGCCGAGTTCGCGGAGCGCACTGGCGCCCGACGCAGGACGGCCGAGGGGCGCCAGGATCCGTACCGCCACCGCCGTCAGCAGCGCCAGGACGGCGACGAGCCCGAAGCTCCAGCGCCAGCCCACGAGCTGGCCGATCCCGTTGGCGAGGGGCACGCCGGCCACCGTCGCAAGGGTGAGGCCCAGGATCACCCGCGAAACCGCCTGGGTCCGCCGCTCCCGTGGGACGAGGGAGGCGGCCACGAGGGCGGCCACGCCGAAATAGGCACCGTGCGGAAGGCCCGCCAGGAACCGGAAGAGCAGCATCCCGTGATAGTTCGGGGCCAGGGCCGACAGGACGTTGCCCAGCGCGAACAGGACCATCAGCCCGACGAGGAGCGTCCGCCGGGCCATGGTGGCCGCCAGCACCGCGATGACCGGCGCGCCGACGACGACGCCGAGGGCATAAGCGCTGATAACGTGGCCGGCGGTCGGCGCGTCGATGCCGAGATCGGGCGCGAAGGCCGGAAGCAGGCTCATCGTGGCGAATTCGGTGGTGCCGATGGCAAAGCCGCCCATCGCCAGGGCGGTGAGGACGAGGCCGGGATGCCGGCTGGGCGCCGCATCTGGCAGGCTGAGAGTGCCGGAGCGGGTGTCGAGGGTGGTGCCGGTCATCGGGCCGCTTTCAAGTCTCGTTCGCGGTCGCCGCGCAGGGAACAGGCCGCGTGAAGCAGGGCGAGATGGCTCAGGCCCTGCGGTGTGTTGCCGAGATGGTCGCCGGTATCCGGATCGACCATTTCGCTCATCACGCCGACGCCCCGGGTGACGGCGTTCAGCGTGCCGGTGAAGACCGCCTCGGCCTCGTCCTGCCTTCCGAGCTCGGCCAGGGCCTCCACCAGCCAGAACGAGCAGGCGACGAAGGCGCCCTCCTCCCTGTCGGCCCCCGAATAGCGATAGAGAAGCGGACCGCGCCCGAGTTCCTCACGGATCGCATCGAGGGTCGAGGACAGGCGGTCGCGTCCGTCGAAGCCGAACCGGACCGCCAGGGTCAGGGAGGCGTCGAGGCGGTCGGTGCCGGGATAGAACGTATAGGCCTGGCGCGTCTGCGACCAGCAATGCTCCTCGATCCAGGCCTGGATCCGATCCCGCTCCCGCGACCAGCGCGGCACGCAGGTCGCCGAGATATGGCCGGCCTCAGCCAGTTCGACGGCGCGGGCCAGCGCCTGCCAGGCGCTGATCTTCGACATCGTGTAATGCTGTGGGACTTCCAGTTCCCAGATCCCGGCATCCTTCTGGCGCCAGCGGTCGGCGCATTCGTCGGCGAGATCCGCCAGAACCGTCGCGCTCTTCTGGTCGAGGATGTTGCCGTCGGCGACGAACAGGGTCGCGGTCTCGAAGATGTCGCCGTAGATCCCGTGCTGGTGCTGGCGGGCCGCCGCGTTGCCGACCCGGACCGGGCGCGACCCGCGATAGCCGGTAAGATCGAGGGAGGTCTCCTCCGGCACCTTTCCCCCGCGCAGGGTGTAGAAGACCTGCGCCCCATGCGCGCCGAGATGCTTCATCAGCCAGGAGAAGGCGGCCTTCGCCTCCGGCATCGCGCCGACGCGCAGGAAGGCGTTGACGGTGTAACCGGCGTCGCGGATCCAGGCGTAGCGGTAATCGTAGTTCTTCGGCCCGCCGATCCGCTCGGGCAGGGAGGTGGTGGCCGCCGCGGCGATGGCACCGGTCGGCGAGTAGAGCAGCAGCTTCAGGGCGAGGCCGCTGCGCCGCACCTCGGAGCAATGCGGGCCGTCGTAATGCAGCCCCTCCGCCCAGTGCCGCCAGGCGTCGTCGCTGACATCGATGCGCTCGTCGATCTCCGCGATGGTGGGGATGCCCAGGGGCTCGTCCTCGCCGGCGAGAAGCGCCACCAGCGCGCGCTCCCCCTCCCCCAGCGTCACCGTCGCCGCGATGGTGCGGTCCTCTTCCTCGAGGATGCGGACGTTGTCGCTGAAGCGGATCACCCCGAGGACCGGTCCCACATGGAAGACGCAGCCGTTGGGGGTCGGCTGGAGCCAGGGCGAGAGGGAATCGCCGCGCGTGCCGAACACGGCGCGGATCCGGAACGTCACCGTGCCCGAGACGCCCTCCACCCGGCGCGCCAGTTCGCACCAGGGCAGGCGGCCGGCGCGGCTGCTGTTGAGGGATTCGGTGATCCGCGCCGTGCCGGTCGCCGTGGTGACGATCGTCTCCAGCACATTGCTGTCGGTGCGGTAGCGCCGCTCCATCGTGAACGCACCCTCGGGGCGAACCTGGAAATAGCCGCCGCTGTCCGGCTCCAGGAGCCGGTCGAACAGGGGCGGCGAATCCATTTCGGGGACGCACCACCACGCCACCGCACCGTCCGGCCCGACGAGGACGACGGAACGGCCGTCGCCCAGGGCGGCATAGTCCTGGATCGGCTGTTCCGTGCCGTCCGGGTCGATGCACCGGGCATCGACGGTGAGGTCGGTGCCCAGCTGGGCTCGGTCATTCATCGCGAGAGCTTGTGGAGCGAGGGACGGGAACGGTCTCGAAACGGCCGGGCTAGTTCAGCGGAACCTTGTCCTTGCCCTTGCCGGGATTCGACGTGTTGACGAGCTCCGGCGACTTCTGTGCCGAGAGCGTCTGTTCCTGGGCCTTCGTGTCGATGCGCCTGGTGCGGGTGAAGGGTTCGAGCGTCTGGGACGTGCCGGTCTGCAGGGCACGGACGATGCCTTCGATCACGCGGAGATCGGCCAAGCCTTCCTCGCCATCGGGCTCGGGCTCACGGTCTTCGAGGATGCAATCCGAGAAGTACTTCAGCTCGCCGCCGAAATGATCGGTGTTCTTGAAGCTGGCGTGGCTTTTGTCCTCGCCGATGGTGACCGTGTGCTCCAGGGGCTTCCCGTACATGTAGGCCGGATTGACCTCGACGCTGCCCTTAGTGCCGACGACCGAATAGCTGTCGAGGGTATTGCCGTAATAGGACAGCACGAACTGGGCGATGCGGTTCTGCGGGAATCGAAGCGTCACCGCGACGGTATCGTCGAAATCTCCGAGGCCGGCTTCGGGGTGACGGACGCCCACGGCCGAGACCACCTCCGTCGGCTCGTCGCCGAAGATGTAGCGGGCGGCGTTGATCGGATACGGACCCATATCGAAGATCGGGCCCGCCTCGATGCCGCTCGTCGCCCGGTGGTTCTCGGGCGAGACCATCTGGGTGAAGGTCGAGGAGAAGGTCAGGAGCTCGCCGAGTTGGCCGGACCGGATCAGGTCGATGGTCGCCAGGGTGCAGGGCTCGAAATGCAGTCGGTAGGCCACCATGAGCTTGGCGCCGGAGGCCTTCTGCGCCGCGATGATCTCCTCCGACTTCTCCGCCGAGATCTCCAGGGGCTTCTCTACGAGGACATGGATTCCGGCCTTCAGGGCAGGAACCGCGAACTCCGCATGACGCCAGTTCGGCGTGGCGAGATAGATCGCATCGATTGTGCCCGAGGCCAGCAGCGCGTCGAACTCCTCGTAGCCGTAGGAATCGGTGACGCCGTATTGCGCGCCGACGCCGCGCGCTTTCTCCGGGTCGCCGGTGACGAAGGCGACGATCTCCGAATTACCGGTGTGCTTCACGCCGGGCAGCATGGCTTCTTGCGTGATGTCGCCGAGGGCGACGAAGGCGTAGCGGACCTTTTTCGAAGAGGTCAGGCCGAGGGCGGAGGCGATGCTCATGGGGATGTCCGTATCGGGCGGGCGTCGTTCGGTGCCGGCCTGGAATGCGCGGGAACCGGGCGAGGCGGCGATGACGGGCCGTGCGGCGACGACAGACGTGCCCCATCGCCCCGGTGACCGCGCGCCGGCTTTCATGGGGAGGGAACGTTGCACTGCAACAGAGGTTGCCGCGTCGCCCGGTCGCGCCCGCCCGGCGGGCCGCGTCAGCGCGAGACGGCGAGCCGCAGGATGCGCGACAGGTCGGCCACCGAATAGGGTTTGCGCAGGAGCTCGAACCCATGGCTGCCCTCCTCGGCGAGGACGTGGCTGTAGCCCGAGGTGAGCACGATCGGCAGGTCCGGCCATGTGCGGCGGATCGCGTGGCCGAGATCGATGCCGTTCATGCCCGGCATGACCACGTCGGAGAAGACCACCTCGAAACCGGCGGAGTCGCGCGCCAGGGCGTCGA
This sequence comes from Methylobacterium sp. Leaf93, assembly GCF_001422345.1. Taxonomy (NCBI): domain Bacteria; kingdom Pseudomonadati; phylum Pseudomonadota; class Alphaproteobacteria; order Hyphomicrobiales; family Methylobacteriaceae; genus Methylobacterium; species Methylobacterium sp. Leaf93. Next base: position 37,777 of record NZ_LMMS01000005.1, on the reverse strand, counting down.
GGGCCTGCTGCGCATCCGTCACCCAATGCGTGACGTAGCCGAGTTCCTGCAGGGCCTGGGTCGCGAAGGCGCCGACTTCCGCATTGTCCTCCACCACAAGCACGCGGGTGCCGTGCCGCTCGGCCAGGGGCGCTGGCTCCCGCACCGGCTCGGCGGCCACGGCCTCCCCCGCCGCGCGCGGGAGATAGAGGGTGAAGGTCGTGCCCTGGCCGAGGCGGCTTTCCACCACGACCTCGCCGCCCGATTGCTTGGCGAAACCGAAGACCTGGGACAGGCCGAGGCCGGTACCCTGCCCCACGCCCTTGGTGGTGAAGAACGGCTCGAAGATCCGGTCGAGCACCTCCGGCGCGATGCCCGAGCCGGTATCGGCGACGGAGACGGAGACGAAATCGCCTCGGATGCGGGGATGCGCCCGGACAGCCGGGATGATCGAGGCGCGGCGGACCCGGATGGTGAGCTTTCCCTCTCCGTCCATGGCGTCGCGGGCATTGACGACCATGTTGACGAGCGCGGTATCGAACTGGCTCGGATCGGCGTCGATGAGGCAGGCCAGCGGCTGTCCCGCATCGTCGCGGCCGGTCTCGATCTGGGTCACGACCTGGATGCGCGCGCCCGTGAGGGTGCCGACCATGTCGGCCACGGATGCCACGCCCTTGGCGACGTCGAAAACCTCTGGCGTCAGGGATTGCCGACGGGCGAAGGCCAGGAGCTGGCCGGTGAGCTTGGCCGCGCGGGTCACCGTATCCGAGATGGCGTCGACATAGCGCCGCCGGCGCTCCTCCGGCAGGTCGGGACGGCGCAGGAGGTCGGTGGAGGACCGGATCACGGTCAGCAGGTTGTTGAAGTCGTGGGCGACGCCGCCGGTGAGCTGGCCCACGGCTTCGAGCTTCTGCGATTGGCGGAGCTGCTCCTCCAGGGCCTTGCGCTCGGTCACGTCGCGGCCGGCGGCGTAGAAATGGTCGCCCTGGGGAATCGCGTTCCAGGAGATCCAGCGCTCGCTGCCATCGGCCGCCATCTGCCGGATGTCGAGGTTGTCCAGGATGGCGCCGCTCCGCAACTGGTCCATGGCCTGCTCGGCCGCCTTGCGGTCGTCGGGATGCACGAAGGCGTCGAACCGCGCGCCGACCAGGGAATCCGCGGGCCAGCCCAGCATCTCGTTCCAGGCCGGATTGACCGACCGGTAGAGTCCATCGAAGCCGCAGATCACGAGGAGATCGCGACTCGCGCGCCAGACGAGGTCGCGCTCCGTGGTCCGCTCGCGCGCCGTCGTCCTCAGCACGGTCTCGGCCTCGCGCCGGTCGGTGATGTCGTTGAACAGGATGGCGACGCGCCGCTGGACGGGCTCCCCGATGCGCAGGGCGTGCACGTCGAACCAGCGGCCCAGCGTCACCGCCCCGCTCTCGAACCGCACGGGATTGCCGCTCAGCGCGACCTCGCCATAGGTTTCGAGCCAGCGGGGCTCGATGCCGGGAATGACTTCGCTGACCCAGCGGCCCTCGACGTCGCTGAGGCCGGCCTGCCGTGCGAAGGCGGGATTGACCTCGATGAAGCGGTAGTCGATGGCCCGGCCCGTGGCGTCGAACCGCATTTCGACGATGCAGAACCCGGCATCGATGGCGTCGAACAGCGTCCGGTAGCGGGCCTCGCTCTCGGCGAGCTTGCCCTCCTCGGTGCGAAAGCGGGTGACGTCGAGCTGGCTGCCGAAAAAGTAGCGCAGGCGCCCATTCCGGTCGAAGACGGGGCTGACATAGAGCTCGTTGCGGAACGGCGTCCCGTCGCGGTGATAGTTGATAATCTCCACCACCACGTCGCGCCGCGCCGCGATGGCGTCGCGCAGGCGCGCCACGTCGGCCGGGTCGGTTCCCGGCCCCTGCAGGAACCGGCAATTGTGCCCGACGAGTTCCTCCGCCGAGTAGCCGCACAGGTCCTGGAAGGCGCGATTGGCGAAGACGATGGGATTGTCGGGCTGGTTCGGGTCGGTGATGATCTGCGGCATGCGGGTCTTCTCCGCCGCCGTGAACAGCAGTTCCGGCCCTGCCGCCGAGGTCTTCTGGCCGCTCTCCGGGGAATGGATGCCGGACGCGATCTCCGCCTTCAGCCGCGCGATCTCGGCTTCGAGCTGCCGCAACCGGTCGATGTCGTCCTCCATACCGCCCGTTCCCATCCGGCCACCGCGTTCATCCGGGCTTGAGGGAGCCCAACGGTCGAGACTGCGGTCGGCTTCCTAACCCATCTGGGGGCGGCCGTCGCGTATCCGAAGGGTCCCATTCCGCCCTCACGATCGGCCGTCGCTCCCGACGGAGTGCTGCCTCAGGCATCCCGGTGACGCCATCGCGCGGAACGACGCAGAGGACGTCCGGGGCAGCGCCGCGATCAACCGATGACGTCGTCGTCCCATTCCACCCGCGGATAGGAGACCGGCGGCTCGCGCAGCACCCAGAGCCCCAGGCATCCCACGGCACAGACCGAAGCGCTGATGTAGAGGATGAAGTCGAGCACGGACGAGGCCCTCGCGGCAGGCTGATGATGGGCCATTCTCCCGTGGTACGGCTAAGAAAGCCTGAATGTCCGCGAGGCGACGGCCCGTGCCGCCCCCTCGTCGAGTCGAAGCACCCACCAGGGCAAGTCTGCGTGGATGTGCGCCGGCGCAACCCATCGGCCCGCCTCCCGGCGTAGAGCCCTCCTCTCTCCCCCGAGAAGGAAAAGGGCGATGTCCGCCAAATGGGTCCTTGCGTTGACGGTCCTGGTCTTCTTGACCACGGGCCGCGCGCCGGGAATGCGTGAGCTGCGAAATCCCGATGCCGAATCCGGCCATTCCCGCATCGTCCACATGGTCAAGCGCATGTCTGAGTGAGGATGCGCGGCCCGTCATCCGCCACCCTATGCGTGCTTGCGGTCAGTGCTACGGGGCAGCGGCCCGCCGGGTGGCGGCGAGGGCCGCCGCCTTACCCCCGGCCGCGTAGAGGTCGAGCCGGGAATACAGGCCGAAGACCGAGCCGTCGTCGAGGAAGCCGCCGGCCGGGCCGAGGGTGTCGGTGAGGATGGCGTTGGCCTCCGCAAGCGTCACCGCCGGGAAGGCGGCGGTGAGGAGATGTCCGGCCTCCGGCGCGACCCGCGCGACATCCACCGCCTGGCCCGACCGGTCCCGATGCACCACCGGCAGGCCGTAGGTCTGGGTGGAGGCGTAGAAGGCTCCGTTGGCGGCGGCATCCTTGAACCGGCTCCGGTCGGCGGCGGCGCAGGCGGCCACCGCGTCGCCGCAGCCCTCGCGAAGGAAGGCCTGGAGTTCCGCGCGCGCCGCCTTCAGGGCCTCCGGATAGTCGGTGATGGTCACCGCGCCGTCGGTGGCGCGGCTCATCTCGTTCTCGATCGCCGGGTTCGCGCGGGTCTGACCCACATAGGCCGGGTCGTTGGCCAGCAGATGGGCGACGGCGTGGAGCGCGACGCTCCGGCCCCCGAGCACGTCCATGGCGTAGTGAGCGCCGACGACGATGCGGTTGTTGCCGTATTCAGCCCCGCGCGCGATCATCTGCTGGTAGCGCTCTGGCACCAGCAGGGCGAGGAGCAGCGACTCCGTGTAGCCGTAGGTGGTGTGGCCGCTCGGATAGGACGGGCTGTCCGTCAGGTTCTGCTTCGGCCCGCGCAGCCAGTCCATGCTGTGTGAGGCGGCGCCGAAGTAATCCTTGCCCCGATACGAAAGAAAGATCGGCTCGGTCTGGAACGGGCGCGAATTGCCGAAGGCGTCGGCACCCGGCGTTCCGGCAGGACGGTCATAGGCCTTGCCGAAGACATCCGTCGTGCCGCCGACCTTGGTGAGGATGGCGCGGGCGGGTTCGGAGACCGGCGCCTCGCCATTCGTCGTCGCATTGGCGAAGAAGTACTTCCCCGCATTCGAATCCGACTTGGTGATGTTGTTGGTGTAGCCGATCAGCCGGGCGAGGCTGCCGGAGACGCTGGTGAAGGTCTTGAAGTCCTCGTAGCGCGCCTTGGCCTGGTAGGCCTCTCCCAGGGCGGTGCCGAGGCCGTCGGCGAGCTGCGCGGCGTTGCCGTCGGTGATGAAGCAATCGCGCAGGGCGAGGCGCTGCTGCTCGGGAAAGGGCAGCAGCAGCGGCTGGTCGTGCCGCCCCATCTGGATGTCGCCGGTGACCGTGAGGTTCGCCGCCAGCGCCGCCTTGCCCTCCGGCGTCGCCGCCAGGGCGCTCACCGGCGCCAGCCCGCGCAGGGCTTCCAGATTCGTCGCCGATTGTGCCCGCGCGTGAGCGGGGGCGAGGGCGAGGCATGCGATGAGCCCGAGCGTGCGGGCCGCGTTCGTGCGTGGTCTGGTCATGGCACCGGAATCAGGCTGTCGTGGCGGTGGCGCAGGCTAGCAGAGTGCTCGGCCCGCCGCCGCCGGATTTCGCGGCGGATCACGCGCACCATTCCGTGACGCCCGCGTGACCGTTCTCCGGCGGCCGGTCGAGGACCGCCCCTGGCGGCATGTTCCTCCAAGACATATCGGCGCTTGGCGCTAATGGTGCATCTCGGCTCCCACTGAGCCAAAGCCCATCGGGACCGATGACCGCCCAAAAGTCGCCCTCCACGTCTTGCTGCACGATTCCTTGCCGCACAATTCCCCGCCGCACGATCCCCCGTCCTTGCCGGCCGTCGCCCGCCGCGCACCGGTCATGTCCGTTCGGCGCCTGCGTCCAGCGTGGTCCGGCACGAGGGGAATCGGCGTGAGCGAGCTCGACGCCTGGGCCGAGCGGCGGCGCATCGCCGAGCAGGCGCGGGGCGAGCGCGCATGGTCCCTGTGGGGGCCGTATCTCGCCGAGCGCCAATGGGGGACGGTGCGGGAGGATTACAGCCGCGACGGCAATGCCTGGCGCTCGCTGACGCATGAGGAGGCACGTTCGCGCGCCTATCGCTGGGGCGAGGACGGGCTCGCCGGCATCTGCGACGAGCGTGGGCAGATGTGCCTGTCCCTCGCCCTGTGGAACGGCCGCGACCATATCCTGAAGGAACGGCTCTTCGGCCTGACCAACGAGGAGGGCAACCACGGCGAGGACGTCAAGGAGGTCTATCACTACCTCGACGCGACCCCGAGCCATGCCTACCTGAAGTTCCTCTACCGCTATCCGCAGGCCGCCTATCCCTATGACGAGCTCGTCCGCGAGGGTCTGCGCCGGGGCCGGGACCAGCCGGAATACGAGATCGAGGAGACGGGCGCCTTCGCCGAGGGCCGCTTCTTCGACGTCACCGTGGAATACGCCAAGGAGGAGATCGACGACATCCATGCGGTGATCACGGCGACCAACCGTGGCCCGGAGGCGGCGGATCTACGCCTCGTGCCCCAGCTCTGGTTCCGCAACATCTGGTCGTGGCGCGAGGGACCGGCGGAATCGCGCCCCAAAATGGCGGTCCAGCCGGATGGGAGCATCGCCTGCGAGCATCCGCGCCTCGGCCGATACCGGCTCTCTTATGACGGCGAGCCGGAGGTGCTGTTCTGCGAGAACGACACCAACCTGCGCCTGCATGGCTGGCAGCCCGATGCGGCCGGCCCGTTCAAGGACGGGCTCCACGCGGCCATCGTCGGGGGCGACGAATCCGCCGTGCGGCGGGATGGCGGGACCAAGCTCGGCCTGCATTACGCCTTCCGCCTCGAGCCCGGCGAAACCCGGCGGGTGAACCTCAGGCTGTCGGCGGGGTCGCGGCCTCGTCCGGTCGACCACGAGGGCGCCATCCTGCTGCGCCGGATCGCCGAGGCGGACGCCTTCTACGACGCCCTTCAGGACGGCATCGCGGACTCGGATTCGCGCGCCATCTTCCGCCAGGCCGCCGCCGGGTTGATCTGGTCGAAGCAGCTCTATTGTTACGACGTGCGGCTCTGGCTGAAGGGTGACCCGCTCCAGCCGGCCCCGCCGCGCGAGCGCGACGGCGGGCGCAACATCCACTGGCGTCATTTCGCCGGGTCCGACGTGCTCTCGATGCCGGACAAGTGGGAATATCCCTGGTTCGCGGCCTGGGACCTCGCCTTCCACTGCCTGCCTCTGGCCCTGCTCGACCCGGATTTCGCCAAAAAGCAGCTCCTGCTCCTCACCCGCGAATGGTACATGCACCCCAACGGCCAGCTTCCGGCCTACGAATGGGAGTTCGGCGACGCCAACCCGCCGGTCCATGCCTGGGCCACCTACCGGGTGTTCGAGATCGACCGCGACCGGCGCGGCGGGCGCGGCGACCTCGCCTTTCTGGAGGGCGTCTTCCACAAGCTCCTCATCAACTTCACCTGGTGGGTGAACCGCAAGGATGCCGACGGCCGCAACGTCTTCCAGGGCGGCTTCCTCGGCCTCGACAATGTCGGCGTGTTCGACCGGTCGCGCCCGCCGCCCGGCTTCGGCCGCATCCACCAGGCCGACGGCACCGCCTGGATGGCGATGTATTCGCTCAACATGATGCGCATCGCCCTCGAACTCGCGCTCCACAACGACGTCTACGAGAGCACCGCCTCGAAGTTCTTCGAGCATTTCCTCCTCATCGCCGAGGCGATGACCGACATGGGCGGCGAGGGCTTCGGCCTGTGGGACGAGGAGGACGAGTTCTACTACGACGAGGTCGACATTCCCGGCGGCGGGATGCTGCCGTTGCGGGTCCGCTCCGTGGTGGGGCTGGTGCCGCTCTTCGCCGTCGAGGTGATCGAGCCCTCGGTGCTGCAGCGGCTGCCGGATTTCGCCCGGCGCCTGAACTGGCTCCTCGAGAACCGCCCCCACCTTGCCTGCCTCGTCTCGCGCTGGGACGAAGGCGGCGTCGGCGACCGCAAGCTGCTGTCGCTCCTGCGCGGGCACCGGATGAAGGCGCTGCTGCGGCGCATGCTCGACGAGGCCGAGTTCCTCTCGGACCACGGCGTCCGCTCCCTGTCGAAGGCGCATCTGGAGCGGCCCTATTCCCTCAACGGGTTCGGCGACGCGTTCACGGTGCGCTACGACCCGGCCGATTCCACATCGAACATGTTCGGCGGCAATTCGAACTGGCGCGGCCCAGTCTGGATGCCGGTCAACTACCTCGTCGTCGAGGCGTTGCGGCGGTTCCATTCCTATTACGGGGACGACTTCCTGGTGGAATATCCCACCGGATCGGGCACGTTCCTGACCCTCAACGCCATCGCGGACGCCCTCACCGACCGCCTGATCTCCCTCTTCGCCAAGGGCGAGGACGGTAAGCGGCCGGCCTTCGGCGATCGCCCGCCCATCGCCTCGGCCCCCGGCGCCGAAGACGCGCTGCTGTTCCACGAGTTCTTCGACGGCGATACCGGCCGCGGCCTCGGCGCCTCCCACCAGACCGGCTGGACGGCGCTGATCCTCAACCTGCTGCACCAGAAGGCGCAGCGGACGGATACGGACGGTGCCGGCCCCGCGCAGCGCTGAGACCGTGTTCGAGCGGATTTTTCCGCGGATGCTCAAGCCCAAGCAGACCATCCCACCAGACCACCTCATCCTGAGGTGCACTTTAGCTTGGGCAAAGGGCCTCGAAGGAGCCCTCCAGTTGTCGCGCGATCCCTGGAAGGCCTCCTTCGAGGCCGCTGCGCGGCACCTCAGAATGAGGTGAAGCACTGGACGAACGACTCGAACAGGCTCCGAGCGAAGCGCCGGGCCCCTATGCGCCCTGCGGCGAGATCGAGAGCGTCAGCCAGAGATTCCACCCCGCCGGACGGTTCTCCCCGGCGAACTCGCGGTAGAATTTCAGGTTCATGTACCCCTGGGCGCCGCCGACCGGGAACAGGTAGCCGGCCTGGGGACCGAGGGCGGCGACCCGGCCCTTGAACGGACCGAGGGTGGCGCCTCGCCCGTAATCGCCGGTCAGCTGCTGGTAGACGTAGCCGACCAGACCGAGCTGATACTGCGTCCCGATGAATTTCGACGCGGAGAAGTCGATATGGGCATCGATGCCGTTCTGGTACTTCGTCGTCGGGTTCTGGAAGTTATACGTCATTCCGGCGACGGCCGAGAGCTCGTAGCCCAGGTCCTTGTCGTAATAGGTGTAGCCGAACCCCCCATCCTGGCCCCAGTGCCCGATGCCGAAATTGGCCAGGCGCGACGCGTCGTAGGTGCCTGACGGGGCGTTGGTGAGGGTATAGACGAGGTAGTTGTGATTGCCGGCGCTCCAGCGCAGCGACGCGGCCGGCGTCAAGTCCATGATTCCCAGCCGGGTATCGTTCCTGACGTCGGCGATCCCGACATCCATCCTGCCCACCGCGCCGAACAGGCTCAGCGCCAGCTGCCCGTCGAGCACAGGGGTGGCGAAGGAATAGGTCACGCCCGCATAGGCGAGATCCGCCTTCTCGGTCACGGCCTGCACCTTCGCCGTCGCATGGTAATAGGTCAGGCTCGTCGACCACCCCGCCACGCCCGGCACCGCCGCCATGCTGGCGAAGGAGCCCGCCAGATACAGGTTCGCCCCGCCCTCGTCGGCCCGTGCCGGACCCGACAGGGACGTCGCCAGGGCGATGCCCAGCAATCCCGCCATGGCCCGCGAGGTGATGGCCCGCGAGGTGATGGCCCGCGAGGTGATGAACCCGGTGGCGGAATCTGTCACGGCGATTACTTTCCGGTCGTCACCAAGCGAAGGTCTTCCGGCCGGGTGCCACGGCCGCATTCCCGTTTCATCACGACGTGACGGGAGACGCGGCGGACGGTTCGATCTCGAGGACCGCGCGATCGAACGTCAGCAGGTAGAGGAAATAGACGCCGCCCGTCAGGAGCAGGCCCACCACGATCAGGACGGGAACCCATGCGGCGGCGGGGGTGACCAAGACGAACAGGGCGCCGATGAGCCAGACGAGGGCGACGACGGCGACCGGGATCTCGAAGGCGCCCAGATCGAAGGCGCCGACCTTTCGGTCGAGCTTCTTCCTCACGGCCAGGTACAGGATGACCGTGACCCCATAGCTGAGGATCGGCAGGATCGTCGATGCCGTGATCAGCTGCAGCAGGGCTTCGCCCGGCAGTGCGAGCATCAGCAGGACACCCCCGACGAAGACCAGGATGGTTGCCGGAATCGGCGTCTGCGTGCGCGGATGGACCCGGCTCATCAGGCGCGAGGCCGGGAAGCGACCGTCCCGCGACATCGCGTAGACGAGCCGCGCTGCCGTGGCCATCACCACCATCCCGCAGGCGAAGAACGCGAAGGTCACCGCGGCCATCATGACCGCCTTCATCGTGGGACCGAACTGGTCGTTCAGGATCTCGGCGACGGGAGAGTCGCTCAGCGTGATCCGCTCCACATCCGGGATGGCGACCGTGAGGGCGATGAGGAAGAGCAGGCCCAGCACGCCCGCGGCGATCACCGATCCGACGATGGCGCGCGGCACGCTGCGAAACGGGTCCTTGGCCTCCTCTGCGACGTTGGCCGCCGCGTCGAAGCCGACCAGGGTGGAGAGCCCCATGAGCATGGCGAGCATCAGGCCGCCGCCGACCTTGAAGTAATCGGCATCCGCGACGGCCGTCCCGCGCGAGGTCAGGTTGGAGAAGGAGCCCGTCACGTTCACCGCGATGGCGATCGGCAGGAGGATCACGAGCAGGATGACGATGACCACCTCGACGCCGACGGCGGTCCCGTTGATCAGGCCGACGACGCGGGTCGAGACGATGGTCAGCACGGCCTGGACCAGCAGGATCGCCAGGGTGATCCACCGGGCCGTCTGCTCGTTCGGCTCCATGCCGAGCAGGGGCATGAGCGCCTGGCTCGCGAGGGCATTGTCCACCGCCACCACGCCGATGCCGAGGTAGCAGAAGCTCAACAGACCGAACCACCAGCCGATCGCCGGATTGGCCAGCCGCGAGGCCCATTGGTAGGACGAGCCCGTGAGCGGAATGCGGGCCGCGAACTGGGCGATGACGAGGGCGACGAAGGTTTGCCCGACGGCGACGATGGCCCAGAGCCAAATTCCGACGGGTCCCGCAGTGCGGAGGACGTCGTCGAAGGTACCGAATATACCAACGGCCACCGAAATGAAGGCGAAGGAGACGGCAAAGACTTGAAACGAACCCAGGGTTCGCTTCAATTCCTGTCGGTAGCCCCCGATTTCGGCTGACGAATCCTGACTTCGCGCGTCACCTGGAAGTCCCGTCATGCCACACCTTCATCCTCGATGTGCGTCGACGTCGATCGGCTCCGCTTGATCAGATTTAAGTCAGTCACCGTTCGTTTGCAACTATAAGTGTTCTCGCAGTCAACGGAATGCGTTGTATTTTTAACACGAGAATGAGTTATCTTTTATATCGATCGGTGCATGATTTCTTCGCGAAACAATGCGGCCCCTGTTCCGTATCGCTCCGACGTGGAATCGACCCGAGGCTCCACTCGTCCCGAACGGCCGGAAGATCCGGGTCTTCGGGGTGTGCCGGATGCTCGACAATCCCGCCGCCACGTTGCCGGAACGTCTTTCTGCTCGGTGCCTTCGATGGGCTTGCGAACGGGGAGATCGCAGTGCGGCTCGGCATCAGCCGCAACATGGTCGAGAAGCACCTCATGAAGGCGCTGCTTCATCCACGCCGTCGCTGTGCGGACTTCTTCTTGGTGTCTAGTTTCGGGATTTGATGAATTAGAGGGCGATTTCCTCGCTGTGCTCGCTGAGCTCATACCCGTTCAGCTGGCGCTCTTGTAGCAGCGCGGCTAACCGGTCGGAAATGAACCAGCGTTGGGTGTAGCGCTGATCTACCCAGCATGCTCGGTTGCCGATGACGGCCGCATCCAGCGCGCATTGCCATGGGCCGACGCACCGTTCGTACCCCCAGTTTTCGACCTGACCGCGCCCGCTTGCCCTCAGATTGCTTCGCTCTTCGATGATCGCCTCGATACGCCCGACGACGTTGAAGATGAAGAATTCACCGGCAACGGCGGCGCCGTTTTTGTCTTCCACGGTGACTGGGAAGAATTGGTGCCGGCCAGGATCGAGTTCTTCGACCGCGTCTTTGAGCCGGGAACTGACCAGGGTTCCGGTGCCCTGCAAATTGAGCCAGTCGTACATCCTCCTACCTCTGGTAAGGCGAAGCCGGCGAGGTATCTTCTCTGACGGAAACCAAGTCCCGCTGACCCAAGATGCTCGAATGATCGTACCGGGATAGGCGCGCGTCTGATCGAAAAATGCAATCAGCGCCTCTCGATCACCTTCGACATACTCGATTTCGGTTTTGCCGAGCTTGTATTCTAGATCGCCGCGGATGATGTAGGCCATTTTTCTGCCTTTATTGGTGATTTTGGCTGATTGATGACTTTACTATACTTGGTGTCACACCGTCTCTGCCTTGCCCTCAAGGTCGCTGGCGGGCCGCACCCGCATCTTCTCCAACACCACCGGATCGACGCGTTACCCGACGATCGGATGGACGCGGATCGGCGTGTCCTTCACCACCTGCTTGAAGTTTGCCAACAGCGCGGTGGCCATCTTCTGCGACGGCGCAATCACGTCGATCAACCAGTGAGGGTCGCCACTGGTCCAGGCGTCACCCTTGAGCGGGATCGGGAACACCCGCGCCTGGCCCAGATCGCGGTGCCGGCCGTCGCCTCGATCTGGCCCTCGCCGTCTATGCGCGCGATGGCGATGCGGTCACGGGTCGGCGGCGCGACGACGAGGTGCAGGACATCTGCGAGCGACTGGTTGCGGCAGCGCGGCAGGTTCAGCATCGCGAGCACCACCTCGCCGGCCTCGTCTTAGGGTCTCGGGTCTGACCCTGAACGGTGCGGTCATCTACACGGGGCGGCAATTCGTCGATACGGCGAACGCCCAGGCCTTGCCGGATTGGGCGCGTCTCGATCTCGGACTTCGCTATTCGACCCTGCTGGACGGACGCCGGACGACGTTCCGCGCCAATGTGCTGAACGTGACGGGGACGGATTACTGGACCGGCGTGGCGTCGTTCGGCACGTTCTTCCAGGGGGCGCCGCGCACCTATCTGTTGTCGATGTCGATCGACCTCTGATCGGCGGCTTTGCGCGCCGCGTGAGTTCCCGGTCGGGACAGGAACGCAGGCCCGTTCCGATGCTCTGACGGCTTGCCGTCGGGCTCGTCCCCTGGCAGGCGTCGTCCATGCCGGAAACCTCGCCCGCCCGTCGCCCCCTCTCCGCCCTGCGTAGCGCCCTCCAAAGCGAGGCCAGCGGTGGAATGATCCTGATGGCGAGCGCCGTGCTCGCCCTGATCGTCGCCAATTCGCCCCTCGCACCGGGCTATTTCGCGCTGCTGGAGGCTTATGTCGGCGGCCTCAGCGTGCTGCACTGGGTCAATGACGGCCTGATGGCGCTGTTCTTCCTGCTCGTCGGCCTGGAGATCAAGCGCGAGGTGCTCGACGGGCGCCTGCGTACCTGGCCGGACCGTGTCCTGCCGGGAGTGGCGGCGTTGGGGGGCATGGTCGCCCCGGCGCTGATCTACGTCCTCGTCAACCGCTCCTCGCCCGAGACCCTGCGGGGCTGGGCGATCCCCACCGCCACCGATATCGCCTTCGCGCTCGGAATCCTCGCCCTGCTCGGGTCGCGCGTTCCCGTCTCGCTGAAGGTGTTCCTCACCGCACTCGCCATCATCGACGACCTCGGCGCGGTGCTGATCATCGCCGCCTTCTACACCGCCGACCTGTCGCTGCCGATGCTGGCGGGGGCGGGCGTCACCGTCGCGATCCTGGTCGGGCTCAACCGCGCGGGCGTGAGCCGTCTCTCGCCCTACCTCCTCCTCGGCGCGGTGCTGTGGTTCCTCGTGCTGAAATCGGGCATCCACGCCACCATCGCGGGGGTGCTCCTGGCGCTCACCATTCCCCTGCGCCCGAGCCCCGCAAGACCCGACGATCCGGCCTCGCCGCTCCACAAGCTGGAACATGCGCTCCATCCCTGGTCGGCCTATCTCGTCCTTCCCGTCTTCGGATTCGCCAATGCCGGCGTCTCGTTCAGCGGCATGTCGCCGGGGATGCTGTCCGATCCGGTGACGCTGGGCGTGGCGCTCGGCCTGTTCGCCGGCAAGCAGATCGGTGTGTTCGGCGCCGTCGTCGCCGCCGTGAAGCTCGGCCTCGCCCAGCGCCCGGCCCATGCCGGCTGGTGGCAGATCTACGGCCTGTCGCTCCTCTGCGGCGTCGGCTTCACCATGAGCCTGTTCATCGGCCTCCTCGCCTTCGCGGACAGCCCCGATCTCGGCACAGAGACCAAGATCGGCGTGCTCCTCGGGTCCGTGACGTGCATGATCGCCGGGGCCCTCGTCCTCCTCGTCGCGCCCGCTTCGGACCGTCGGACCGGCCCCGCGGCGTGAGGACGCGCCCTCGGTCTCATCCGCCTTTGACAACACAATCTTAAAAAGGATTGCTTAGACTGGTCAGTCGGAGAGCAGGATGACTCGAAAGGCAGGCTCGGCGTTCGGCAAGGCGGCATTGATGGTTTCGGTCGCGGCTGCGGTCGGCGCGGGCCTGTTCTCCAGCCGTGGCATGACCGACGACGCCACCGCCTGGCGCAGCGCCTTCGCGCGACCGTCCGCCTTGGCCGTGCCCGACGGCATTCCCGATACGGAGGCGATGGTCGAGCTAGGCCGGACGCTGTTCTTCGATCCGGTCCTGTCGCGATCCCGCTCCATCGCCTGCGCCACCTGCCACGAGCCGTCGCGTCATTGGGGTGACGGGCGGATGCGCGGCATCGGCGAGCCCGGGATCGAGCTGAAGCTGCGCACGCCCACCCTGCTTAACGTTGGCTGGATCGCGCCGCTCGGCTGGGACGGCAAGTTCCCGGACCTTGAATCCGTCGCCTTCACGCCGATCACCGGCCCCAACCTCATGAATTTGTCGGAGGAAGAGCTCATCGCCCGCCTGCGCGCCGATCCCGATTACGTCGCCGCCTTCGCCGCGACCTTCGAGGATCGCGAGATCACGCGCGGCGGGATCGAGCGGGCGCTGGCCGCGTTCCAGCGCACCATCGTCTCGGGAAGCGCGCCGTTCGACCGCTGGCGCGATGGCGATGCCTTGGCGATCGGAGCCTCCGCGAAGGCGGGGTTCGCGCTGTTCAACGGCAAGGCCGGATGCCACGAATGCCATGGCGGCTGGGCGTTCACCGACGGGTCGTTCCACGATATCGGCGTCGGCCGGGACGACGATATCGGGCGGGGACGCCTGTTCCCCACGTCGAAGGGCCTGCAATACGCCTTCAAGACCCCGACCCTGCGCGACGTCGCGCAGCGCGGCCCCTACATGCATGACGGTTCGGTGGCGACCCTGCGCGACGTGATCGATCTCTACGATCGCGGCGGCATCGAACGCCCGAGCCGGTCGCCCAAGATCAGGCCGCTCCATCTCTCCGAGGCCGAGAAAGCCGATCTCCTGGCCTTCCTTGACACGCTGACGAGCGCTGAGCCCAAGCAGAAGGCCGCATCGAAGTGAGTCACCGGCGCGGGCTCCGCAGTCTCTAAGCGCGCCGCTGAAGTCGCCGATGACTGCGCCGACAGGTGGCCGCGCGGTCCCGCTCCGGTTCTACCGGAACAACGTCAAGCCGACACCGGCGAGCGACAGGCCGACGATCATCAGCGATCCGCCCCAGGTCTCGTAGGTCGCGGCCCGCGCCGCCACCCGTGTCGAAGCATAAGCGAAGCTGCCGCCTGCGATCAGGGTCGACAGACTGAGTGTTGTAATCACGCGAGAGCCTTTCTGCTCGATGCGAAGCGAGGGCTTGGGCGCCGCCCCTCCATGACTATCAGAGTTTGCCGAATGATCCCGTCGATGATCCCATCCATGGTCTCGACGAACGGCGACGCTGTTGCTCGGGGGGACGCGCTCATGCCTCGTCCTCCACAACGCATACGCCGACCGCTCGCCATCCGCGAGTGGCCAAGGACGACAGGCGCCGGAATCACGGCGGGGGCGCCGAATCGCTGGGCGTGTTAACGATGCTTAAAAATCATTAACGAAATCCTTCCAGGATCATTCAAAACTACGTAGAACGATATCGCTACCGCCGGCCGTCGGCGTTTCAGCTTTCGCCGAGGCTTCATCATATGAGTCTGCGTTGTCGGTTGCCCGGCCCCAGTGCGCTGTCCGCCGCCCTGTTTGTGCTCGTCGCGGGCTCCACTGGTGCCAGTGCTCACGTCAAATGGTTCTGTGCTTTCGACGTCGCTGGTTCGCCGGTCGGCCTTGCCGAAGTGCTGTGCGATAGCTTCGAGCAACTCGTCATCGTCTCGTTCCTGGCCCTGTTCGTCGGTGCGTTGCTCGAGCGGACGATCCTCGGCGAGGCGATGATGCGCTCCCTCGACCGGGTCACGGCCTGGGCGCGGGAGAACACCGAACTGATGTTCCGGGCGGTCTGCGGCGGCTTCTTCGTCTCGCTCTGGACGCTCGGCGGCGTCATCCTGACGCCCGAACTCACGACTACGAGCACCGCCCTGCCCTGGTTCCAGCTGGCCATCGCGGCGGGGTTCCTGTGGCGGCGGACGATGCCGTTCTCGGCCATCGGCATCGTCGTCCTGTTCGGGATCGCGGTGGCGAATTACGGCGTGTTCCACCTCGCGGATTATCCCGTCTTCCTCGGTGTCGCCGCCTATCTCGCCCTGACGGGCCTCCGGCGGGAGCTGTTCGGGATCCGGCCCCTCGACATCGTCCGCTACTCGGCCGCAGTGACGCTGATGTGGGCCTCGGTGGAGAAATGGGCCTATCCGCAATGGTCTTACCCGCTCTTCATCGAGCGCCCGGAACTGACGATGGGGTTCGATGGCGCCTTCTTCATGAAGGCCGCCGGCGCGGTGGAGTTCGCCCTCGCCTTCGCGTTGATCTGCACGCCGCTGGTGCGCCGCGTGTCGGCGATCATCCTCGCGGCGACCTTCGTCTCGGCGATCTTCGAGTTCGGCAAGGTCGACGCGATCGGCCATTCCCCGATCATCGTGGCGATGGTCGCCATCGCCGCCGACGATGCCCGGGTTCCCCTGCGGGTCCGCCAGCTGGCGACCCTCCCCTTCGGATACGGGGCCGCCCTCGCCAGCTTCATCGGGCTCTATTACGGTGCCCATTCCGTGCTGTCGGCGGCCGGGGCGCTGTAGCCCGGTCCGGCATCCGGGACGCGTCGCGGTCAGTTGCCGTCGACGCGGACCGCCAGCTTCATCTTGGGGTGGATGCCGCACAGGACGGCGAAGGTCCCGCTCACGGGAAAGACGATCTCGGCCTTGCCGCCCGGCTCCTGATCGCCGGAATCGTAATGGAACGTCGGCGAGTCGACGTAGGCGTGATGCAGGAGCTCGCCGTCGTCGTTGACGATCTGAACGGTCTCTCCCTTCTTGATCACCAGCGCGCTCGGCTGGAACGCCCGGCCCTTCTGCGAGATGCGGTAGACCTGTCCCGCCGCCGCCGCCGCATGGAGGGCGAAGGCGGCCACACCGCTTGCGACGAGGGCGAACGCGAGACCGAGTGAAGTGATGCGTCTCATGCCGCTTGCCGATACAAATTCGCCCTTTTGCATCCTTGCCGGTGCAAGTAAACAGGCTGTTAATTGGCCAAAATTTCCAAAGATTTCAAGCCCGACTTAACTATTGCAGGCGAAGAATTTACGATGGGCCGGATGAGACGAACTGGATGACATCCATCTACGGTTGGAAATCTGCCAAGGCTGGCGAGAGGAACTGGCCGAGGCCCATCACCGCGGTCGCCTCTTTCGCGGGCACCATCCGCGGCCGGATTCTGGTCGCCTTTCTCATCATGAGCGCCATCACGGGCATCCTCGGATTGTCGGCGGCGTCAGGGATTCGCCGGGCCGACGAACTCGTGAGCCGGACTTTCGACCAGTCGCTCATGTCGATCAACTATGCGCGGGCCGCCGCCGCCGATTTCGCCAACATGCGCTCCCTGGAGGCCCGGCGGCGAATGAGCGCCGACCCCGATGCGAAGGCGCAGCTCGAAGGCAGGCTCGACAGCCTTCGCCATGTCTTCGCGGAGGATCTCGCCGTGGCGGTCGAGCGCGCCCAGTCGACCCGTGCGACCCAGGCGGCCCAAGCCGTGGAGCGGGCGGTGAAGGATTGGGACGCCGCCCGTTCCGTCCTCGCCGGCCGCGACACCCGGGATCCCGATTGGGACGCGGTCGACCGGCATGCCGGCGCCGTCGAGGAGCATCTCGACCTCTTCATCAACCACACCGCCGGCGACGGTTTCATCTACCGGCAGCAGGCCAGGGCCATCGTCGCCCGCGAGACTCAGATCAACCTCTTCGGCACCCTGCTCGCCCTGGTCATGTCGGCCGTCGTCGCCTTCCTGCTGGCGCGGCGCATCATGCGGCCGGTGGCGGATGCGTCCATGGTCGCGTCGCGGATCGCCGCCGGCGACCTCAGCGTGACGATCCCGTCCGGCAGCGCCGACGAGCTCGGCGCCCTCCTCGCCTCCATGGGCGTCATGCGCGACAACATCCGCCGGGCGATGGAGCAGGAGGTCGCCCAGCGCATCTCGGCGGAGGCCCATCTCGCCGACGCCCTCGAGACCTCCCTCGAAGGCATCGTCGTGGTCGACGAATCCGGGCGGATCGCGCTCATCAACGGGCAGGCGGAGGATTTCCTCGGGTTCGGTCATCAGCCGCTCCCGCGGGACACGTCGATGGCCCACGTCGCCTTCGAGGGCAACGCGCTCGCCCGCACCCTCCTCTCCGAGGACGACGATTGGACGATGCCGCGCGAGACGCAGCTCTTCGACGGGCGCTGGCTCCGGATCAGCCGCAGCCGCACGCGTACCGGCGGCTTCATCGCGGTCTGTAGCGACATCACCCTGCTCAAGGTCCAGGAGGCGCATCTCCAATCCACCAACCTTCGCCTCGACACCGCCCTCGACAACATGTCCCAGGGCCTGTGCCTGTTCGACGCGGAGGGGCACCTCACCGTGGTCAACCGGCGCTATTGCGAGCTGTTCGACCTTGCGCCGGAAGACCTCCCCCTCGGCACGCCCTACGAGGACGTGGCCTCGCTCTACCTGGCCTCGGCGGAGGAGGGCACAGTCTTCGAGATCGAGGGCCGGCAGATCTCGGCCGCTGGTTCGGGCTTCCGCCAGATGCGCAACGGACGGGTCCTCGCCGTCACGCACAAGCCCGTGGCCGGGGGTGGCATGGTCTCCACCTACGAGGACGTCACCGAGCGGCGCCAGGCCGATGCCCGGATCGCCTACATGGCGCGCCACGACGTCCTCACCGGTCTGCCCAACCGGGCCATGTTCGGCGAGCGGATCGAGGAGGCCCTGGCCCATCTCGGGCGCGGCGGCATGTTCGCCGTGCTCTGCCTCGATCTCGACCGGTTCAAGGAGGTCAACGACACCCTCGGTCACCCGGTGGGAGACGAACTCCTGAAAGCGGTGGGCAACCGCCTGACCGCCTGCCTGCGCGAGGTCGACACCGTGGCCCGGCTCGGCGGCGACGAATTCGCCATCATCCTGGCGGGCGTGACCTATCCGGAAGAGGCCACCATCCTGGCGCGGCGGATCGTGGACGTGATCAGCAACCCCTATGAGCTCGACGGCCAGCAGGTCGCGGTCGGCGTCAGCATCGGCATCTGCCTCGCCCCCGGCGACGGCACCAGCTGCGACAAGCTCCTCAAGAACGCCGACGTCGCCCTCTACCGCGCCAAGGCCGACGGGCGCGGCACCTGGCGCTTCTTCGAGGTGGAGATGGACATCCGGCTCCAGGCCCGCCGCGCCCTCGAACTCGACCTGCGCGAGGCCGTGGCCCAGGGCG
The DNA here is from genome assembly GCF_001422345.1 of Methylobacterium sp. Leaf93. Taxonomy (NCBI): domain Bacteria; kingdom Pseudomonadati; phylum Pseudomonadota; class Alphaproteobacteria; order Hyphomicrobiales; family Methylobacteriaceae; genus Methylobacterium; species Methylobacterium sp. Leaf93. Next base: position 19,099 of record NZ_LMMS01000005.1, on the reverse strand, counting down.
CGTTCGAGATGGTCTACCAGCCGATCTACGATTTCCGAGGCCGGCGCGTCGGCGGGTTCGAGGCGCTGATGCGGTGGCGCCATCCCGAGCGCGGGCTCGTCTCGCCCGCCGAGTTCATCACGGTCGCGGAGGAGATCGGCCTGATCGTGCCGCTCGGCGACTGGGCCCTGCGCACGGCCTGCAGCGAGGCCATGCGCTGGCCCGACGGCATCCGGGTCGCGGTCAACGTCTCGGTGGCCCAGTTCCGGGACGGCATCGTCATCCAGTCCGTCAAGGACGCGCTGAGCGTGAGCCGCCTCCCCCCCGCTCGCCTGGAGCTCGAGATCACGGAATCGGTCCTGCTCAGGGACAACGCCGCCACCCTCGCCACCCTGCACGCCCTGCGACGCCTCGGCGTCCGGATCGCCATGGACGATTTCGGCACGGGCTACTCGTCCCTGAGCTACCTGCGCAGCTTCCCCTTCGACAAGATCAAGATCGACCAGTCCTTCGTCCGCGACATCACCGCGGCCGACGAATCCGCCTTCATCGTCCGCGCCGTCATCGGCCTCGGCCTCAGCCTGCACATGCGCACCACCGGCGAGGGGATCGAGAACGAGATCCAGTTCGAGCGCCTGCGCCAGGAAGGCTGCGACGAGGGCCAGGGCTACTATATCGGCCGCCCCGAGGGCGCCGGGAGTATCCCCGAGGTGCTGGACCGCTGGTCGGGACGGCGCGGAGTCACGAAGCACGCCGTGGCGTGAAGGGTCGGTCGGCGGCTCCCGGCAGCCATCGGGCACGCTCTTCTCCCCTGTCCCGGCCGGGCTACGGCATTCACACATGTCGCGGGCTGCGCTGACGAGCCCTCCTCCCCCTTGCGGGGAGGAGCCGGAGGTGGGGGTGGTTGGGCGACCCTCAGCTTACGGAGGCACGCGGCACCACCCCCACTCCTGACCTCTCCCCACAAGGGGGAGAGGGATGCGCTCTGCCTGAAACGGCTGCTGTGTAAATCCGGGAGGCGTGGCGAGTGAGGGGATTCTCAACCGTGCCCGCTGGGACGGGCTCGCTTGGGACTTGGTGTGGTGCCCGTTCCGCGCAAGCAAAAGGGGCGGATTCCAAAGAACCCACCCCCCTTGTCTATCTCCGAAACCCTATTGCGGCGCGGGGGTCGGAGCCGGGTCGGCCAGCGCCGGGTCCGCGGGTACGGGGTCCGCCGCGCTCGCCGTCTCGGTGGATTTGGCCAGTTCCGGATAGGCCTCGATCATCGATGCCCCGTTGAGGGGCTTGCTCTGGCCGTTGTGGCAGGTGGTGCAATTCACCTTGGGCACGTCGCCGAGCACGCCGAGGCGGGCGGTGGGGAAGGTCGAGGTCAGCGGTTCGAGGAAGTTGCCGTTGATGTCCCGCACCATGCGGATGCCGTGCCAGGCGGTGGTGCGCTGGGGCGTGCTCTGCGACCAGTTCGAGATCGCCCTTGTGTTGTGGCAGAAGGTGCAATTGACCCCGAGACCTTCCGACATGTGGATCATCAGGCCGTAGGTCTTCTCCGCATCCTGGATCGGCTTGCCCTTGGTGGTGGGAAGCGCCGTGGTGGCGTTGACCCGGATGGCGTTGTTGTCGATGTTTTTATCGGCGAGGTACTCGGTCAGGGTGTCGTAGGGCAGCGAGGCGAGGCCCACCGAGGCCTTGGCCAGGTTCTGCCCGTTGTTGCGGGCGGTGAAGCCGCCGGGCCGGTTCGGGCCGGGATCGGTGAACCAGACATGGGCCGGCACCGGCTGGCCGCGGTGGCAGGTGAAGCAGGTGACGCCCGTGCCCCCCACATGGTTGTCCTTCCAACTCTCGTTGATGTGCTGGGTCATCTGCAGCATCCGGCGGGCGACTTTCTTCTGGTAGAGGCTGTCGTCGGCCATGTTCTCGGTGTTGTGGCAGTAGGTGCAGCCCTGTTCGGGGCTGACCCATTCGGTCATCGAGACCATCAGGCGGTTGAACTCGTTGACGCTGACGTTCTTGAGGACCTGGACGTTCTCGTAGGTGGCGCCGGCGAGTTCCTCGCCGGGCTCGGCCGGGTCGGCCGGCGCCGGGGCGACGTTGGCGGCCTTCGTCTCGGCCACCCCGTCGCGGGTATGGATCTGGTCCATCCCCGTGCCGCGAAAGCCGTTCTGGGTGGTCTGGAGCGGCGGCCGGTCCCAGCCGGACGTGCCGAACATCGCGATGGTCAGGAAGAAGGCGATCGAGCCGCCGAGGACAGTGACGAACGTCTTCATGGGACCGCCCCCGGCATGTTCAAGGGATCGACGACCGGCGCGTAGACCTGCGGATAGGACGGGGCGACGCCGTGCTTGACCGCCCAGAGGTACCAATTGTCGACCACCGTGCCGGTGAGCAGGATGCCGATGCCGCCGGTGAGGGTGGTCAGAACCGCGAACCACCAGGCCCAGCGGTGGATCGATTCCATCGTGGCGTTGAAGCCCATGGTCCAGCGCCAGAACAGGGCGGCGCGCTCGGTGGCGGTGCCGCGATCGACGATCTGGTCGATCTCACGCTCGCCGCCGAAGCGGCTCACCGCCAGGATGGTGGCGCCATGCATCGCGAAGAGCAGCGTCGACCCGTAGAGGAAGACGATCGAGAGCATGTGGAACGGATTGTAGAAGAGGTTGCCGTAGCGGAGCGAGAAGGCGGCGGTCCAGTCGAGATGCGGGAAGATGCCGAAGGGCACCGCCTCGCTCCACGACCCCATCAGGACCGGCCGGATGAAGCCGAGGACCAGGAACAGCCAGATGGCGGAGGCGAAGGCCCAGGGCACGTGGGTGCCGAGGCCGAGCGCCCGGGCGCGGCGATAGAGCCGGACCCACCACAGCAGGATCGATGCGGTGAGGAAGAAGCCGGCGATCAGCCACCATCCGCCCTCCTGCAGCGGCGGCAGGATCTTGAGCCCGTATTGCGGTCGCGGCGGCTCCAGGGCGAGCCAGGGCAATTGGCGCACGAACTGGACCGGGTCCCAGTTCACCGAGGCCCACATGTTGAGGCCGACGATCTCGAAGGCGATGAGGAAGCACACGCCCGAGAGGGCGCCGAGATAGCCGATGTAGATCGGGCCGACCTGGGCGTTGCCGAACAGGCCGAACAGGTAGCTGTGGAACGGCGTGCCCCAGCGCCGGTCGACATCGACGGGAACGCCGAGTTCCGGAATGGTGGAGCGGACTTGGACCTCGGTGAAGATGTTCTGGTAATAGGCCATGGTCGTGCCCCCCTCTAGCGCCAGACCGGGAGATTGAGCCACCAGCCCCACCATTCCGGCCAGCCACGGGTCCAGAACGGTCCGCTGATGATGATGCAGACGGCGCTCCAGAAGCCCGCCGACAGGGCGAGGAACAGGCCGAGCCTGTGGATGCCGAGCGTGCCGATCGAGTAGCCGATCGTGTCGCGGAAGAAGGTGTCCTCGTGCTCGGGCGTCTTCACCACCTGGCCCTTGCCGGGATTGGTGGCCGAGAGGATCAGCGCGCCGTGCAGGGACAGGGCGAAGGTCGTCGTGAAGAAGAACGACACCGCCAGCATGTGCGCCGGATTGTAGTGGAAGTGCAGATACTGGTAGCCGGTGTTCGAGACCCAATCGAGATGGCTGAGGATGCCGTAGGGGAAGCCGTGGCCCCAGGCACCCATCAGGAACGGCCGGATCACCACCAGCGAGACATAGGCGAAGATCGCCACCGAGAAGGCGAAGGGCACGTGGTAGCCGATGCCGAGCTTGCGGCAGATCTCGACCTCGCGCAGGGCCCAGGAGACGAACGACCCGATGGCGCAGAAGGTGATGATCTGCCAGAGGCCGCCCTCCTTGAGGGGGGCGAGCGCCAGCCCGTATTTGAGGTCGGGCGGCGCGATGTTGATCTGCCAGATGTTCCAGGTCGGTCCGAGCGCGGCGCCGTAGATGATCAGCGCGGTGCCCAGCACCGAGAAGAACAGCGTCGTGACGCCGAAGAACCCGACATAGAACGGCCCGACCCAGAAATCGAACAGGTCTCCGCCGAGTAGCGTGCCGCCGCGGACGCGGTATTTTCGTTCGAAACTCAGCATCGCCATCGCGAATACCTCCCGGCTTCACAGGTCAAGATTCTTGATGGATTCGCGCATCCGTCAGGCTGCGCGTTGTCCCCTCCCCCTTGCGGGGAGAGGTGAGGAGTGGGGGTGGCGCCGCTTGCCTCCGCAGGAATCGACCCTTGCGTAGGTGATCCCTCGTCAAAGCCGAGGGTCGCCCAACCACCCCCACCTCCAACTCCTCCCCACAAGGGGGAGGAGGGGGGAGCCATCGCCCGGTCAGGCGGGCATCGTCGGCAGGACCAGCGTCTGCGCATTGGCGGCGCGCGGGGCCTTGGGGCCTTCCAGCCAGTTGAACCGGTCGGTGCTGAGCAAGATGAAGTGGATCAGCAGCGCCAGGATGAACAGGAAGGTGAAGAGCGCCACCAGCGTGCGGCGCGGATCGAAGAGAAGCCAGACCTTGTGCATGGGTGCGTTCCTCCTCAGGAGATCATCGAGACGAGGCCGTGCGCGGCGCTCGTGACGGTGTCGAGGGCGGCGTAGCCCTTCGGGCCGGGCAGCCACGGGCGCCACATCCAGACGAGGATATGGGCGACCACGGCGATGGCCGTGAAGATGATGAAGCTCGTCAGGAAGATCGCGTGGAACTCCTTGGCTTCGGGTTCGGTCAGCCCGGACAGGCTGCTCGCTTTTTCGATTCCACTGGACATGATGTGAGCCTCCGCTTTCGTCTGGCCGTGCGTGCTCCACGCGCGGCGGGTGAGGTCGCGGGGGCCGGCAGCGGCGCTCGCGACGGTCGTTCCCCCCTCGTCGGACGGGAGGTCGTTCGGGTTCCGGATCATGCGGGCATCGGCCTGGGGCGATCCGGCCCCGGAAAGCGTCAGCCCATGAAGACGAAGGGGATCGCCGACACGGCCATGGCCTTGGCCTCGCCGAAGACCGAGCGCCGGGCGATGAGCCCGTGGCCCGCCGGAGCCCGGGCCGGGACGAGGCGCTGGAGCGCCGCCGCCGCGAGGAAGAACGGATAGGTCGCCACCAGGAGGAGGCGGAACTGCAGCGCGTGCCGCTGCAGGCGCGACGGGGCGGGACGCGACAGGGCCTGGCGGGAGGGCATGGTCATCGACTGCATGGCGGAGATCTCCTGTCCGCGATCCGCGGCGGTCGGCCTCGCGAGGAAGCCGGTTCTCGACGGAAACGGCGCCGCGCCGCTCCAGCCGGAAAGAGGGTGCGGGGCGGGGGCGCTCATGCTGCCGCTCCGAGGGTCAGGTCCGCATGCGCGCGCTCGACCTCGGCCGGGCCGACCCGCTCCTGCCCGGCATTCCGGGTCGCCCGTTCGGCCGCGTCGCGCAGGCGCTTGGCCACGGAGATGCGCACCAGCACCGGATGGGTCTCGACGAGGTCGTCGAGCAGGGCGCGGGCGGCCTCGTCCCAGGGCAGCTCGCGATGGAAGCGGGCCGGCGTGGCTTCGACCCGGTCCATGTCGCGGGCCAGCGGCAGGATGTGGAAGAGCATGTCGAACAGGGCGTTGCAGACCTCCTGGATGAGGTAGGTCGCGCCCGAGAAGCCCATGAACGGCGTGCCGGTATGGCGGCGGATGATGGCGCCGGGGAAGGACGCGGGCACGAACACCGCCCGCGAACCGCATTCGGCCGCGTACATCCGCTCGTTGAATGAGCCGAACAGGACGAGGGGCGGGTTGGCCTTGATCGCCTCGCGTACCGCCGCGTTGTCGGTCTTGGCGCCGGGCCGGCGCGAGATCGCGAAGGTGCAGGGCAGACCCATCTCGTCTTCGAGGAAGCGCCGCACCCCTCTCGCATAGGTGTCGGAGGCGACGATGCCGAAGCTCGCGGTGCCGAAGAAGTCCTGGGTCACCGAGCGCCACAGGTCCCAGACCGGCTTGATCGTGGTGTGGCGCTCGCGCTCAATGAAAGGCTCCGGATCGAGGCCGAGGATCTCGCCGAGCTTGCGCAGGAACTTGGTGGTGGCGTGCAGGCCGATCGGCGCCTGCAGGTAGGGCCGCTCGAGGGCCTCGCAGAGCAGGCGGCCGAACTCGCGGTAGAGGCAGATATTGGCATCCGCGTTCACGAGTTTCGGCACGTCGGCGAGATGCGAGCCGAGCGGAAAGGCGAGGTTCACCTCGGCCCCGATCCCCTCCACGAGGCGGCGGATCTCGGCCAGATCCGAGGGCATGTTGAAGGTGCCGTAGGCCGGGCCGATGATGTTGACGCGGGGGCGCTCGCCCTCCTTGCGGGGAGGCCTTGCCGGGATGCCCTTCTTGGCGAATTTCCGCGCGCCGTATTCCTGCCAGAGCCAGGACATCGCCCGGTCGGCGGTCTGCCACTGGTCCTCGTCGATGGTGCGCGGCAGGAAGCGCTGGAGGTTGGTGCCCTCCGGCGTCACGCCGCCGCCGATCATCTCGGCGATGGAGCCGGTGACGACCACGCTCGGCATGCCCGGATCGAGGGTGGCGTGCGCCCGCTTCATCGCGGCCTCGGTGCCGTGGCGGCCGAGCTCTTCCTCGGCGAGGCCGGTGACCACGATGGGCAGTTCGTGCGGCGGCAGCGCGTCGGTGTAGTGGAGCACCGAGGTGACCGGCAGGTTCTCGCAGCCCACGGGACCGTCGATGACGACCTGCAAACCCTTGATGGCGGTGAAGACGTAGACGGCGCCCCAATAGCCGCCGGCCCGGTCGTGATCGAGGACGAGCATCAGGCCATCTCCCCGATCGGGTTGTGGGAAGGTTTTCCGCGCGTCGCCGAGGCGACGTTCTGGCGGACCTTCGGCACCTCTTCCCAGATGCCGGCGGCATGGCCCTCGCCGACCCCGTCGAAGAAGTCCCGCATGGCGTCGAACCGGTGCCGGTTGCCGAGGGCCGTGTTGATGACCTTGGTCAGCGACCCGGCCCCGGCGACGCCCATGAGCGGGCGGGCCGAGATGAGGTTGGTGAAGTAAAGGGCGGGGATCGCCCGCTCCTTGGCCGCCTGCACCACCGGCGTGGTGCCGATGGCGAGGTCCGGGCGGAACTCGCGCATGGCGGAGAGGTCGTCCTCCAGCGAGGCGCGAAAGCGCACCATGACGCCGCGTGATTCCAGCCAGTCGCGGTCGGCCTCCGAATAGGGCGTGCGCGGGCAGGCGGTGCCGACATAGGCGAGATCCGCCCCGCTCTCGACGAGGAGCCGGCCCACCAGCAGTTCGGACCCCTCGTAGCCCGAGAGCGTGATCCGGCCCTTGATCGGCGTGGCGGCCAGCGCCCCCCGGATCATCGGGAGGAGACGGTTCTTGGCGGCCTCCACAATGGCGCGGGGAACGGCGCAGGCCTCGCCGATCCGGTCGAGCCAGTCGGCGGTGCCGTCATGGCCCACGGGGGCGGAGCCGACGATGGGGCGGCCGGCGAGTTCGAATTCGCGGATCGAGGCGGTGTAGAACGGGTGGATCGCCGCCACCGCCGCGCAGTCGAGGGCGGCGTAGAGTTCGCGCCATTCGCGGGTCGGCACCACGGGGCCGGCGCTGAGGCCCAGCGGCTCCAGCAGGCCGCCGATCACCACCGGGTCGGCCGGGAACATCTCGCCGAGCAGCGTCACGCTGGGGCGCTCGGAGCGGCCGAGGCGCGGGGCCTGGACCGGACCCTGCTCGGCCTCGGACCGGGCGAATTTCAGCATGGCCCCGGCGAGCACGTCCTTGGCTTCCGCATGGGTCGGCACGCCGAAGCCCGGCACGTCGATGCCGATGACGCGGACCCCGTCGATCTCCTTCGGGAGAAGACGCAGCGGCACGCCGGAGGCGGTGGGAACGCAGAGGTTGATGACGACGACCGCGTCGTAATCGGCGGGCTTGGCCAGGTCGAACACCGCCTCGCGGATGTCCTCGAACAGCTTGCCGGTGACCAGGGTCTCGGAATTGAAGGGCACGTAGCCCACGCTCCGCTTCGCCCCATAGAAATGCGAGGTGAAGGTGAGGCCGTAGACGCAGCAGGCCGAGCCCGACAGGATCGTCGCCGTGCGGCGCATGCGCAGGCCGACGCGCAAGGAGCCGAAGGCCGGGCACATGCTCTGGGGCTGGTCGTGCGGCCCTTGGGGATAGTCTTTTTTGAGCTGCTCCAGCGTCTCCGACATCCCGGCGGCTTCGGCGGCCGCCCGCATCGCGTCCTTGCCGGAATGGCAGCCGAGCCCGTCGGACTTGGTGGCGGCGAGATTCACAGCCGCCGTGGGGGCGGTGGTCAGGGTCGAGGCGGGGCGCTCGTGACGAGCGCGAAGATCCGTGATGTCGAGGGAGACGGCCATGCGCGTCAGACCTCGTCGTAGACGACTTCGAGGGACGGCTTCACGACCAGGGTCGTGCCGCACATATCCTCGAAGGTGGCGGGGACCAGGGTGACGCCGCGGCCGACGGCCTCGCCCTTGAACAGGCCGAGCAGTCCATCCTGGGAGAGCGGCGTCGGGTGGTTGGCCGCCGCGTCGTGGACGTTCTGGGCCAGATCCGCGAAGAGCGAGCCCCATTGGCTCTCGGGCCTGCCGATGATCTCGTAATTCGCGCTCTTCTTGCGGATGTCGTCATCGGCCGGGATCGAGGCCAGGACCGGGATGCCCACCGCCGCCGCGAAGGCCTGGGCCTCGCCGGTGCCGTCGTCCTTGTTGATGACGAGGCCGCCCACACCGACATTGCCGCCGAGCTTGCGGAAGTATTCCACCGCCGAGCAGACGTTGTTGGCCACATACAACGATTGAAGATCGTTCGAGCCGACGACGATGACCTTCTGGCACATGTCGCGGGCGATCGGCAGGCCGAAGCCGCCGCAGACCACGTCGCCGAGGAAGTCGAGCAGGACGTAGTCGAAGCCCCATTCGTGGAAGCCGAGTTTTTCGAGAAGTTCGAAACCGTGGATGATGCCGCGCCCGCCGCAGCCGCGCCCGACTTCCGGCCCGCCGAGCTCCATGGCGTAGACGCCGTCGCGCTTGAAGCAGACATCGCCGATGGCGACCTGCTCGCCGGCGAGCTTCTTCTTGGTGGAGGTTTCGATGATGGTGGGGCAGGCGCGGCCGCCGAACAGGAGCGAGGTGGTGTCGCTCTTCGGGTCGCAGCCGATGAGCAGGACCTTCTTGCCCTGCTGGGCCATCATGTAGCTGAGATTGGCGAGCGTGAACGACTTGCCGATGCCGCCCTTGCCGTAGATCGCGATGATCTGCGTCTCCTTGGTGGCGGAGACGGGGGCCGGATCCGGTTCGATGGCGGCTTCGGCGCGCAGGAGCGCGGCTCCGTTCAGCTGCATGTTCATGAAGCGGCTCTCCAATCGAGGATCATCTTCAGGCATTCGGGCTCGCCGAACGCCGTGCGATAGGCGGACGGCGCGCGCGCCGCCGGTTCACGATGGGTGATCAGGCCGTCGAGGGAGAGGCGCCCCCCCTCGATCAGGGTCAGAACCGCGGCGAGATCCTCCGGCCGCCACTGGGCGGCGACGCGGATGCGGGCCTCGCGCAGGAAGGCGGGCGGGAAGGCGAAGGAGAGCGGCGCCTCGTAGAAACCGGCGAGCACGATCTCGCCGCCGGGCCTGAGCCGCGCGATCAGCGTGTCGAGGATCGCGGCGTCGCCGCTGACATCGGTGATGGAGCCGTAATCGCGGGTCTCGTCCGCATCGGGATGAAGGACCTCGTAGCCCTGCGCGCCGGTGGCCCGGATCGCGTTCGTCTCCCACACCATCGGCTCGCCGCCGGCGATCCGTGTCAGGCGGGCGAGAAGCCGCCCGAGCACCCCGTGCCCGACGATGAGCGAGCGGCCTTCGGGACGCGCGTTGAGCGCATGATAGGCGGTGGCGGCGAGCGCGATGAGGATCCCGTGTTCGCGCAAGGCCACATCGATGGGAACGAGGCGCGCGCCCTCGCTCACCAGGCGGGAGGCCGCGCCGCCGAACAGGCCGCGCACCGGGCCGAAGCAGCGGGCGCCCGGCACGAAGACCCTCTGCCCGACGGCGAGGCCGGAGGCGGGGCCGGCTTCCACCACCTCGCCCACCGATTCGTAGCCGGGGACCAGCGGATAGCCCATGCCCGGGAAGGGCGGCATCCGGCCTGTCCAGAGCAGGCGCTCGGTGCCGGTGCTGATGCCGCTCCACAGGGTCTCCACCACCGCATCGGCCGGGCCTGGAGCATCAAGGGTCAGTTCGGCGAGCGACAGCTGTTCGGGGCGTTCGAAGAGGACGGCGAGCGCGTGCATTGTGGTCGACCCTCCCCTGTCTCGTACCTCGACCCGATGGCGACGGATTCGGTACTTGTTCGATGTGTCATCCTAGATTGACACTTTTATTCGTCAAGCCTTACTTACGCCGCAGCGTGTCAATTCGTCTGGACACCAGCAGGCGGGTCAGGAGCGGGCGCCGGGTCGTGATCTCGCGGCAGTCGCGAAAGCCGGCCTCGTGCAGGAGCGCGGTAAGCTCGGCAGGGCGGCGGCAGCGGCCGCTTCCCATCGCCAGCAGGTAGAAGCCGAAATACGCCTCGGTGACCGGCTCGGCCCCCGGCGTTCCCGCCATCGGCTCGGCGATCAGGAGCGTGCCGTCATCGCCGAGCGCGTCGTAGGCGGCGCGCAGAATGAGGCGGACGGTGTCGTCGTCATGGTCGTGGACGACCCGGACGAGGGAGATGACGTCCGCACCCTTCGGCAGGGGCGCGGTGCGGAAACTGCCGCCATGGGCCTCGGCACGGTGGGACAGGCCCTCGGCCGCGAAGCGCCCGGCGGCGCGGGCGGCCACCGCCGGCAGGTCGAACAGCCGGACTGAGAGATCGGGCGTCGCCCGCATGACCGCGCGCAGGAAAGCCCCCTCGCCGCCCCCCACATCCATGAGCAGGCGGTGCCGCCCCATCGGATAGGCGTCGAGGATGTCCTCGGCGATGAGGGATTGGGAGGCGGCCATGAGGGCCGAGTAATCCGCCACCGCCTCGGCCGGGATCGCCGCGTCGCCGGCCGCTCCCGCATAGGGCCAGTAGGCGGCCAGCCGGCTCGTGCCGCCCTCCCCGCGCAGGAGCGCCACCGGGTCGCGCAGATCCTCGTAGAGGAGCGCGTGGTGCTCGATCATCGCGGCAATGGAGGGATTGCCGATCAGCGCCGCCCCGAGATCGGCCAGGGCGAAGCGCCCGTCGGACAGGCGCCGCAGCAGGTTCAGCGAGACGGCGGCGTCCAGCAGGCGCAGTGCCCGCTCCGGCCGCAGGCAGATCCGCTCGGCCAGGGCCTCGAGCCCGAGGGGGCCGGGGGCGAGGATCGCGAACAGGTCGAGCCTGATGCAGGCGAACAGGGTCTGCGAATAGACGAAGCCGGCGCAGAGATCGAACAGCGCGCGGGTGTTGCGCCGCGCGATTCCCCGCGTCAGGGGAAATGCGGCGGCCCAGCGCTGGAAGGCCGGATTGGCGATGGTGCGGTTGCGGAAGCCGAGCCAGCGCTCGCGCCAAGGCAGGGCGCGCTTCCCTCCGCCTCGCGCGGCGTTCACCCCGCTCACGATCAGCGCGGGTCTCTCCTCCCCCTTGTGGGGAGGAGCGGGAGGTGGGGGTGGCTGGGTGACCCTCTGTTGCTGCAAGGCGACCACCCGCGTCAGGTTCGGCTGAGAGGAGTCATGCTCGCCTCTGCTCCCTCCCCGCAGGGAGCGACGGGATTCGCTCCTCCGCTCGACGGCCGTTCGGTCTCTCGAATAGGGTTCGGCATGAGGCGCGACCGGCTCCCTCTCCTTCCAGGCAGGGCGATTGCATATGGCACCGCGCCGTCATTCCGGGTCGCCCAGGCGAGCCCGGAATCCAGAGCCGCCGACGGTGCAAAGTCCGGCACCACCTATGTTTCTGGATCTCGGGCTCCGCTGCGCGGCCCCGGGATGACGGGGGGCTGCGATTCGATTCTCAACGAGCAAATGTGCATATGCGATAGCCCTGCCTTCCAGGAGAGGGGACCCGAGCGGCCCGCGAGATGTGGGGCTATCGTAGCTGCAGGGAGGAAGGGACAACGCCCTCCCCTCACGCCAATTCCCGCGCCAGGCTTGCCGGCAGGAACAGGCGCGTCTGCGCCTCGATCTCGGCGCGGAGTTCGTCGGCGCCGGGACAGGCGGGGATCACCTCCACGGCTTCCCGCACGAGGCGCTTGAGGCGCGCGAGCGCGCCGGCCATGCCGAGCAGGGCGGCGGCGTTGGGCCGGCCCAACGTGGCGTCGCGGCCCACCGGCTTGCCGACCTCTTCCTGACGGCAGGCGACGTCGCGCAGGTCGTCGGCGACCTGATAGGCCTCGCCGAGGCATTCCCCCAGTAGCCGCCACGGGAGCGCCTGCGCGCCCGCCGCCGCCGCGCCGGTGACGGTGGCCGCCGCGAACAGCGCGCCGGTCTTGGCCTGCTGGTACTCGGTGAGCCCCACATGCCGCTCCGATTCCCAGGCCTGCCCGGCGGCGATGCCGTTGGGCGAACCGGCCGCGCGGGCGACGAGGCCGACGAGGGCGGCGAGCCGGGCCGGCGAGCGCGCAGCACCCCGCGCCAGGGTCTCGAAAGCGGAGACGATGAGCGCATCCCCGGTCAGCACCGCCAGGGGCTCGCCGAAGGCGGCATGGACCGAGGGTTTCTGCCGCCGCATCGGCGCATCGTCGAAACAGGGCAGGTCGTCATGGACCAGGGAGGCGCAGTGGATGAGTTCGATCGCCGCCGCCGCCGCGTCGGAGGCCACCGGATCGTCGTCGCCGCAGGCGCGAGCGACCGAGAGGCAGAGGCGTGGCCGGATGCGGTGGCCACCGGGAAAGACCGCGTAGCGGATCGCCTCGGCCAGGAGCGGCGGCGCGCCGGGCGCCTCCGCATGGGCGACGGCAGCGTCGAGAGCCTGCTCGATCCGGCGGTTGGCATCCATGGCGCCACTCCCTGGTGTCTTTTCGTATTGCCATTGCAAAGTGTCAGATATTATTGACACTCGTCAAGGCAGAAACGGGTGACACAGTGACGGCGCAGCGGGTTGCGGTGATCGGAGCGGGGATCGGCGGGCTGGTGGCGGCCCTGCGCCTCGCCCATGCGGGGCTCGACGTCACCGTGCTCGAGCGCGCGGCCGCGCCCGGCGGCAAGATGCGCAGCGTCGCGGCGGACGGGGCGCGCGTCGAGGCCGGCCCCACCGTCTTCACCATGCGCTGGGTGTTCGAGGAGATCTTTTCGGAATGCGGCGCCGACCTGTCGGACCGCGTGGGGTTGAGCCCGGCCTCCATCCTCGCCCGCCATGCCTGGGGGGCGGGGGAGCGCCTCGACCTGTTCGCCGATCCCGAAGCCTCGGCGGCGGCGATCCGCGCCTTCGCCGGGCCACGCGAGGAGGACGGCTACCGGCGCTTTCGCGCCCGCGCGGCGGAGGTCTACGGCACGCTGGAAGGGCCGTTCATCCGGGGCGAGCGGCCGAGCCCGGTCGATCTCGGCCGCCGCGTCGGCCTGTCGGGGCTCGGCGGGCTGTGGCGCATCCAGCCCTTCACCACCCTGTGGGGGGCGCTGGGCGAATATTTCCGCGATCCCCGCCTGCGCCAATTGTTCGGGCGCTACGCCACCTATTGCGGCTCCTCGCCCTTCGAGGCCCCGGCGACGCTCATGCTGGTGGCGCATGTGGAGAGCCAGGGCGTCTGGCATGTGGAGGGCGGCCTCAGCCGCCTCGCCGCCATCATCGCCGATCTCGCGGAGGAGCGTGGCGCCCGCATCCGCTATGGTGCGCAGGTGGCCGCCATCGCGGTGGAGACCGGGCGCGGCATCGTCGGCCTCGACCTCGCCGATGGCGAGCGGATCGCGGCCGATCTCGTGGTGGCCAATGCCGATGCGGCGGCCCTCGGCGCGGGCCTGTTCGGATCGCGCCCGGCGCGGGCCGTGGAGGCGGTGCCGCCGAATGCCCGCTCGCTCTCGGCGGTGACGCTCTGCGCGAAAGCCCGCACCACGGGCTTCCCGCTGGTGCGGCACACCGTGTTCTTCTCGGGCGATTACGCGAACGAATTCGCTGCGCTGCGCGCCGGCCGGCTCCCCGACGACCCGACTGTCTATGTCTGCGCGCAGGACCGCGCCGACGACGATTCGGCCCTCGACACGCCGGAGCGCCTGCTCTGCCTCGTCAACGCTCCGGCCCTCGGCCGGGAACGCCCCCTCGCCCCCACGGAGATCGCTACATGCGAGACCAACCTGCGTCGGAAACTGACGGAATGCGGGCTGACGATCGAGGCGACGCTGGGCTCGGTGACCACCGATCCGGCGGGGTTCGAGCGGCTGTTTCCGGCGACGGGGGGCGCCCTCTACGGCCGGGCCTCGCACGGCTGGATGGCCTCGTTCAAGCGTCCGGGCGCAAGGACGGCGCTGCCGGGGCTGTATCTCGCGGGGGGCAGCGTCCATCCGGGGCCGGGGGTGCCGATGGCGGCGCAATCGGGGCGGATCGCGGCGGACAGCCTGCTGGCCGATCTCGCCCAGACGGGCCGCGCTTCGACACGCCGGTGGCCCGGGACGGTTACGTCTGGTGGTATGTCGACGCCCTGAGCGAGGACGGGCGCCAGGGGCTCACGATCATCGCCTTCATCGGCAGCGTGTTCTCGCCCTATTACGCCCTGGACCTCAGCCGCGACCCGTTCAACCACTGCACCCTGAACGTCGTGCTCTACGGGGAGCGCGCCAACCGCTTCTGCATGACCGAGCGCGGCCGGGATGCCTTGAGCCGGGATGCGTCGCAGATCCGGATCGGCCCGAGCGGTCTCGCCTGGGACGGCACCACCCTCACCATCACCCTCGACGAGGTGACGGCGCCGATCCCCTCGCGGGTGCGCGGCACGATCCACCTGCGCCCGAACGGCTTCACCGCTGAGACCTTCACCCTGGACGCGACGGGCCAGCACCGCTGGTGGCCGATGGCGCCCTCCTCCCCCGTGGAGGTGGCCCTCGACGCCCCGGCCCTGTCCTGGCGCGGCACCGCCTATTTCGACACCAACCACGGCGACACCGCTTTGGGCCGGAGCTTCAGCGACTGGACCTGGTGCCGGGCCGACCTGAAGGACGGGTCGGCGATCCTCTACGACGTGCGCCGCCGCGACGGCAGCACCCAGAACCTCTCCCTGCGCTTTGCCGCCGACGGCACCCGCCGCGACATCCGCCCGCCGCTCCCCGCCGCTTTGCCGCCGACGCGGTTCTGGCGCATGCCCCGCGCCACCCGCAGCGACGACGGGGCCTCGAGCGTCGTCCGCACCTTCGAGGACACGCCGTTCTACGCCCGCTCGCTCCTCGCCTCGACCCTCGACGGCGAGCCCGTACGCCCGGTCCACGAGAGCCTGTCGCTCGACCGATTCCGCAACCCGCTGGTGCAGTTCATGCTGCCGTTCCGGATGCCTCGGCGGGCGGGGTGATGGGGAGCCGTGATGCTTCTGCGTCGGGTTGGCCTCGAACACGGGGGCCGATTTTCAGCTCGATCGATATCCGTAACTACGGACTGCAAATGTTGGCTTTAAAACCGCAAGACTGACCGCCCCGAACGCCTGTATCGGGTGGGCAGCGGACCCTGGTCTCTCGCCCCGGTGCGGACGAGCCGCCTGCGACCCGACTTTGGCGATGGCTGTGCCGCGAGCCAGGCTCAGAACCGAGATGTCGCGACGCCGGTCACCCAGCCGGGGTCATGGCGTGCGGCAGTCCATGGCGGTCGCTGCCTCGATGACGCTGAGAGCCCTTCGCCGGACTTCGAGCGAAGCTCTTGGGCTATCCGAGACGACGGACGCCTCCCGCTTCAAGGTCGTGTCGCAGGCGCACGAATTGTACCCGGCGGTGTCGTAGCAGGCATCGTGGCGCATGCACGCGGCGTCGAGGTCGTCGGTCGGTGGCAAGCCTTCGCCCCGCTGTCCCTTCCCGCAATAATTCCCGTGGAACAGTTCCTTCCCGGCGAGGACCCGGCCGAAATCGCCCTTCGGCGGTGCCGGCGCCTCGGCTCGGCCGCTCGGGTTGAGGTCGTTGGCCGGCCCGCCCGCCTTGGAACCGGACGCGCGCAGGGCCTTCGGGATGCCGGAGCCCTCGCCGGGTTCGTTCAGGGCCTCGCCGGCCCGGCCGTTCGGGTCCGTGATGTCCGGTAACGGAGGAGGCGGCCCGGGTCGGGGCTCGTCTTCCTCGATGGTCGCGGCGGGCACGCCCTGAACGCCCTGCGCGACGGAAGCGTGCGGGCAGGCCACGAGCAGCAGCCCCAGTATTGCAAGAAGAGATGGTCTCACGGATGCCCCCCGGATCGGCGTACGGCGAAACTCGAAGCTCGGATTTACCGTTCCCCATGCGTGCCAGCGTGGTCACGGGGATGCGGCGGCCGTCGGGACCCGTGACGCGCCGCGTCGGCCGGGCTCGGACGCGGCCTGCCCGGCTTCTCGGCGTGGAGGCGGACCGCGCTCGGCCTGGGCCGGAACCCCGACATGAAAGCCCGCCGCGGCGCCTGCCGGGCGGGCTTCGTCGCGTCTCGCATGCGTCGAAGGTCTCAGTCGATGACCTCGACGATGCGGCGGCTGCGGTCGACCAGCACCGGGCGGTCGTTCACCACGGTGTAGCGGTAGCCCGGCCGCGCCCGATACTCGGCGGGCACGTCGTAGTAGGTGACCTCCTCGTCCGGCAACTCGGTGCCGACCTGAACCGGGCCGCCCCAGCTGTAGGACCGCACGCCGCGCTCGCGGACGTAGGAGCGGAAGCGGGGGCGCTCGTCGACGCCCAGGATACCGCCGATGGTGCCGGCCGCGGCACCGACCGCACCCCCGACGATCCCGCCGACCGGACCGGCCGCGTCGGCGCCGCGCTCGGCACCCTCGGCCGCGCCGCGCAGCGTGCCCTGTGCCTGCGCCGCCATCGGCATGGCGAGCATGCCGGCCGCGGCGAGGGCGGGAAGAAGTTTGTGGGTCATGGTCGTGTCTCCCGTGACGTCAGGGGCCGAAGCTCAGTTGCAGCCTTCCTTGTGAACAGTCTTGGAGTTGCCCATCCCGTCCTCCTTGTGGACGGTCTTCGAGCCGCAATCGACGCTGCCGGTGGTGACTTCGCGGCGCTCGACCACACCTTCGCGGCGCTCGACCGTGACGCTGGGGGCGCTGTCGCGGCGGATTACGGTGGTCTCCTCGGCCGATGCGGGCGCGGCGAAGCCGGCCACGGAAGCGGCGAGGAAGCCAAGGACGAGTGACTTGCGCATGGTACGATCCTTCGGTTCGAGAGCCAGGACGTCAGTGTCCGGCCCAGGAACGACGAGGTCACGAGAACGGTTGCGTCGAAATTCGTGCAGTCCCCGGATCGGTCGGGGAGCCGTCGTCCGGGGAGGAGGGCCGTCGGCCGACCCCGCGGCGGGGCCGGCCGACGGCCCTTGCCGCGAGGGCCTATTCGGCTTCCACGTCGGCCGCATCGGTGTCCGTGCCGGGCCGTGCCAGGGCAGGAGTTTCGGCGTTCGGAGCGTCGCCGGCCCGAGCGGGGGGCGCGAAAAGCCCCGCTCGAAGTCGGTCAAAGCAGCGTTTCGGCCGGGCGGTTGCCGAGCCCGACCGCCGAAGGCTCATGTGCGGTTGTCGATCTCCGGCACACCGCTGCTACGGTCGGCATAGGCGGCGATGAAGGCCGGTCGCGCCTGCCAGCGCCGCCAGAAGGCATCGAGATGTTCGAACCGCTCATCGAGCGGGGTGGCGTTGACGGGGAACTTGGAGAACGCGATCGCCGTCGCCAGCGTGATGTCGGAGAACGTGGGCTGATCGCCACCCAGCAGCCAATCGCGGCCATCCGCGAGATGCCCGTCCACGAGACCGGCATGCGCCAGCGCCACCTTGCGTGAATGCTCGCCCCAAGTCGGGTTGCTGGTCAGTTCGAGCTTCGGGCCTAGACCCTGATGCAGGACGTGGAAGGCAGTGACGATGGGATAGAGGATGTGCACCCACACCCGGCTGTCCCACATCTGATCGAGACCGCGCTCATGCGCCGTCGCCCCCATGATCTTGCGGCCCTCGAACGTGTCGTCGAGATAGCGGGCGATGGCGGAGGTCTCGCTGAGGTGAGAACCATCGGCGAGCGCAAGGGTCGGCGTCTCGCCCCAGGGGTTCATCTTCAGGTGCCTCCAACCCCGCTGCTCGCCGACGGGCGACATGTCGTAGATCGTCTCGTCGAAGCGGTCGGCGATACCCTTCTCGTGCATGAAGATCCGCAGGCGCTGCGGGTTCGGGAAGGCCGAGGGGGAGGTGAAGAGCTTGAGCTTGTCGGACATCGTCTTCTCGCTTTCGAGATTATCAGCCTGTCTGTCAGATGACAGGCTGCAAGCTATGGCGGAGATCTTGCGCCGTCAACCCCTGTCTGACATATGACAGGTGGAGGTTGGACATGGCAGCGACGTCGAAGGGGAACGTGAGAGAGGCGATTCTCGAAGCCGCACGGGAGGCGGCGATGGCTTATGGCTACGGCGGCCTCAACTTCCGCGACCTCGCGGCGACCGTCGGCATCAAGGCTGCCAGCATCAACTACCACTTCGCCACCAAGGCTCTCCTCGGCGAGGCGGTTGCGCGGCGCTACTGGGAAGACATCGCCCGCGTTCTCGAAGCCATCTCAACGAATGCCCGGAGCCCGATCGAAGCGTTGCAGCGATACCCGAGCATCTTCCGGCTCTCCCTGGAGCGCGACAATCGCATGTGCCTGAGCAGCTTCATGGCGACGGAACATGACGCGTTGCCCGAGCCCGTGCTGAAGGAGGTGCAGACGTTCGCCGACGTGAACACCGCTTGGCTCTGCCAACATCTGGTCGCTGCCAAACTCGCCTCGCCCGCCGAGGGTAAGTTAAGGGCCCGTGCCATTTACGCTTCTGTCGCCGGGGCGCAGATCATCGCGCGCAGCCGTTCGGACGTGACAGTGTTCGACGAGTTGATCGAAAGCTACCGACGAACGGGATTGCTCCCAAGCCAGTGACGCTTCGTATCTGACAAGTGCGAATTGAGGTGCCACCGCCGCATCCGATCCACACCGGACGGCCGGTTCAACGCCTATCTCATCCAGAAGAGACCGGCTGTTTTCCACCGAGGCTGTGTGAGAACGCTTTTGCGGATTTGACGGACCTGACAGCGCAAGGCCCAAAGGGACCGGGCTTTCAGCCTCGGATGGCGGCGATGAGCG
>NZ_LMMS01000004.1:0-134775 GCF_001422345.1 Methylobacterium sp. Leaf93 | reverse complement strand
AGAGCCAGAACAGGTCTGCCATCATCGCCTCCATGCTGAAAACCGCGAACGTGAATCATAAAACTGCAGCGTCAGCAATATCTTGGTTCGGTTCAGACCCTAGCAATCAGCCGAGCATCTGCTTATGAGAAGCTGCTCCCCGCAGAGAGAGCGGCGTACGTCGCACGTAGCGCGACGCTGCGGCACACGCCGAGCATCGACAACCTTACCGGCCCGCGCGGGCTCCGATCACTCTGCAGCCGGCCTGGAAGGACAGCGTATCGGTGTCGCGCTTCGTCGAACACGCGAAGAAGCCCGCCGGGTATCCCCGGCGGGCTTCTAAAACTACGAGTTCATGAGGAGACGGAACGAACGCGGGCCTCCTCAAAGGCAGTGCGGTCTCCTCGATTCCCCCAGAGGTCTGCCTATCAAAGTGGATCGCACTGAAGCATCTCCGTCAGACGGTCGGCCTCACCGCGCCGGTACTCGAAATCGTCGTACCGGTGCTCGCCATCGATCAGGTAATAGTGCTCGGGGTAACCAGCCTCTCGCCTAGCCTTCTTAAGCATGTCCTGCGACAGGCGCACGCGCTGCAGGGACACGATACCCGTGTACCGGTGCTTCAAACCATAATAACTGGCGAACGTGTCTGTAGCCTCCAGGCCATTGAGATCTCGCTCGTCTTCATTTAGATACGGATCGACCCCCTTCATGCAGTAGCGAAACCAGCGCCATTGTTCTTCGATCGCACGCGCGACGGCCGTCTCGCGGTAGCGCCGGACGTGCAAGCGACGTTTGAATCCCACGCGGTCGAGCCGCTTGACGTACCGATCCAGCCAGCGCCGGTACTGCGGGTACACGTGGACCGGGACGTGAACCCCGCTATGTGAATGGAGGCCGAACGTTTCGGAGCGCTCAAACACTGTGTAAGTGTAGTTTGGTACACCGTGTCGCCGCATAAACTTGCGCTGAGCCTGCATGAAGTGACCATACGCTGCGTCAATTTCCTGGCCGTGACGGTAACCCATCCGGTCCCAAGCGACGGTCACCTTCACATTTAGTACAGCCCCCTGGTAATTGGCGAACGCCACGGCCTGATGCGCACCCCAAAACTGCATCCGCCTGATAAAACGTGACTGTGGCTGGAACTGCTCAAGGTACACGGCCATACTGCAGCCGACGGTCGCATCCCGCATAGCGCGCTGGCGCTCATCAGTATAAGGGTGCCACATCTCATCCTCCGATCTGTCGAAGAACGGAATCGCTTGGTCGAAATCTTCCATAATATAGCTCTTGTATCATAGGGGGTGAGCGAACCCGCCACGACATCCGCGTACGTCGCGGCAGGGGACGAGGCGCCAGTCCGCACCGTGTCAAGGTGCGGACCAGCCGGGGGTTACGGTCCCCGCTTCAACCCGATCACGCCTTTTTGTCTTCTTCGTCCACTAACGACGCATTATCGGCCCAAGCTTCGAAGAATGGCCGCTGGCGCTGTTGCAAGTGACGGCTTCGCTTGCGCTTCGGGTTGTTTGGGAATTGCCTTTGGTTCTTGCGGACCATCTCCTCGAGGAGGCGCGGCGCCGCGGGCACCGGTCCGTTTAAGTTTGCCTGGACAAGGGTTCCCATCATGCCGGCATCTTGAACCGACAAAATGAGACGCCGCGAGCACGTGCAAATCCCAAAAATAGAGTACTTCCGTACGATTTCGGCCCGACAATACTTATTCGTGGCAGCAGCGGCCTCACGCAGGTGGGCCGCCCGGACCAACGTGTCGAAGCTCCATAGCGGTATGCCGCAGCAGTTCGGCTCACTTCGATCTGCGATGACGGAGGCGGCGTCGTTCAAATTGACTTGGCACTCGCAGCACTCGACGACGGACGTCATCGCCGGAGTGAAGGCATTCTGAGCTTCGTATGTGATATTACACATTGGAGGACTCCCAACCGCTCTCGCCGTCGGCGGCTGGGCGCAGCTCCAGCCTCAGGCGTATCATGATCGCAACGCCAATAGGCGCTACGATCACAAGAACATGCTGAAAGCCAAGCGACCGGGCACTGTCAGGGCAGTGCCGCCCTCTTTCTCGGGTGGGGGTGGCTGCACGCACCCCGTTCAGATCGTGCCGTTATATACATTGATGTTCGGGTCGAAAAGCCCCCCAAATGCTATGCCATCTCAGAGAGTGCCCGCGAGCTTCTGACCGCGCAAAAGCAGAAGCACACGCCACGCTCCCTATGAGCCCCGAGCCTCCACCGCTAACCAGGCGGGATGGGGAACGCCGGGTCGCAAGTCGAAGGGCATCGGCAGCAAACGGTCCGCCCAATTGATGTGGATCGTAGGATGGAAGGAATGGGTTGCCCCACACTTCCAGAACGACCCTGATGCCAGCGGATCGAGCAGGTAGGGTCCGTTCGCGTTGTCCGTCCAAGGTGGCGGGAAGCGGTGCGCAAAGGCCGACAGCATAACCCCGGCCTCGCCTGTCAAAAGGTTGCACCTTCGATCCGCCGGTCGACCGACGGCGTGGCTCCGAGATCCGGACCCCTCGGTTTGATGCAAGGCTTTGCCAATGCCCGGCAAAGCCTTGCCCCTAGGCAAGCCGGCCTCCCTCAAACGTTCACCAAGATCCAGGTGAAGACAGACGAACACCTTGAAAGCTCCGAGCCGAAGCACGGACACGCGGCCCCCAGTCTAACGAACAGCCCGACACCGCCGATCGTGAAGAACCGCCGCCCCAGCGGGAAACCGGATTACCGCCCCATAGGGGCCACCGGAACCCTCCCTATGCCGAACGACCTGCACACCCGCGTCGCCGCCGCCATCTTGGAGCAGCTGGAGACAGCTGACCCCGCTTCATGGACACCACCCTGGCACGGTGCAGACCCGATGCCGCGCAATGCCAGCACGGGTCGCCGTTACCGTGGCATAAAGATCCTCGCGCTTTGGTGCGCAGCGCAGGCCAACGGATACACGGACGCGCGTTGGGCGACCTACCGTCAATGGACAGCGCTCGGAGCGCAGGTGCGCCGAGCCGAACGCAGCACGCTCGTACTGTTCTACAAAGAGCTTCCCCGCGGCACCCAGGCAGAGGCGGAGACACACGACTCAAAGAAGCCCGCCGGCGTCCCCTTCGTCGCTCGCGCCGCCCACGTGTTCAACGTTGCACAGGTCGACACCGCCCCGCCCCGAACGGACACGCCATCGAGCGGCACGACCATACTACCGCCCCCAGCCTTCGACCGCTTCGTCACCGCCACCAGCGCGACAATTCATGAGGGCGGCACGCGCGCCTGCTACGTCCCCGCCACCGACACGATCCACATGCCTGCCCGCGCCAGCTTCCACTCTACCAAGGACTACGCCGGCACGCTTGCGCACGAACTCATTCATTGGACCGGCGCACCCCACCGCCTTGCCCGCGACCTCACCGGCCGCTTCGACGCCCGCAGCTACGCAGCCGAGGAACTCGTGGCCGAGCTAGGTGCCGCCTTCATCTTGGCCGACCTCGGGATCGCCCGCGTCCCGCACCCCAACCACGCCGCCTACTACGCCTCCTGGGCGCCGCTCCTGCGCGCCAACCCCCACGCACTCGCAACCGCCGCTACCCAAGGCTCACGCGCCGCCGACTACCTCACCACCCTGCAACCAAGAACAGAGGTGTTAGCCGAACGAAGCGACGCCACCGGCGCATCCGCGGCATCAACCACCTTTTTGAACGAGTCAGCAGCATCAGCTCCAATGCGCGCGGCGAACCGAACGCGAGCTACAGTCGACCGACAGCGAGTGAGTCGGGAGGCGATATAGCGACACCGAAATCCTGGCGACCGACGAAGCGCATGCGATTGCCAGCTGCCCACTTCATTGCTACAAATCCCCAGCCGATATGCGCGACAAGCCATTGATCTTGCTTAGGTTTATCCGAGGCTGGCAACGGGAACAGGATCCTCGTCTCCCAGCCACTGTCGCACCTAMACAAGGCACCCAGCCAGGTGCCGAAGGAGCGGAGTGGCACCGATCGCGAATGTCGTCCTGCGTGGACGCACCTTTCATTTCCGCCGACGCATACCGACTGGCCTTCAGCCGAAATTGCGCCTCACCGAGATGGTGCGCAGCCTCGGGACATCGGACGCGCGCACTGCGAAGCTGCGGGCAGGCATCGAACTGACCGAGGCATTCAAGGCCCGCTAAAGGCGCAGCCGAGCCCCGCGACAAGCTTCTCAATGCGAAGCGAGTATGCCTCGCATTGTACGGCGAACAGCCCGAGCGCGGCCACGAAGGGCTATTCGGGCGAGATGTAGCCAATCCGCGCCGATGCTCGTCTCAAACGGCCAGCGCAAGCTCGTCATCTCGTCGGTCGTCGGGGATCTCACGGGCTTGGAGTTGGCTGTCGCAGCCCGAGCCTGCCTCGCAATCGCCGATGCCCCCCCTTTCGCAACACGGCCGCCTGGGACGCGGCCGTGCAGCGAGGTTCGGCTCTTTTTGAAGGCGGAGCGGAACCGCATTGTCCGCACGGGACCGGACGGACACCGGACAGATCCGCCTGCGCCGGACCCGGTCGTCCGGGTGCGGCCCGAGACTGGCCGAAGCGTCCCATGGTGAAGCTTCGATGCGCGGGTGAATCTCTGCGACGAGCCGGCCATCGAGCCGGGAGCCCGGAGATCAGACCCATGCTGCCCTCACTCGTCACCACGCGGTTCCGCCTGCCGGAAGACGCCGGAATAGCCCGGCCCGTCTCGCCGCTCTTTCTGGCGCTTCTCGCGCTGCTCATCTCGATCTGCTCGGCCAGTGCCCTGCCGGCACCGTCGAGCGGCAGCCTGGTTCTGCGCGGGCCGGATGCCGCCTCGCCGGTCGAGGCGCCGCGTCTCAGCACCGATTTCAGCGTCACCGTCAGCGGCCCGACCGCCCGCACGGTGGTGACGCAGGCCTTCCGCAATACCACCGGGTCCTGGGTGGAAGGCACCTACCTCTACCCGCTGCCGGAAGATTCGGCGGTCGATACGATGAAGCTCGTGATCGGCGACAAGGTGATCGTCGCCGAGATCCGCGAACGCGCGGCGGCCAAGCGCATCTATGAGACGGCCAAGGCGGCCGGACAGAGCGCGGCTCAGACCGAGCAGGAGCGGCCGAACGTCTTCACCAACTCCGTCGCCAATATCGGACCGGGCGAGACCGTGCTGGTGCAGATCGAGTATCAGCAGACGGTGGCCATATCCGGGGGCACCCGCTCCCTGCGCCTGCCCCTGGTGGTGGCTCCTCGCTACAACCCGGCCCCGCCCGCAGTGGATCTCGTCTCGGCGCGCGATGAGACCGGTTCCGACCCGGTGCCCGATCGCGATCGGATCACCGCGCCCGTTCTCGACCCCTCCCTGGCCGCCCCGGTCAATCCCGTCGGTATCACGGTGCGGCTCCAGGCCGGCTTTCCGCTCGGCACGCTGAGAAGCGCCACCCACCCGCTCCATGTCGACGAGACCGGCCCGGATTCCCGGCGCGTGACCCTGGCCGACGGCGTCGTCCCCGCCGACCGCGATTTCGAACTCACCTGGGACCCCATGCCGAGCATGGAGCCGCGCCTCGGATTGTTCCGAGAGACGGTGGCTGGTCGCACCTACCTCCTCGCCACCGTCACCCCGCCAGACGCGAACGCGGCGCAGCGCCAGCCCCGTGACGTGGTGTTCGTCATCGACAATTCGGGCTCGATGTCCGGCGCATCGATGCGGCAGGCGAAGGCCGGGCTGCTCGCCGGCCTCGCCCGGCTCACGCCGAGCGATCGGTTCACCGTCATCCGCTTCGACCACACCATGAGCCAGCTCTTTCCGGAGCCGGTCCCGGCGAATCCCGAGAATCTGCGGGCGGCCGAGAGCTTCGTCGCCGGACTGGAAGCGAGCGGCGGCACCGAGATGCTTGCGCCCCTCCGCGCGGCCCTCGCCGACAACCATCCGGACGATCGTAGCCGCGTCCGCCAGATCGTCTTTCTCACGGATGGCGCCATCGGCGACGAGAACCGGATCTTCGCCGCGATCCACGACGGCCTCGGCCGGAGTCGGCTGTTCATGGTCGGTATCGGCTCGGCCCCGAACGGGCACCTGATGCGTCACGCCGCCGAGATCGGCCGGGGCAGCTACACGGCGATCCACACCGTCGATCAGGTCGCCGAGCGCACCCGCAGCCTCTATGCCAAGCTGGAGAACCCCGCCGTCACCGACCTCGCCGCCACGCTCTCGAATGGCGGTGACATCACCCCGAACCCACTGCCCGACCTCTACCGTGGCGAGCCGGTGGTGCTCGCGGCCGACATCGCCGAGCCGACGGGCACCCTGACACTGACGGGCCGCATCGGCGAAGCGCCGTGGCAGACCAGCGTATCCCTGGCCGACGCGGCCGAGGGGACGGGCATCTCGAAGGTCTGGGCACGCTCCAAGATCGCCGAGGCCGAAACCGCCCGCGTCACCGGGCGCGTGATGCCGAACCAGGCCGATGCCACGATCCTGCAGCTCGCCCT
Organism: Methylobacterium sp. Leaf93; assembly: GCF_001422345.1. Lineage (NCBI taxonomy): Bacteria > Pseudomonadati > Pseudomonadota > Alphaproteobacteria > Hyphomicrobiales > Methylobacteriaceae > Methylobacterium > Methylobacterium sp. Leaf93. Next base: position 128,303 of record NZ_LMMS01000004.1, on the reverse strand, counting down.
GGCGCACAAGCTGATGACCCGGCTGACGAGCCTCGTCGCGGTCGACGCGACCCCGCGCCGGCCGACCGGTGCTCCCCTCGTGGCGACCGAACTGCCCCTGAACCTGCCGGCGGGCTGGGACTTCGCGAAAGTCTTCGGCGAGCGCGCCGCGCAGCCGCCGCAGGAGCGCCGCGCCGCTCTCATCCCGGCCCAGGGCACGGTTCCGGCCCGGGCGATCCCGCTGCCCCAGACCGGGGCGGGCACCCGGACGCAGATCCTCTTGGGTCTCGTCCTGCTGCTCGGCGGATTGCTCACCCTTCGCCGGGTGCGGAGCGCTTCATGAGTCGCATGACCGGGGGGAGGGTGCTCGCCACCCTCCTCATCCTCGCGGGCCTCGGCGTCCTGGTCGGAGCCGCCTGGATTCCCGCCAAGGCCACGCTCGCGCAGGTGCTCCTCGAGCGTGCCTTCGCCCTAAGCCTCGCCGAGGGCCGCCCTGTGCGGCCCTGGCCATCGGCCGATACCGAGCCGGTGGCACGACTCACGGTGGCGGGACAGAGCTTCGTCGCCCTGCGCGGCGGCAGTGGACAGGCCCTGGCCTTCGGCCCCGGCCATCTCGACGGGACGCCGGAGGCGGGCGAGCCGGGCACCGCCATCTTCGCGGCCCATCGCGATACGCAATTCGCGGTGCTCGCAGCGGTGAAGCCGGGCGATGTCGTCTCGGTGACCCGGCGGGACGGACGCACTATCCGTTTCCGGATCAGCGGCAGCCGGGTCGTGCCCTGGGACGCATCGGGGATCGATCCGACATCTCCGGGACGGAACATCGCCCTCGTGACCTGCTGGCCTCTGGATGGCCTGGTGCAGGGGCCGCTGCGCCTGGTTGTGGAGGCAGAGGCGGTGGACGACGCGGATTGAACCACTCTCTTCCTCGGCTGTGTCTTGCCAGCCTGTGCGGTTTCGTGCGGATCTCTGCGGAGACAAGCGACGAGCCGAGAGACCGTGCAAGAACCCGAGACCGAGCTGCCCGAGGGCCAGAGCCGCGCCATTGCCCAGGCCGTGCGCGAGGCGCTCGCCCGTCGCCGGATGTCTCGTCAAACGCTCGCCGATCTGGCGCGGATCAGCATTTCCACCCTGGAGAAGGCCCTGGCCGGCCGCCGGCCCTTCACGCTCGCCACCACCATTCGCCTGGAGGAAGCGCTCGGCCAGCGTCTGCGCAACGGCACCGAGCCCGTCCGCGCAGCACCGGAGACGCGGCATGCTCCTTCCGAACTCGGCTCCTATTCCCGGGAATCCGCCGCCTGGCTCGAAGGGTGCTATCTGACGCTGCGGCCATCCTTCGGCATGGCGGATGCGGTCTTCGCCTATCGCACCGAGATCGCATGGGACGCGGCGAGCGCACGCCTTGCCTTCCGCGAGGCCGAGCGAAGCGATGCGCCTTTCGCCCAGACCGGCAGCGTCGCAGTGCCGAACCAGTCGGGCATGATCTATCTCGTGACCAATTGGCAGGGGCAGTGTCGCCTTGCCGTGCTCTGCCGGCCAACCATCCATGGCGAGATGTTCGGGCTGCTCACGACGCTGCATGCGGGACGCGGCACTCAACTGACGCCCGCCGCGGCTCCGCTCGCCCTCATCCCCGAAGCTTCGGCAGGTCCTGAACCCAGCTACGGACGCGTGACGTCCGGCATGCCGGCCTATGACGATTACCGCCGCCAACTCGGACGGGTGTTCGAGGAGGGCTACGGGGTATTGTTTGGCTGAGTCACCTCAAATTGCACCGTGTCAAGTCTAGCTACACCAGAAGCAAATGGAAACGGTGAGCCGCGACCAACGCCATCGCTATCTCAGGATCTACTTGTCCTCGAAAGGGACATCATTTTGACAGCACCCGACCGATCTTCTACCGGAATGGCGGTTCGGTACCATTGACGGCGTAATCTCCGACGATGCGGTCCTTGAAGAGCCGAGGGTTGTGCGACGAGACCGTGCGGGCCTTGCGCCAATGCCGGTCCAGGCCGCCGATCCGGGCTCCGGCCGAACGGACCGGCGGCGTATCGGTCGACCCAGCACGGCACTCAGGCGCTCAGGCTCCGCATCCACCCGAGCAGCACCGGGGCGTTGTCCTGGCCACAATGCGCGACCAGCCGCTCCTCCAGCGCCTCGCTCGGAAGGAAGCCGAAACGCCTGCGAAAGGCGCGACTGAAGGTCTTCTCGTCGGAGAAGCCCGTGGCGTAGGCGACCGACGAGATGCGCGGGCGCCCGCCCGTCGCGCCAAGGAGCTTCATCGCCCGCAGCAGGCGCCGCTCGCGGATGTGGCTGGCGACCCCGCCTTCATGCTCGAAGAGCCGGTAGAGCGTGGCCCGCGAGAGACCGAACCGGGTGATCAGCGTGTCGATCCCAAGGGATTCCGAGGCCAGCTCCTCCTCGATGAACTGGCAAATGGCGATCTTGTTGAGCCGGTCGAGGGCGGGCGCCTGATTCACGTCGGGTTGGAAACAGGCGGCACAGAGATCGGCGGCCGCGCTCGACAGGTAGCGCAGCTGGTGCGCCTCGGCGGAGGTGGCGCTGGCCACGAGGCCGGACAGGTAGGTGTAGGAGAGGCGCCGCACGGGAGCCGAGCAGTAATCGAGGGGTTGCCCGTGCAAATTCTCGATGGTGGCGATCTGGTCGCCGAGGAGCTTGCGCGGCAGCATCACGGTGGTGGCCGAGACCGGCCCGGCCTCGCTGACGATCGGCTGGGTGAGGTCGAAGACCACGAGCTGCGAAGCGTTGATCTCCACCGAGCGTCGGGCGCCGCCCATCCGGCTTTTGCCGGCGGTGTAGAACTGGATCAGGATGTGGTCGACGCCCTGCCGGGCGATGGTCCGGGCCGAGCGCTTCAGACGCTGGGCCGGCGCAGTCACGGAGCCGATCAGGGCTTCCCCGAAATGATACGTGGTCAGGGCGATCGGGGAGGCCAGGTCGGCATCCGACGCGAGCTCGGCCTCGAAGATCGGCGCGAGATGACTGCACCAGGACTGAGCCAGCAGAGCTGGATCGGTGGGAGCGATGAAACGGTCGCAGAGAATGTCAGACACGGATCAGTGGCCTTCAATGCAACGCAGGCCCATGGACGACACCGAGAAGTACCGATCCCGAAATCTTCCGGAACGTCTCTCCCGACACGAAAACCTTATTGAGATCAGCATCGATCGACACGACACACACAATCGAGCATGACGATGAGGTCCTCTAGGAACGCCAAAACACTCAACTACTTAAGTGGTACTGCGCAGTTTAATTATAACACAACAGCCATTTAATAAATCCTTAATCGACAAAGACTTGGATTTCAATGCCGTTTTTCTACGGTAGTCAGTCTCATCGGCCGATGAAAATCCAGCCTGCCGCCACGCTCATCTGAATTGGACCGGCGGCCAAGGCAAGCGGCACGACCCGCCTGCAGGCTCGACTTTGAGACGAAAACGACTATGTTTGAGACAACAAGTAACTTAAAAGCACTTTGAGACAAAACATCACCTATATGAGACAAAATGCCCCTCAATACAAGCAAACTCAAGATGCGGATTAAGATGTCGATAAGCGGATCACCCCCTGTCTGGGGCGTCGCCAACAGGGCGATGTCTCGATCAACAGGATCCGCCCGATGTCCAGCGTCACCCTCACGGCCGCAACGCGCCAGAACCTGCTCTCGCTCCAGGATACGGCGAGCCTGCTCTCGACCACCCAGAGCCGGCTCTCCACCGGCAAGAAGGTGAACTCGGCGCTGGACAACCCGACGAACTTCTTCACGGCGCAGAGCCTGTCGGCGCGCTCCAGCGACATCAGCTCGCTGCTCGACGGCATCTCCAACGGCGTCCAGGCGATCCAGGCGGCGAGCCAGGGCATCACCTCGATCACCAAGCTCCTCGAGACCGCCAAGTCCACGGCCAGTCAGGCGCTGGCCGACAAGACCGGCGGTAGCAGCGGCATCACCGGCGGCGCGACGGCGCAGGCCGCCAAGGTGACGGCCACCTCGACCCTGGCCTCCCTCGGCACCACCGGCGCCACCGGCGAGACCACCTTCGACTTCTCCGGCCCGACCAAGGACGCCTCCCTCGAGATCACCCTGGGCGGCACCAAGTCGACCATCCGCATCGATTCGACCACCCTGGCCTCGTCCGGCACCGACCTCTCCAAGGTCACGTCGGACCAGCTCCTCACCGCCATCAACGGCCAGATCGCCAACAACAGCGCGCTGGCCGGCAAGGTCTCGGCCGGCACCAGCCCCGACGGCCGCATCACCTTCTCGACCACGACCACGGGCGCGGCCGCCAGCCTGAACGTGGCGGGCTCGGCCAATTCCACCATCGATATCGGCTACGGCAAATCCACCACCACGCCGACCTCCGCCACCGTCACCGCCAATGCCGCCCTGGCCGTCGCCACGGATTTCTCCACCGGCAGCGCCTCCCTGGTGGTGAGCGACGGCAACACCTCGGTCCAGGTCAAGCTCGACAAGAACTCGGCCACCGACGATCTCGGCGGCACACTGGGCACCTCGGCCTCGCGGGCCGATGTCGCCAAGGCGATCAACAAGCAGCTCAAGGATAGCGGCTCGACCGCGACGGTCGAACTGTCCAACACCAACAGCCTCGTGTTCAAGTCGGCCGATGTCGGCCCCGACGCACAGATCTCCGTGATCGGCGGCATCGACACCACCGGCGGCAACGGCGCCGCCGGCATCGGCTTCAGCACCTTCACCGCGAGCACGCCGGTCGCGAGTGCCGCCGCCACGAGTTCGACCACGCCGACGACAGGTGCGTTCACCGCACCTTCGACCGTTGCTGGTACCGCAGGGACACCCGGAACATCGACCTTCGCAGCCAACACGATCACCTTCCCGCTGACTCTTGGAAGTGGCCAGAACTCTACTTTCACAGTCGGCGGCGCGACTGTGAAGATCGATGCGACCAGTCTCGACACCGCTGGCGCGGCCATCGGCTCGAGCATCACCTCGGTTGAGCTAACCCAAGCAATCAACCGCCAGCTCGATGGAGCCGGTGTCGCCGTTACGGCAACTGCGCCGGGCGGCGTGCTAACCTTTACTAACGATGTGAACAACACGGCAGCTCCGGCCGTCGTCACCTCCGGCGCCGGTCTGACCGATCAACTTGGCATCTTTGGCACGCCCGCCAAGACGGAACTCGCCACTACCCTCGGCGACAACATCGACCTCAACGGCAAGAGCGCGACCTTCACGGTCGGCGGCGCGACCGTGACGCTCGACTCCACCAAGACCGACAATTCCGGCCAGGCCATCGGCACCAATCCGAACCAGAAGGCAGTTGTCGAGGCGATCAACAAGCAGCTGACAGGCGGCTACTCGGCCTATATCGACTCTGCCGACAAGCTGACGATCGTCGGCCCCAACTCGGCGACCGCCGCTCCGGTCATCACCGCCGCCTCCGACACGATCGGCCTCGGCTTCGGCACCGCCAACACGCTGACGGCCACCAACGCGGCGACCACGCCGTCCGCCAGCACCGCAGCGAAGGTCGTCGCTGGTGGCACGGCTGCGACCGCCAACCTGACCCTCACCACGACCGCCGACACCTTCACGGTCGGTGACGGAACCACGACCGCCAATATCTCGATCAGCTCGACGAGCCTCGACAAGAGCGGCACACCGCTCGGCACCACCAACGTCGCGCAGGCCAAGGTCGTCGAGGCGATCCAGCGTCAGCTCGACTCGGCCGGTGTCAACGTCACTGCCGCCTACAACAACAACAAGCTGGAATTCACGTCGAAGGGCGTCGGAACCAGCGGCACCGTCACCCTGACGCCTGGCACCGACACGGCCGGCCTGAGCATCGGCGCGGCGGGCGTGGCCAATCCGGCCCAGACCGCAACCGGCGTGCCGGCCGGATCGATCGACCTGTCGGGCGGCAAGTCGAGCGCCTTCGCCATCAGCGACGGCACCACCAGCAAGAACGTCTCGATCTCGTCCACCAGCCTCGACAAGGCCGGCAACGCCATCGGCAACGCGGCGACGCAGGACAAGGTCGCCGAAGCCATCCAGGTCCAGCTCGACACCGCCGGCGTCAAGGCCACCGTGTCGTTCCAGGGCGACAAGCTCCAGGTGAAATCGAACGCCGTCGGGACCGGCGCCGCCGCCCCGACCCTGACCGCGACCAGCGACACCGCCGGCCTCGGCCTCGGCACCACCACCACCGCCAGCAGCACCCCCGCCGCGGGCGGAGGCACCGCCGCCGCCGGCGTCACCGCCTCCGGCACCGAGGCGACGGACGGCTCGTCCAAGGCCTCCATCGTCGGCACCGAGCAGACCGCGACCAAGGATTTCAGCGGCACGAAGGACGCGTCCTTCACCCTGAAGCTCGGCAGCGGCCCGCTCAAGCTGATCACCTTGAACAGCGCGAACCTCAACTCCTCGGCCGCCACCAACCAGACCGCCATCGCCAAGGCCATTAACGACCAGATCAACGCCGATACCGGTCTCGCGGGTAAGGTCGAGGCGAGCTACGTCAACAACAAGCTCGTCATCGCCACGAAGTCCTCCGGCTCCGACCAGAAGCTGACCATCCAGGCAGCCCAGGTCACGACCGGCGGTTCGACGGGCGTCGATATCGGCTTCGGCATCTCCGGATCCGGCGCGACCTCGCAGACGCAGTCGGGTACGGATGTGGGCGGCAGCAAGGGCACCAGCTCGGTGCGCTCGGCTCTCGCCACGCAGTACAACCAGATCCTGCAGCAGATCACCCAGCAGGCTCAGGATTCCGGCTATAACGGCGTCAACCTGCTGTTCCGCAATGGCAACAGCGCCGCCGACAACACCCTGCACATCTCCTTCAACGAGAAGAACACCTCGGCGCTGGACATCAAGGGCGTGAAGTTCGACGCCGCCGGCCTCGGCCTCGACGCCGTCGACGGCGGGTTCCAGTCGGACACCGACATCACCGCGGCCATCGAGAAGCTGAACTCCGCCACCACCCAGCTGCGGACCCAGTCCTCGACCTTCGGTGCCAACCTCTCGGTGGTGCAGAACCGTCAGGACTTCTCGAAGAACCTGATCAACATCCTCGACACCGGCGCCGCCAACCTCGTGAACGCGGACCTCAACGAGGAAGCGGCCAACTCCCAGGCCCTGTCGACCCGCAACTCCATCGCCACCTCGGCGCTTTCGCTCGCCAACCAGGCGCAGCAGGGCATCCTCCAGCTCCTCCGCTAAGGGCGCACCGACACGCGGGGACCGGCCGTCAGGGCCGGCCCCCGCGCTATCCGACGATCGACCAGGCCCGTTTCCAGAAGGGATGCACCACCATGGCCCTGCGCCTCGACCTCAAGCCCTACGAGGGCCTCCTCATCAACGGCGCGCTCATCCGCAACGGATCGCGGCGCTCCGACTTCCTCATCGAGACCCACTGCAAGTTCCTGCGCGAATCCGAGGTCATCAAGGAGAGCGAGGCCGACACGCCCGCGAAGATGCTCTGCGTCACCCTGCAGATGCTCTACCTCGCCGACGACCCGGCCGAGGCCGAGGATCTCTTCGCCCGCCAGGCGACAGAGATCATGCGGATGAGCCCGGCGCTCGCCCCCCACCTTCTCGCGATCCACGATGCGATCGCGGACCGCCGCTACCATGGGGCGATCAAGCTGGGCCGCGCCCTCGTGGCCGCCGAGCGAAGCTTCGCCGAGGCCGCGTGACCGACCAGGGCGCTCGTTTTCTTACGAGCGCGGCTTTGGAAGGCGTCGATGGGCCAGGATCGTGGGCTGACGCCTCGGCTCGATGAGACCGAGGGGACCCGGCGGCCCCAGAAGCAACTCGTGCGGCGCCGGTCTTGCTTCGCGGGGTATCGCGACCTTCCACAATGCGTCGTCGCCCCTGTCCGTCGACGGGCGCCTATCGACTGCCCCGCGCTCGGGAAGAATCCACAGGATGCCGAAGGCGACGAGGGACGCGATGCCGATCAGGGTCGCATTCCAGTTCGGGGCTTCCTGGATCATCAGCACGACGAGGCCGCCTACGGCAATGACCGCAGCGTACGCCCTATTCGTGTGCCGGTCCCAGGTCATCCCTCATGTGCTCCGGCATACATCGCCATCGGGTGAAGGCATTTCGTCAAATTTTTGCTGTCGCCGATTTGATCGATAACTTAGATGTATGATTCGAATACGTGATCCGGCTTTCGAAGAACGAGGTGGCATCGACACATAACGCCCCCGTTTCTGATCTTCGTCACGGACGTTCTAATTGAAACGAGGGGGCGACCCGGACAGTTCCAGCCGTCATCGCCCTGTCGACGGGGCCGCGCGGCGGGGTGATCCCGCCATGCCGTGAATGCGCCGCTTACCCGCCGGACCGAAGAAAGCGCGTGCGTTCGACGAAGGAAGTTTGCATACGACGCCGATGGGCAGGCTCGCGCGTTGCTGCTTCACGGCCCCTCGGCCGGACCGCTCCATGGAGTCCGTGATGGGCATCTTTCAGAACCTTCTCGAACACGTCACCGCCTATGTCGGTGACAAGACGCTCATGCAGGCGGCCGTGTCGGCGGCCTCGAACGTGATCGTGGCCGACAGCGAAGTGGACGAAGGTGAGGTCGAGGTCGCCCTCGCGGCCATGCGCGCCAATCCGATCATCGAGAAGGGCTACGACACGCTGATGCTGGAGGCGGAGCTGTTCGACGGCATCGCGCGGGCTCGGACCCGCGTCGGACGGGCGGACAATCTGAGCCGCGTGGCCGCCATCGCGGACCGATCCCTCGAACAGCGGAACGGGGTGTTTCTGATCGCCGCCGATGCCGCCGACCATGAGGGAATCAGCGACGTCGAGCACCAGGCCCTCGAGGAGATCGCCGAAGCGCTTTCCGTCGACAAGGAGACACTACTCCGGCTGGCTCCCGTGAGGCCGTCCAACCCGTCGTGACCCGGCCGACGCGCCGCGTCCGTCGGTCGCTCCGGCTCGATGCGACGGCTCCCCATCGCTCTCGCGTCGGTCGAGTGTGCTTCCGGGGCGACACCAAATGGTTAAAATCATATTAACCATTCATGACGACCCCACGTTAGAGATCCTTCGACTATAGAGCCGGCATTCAACCCCTGCCGGTCATCGCCATGATCCTCGCTTCCCGCAACATCGTCAACGAACACCGTGAAATCGCGGCCATCGCGATCACTTATGGAATCTTCCTGAGCGGGATCATGCTCCTCACTTGGACGATGGCCTGACGCAGCCTGCCGAGCGGCCCGAGGCCCGGTCCGGCCGCCCGTGTGGCGTTGACGGACGGCATCGCAATCTTCTGCGGCTGACGGCAACGGGCTGAGCATCCCCTGGACGGGGATGGCCGGACGATATGGCGGGCCGAATGCCCGTCTCCGGCAAGGAACTGTTGCGCCTTCAAAGATGTTCGTCCATCCAAATCGGAGGACATGAATGTCTGACAGCGCCTTAGCCTCGGTCGTCGTCCCTTCTCTCCGGGCTGCCCGCTCGGCCAGGGAACGGCTGGCTCGCGCCGGATTCGCCCGCAACAGCATCGATATCGAACGCCACGATGACGCGTTCGAAGTCTCCATCAGCACGAAGAAGGAGAATCTGGATCGCGCTCAGAACATCCTTCTGGGCAACCCCGTCGTCGATGACCTTCGCGATGCCGGCTCGCGCGCGCTCGGCGCCTTCCACGACAATCGGCCCCTCGCGCTGGGCCTCGCGGCCCTAGCGGGCTTTGCCATCTTCCATTTTTCGAAGAAGCGGTGAAGCCGGCCGACGAGCGAGAGGGCGAACTCCGCAGTCGCGTGCCGGGAGACGCGGGCCGCTTTGCTGCGGGCCGCGTCGGCGTTTAGAGTGCGCCCCATGAGCCATGAACCGATCCGCCGGTTGTCATCGCGTGCCGCCTCGGCATGGCGATACTCGGCGGATCGTCCATGACGATGACGGCTCCTGTTTTCGCTCAATCCCCGTCGCCGCCCGCCGCCGTGAACAACTGGGCGGATCTTCGCGCGACGCTCGCCTCCTGCTGGTCGGTTCCACCGGATACCAGGGGATCGCTGATGGCGTTTCTGTTCGGCATCCGGAAGACCGGTGAGCTGCGCGGCCCGCCCCTCGTCACGGCACGCCGCCTCGAAGGCGATCAGGAAGCCAGGAAACGATATGAGGAGGCCGCGAGGGACGCCGTGTCCCGGTGCTTTCCCATCACGGTGACCCCGTCCTTCGGCGCCATCCTGGGCGAGAGCCCCATCCGCCTGCGCTTCGTCAATACGCCGCCGACGGCCGCCTATCAGATCAACGGCAACATCACGATCTTCGCGCCGCCCTGATCGGCCGGGATCGCATGGGACGTCCGGGGCTACCGACTTGGCGCCGTTCCGTCCGGCCTGGATGATCGGGCAGGGACGTCAGCGCCGAGTCGACGCAAAAAAGGGCCGCCTCGCGGCGACCCCTTCCTTGCCGGATCCAGTCTCGGCCAAATCCAGTCCCGGCTCAGTAGCCGTAATAACCACCGTAGCCGTAACCATAGGCCGGCGCGGGGGCGTAACCGCCGTAATAGCCGACGGGGCGGCCATAACCGTAACCGTCATAGCCACCATTGTAGGCGCCGGCCGCGATGGCTCCGGCAGCCAGACCGGCGACGCCGAGACCGATGACGGCGCCCGGACCGATGCCGCGACGGCCATATCCGTAACCCCGGCCGTAGCCGCCGCCATAGCGACCGTAACCACCGCTGTAACGGCCATAGCCGCCGCGATGACCGTATCCACCGTGGCCGCCGAAGCCACCGTGGCCGTATCCGCCGCCATGGCCCCAGCCACGGGCTTCCGCAGGGGCTGCCGCCAGGAGGGCACCGAGGCTGACGGCCGCGGCCGATAGAAGTGTGAGCTTGCGCATTCGAAATGTCCTGTTGTGAGATATGTTCATCAACGGACCGGGCGCCGGGCCGTTCCCATCGTCCCCTAGGTGCTGGCGACGCAGACCTATGAGCGGCCTACGAGATCACGGGGATCGGCCGTTCCGTTTCACCTGCATTCCCGAGGAGAACGTCCATGAAAGTCGTCGCGGATCTGTGCATCGTGCCCATGGGCGTCGGCCCCTCGGTCTCCTCCTACGTGAAGGAGATCAAGACCATCCTTGAGGCCAGCCACCTCAACGCCGAGATGCATGCCAACGGCACGAACATCGAGGGCGAGCTCGCCGACATCTGCCGGCTCATCGAACTCTGCGAGGAGAAGCTGAGCCAGCTCGGCGTCCAGCGCGTCTTCTTCACCATGGCCTTCTCGTCGCGGCGGGACAAAGAACAGTCCATGGCCGACAAGCTGACGGCCGTTTCCTGATCCGTTGGCACCTTGGCGGCGCAGCGGCGTTGGTCCTACCCGATCCCCGATGAGGACCGAGCCCGCATGCATCCGTCCCGACGTGTGTTCCTGGCCGGTGCCGGCCTCGCTCCCCTAATAGCGCCGCTGCTGCCGCGTGCCGCGTCCCCGGCCCGTGCGGAGGAGGGCGGTCTGATCCGCCGCGCCATCCCTTCTTCCGGCGAGATGCTCCCCGCCATGGGGATCGGCACCTCGCGCCGCTACGAGGTCGAGCCGGTTCCTGAGAAGATCGCGCCCCTGCGCGAGGCGGTGCAGCGGTTCGTGGCGCTCGGCGGGTCGGTCATCGACACGGCGCCGAGCTACGGCACCGCCGAGGACGTCCTCGGCCAGATCCTGTCCCAGGACGGTCTGCGCGAGAAGGTGTTCCTCTGCAGCAAGGTCGGAACACCCGGTCGCGAGGCCGGCGCGGCCGAGATCTCGCGCTCCTTCCGCCGCATGGCCACCGACAGGATCGACCTCGTCGCGGTCCACAACCTCAGTGACACGGCGACGAACCTCGCCACCTTGCGGGATCTGAAGGCCGACAAGACAATCCGCTACATCGGCGTCACGGTCTGGCGCGACAGCCAGTTCGCGGATCTCGAGGCGGTGATGCGGCGCGAGACGATGGATTTCATCCAGGTCAATTACGCCCTCGACGACCGCCGCGCCGCCGAGCGCATCCTGCCGCTGGCGAAAGAGCGCGGCATGGCGGTGATGGTGAACGTACCCTTCGGGCGCGATCGCCTGTTCAAGGCCGTTCAGGGGCGCGACCTGCCGCCCTGGACGGCGGAGTTCGGCTGCGCGACCTGGCCGCAATTCTTCCTGAAATACGTCCTCGCCCACGAGGCCGTCACCTGCCCGATCCCCGGCATGGCCAAGGCGGCCTATGTCGAGGACAATCTCGGCGCGGCCCGCGGCCGGTTGCCCGATGCCGCCCAGCGAACCCGAATGGAGGCCTATGTCGACGCGCTCTGATGTCCTCAACCGCCGTGCCGTCGTCGCTCTCGCAGGCGGCTTTCTCGCTGCTTCGAGCCTTCTGGCATCACCCCGTCCCGCCTCGGCCCAGGCTGCACCGCAGCCGGTCCGCATCGGCATCGTCGGGGCCGGCAATATCGGCGGCACGATCGGTAGCCTCTGGGCGAAGGCCGGCCACGAGGTGATGCTGTCCTCGCGTCACCCCGAGGAGTTGAAGGGCCTCGTCGAGGCGCTCGGGCCGAAGGCGAGGGCGGGCAGCCCGGCCGAAGCCATCGCGTTCGGCGACGTCATCCTCGTCGCGGTGCCCTACAAGGCCTATCCGCAGCTGGCGCAGGACCATGGAGCCGCGCTCAAGGGCAAGGTGGTGATCGATGCCGGCAACGCGACCCAGGCCCGTGACGGAGAGGTCTATGGTGAGGTCCAGGCCAACGGCATCGCGGCGGTCTCGGCCAAATATCTGAACGGGGCGAAGGTCGTCCGGGCCTTCAACGCGGCCAATTACAAGGTCTTCGCCAAGAACGCCCATCGCCAAGGCGGACGCATGGCGATCCCCATCGCCGGCGACGATCCCGCGGCGCTCGCGATCGCTTCCCAACTCGTCAAGGATGCGGGCTTCGATCCGGTGGAGGTCGGGCCGCTCGCCAAGGCGGACAGCTTCGCCATGGGCTCCCCCGGCTTCGGCCTCGACCTGAATGCGGAGGAATCGCGGGCACGACTCGGGGTCACCCGTTGAGCGACGGGCCAGGGCCGGCGAAGCCGCTGACCGCCGGACGCGGCGGCTACGTCCCGCCCTGGCTGCGGCGGCTCATCGACGTACGGGCGGAGGAGGTTCCGGCCCTTGCTTGGTCCTGGGCCTACATCTTCTCGATCCTGGCGGCCTACTACGTCCTCCGGCCGATCCGCGACCAGATGGGTGTCGCCAGCGGGATCGAGAACCTGCCCTGGCTGTTCACCGGCACCCTGGTCGGCATGCTGGCCGTCAACGTCCCCTTCGCCTGGCTGGTGAAGACCCTGCCGCGCGCCCGATTCGTGCCGCTGACCTATCGGTTCTTCGCTGCCAACATCGTGCTGTTCGCCGGGGCGCTCTACCTCGCCGGACCGGAGGGCGACGTCTGGATCGGCCGGGCCTTCTTCATCTGGCTCTCAATCTTCAATCTGTTCGTAGTCTCGGTGTTCTGGGCCACCATCGTCGATGTGTTCTCCACCGAGCAGGGCAAGCGCCTGTTCGGCTTCATCGCGGCCGGCGCGACCCTCGGGGCGATCGCCGGATCGGCGACGACGGCGATCCTCGCCCGAGACGTGCCGACCTGGGTGCTCCTCATCGGCGCGGCCCTGCTCCTCGAGGCGGCGGTGTTCAGCATGCGCGGCCTTGCGCGCCTGTCCGACCGCCTGAACCGGGCTCCCGTCTCGGGCGACGCCGCCCCGGCGGAGGCCATCGGAGGCAGCGCGTTCGCGGGTATCACCCGCACCTTCCAATCGCCCTACCTCCTCAATATCGGGCTGTTCCTGCTGCTGTTCTCGGTGACCTCGACCTTCCTGTATTTCGAGCAGGCGGGCATCGCCAAGCGCAGCTTCCCCGATCGCGGCTCGCAGACGGCCTTCTTCGCCAGGGTCGATCTGCTGGTGAACCTGCTCACCCTCGGCGTGCAGTTCTTCTTCACCGGCCGGATCGTGCGGCGCATCGGGGTCGGCCCCGCCCTCGCGCTCCTGCCGGCGGCGAGCATCCTCGGATTCGCGGCGCTCGCCCTCTCGCCCACGATCACGGCCATCGTCGCGTTCCAGGTCTACCGGCGGGCCGGCAACTTCGCCATCGCCCGGCCGATCCGCGAGGTGCTGTTCACGGTCGTCCCGCGTGAGGATCGCTACAAGGCGAAGAACTTCATCGACACCGTGGTCTACCGTACCGGCGACCAGATCGGCGCTTGGTCCTTCCAGGGAATCGGAGCGCTGGGCCTCGGTTCGACGGCCGTGGCCATCGCGGCGGTTCCCCTCTCGGTGGCCTGGCTCCTGAACAGCCTCTGGCTCGGCCGCCGCCAGGAGGCGAGGCGGGTCGCGATGGAGGAGGCAGAAGGCTCCGACGGGAATCGGGCGACCGGGCCGTCGCGCGACCGCTGACTTCGACATTCGAGGAGCCGTTATGTCCGCAGCCAAGCCAGCCATCCTGTTCGTGTGCCTGGGCAACATCTGTCGCTCGCCCCTGGCGGAGGCCGCGTTCCGCCTGGAGGCCGAGCGGGCGGGCCTCGACGCCGAGGTCGATTCGGCCGGCACCGGCGGCTGGCATGCGGGCGAACCGCCCGACCCGCGCGCCCAGGCCGTCGCCCGGCGCAACGGCGTCGACATCTCCGGCTACCGTGCGCGTCAGGTCGAGCCGGCGGATTTTGCCCGCTTCAGCCATATCGTCGCCCTTGATGGCGACAATCTCGCCGTGCTGCGCCGGCTTCGTCCCAAAGAGGGCGCCGCGCTGTCGCTTCTCCTCGACCATGTGCCGGGGCGCAGGGGCGAGGCAGTCGCCGACCCCTATTACGGCGCCGATGCGGGGTTCGACGCCACCTGGGCCGACGTGACCCTGGCCGCCCGCCACCTCGTGCGCGCGCTCACGACATGACGCCTCTGGCCGAGCCATGATGCCACTGGCAGAGCGCGGAGCGGCATTGCTCGGGCGCCGGCTGGTGCGGGCCGACCCCATGAGCGGCGGCAACCTCTCCGGCCTCGTGCGGATCCTGCTCGACGACGGCAGTGCGGCCATCGTCAAGGACGGACCCGATCCGCCGGCGGAGGCCGGGATGCTCCGCGCGATCCGCGCCGCCGGCATCCCCGCGCCGGAGGTGTTCGCGGCCGACCTGCGCACCCTCGTGATCGAGCCCCTGCCGGCCGGCGGCGGCAACGCGGATGCGGATCTCGGCCGCGTGATGGCGCGCCTCCATGCCGTGACCGGCGAACGTTACGGCTGGAACCGTGATTACGCCTTCGGGACGGTGCGGATCGACAATCACGGAAGCGAGGATTGGCCCGACTTCTGGGCCGAGCGGCGCCTCCTCTGCCACGCTCCTCATCTCGACCCCACGCTCAGGCGAAGGATCGAGGCCCTGGCGAGGGCGCTCCCCGAGCGTCTCCCGGCCCGTCCGCGTCCGGCCCTGCTGCATGGCGACCTGTGGAGCGGCAACGTCCTCACCGATGGCGGCCGCGTTTCCGGGCTCATCGACCCCGCCTGCTACCACGGCCATGCCGAGGTGGACCTCGCCATGCTGTCCCTGTTCGGCATGCCCGGCCCCGCCTTCCGCGAGGCGTATGGCGAGGCCGAACCGGGCATGGCGGAGCGCAGGGCGATTTACCGCTTGTGGCCGGCGCTGGTGCATCTGCGCCTGTTCGGATCGGGCTACCGCTCCATGGTCGAGGCGCTGCTCGACGCCACCGGCTGCTGAAACCTCCGCGCGTCCCATCGGACCGGAAGCGCGGCGCTCTTCGCGCGACACGAACCGCACCGCGAACCTTGCGTTTTCAGGGCCGATCCCCGACAACCCGGCAAGCTTCGGCGCTGGCGTCCGGCTCCTTCCGAATGTCCGGATGAGGCGGAGGGGCGCCTACGGTCGATGCGGCGAGGGAAGACGAGACCCATGCTCGATTACGCGCAGGCGCGACGCCTCATGGTGGATTGTCAGTTGCGGACCTTCGACGTCAACGACATCCCGGTCCTCGACGCGTTCGAAGCCGTGCCGCGCGAGCGCTTCGTGCCGCAGGGCCGCGAGGACTTCGCCTATATCGACCAATCCCTGCGCATCACCGGGCAGGACCCGGCGACGGATCGCGTTATCCCGGCGCCGATGCTTCTCGCCCGCATGATTCAGGCGCTCCAGCTCACGCCGGGGAAGGTCGCCCTCGACGTCGCCACCGGCTACGGCTACGCCGCCGCCATCATGCGGCAGCTAGGGGCTCGGGTGGTCGCCCTCGAATCCGACGACGCCATCGCCGCCGAGGCGGAGAGCCGCCTATCGGCAACGGACGGAATCGAGATCGTTCGCGGCCCCCTGCCGGCGGGCGCGGCGAAGGCGGGACCGTTCGACGCCATCCTCGTCAATGGCCGCGTCGAGACGCGGCCCCAATCCCTCCTCGACCAGCTGAAGGATGGCGGACGCCTCGCCTGTGTGCTGGGCCGCGACAAGGCCGCGAAGGCCACCCTGTTCATCCGGACCGGGGACGCGTTCGGCGCGCGTCCGCTCTTCGATGCGTCGCTGCCCGCCCTGTCGGCCTTCAGTCCGGAATCCAGCTTCTCCTTCTGAGCGGGCTCGGCAAAAACGGTCGCCTGTTTCGCGTCCCGAAACCCGCGACTCTTCAAAGCCCTGTGCGAGGGGAAGCGTTGGCCCGCCCATGCGAACCAGCTTGGCGGCGAGGATCAGGTGTCGCTTTTATGCGGCACTGCGCCATCAATCTCCTGCCTAATCCCTCTCCGCCGATGCCCTGAAGCACAACCTCCGCTAAGCTGACCTGTGAGGCGGGCAATCCGGATGGCACCCTAGGCGCTATGGCTGTGATGAACAGCCGACCGGTTCATCGAGAAACCGCAAGGGCAGATGGACGTGAGACAACGCAAACTTGCGAAAAGCTTCCGGCTACGGCTGGGTGGCTTCGCCGCGCTGACGCTCGCCGCCGCCTCTCCGGCCGTGGCCGAGACGCTGGATAGCGCGCTGGCCCGTGCCTATGGCGCCAACCCGGCGCTGAACGCATCGCGTGCGGGACTGCGCGCCACCGACGAGAACGTCGCGCAGGCCAAGGCCGGCTACCGTCCCACCGTGAGCCTCGACGCCGATATCGGGCTCAGCCAGTTTCAGGGCCGCATTAGCGGCGCGACCCTCAATCAGGCGACCAAGCCCGGCGGGGCGGGGCTGACGATCAACCAGACCCTGTTCAACGGCTTTCAGACCGACAACCAGACCCGCCGCGCCGAATCGGACGTGCTCGGAACGCGCGAATCGCTGCGCTCCACCGAGATGACGACCCTGTTCAACGCCGCCCAGATCTACATGTCGGTCCTGAGCGACACGGCGACCCTGGAGCTTCGCCGTAACAACGTCGAGGTGCTCGAAGAGCAGCTGCGCCAGACCCGCGACCGCTTCAATGTCGGCGAGGTCACCCGGACCGACGTGGCCCAGGCCGAGGCCCGCCTCGCCGGCGCGCGCTCCGACGTCAGCGGCGCGGAGGCCAATCTGCGCGCCAGCATCGGCACCTATCGGCGCATCATCGGCGTCGAGCCGCGCCAGCTCGCGCCGGGACGGCCCCTCGACCGGTTCGTGCCGCCGAACCTCGACAGCGCCATCTCCATCGGCCTGAAGGAACACCCGCAGATCCTGTCCTCGATGCACGCGGTGGACGTGGCCGAGGCGCAGGTGAAGATCTTCGAGGGTCAGCTCGCTCCGAGCGCCGCCCTCCAGGGTAGCGTCCAGCAGCGCTACGACACACAGTTCCCGGGCGATAACGGCGTGACCGCCTCCATCGTCGGCCGCATCTCGGTTCCGCTCTACGAGGGCGGCCAGACCTATTCGCAGATCCGTCAGGCCAAGGAGCTGGTCGGCCAGGCCCGCATCAACGTCGAGGACATCCGCGACCAGGTCCGTTCGGCCATCGTCACCGCCTGGGGCCGGCTGGAAGCGGCCAAGGCGCAGGTCATCGCCTCGCAGGCCCAGGTTCAGGCCAACGAAGTGGCGTTGAACGGCGTGCGCGAGGAAGCCCGCGTCGGCCAGCGTACCACCCTCGACGTCCTGAACGCCCAGCAGGAACTCCTGAACTCGCGGGTGAACCTCATTCTCGCCCAGCGCGACCGTGTGGTGAACTCCTATGGCGTGGTCCAGACCGTGGGCCGCCTGACCGTGCGCTTCACGTCGATCCCGGTGGTGGCCTACAGCCCGAAGGAGCATTTCGACCAGGTCAAGGATCTCTGGTACGGCGTGCGCACGCCCGACGGGCGCTGACGGTCGCAAGGAACCCGCGAGGCACCGGTGTTATCCTGTGCCTTGCGCCCGGCCGGTGCTTGTTTCGGGCGTCCGTGGTGAAATACTCAGGGTGACCGAAATACTTCTTTAACCATGTGACCGAGCGTCGTCCGGATGAGTGCAGCGAGCCCCAAGGCGCCGGACAAGGCCCCGGAACCCTCAATGGAGGAGATCCTGGCGTCCATTCGCCGGATCATCGCCGACGACCAGAACGCCAAGGCGGAGGTTGTCGCGCCGGTACGCTCCCCTCCGCCACTACCGGAGAACGACGACGTGCTCGACCTCGCCGAGGTCGCACAGCCGCGGAAGCCCCAGCCCGCTCCCATCGAGGAACCGGAGATCGACTTCGCCGAGAGCGGCCAGATCGATTTCGATTCGATCTCCTTCGACGACGACGAGCCCGAACCAGAGCCCCTGCCGCCGCCACCGGTGGTGCGTCAGCCCGAGCCGCCCCGCGCCGCCCCCCGCCCCGAGCCGGTGGAGGCCCCGCGCGAGAGCCTGAAGCAGCGCCTCGTGTCCGACATCACCGATGCCAGCGTCGGCCATGCGTTCCAGCTTCTCGCCGGTACGAGGGTGAGCCAGAATGCCCGGACCATCGAGGACATGGTGCAGGACATGCTCCGGCCGATGCTGCAATCCTGGCTCGACGACAACCTGCCGCGCATGGTCGAACGCCTCGTCCGCGCCGAGATCGAGCGCGTGGCGCGGGGCCGCTGACCGCCCTGCGATGTTGACGCGGGGGGCGTGACGGGGTGAAAGCGGGCCAACACGCGGCCTGACGGTCGCCTCGCACGAACTGGCCCGACGCAAGCCCATGATGGACAAGACCTTCGATCCCGCCGCCGTCGAGGCGCGCATCGCGTCCGCCTGGGAGGCGGGTGACGCATTCAAGGCCGGCAGGCCGGAGCGCGCGGACGCCCGGCCCTTCACCATGGTGATCCCGCCGCCGAACGTCACCGGCAGCCTGCATATGGGCCACGCCCTCAACAACACCCTGCAGGACATCCTCTGCCGGTTCGAGCGCATGCGCGGGCGCGACGTGCTGTGGCAGCCGGGCACGGACCATGCCGGCATCGCGACCCAGATGGTGGTGGAGCGCCGCCTCGCCGAGGCGAAGGAGCCGGGCCGGCGCGAGCTCGGCCGCGAGGCCTTCGTCGAGAAGGTCTGGGCCTGGAAGGCCGAATCCGGCGGGGCCATCGTCAACCAGCTGAAGCGGCTGGGTGCCTCCTGCGACTGGTCGCGCGAGCGCTTCACCATGGGCCTGTCCGGCCAGCCCGACGACCAGATGGTCCGCGCCGTCACCAAGACCTTCGTCGATCTCCACGCCCAAGGGCTGATCTACCGCGACAAGCGGCTCGTGAACTGGGACCCGAAGTTCCAGACCGCGATCTCGGATCTCGAAGTGCTGCAGGTCGAGGTGAAGGGCCATCTCTGGCACTTCGATTATCCGATCGTCGACGAGGCCGGAAACGAGACCGGCGCGGTCATCACGGTGGCCACCACCCGGCCCGAGACCATGCTGGGCGACACGGCGGTGGCGGTCCATCCAGACGACGAGCGCTACACCCATCTCGTCGGCAAGCACGTGCGGCTGCCGCTGGTCGGCCGCCTCATCCCCATCGTCGCCGACACCTATTCGGACCCGGAGAAGGGCACGGGTGCCGTCAAGATCACGCCCGCGCACGACTTCAACGATTTCGAGGTGGGCAAGCGGGCCGGCTGCACGCCGATTAACATCCTGGATCCGGAAGCGCGCATAACCCTGGACGGGAATGCGGCTTTCCTGAAGGACTCGAACCCGGAGCCGGAGGCCCTGGCCCTGCACGGCCTCGACCGGTTCGAGGCGAGGAAGCGCGTCGTCGCCCTGATGGAAGCGCGCGAGCGGCTGCGGCTCACCGAGCCCAACACCCATGCGGTGCCGCATGGCGACCGTTCGAACGTCGTCATCGAGCCCTACCTTACGGACCAATGGTACGTGAACGTGAAGCCCCTGGCCGAGCGCGCCCTCCAGGCGGTGCGCGACGGGCAGACCAGGTTCGTTCCGGAGAATTACGAGCGGACCTTCTTCCAGTGGCTGGAGAACATCGAGCCCTGGTGCATCTCGCGCCAGCTCTGGTGGGGCCACCAGATCCCGGTCTGGTACGACGACGAGGGCGGCATCTTCGTGGCCTCCAGCGAGGTCGAGGCGCAGGCACAGGCCGATGCGAAGCACGGACGCGCCGTTGCTCTACGCCGGGACGAGGATGTCCTCGACACGTGGTTCTCCTCCGCCCTGTGGCCGTTCTCGACGCTGGGCTGGCCCGATGCGACGCCGGAGCTCGACCGCTACTATCCCACCGACACCCTGGTCACCGGCAAGGACATCATCTTCTTCTGGGTCGCCCGGATGATGATGCTCGGCCTCCACGTCACCGACCGGGTGCCGTTCGCCACGGTCTATCTCCACACCCTGGTGCGCGACGCGTCGGGCGCCAAGATGTCGAAGTCGAAGGGCAACGTCGTCGATCCCCTCGGCCTCATCGACCAGTACGGCGCCGATGCCCTCCGTTTCACCCTGGCCGCCATGGCCGCGCAGGGCAGGGACATCAAGCTCGCGGTGAACCGCGTCGAGGGCTACCGCAACTTCGCGACCAAGCTCTGGAACGCCTCGCGCTTCGCCGAGATGAACGGCTGCGTGCTCCGCGCCGATTACCGCCCGGAAGACGCCACCGAGACCCTGAACCGCTGGGCCCTGGGCGAGGCCGCGCGCGCCGTGGCCGAGGTGTCGGCGGCACTCGACGCCTATCGCTTCAACGATGCGGCGGCGGCCGCCTACCGCTTCGTCTGGAACATCTTTTGTGATTGGTATCTCGAACTGGCCAAGCCGGTGCTTCAGGGCGAGAGCGTGGAAGCCGGCCTCAAGGCCGAGACGCAGGCCACGGTGGCGTTCCTGATCGACCAGATCGCCAAGCTGCTGCACCCGTTCATGCCGTTCCTCACCGAGGAGCTCTGGGCGATCAAGGGCGAGGGCATCGCCGAGCGTGGGCTCCTGGCGCTGGCGCCCTGGCCCGACCTGTCGGGGCTGGCGGATGCTCGGGCCGAAGCCGAGATCGGCTGGGTGGTGGACCTCGTCTCCGAGATCCGCTCCGCCCGCTCGGAGACCAACGTGCCGGCCGGCGCCCAGATTCCCCTGGTCATCGTCGGCGCCGACGAGGCCCTGCGGGCGCGGGCAACGCAGTGGCAGGACACGCTCCTGCGCCTCGCCCGCCTGTCGGACATCTCCTTCGCCGAGACCGCGCCGAAGAACGCGGTCCAGCTGCTGGTGCGCGGTTCGGTGGCGGCGCTGCCCCTGGAGGGCATCGTCGACCTCAAGGCCGAGGTCGCCCGCCTGAACAAGGAGGCGGTGAAGGCGGCCTCCGAGATCGGAAAGATCGAGGCCAAGCTCGGCAATGCCGACTTCCTCGCCCGTGCCCCCGACGAGGTGGTGGACGAGCAGCGCGAGCGCCGCGACGCGGAAGCGGCACGTCTGGAGAAGATCCGGGAAGCCCTGGCGCGGTTGTCCGACGCGTGATCCTGCGCCGGCTGGGCCAGGGCCTCGCCGGCCTGTTGGCCCTCCTCGTCCTCGCAGCGATCGTCACGGCGAGGCCCGGCGACCCCGCTCTCTATCCCGCCCCCGACGACGACTCAGAGAAAATCGAACTCGTCAGCCACGGCTGGCATTCGGGTCTCGTGATCCCGCGCGAGGCCCTCACCGGGGAGGGCGCCGGCACGGCTTTGCGGAGCATCGCCACCCGCTTTCGGGCCTATCCGGGGATCGAGTTCGGCTGGGGCGAGGCCCGCTTCTACCGGGCGACGCCGACCCTGGCGCAGTTCGACCTGGGCCTCGCCCTCGAAGCCCTGTTCACCCCCGGCGGCCGCGAGGGCGTCGTCCAGGTGGTGGGCCTCGAAGACGATACCCGCACGAACTTCCCGCATTCGGATATCGTCCCCATCCGGGTCTCGAAGGCCGGCCTCGCCCGTCTGCTCGCCCGCCTCGACGCGAGCTTCCGCCTCGCCGACAATCTCCCCATCGAGGGCGGCCGCGGCCTCTACGGACCGAGCCTGTTCTACGAAGGGCAGGGCCGCTTCAGCGCCGCCAACGTCTGCAACCACTGGGCCGCCCACCTCCTCCACGCCGCCGGCCTGCCGATCACGCCTGTCCTCGACACGCACCCGGCGGGATTGCTGCTGGATCTGAGATGGCGGGCGGGGGTGAGGGCGCTCCCTCTTCCCAACCTGTCCAAACCGTAATCTCGGCGACACGGGCGGGTCAGGCTGAGGTCTCTACATGGAGGGTCATGGCCCCGCTCAGCGGGGACACGACCTTTCCGGAGAGCCCAGTCCATGATCTCGTCCACCTCTCGCCTGCGCCGTAACGCCCTCGCCTCCGTCGCCGCTATCGCCCTGGTGGCGACCGGCGCGGCCGGCGTTGGCCTAACCCAGCCCTCCACCCCTGCCTATGCCCAGGCCCTGTCCAAGAACCCCATCGACGTGCCGGACCATCCGCCCGGCTCCTTCGCCAGCGTGGTCGACAAGGTGAAGCCCGGCGTGGTCGCCGTGAAGGTGAAGCTCGACGACAGCGCCGGCATGGATGACGATGACGGCCCCGGGCAGGGCCAGCAGCAGGTTCCGCCGCAGCTGCGCGAGTTCTTCAAGCGCTTCGGCCAGGGCGGTCCGGGGCAGGGCCAGGGCTTCGGCGGTCCCTCGCCCAAGCGTCAGGGCCAGCGCGGCGCCATGGGCTCGGGCTTCATCATCTCGGCCGACGGCTACGTCGTCACCAACAACCACGTGGTCGACAAGGCCAAGACCGTGCAGGTGACGCTCGACGACAACCGCACCCTCGACGCCAAGGTCATCGGCAAGGACCCCAAGACCGATCTCGCGCTGCTCAAGATCACCGAAGGCGGCACCTTCCCCTACGTCTCGCTGGGCAAGACCGCGCCCCGCGTCGGCGATTGGGTGGTGGCCATCGGCAACCCGTTCGGCCTCGGCGGCACGGTCACCGCCGGCATCGTCTCGGCCCGTGGCCGCGACATCGGCGCCGGCCCCTATGATGACTTCCTCCAGATCGACGCGCCCATCAACAAGGGCAATTCCGGCGGTCCGACCTTCAATGTCGGCGGTGAGGTGGTGGGCGTGAACACTGCCATCGCCTCGCCCTCGGGCGGCAGCGTGGGCCTGGCCTTCGCCATCCCGGCCGAGACCGTCCAGGCGGTGGTCGATCAGCTCCGTGCCGACGGCAAGGTGGCCCGCGGCTACCTCGGCGTGCAGGTCCAGCCGGTGACGAAGGACATCGCCGACGGTCTCGGCCTCGACAAGGCCAAGGGCGCCCTCGTCGATCATGCCGAACCCGGCACCCCGGCGGCCAAGGCCGGCCTCAAATCCGGTGACGTGATCGAATCGGTCAACGGCGCGTCGGTGAACGATGCCCGCGAATTGTCCCGCCGCATCGCCGGCCTGAAGCCCGGCGCCAAGGTGGAACTCGCCTATCTGCGGGCTGGCAAGTCCGACACCGCCACGGTTGAGCTCGGCGCCCTGCCGAACGATCCGAAGGCGGGCAACGATAACCGCAGCAGCTCGACGAGCGACGGCCAGCCGCGCCTGGGCCTCAGCCTCGCCCCGGCCGCGCAGGTCGGTGCCGGCGACGAGGGCGTCGCGGTGATGGATGTCGATCCCGACGGTCCGGCCGCGGCCAAGGGCATCGAGCAGGGCGACATCATCCTCGATGTGGCCGGCTCCAGCGTCTCGAAGCCCTCGGAGATCGCCGAGCGCATCAAGGCGGCCGAGGCCAGCGGCCGCAAGGCGGTGCTGATGCGGGTCAAGAGCACCAAGGGCGTGACCCGCTTCGTCGCCGTAGCCCTCAACAAGGCCGGGTGAACACCCGCTCGGCGGCCCGACGGTGACAAGTCCGGCCGCCTCTCAGACGGCCTTTCCATCAGCGCCGGCCCGTTCGTTCGGGCCGGCGCTTCGCGTGACGGCATCCAAGGCCGACGGGACCGAATCTTGCTTCGAGCGCCGAGGTGCCTTCGCGCACGCCGAGGCCGGATCCTGTCGCAATCCAGAGACATGACGGAGCGAGGCTGCGGGTCTCCTGATGCGAGCACGGAGGGGGAGAATCCGATGCAGGTTGTGAAGCGGTTGTTGATGGCCGGCCTGCCGCTTGCGGCCCTCGCCTCGACGATGGCGGCGACAGGGCCTGCCCGCGCCAAGTCCGTGGCGGCGAAACCGGTCTGGGCCACGGGAACCTTCGTCTTCGCGGATCTCTGCACGGCCACCGAGAGCGGCGAGCGGGCAGGGCGGCGAATCACACTCAGGCGCTTTCCCACCGGCGACGTGCTGATCTACGAGACCGCATCCCAGTCGGCGCAGGCCGAGAGCCTCACCCTCGACGACGACACCAAGACCTTGTCGTTCCTCGTAGGCGGCGAACGGGGCAACGTCGCCTTCCGTGGCACCCTGGCGACGGATGCGCTGGTGGGCACGGTGGAAGACGAGACGGGCGCCTATCCGTTACGACTGCGCCGGGTCCTCCGCTCGCACGCCCACGAGGCCTGTCCCCCGGATGTGACGGGATCGATCGGAACGCGACGCTGAGATCGTTGGGCTCGAGCGGCGGCCTGCTTTAGGATCGGGCCCATGAAAGCCCGATCCCTTCCATCCATCGCCTGCCTCCTGACCGCCATCCTCCTGCCCTCGACACCGGATCCGGCGAGGGCGACGGAATCCTGCGACCGGCTCACCGCGCGGATGATCCGGGCCACCGGCGCGTCGCTGACAGGGCGCGAGGCGTCGCTCGCCGTGTTCCGCGCCGAGGATGCGAATCGCATGAGCCTCGATTGCCGGGCTCCGGCGCGGATGGCGTTCGGGTCGCGCGACCCTGAGCCGGCCGGCGCCTATTTCATCCTGATCGGGCTGGCGGCGGAAGGGCTGACCGGCGCGAGGGCCGGCATGGTCGAGATCCTGGCCCGCACGCTTCATCGGGATTCCCGCCTCACGGGGATGGCGCAGGCGGGACGGGCAGGGAATGCGGCCCTGCGATGCGAGACGAGCGGGCAGGGGCTCGCCGACACGCTCGGTCTGGTTGGCGCAGCGCCCGACCTCACCCGCTGCATGCTCACCCGGCATGGTCGGACGATCCTTCGCCGTCGCGCCGGTCTTTTCGACGGGGCTCAGGCGGGCTAGACCGGGCGCCATGTCCGAACCCGCTCGCTCACCCGCCGGTCCCGTCGTGATGGCGGGGTCCACCGCCTTCGCCAACCATCTACCCTTCGCGCTCATCGCCGGCCCGTGCCAGCTCGAGAGCCGCGACCACGCCATCGAGATCGCCGACGCACTCAAGGGCATGACCGACCACCTCGGGATCGGCATGGTGTTCAAGGGCTCGTTCGACAAGGCCAACCGGACCTCGGGCTCCACCGCGCGCGGTCTCGGCCTCGCCGGGGCGCTGCCGATCTTCGCCGAGATCAAGGAGCGCTTCGGCCTGCCCGTCCTCACCGACGTCCATGAGGCGGCCCAGTGCGCGCCGGCGGCGGAGGTCATCGACGTCCTCCAGATCCCGGCCTTCCTGTGCCGGCAGACCGACCTGCTCCTGGCGGCCGCCGCCACGGGCCGCGTGGTGAACGTGAAGAAGGGCCAGTTCCTCGCCCCCTGGGACATGGCCCACGTGGCTGCCAAGGTGACGAATGCCGGCAACCCGAACGTCCTTGTCACCGAGCGCGGCGCCTCCTTCGGCTACAATACGCTGGTCTCCGACATGCGCAGCCTGCCGATCATGGCACAGGTCACGCACGGTGCCCCCGTCGTGTTCGACGCGACCCATTCGGTGCAGCAGCCGGGCGGGCAGGGTGCCACCTCCGGCGGGCAGCGCGAGTTCGTGGCGGTGCTGGCCCGCGCCGCCGTGGCGGTGGGGGTCGCCGGCCTGTTCATCGAGACCCATCCCGATCCGGATCATGCTCCGTCGGACGGCCCCAACATGGTTCCTCTCCGGGCGATGCCGGCGTTACTGGAGACCTTGCAGGCTTTCGATCGCCTAGCGAAGTCCAGCCGCTGACCGAGACTCGTCACCCGGACTCGTTCGTACCGCCATGACAATGGAACCAACCCGTTTTCATCCCGTTGTCATCACTTGAATGTGACAACGATTTGAGGAGCCCCATGCGCAAGTTCGCACTGATCACGGCCGTCACCCTTTCCCTCGGCGCCATGGCTGCCGGAACGGCGGCGGAAGCCCGCCCCGGACACGGTCATGGCTATGGTCGCGGCGGCCATGGTGGTTACGCCCACGGTGGCTACGGCCATCGCGGTTATGGACATCGTGGGTATGGCAGCCGCGGTTACGCCTACGGTGGTGGCCATCGTCGTGGCATCGGAACCGGTGCCGCAGTCGGCCTGGGCATCGCGGGCCTGGCAGCCGGCGCCATCGCGGCCGGAGCCGCGCGGGATTCCTATTACAACAACGGTTATGGTCGCCCGGCTTATGGTCGGCCCGCCTACGGCTACGGCTACTGAGCCGACACACCCGAAACTTCGTGCGAGAAGGGCGGCCGGTTTTTACCGGCCGTCTTTTTTTTGTGTTCCGATCCCGGCCGCATGGCCGGGTGGTTGCGGGATGGGCCGCACGGTTGCATGGAGGCCCCGTTTCGAACAGGTGGGGACCCGCGCAATGCCGATCATCGCAGCCGTCTTCGGCGCCCTCGTCGCCGGACTGGTCTATTGGATCAAGTACGGCAACGGGATGGAGCATATCGACAACGCGGTGCGAGACTGGCGCGGCACCCGCCGCCGGATGGCGAGCGAACGGCAGATCCGCTCCGCACCCCTGCGCTCCCTCCGCCATCCCGCCGATGCGGCCGGCGTCCTGATGGAAATGGTCGCCCGTCTCCGTGGCGTACCGACGCCCGAGCAGGAGGCCGTCATCACGGCGCAGATGCGCGGCATCGTGGAGGCCGGGGACGACCTCGATGCCCGGATGGTGTTCGTCCGCCACGCCGCCGCGCAGGCTCCCGATACGACGCTGGCCATCAAGGTCCTGGCGCCAATCCTGCACGATGCCCTGAGTTTCGCGGAGCGAGACCATTTCGCCGACATGCTCCGGACGGTCGCGGAGGTCCATCAAGGTCCCACCGAGGCACAGGAACGCCTGATCGACGAGATCGTCCGCGCCGTCGCCGAAGATCGGTGAGGCAGGATGCGGCTTCGCCGAGGCTCAGCCGCGGCCGCGATAGGGCGCGATCCCCTGGTCCGGCAGCCAGATGGCTTTCGGCGGCTCGCCGGTCTGCCAGAACACGTCGATGGGGATGCCGCCGCGCGCGTTCCAGTAGCCGCCGATGCGGAAGTACCGGGGCTTGAGCAGGTCGACGAGGGTGAGGCCGATGCCCACGGTGCAATCCTCGTGGAAGGCGCCGTGATTGCGGAACGCGCCGAGATAGAGCTTCAGCGATTTCGATTCCACGAGCCAGAGGTCGGGCACGTAGTCGATCATCAGGATGCCGAAATCGGGCTGGCCGGTGACCGGGCAGATCGATGTGAATTCCGGCGCGGTGAAACGCGCGAGGTAATCGGTCTTGGGATGCGGATTCGGCACCCGGTCCAGGCGCGCCGCCTCCGGAGAGGCGGGCAGGGGGGTGGCCTGGCCGAGTTGCAGGCCGTCGGAGGAGGGGGGCGGGCTGGTCATGTCCGCCGCTATAGCGCACCGGTCGCGGCAAGGGAACGTGTCGCCTCGATTCCCCGTATGAAATCAAGGGCGTAGACGCGGCCGGCGAAGTCCGGCCCTTCGCCCGCCGCATGGCCTCGCGGGATGGCCCGAACGGACCGCTTCAGAAATTCTCGTGCGCGCCGCAAAGATTTGTCACGGTCCCAAGCCCTCCGCGCACAGGGGGACGCTTGCCGGACGCGGCGTGTTGACGGATAAGCCTGCCCTGGATCAGACCGGTTCCGCTGGCTCATCCCTCGGTTGAGGGGTTCCCGCGGGATCATGACGGCTCGGGCGAGCGCCCGCCGCACCACATCTTGAGAGCTAGGGGCACGCATGACCGCGATCACCAACATCGCCGCCCGCGAGATCCTCGACAGCCGGGGCAACCCGACCATCGAGGTGGACGTCCTGCTGGAGGACGGCTCCTTCGGCCGTGCCGCCGTGCCGTCGGGCGCCTCCACCGGCGCCCACGAGGCGATGGAGCTGCGCGACGGCGACAAGGGACGCTATGGCGGCAAGGGCGTGCGCAAGGCGGTGGCCGCGGTCCGCGGCGACATCCTCGACGCCATCGGCGGCATGGATGCCGAGGACCAGATCGCCGTCGACGAGGCGATGATCGAGCTCGACGGCACCCCCAACAAGGCGCGGCTGGGCGCCAACGCCATCCTCGGCGTCTCGCTCGCCGTGGCCAAGGCCGCCGCCGAGACCGCCGGCCTGCCGCTCTACCGCTACGTCGGCGGAACCCAGGGGCGGGTGCTGCCGGTGCCGATGATGAACATCATCAACGGCGGCGCGCATGCCGACAACCCGATCGACTTCCAGGAATTCATGATCATGCCGGTGGGCGCCTCCTCGCTCGCCGAGGCGGTGCGCATGGGCGCCGAGGTGTTCCACACCCTCAAGGGCGCGCTCAAGAAGGCCGGCCACAACACCAATGTCGGCGACGAGGGCGGTTTCGCCCCCAACCTCCCCTCGGCCGAGGCCGGGCTCGACTTCGTGATGGAATCGATCCAGGCGGCCGGCTTCAAGCCCGGCACCGACATCGTGCTGGCGCTGGACTGCGCCGCCACGGAGTTCTTCAAGGACGGCGCCTACCATTACGAGGGCGAGGGCCAGACCCGCTCGATCGAGGCCCAGGTCGATTACCTCGCCAAGCTCGTGGATTCCTACCCGATCCTGTCCATCGAGGACGGGATGTCCGAGGACGACTGGGCCGGCTGGAAGCTCCTGACCGAGAAGGTCGGCAACCGCTGCCAGCTCGTGGGCGACGACCTGTTCGTCACCAACGTCACCCGCCTGTCGCGCGGCATCGCGGAGAACACCGCCAACTCGATCCTGGTGAAGGTCAACCAGATCGGCACCCTCACCGAGACGCTGGCCGCCGTCGATATGGCGCAGCGCGCCGGCTACACCGCCGTGATGTCGCATCGTTCGGGCGAGACCGAGGATTCCACCATCGCGGATCTCGCTGTCGCCACCAATTGCGGACAGATCAAGACCGGCTCGCTCGCCCGCTCGGACAGATTGGCCAAGTACAACCAGCTCATCCGCATCGAGGAAGGCCTCGGCGCGCAGGGTCGCTACGCCGGCAAGGCCGCGCTCAAGGCCTTCGCCGCCCGCTGACCCGCGGGGGGCATCCCGAAACACGGGTGCCTCTCCGACATCACATCGAAAGACGGCCACACCTCCGCTTCCATCGAGGCTGTGGCCGTTTCGCGTGTATCGGCGTTGTCCCCGGACACGGTCTCCCTCTCTGGAGCCGATGAAGAGGGACGGTACCGCCCACCATGACCCCACCCGCCGCACTGACCGTCTATTACGACGGGGCCTGTCCGCTCTGTTCCGCCGAGATCCGGACCTACCGGCGTAGCCGCGGGGCCGAACGCCTCGCCTTCGTCGACGTCAGCGGCGACGACGCCCCCGCCACGCTCGGCCCCGATCTCAGCCGCGAAGCCGCGCGGGCGCGTTTCCACGTCCGGGACGATCAGGGCCGCCTCGCCTCCGGGGCGTCGGGCTTCATCCGGCTCTGGCGCGAGTTGCCCGGCTGGGGCTGGCTCGCGACCCTCGCGAGTCTGCCCGGCATGCCGATCCTGGCCGAGGCCGCCTATCGCGGGTTCCTGCCCCTGCGCCCTCATCTCGCCAGGCTGTTCTCCCGGTACTCGGGGACCTCCTGCGACACCGCCTGCCGCCCACCCAAGGCGTGATACCGGGCCCTCCGCCGGGTCCCAGTGAGCGCACCTCTTCTCACGGGGATGCGATGACCGCTCGGCGCGATCCGGCGTTATAGCCGGGGGCCGGAGCGCGAGGCCCATCGATGCAGAACCCCTTCCAGGCCTTCCTGCTGCGCCCGCGGCTCCTCGGGGCGATCGTGTGCGCGGTGGTGCTGTCGGTGGCCCTGCCCTTCGCCTCGATCTGGACGCGCCTCCTCGTCGGCTGGTGCGTCGGCGTCGTCGTCTACACCGCCCTGGTGATCTGGCGGACCTCGTCCCTGTCGCAGGACTCCCTGCGCCGGGAGGCCTCGCGGCTCGACGACAGCGCTCCGGTGATCTCGCTCTTCGCCATCCTGGCAGGGCTCGCGAGTTGCGGCGCCGTGGCGATGCTGGTGATCGGAGGGCGGGAGCCGGATGCGCCGCGCCTCGCCCACTTCACCCTGGCGGTCATGACGATGCTCTGCGCCTGGGTCTTCGTGCAGGTGATCTTCACCGTGCATTACACTCACCTCTACTACGGCGAGGTCGAGACGGGCCGGCACCGCGGCGGCTTGGATTTTCCGGGGAACGAGGATCCGGATTTCTGGGACTTCCTCTACTTCTCCGTCACCATCGGGGCGACGTCACAGACCTCGGATACCGACATCACCAGCAAGACCTTCCGCCGGATCGTGACGGCACAGACCGTCTACGCCTACCTCTTCAACACCAGCGTCCTGGCCCTGGCGGTGAACATGGCCGCAGGCTTCGCGCAGCATTGAGCGCGGAGGAGGGGTCAGGCTCCCTTCGCCCGTCTCCCGACGAGATCGTCCTTCTCGGGCTCCGCCAGCACCATCGCCTCGCCGGTCTTGCCCTCGCCTTGCCGCGTGCGCCGACGGTCGCCGCTGCGCGTGAGCATGAGGTAGAGGGAGTGGGGATTGGTGAGACAGTATCGCCAGAACAGGCGCCGGGGTTCCTGCACCAGCCGCCAGAGCCATTCGAACCCGACCCGCTGGACCCAGGACGGTGCCCGGCTGCGGCTTCCGGAGAGGAAGTTGAACAGGCCGCCCGAGGTCTTGATCAGGGCGACGTTGCGCAGGAGCGGACCGTGATCCCGCACGAAGGCCTGCTCGCGCGGTACCCCCAGGGCGATCCAGAGAATGTCCGGCGCCAGGGCGTCGATCTCCGCGATCTTGTCCGTCAGCGCGTCGCCCGCGAGGTAGCCGTGGTGATGACCGACGATGCGCAGCGCCGGATACAGGCGCTGCGTCGTCGCCACCGCCGCGCGGTTCTCGTCCTCCGTGGCGCCGTAGAGATAGAAGGTCAGGCCCTCCGCGGCGGCCTTGCGGGCGACCTCGTGATAGAGGTCGGTGGTGGCGACCCGCACGGGCAGGGCCCGGTCGCCGACGACGCGTGACAGCGTCACCATCGGCTGTCCGTCGGCACTGATGAGATCGGCCATGTCCACCAGCCGCGCGAACTCGGCATCCCGTGCGTGCCGCGACATCACCTCACCGTTGGCCGAGGTGAAATAGAGGGGCGTTCCGGGTCTCGGATGGAGGCGCACGGCCTCGGCCATCCTATCCACGGTCTCCTGCATTCCCAGAGCCGCGATCGACATCCCGCCGAGAAAGGTCACGGGAACCTGCCCGAGGACCGCCCGGGACGGCGTCGTCATCGTCCCCCTCCCACCAGCGCAGCGGCGCCCGAAACGCTGAACGATGTGGTCGAGGCGCGCTTCCCCGCGGGACGCTTGGCCGAGGCGGGATTGTCGAACGACGGTGTCACGGCCTGTTCCGGTTCGTGGGGCGGCTTGAGTTCGGCGCGGGATTCGGGCTCGGGACGGATATGGGATCTGACCGGACGTGCCGGCTCCACGGGACGTGCCGGCTCCGCTCGCGCTACGGGTTCGACGGCCGGCTTGCTATCCGCCTCCTTCGCTCCGCCGCGAAAGAAGGCCATGGGCGATCGCCGGGGTGTGGGGAGATCGGCCGCGCGGAAGGCGCGGGGGGTCGCGGGGTTTCGGCTGTCCCTGGGGGCACGCGGCGGGACCGGCGCCTCGACCGAACGGGTCCGCGGGGCCGGCTCGGGCATGCGGGTCGGCTCGGGAGCGTGCTTGGCCCGCGGCACTTCCCTGGCCGGCGGGGCCTCCTCGGCTTGCGTCTGCTCGGGAGCCCGCGCTGCCGCGAAGGCCCGGGCCGGCCTCGACACGCGCTCCGGCCGGCCGAAACGCGCCCAGTCGTCGAGCAGGGCGAGGAACGCGCCGAGGCCGAGGCCCGCCAGGAGGCCCATCACCATCAGCGTGCGCGCCGGCGGCGGGAAGCTGCGCATGATCGGCTTCGTCGCCGCGGAGACGACACGAGCATTGCCCATGTCGAGATAGGCCTGCTGGCCGGTCTCGCGCGAGCGGGTGAGGAAGGCCTCGTAGACCGAGCGGCTGGCCTCGGCCTCCCGCTCGAGCTCGCGCAGGCGGATGGAGGCCTGGGCGAGACCGACCGTGCGGCCCTTGGCCTGGTCGAAGTTCTTCTCCAGGGCCGATGCGGTGGCCCGCGCCTTGGCGAGGTCGGTCTGGGCCGCCTGGGCGAAGCGGGCGACCTCCTGGTCGATGGAGCGCCGCGCCTGGGCGACCTGCTTGACCATGGAGGTGACGGCGGGATGGCGCGGCCCGAGTTCGTTGGTGAGTTCGGCCTGTCGACGGGTGAGTTCCGCGTATTGGCCGCGCAGGCCGGCCACGGTCTGCGAAGCGAGGACATCGTCCGTCGCCCCGGCATCCAGGCCGGCGCGGGCGATGCGCTGGCTCTGCTCGACGCGGGCCTGCGCCTCCACGACACGCGCGCGGGCGGCGGCGAGCTGCGCGTTGATCTGCGTCAGTTGCTGATCGCTGACGAGGGCGTCGCGGGTGCCCACGAGCCCGGTCTCGGCCCGGTAGGCCTGAACCCGGTTCTCGGCGGCGTTGAGGGCGTTGCGCAACTCGCCGAGGCGCGCGGTGAGGCCGGAATTGGCGCGGTTGGCCGCCTCCGTCCGGCTGGCGGCATCCTCGGCGAGGTAGGCCGCCACGACGGCATTGGCGAGGCGGGCGGCCTTCGCCGCGTCCCGAGACCAGACCGAGACGTCGATCACGTAGGTCCGGCCCGTCCGGCGCACGGAGAGGCGCTGCTGCAGCAGGGCGATCGCCGCATTCGCCTCGCCCTCGGCATCCGGCGGCGCGTCCGGGCTCCCGAGGCCCAGGGCGGCGGCGATCTTCGAGACCATCCCGCCGGACGCGCCCGCGAACTCGTCGTCCTTGGTGAGGCCGGTGGCATCGACGGCCCGGCGCAACACGCTGCTGGAGGTGATGAGGCGGGTCTGGCTCTCCACCACGCTCTGATAGGCGTTGGAATCCTGGCCGCCGGTGGTCAGCTCGCGGGAGACCAGGTTCAGGTCGCGCGGGTCGATGTAGATCTGCGCCTCGGCGGTGAAGCGCGGGGTCAGCATCTTTCCCACGGCGAGGCCGAGACCCGCCAGAACGAGGGCGCACGCGAGGATCCAGACGATACGACGGCGCAGGGCCGAGAACACGCCTCCGACGGACAGGCGATACGCGCTCCGCTCCGGCTCGGCCGCACCGGGCCTGCCGGATGCCGGGGGATCGTCGTAGACCAACATCAATCGCCTCCCAACATCGCGGAATTTCGACGGAAAACGGGGTCCGGCGCGCACCGGGATTGCCGACTGGACGATCCCGTTTCCATCCGCTCCTGTCCCGAGCCGGCACACTTCGCGGAGTGCGCGGCGGAATGCACGAGGGAATAGCAACTGCGAGTCCAGATTAGATTAAATTCTCAGTCGACCATCAATGAATGCGTCACGACGCGAAACGATGATGAATCACGTCTTTACGCGGCCCGACGGAAACGGATGCGACGTCTTGACGACATGGTGTCGTCACCACGCCGGACGGGACGGAAAGCCCCACGGATGCGGTCGGGATCACGGGTCGCGCGGGCCGCCCTCCGCGAGCCGCACCGAGACCTCGCTCGACGAACGGGATGCCTCCTCCATGGGGCACAGCTCCGCGGCGACACCACGCGCCCGCGCCATCCCTTGCGCGATCGAGACCACCGGAATGCCGCGCCGGCCGGCGGCCGCGAGGGTGGCCTCCAGCAGGCCGGGGGAGCAGCCATAGGGGCTCGCTCCCTCGGCGACGTCGTGACCGAAGAAGATGACCCAGCCGTTGCGGGCCACCGCCTCCTCCATCAGGCGGGCGAGGAGACCCGTGTCGAGGTAGCGGTCGAAGAGTGGGTTCGCGCGCAGGAAGTAGCGGTCGATGCGGCCGGTATTCAGGCCTGGCATGATGCTGCGGCCCGACCCGTAGGTCCGGCTCAGCACGCGCTTTGCGGCCAGCGACGCATAGCCGTAGGGAAAGGCGAAGTTCTCCAGCGTCAGTCCGGGCAGGAGGGCGGCGAATGCGTCCCGGTTGCGCCCCATATCCGCGGCGAAGTCCCGCGCGTCGAGGGTGGGAACGAGGCTGTGGTCATGGGTGTGGCAGCCGATCTCGTGCCCGCGGCGATGGATCTCCGCCAAGGCCTCGACCCCGGCGACCCGCCAATGCTCGGTGGCGGTGCCGAGGAGGGTGCGGGAGACGTAGAACGAGCCCTTGGCGCCATGGGCGTCAAGGAGGGCGGCCCCTGTGCTGCAGGCCGTGTCCGGCACGTCGTCGAAGGTGATGCTCACCATCGGGCCGGACAAACGGGGGAGCGCGGGCGCGGTCGGGACATGCCGCGACAGACGATGCGAGAGCCGCGCCCGCAGCGAGAGCCGGGCCTTGAGTTCGGTCGCGTCGCGATCGAGGATGGCGTCGGGGGTCATTGCGGCGTCGGATGCCCGGACCGCTTTTGCAGCACCAAGTGATAATCACCGCGCCGCAGATTGAAGCGCCGCCCCATCACCCTGTTCACCACATCGGTCACACCGTCGATGAAGGCGGCGAGGCGCGGACGACGTATCCGCATCTCCGCATAGCGCGGGCTCTCGTAGACGTGTTCGTAGATCGGCTCGAGCCCGAGGCGATCGAGGAACGGCTTCAGTCGGGCTGGCAGGACGAGTGGGTGATAATGGACCGGGAAGGGAGGTTCGCCCGGCTCGCCCGCCCGCTCGTGACCGCGGATATGGCGGTAAAACCAGACGTGGAACGAGTGCGGCGAATATTTCGTCACGAGGCCGGAGAGCGAGCGCGGATGCGGTGCGCCGATCAGTAGAAGGCCGCCGGGCTTCAGGCATTCGGCGAAGCGCTCCATCGCCGCGCCGACATCCGGCAGATGCTCGATGACGTTGTAGCTCGTCACGAGGTCGAAGGTCAGGGGCGTGAAGCGGTGGGCCTGGACATCGCCGCAGATCACCGTATCGGCATAGCCGTTGTTGCTCACCTGAGTCGGGTCGATATCGACCACGGTCACGCGGGAGCGGCGCAGCACCGAGACCGGAAGATAAGAGGATGCTCCGCCGCCAGCCTCGTAGACCGAGACCTCGCCCGCCGGAAGCCGCGCCTCAAGAATTTCGTGGACCTTCGCGAGGCTGAACCCGGCCTCGCCCGCCGGCATCTCCGTGTCATGGTGGAGGTCCTGCCGCCCGACCTGCCCCGCCATGGAGGTGATGTCGTCCTGTGCCGTGGCCTGCATACTCCGTCTCTATTCCGTCGTGATGGGGAGAGACGGGAGCGAGGACTTCTGCGAGGGCATGGGGGGAGAATCCGCCTTCCGGAAAGTGCGTCGACCGTGCTCCGACACATGACACGGCAAATCTTACTTTTCCAAGTACCGGGCGCGAGGAAACTTATTCGCGCCCCTGTCGATCGCCCTCATCATTCATCACCCGCGAGGGATTTGCCTCAGCGAGCGGTGTGCATCAGAAAGTGCGGGCGCAGGCGGAATGAGGCCTCAGGCCGCCTCCGTTCGTAGCTTGGAACGCTCTTCTCCGCCCTCGGCACGGAACGCGTCGATACTGGCGCGGATGGTGGCGAGCGGCGTCGATCCGAAGGACTGGATGCAGAAGGCCCGCTCCGTCGGGGTGGCGGCGTCCAGCATCGCCAGGATGTCGGCCCCGCTCAGGGCGTCGTCGTCCCAATGGGTCCGGCAGAAGCGCTGCGTCGTCACCGCATGCCGCGCCATCACCGAGGACGTGTTGGTGACGAAGGTGCCGTAGATCATGTATTCTGAAAAGTGGCGGTCCCGGCACAAAGCGGCGACCCAGCCACGGCCGGTCACCGCCTCGATCCGGTCGGTCATCGCGCGCGCCGTCGCCTGGTCCCAGATGATGATCTGGTCGATGTAATCGTCGGCGGGCACACTCTGGGGTTTGGTGCCAAGGAGCCGGCTCGCAGTGCCGAGCCATTGGATGTGGCGCGGCCGGTTGGCCACGACACCGCCGGGATGGACGTGGAACGGCGTCGGATTGGGCTCGGCCAAGGCGGCGAGGTCGAAGTCCCGGAAGAAGCAGACGTCGGAATCGATCAGGCAGTAGCGCGCCTCCGGCAGCCTGCGCGTGGCCTCGATCTTGACGATCTGCTGGATGTGCCAGCCGCTGACCGGCTTACCGAACGGCGTGAACCAGTAGCGGAGCCGGCGCCGACGCAGGTACGGGATCGGCTTGATCCACCAGGGCAGGAACTGCGACTGCGGCAGGATCCGCCGGTCGGGACGTGCAAAGCGCGCGAACAGCGCCACGTCCCTGTCGTCGACGAGGACGTAATGGCAGCCGCGCGACGCCGCGTGCCGATCGATGGTTTCGAACAGCAGGGCGCATCGCTCCAGATCGCCCCGGTGGCTGAGTGTGATCAGGCCCACCGTCTTGGATCGATCCTGCTCGGCCCGGTCCTGCCCCGCGGATGCGGCGGCACGGTCTCCGGTCTCGGCCTTCATGCCCATCTCCTTCGATCCGCCGCCCCTCATCGGGGGGACCCTGCGCCGGGAAGGGTGAAGGATTCCGTCATCGAAGGGCGCCTGTCTCGGGGTGTCGCGATCACGGTGCCGTGTTCCGCCACAGAAGACCGTAGAGTGTCAGGAAGGAGAACGCGTAGATCGCGACATAGATCGCGTTCAGCCACAGGCTCCACTGCGCCGGGTCGGGAAGCGCCGTGAGGAGCAGGGCGAAGCCCAGAGCCTTTAGGGCAATAAGGGTCGCGGTGACGCCGGCGCGCAACCCCATCCGACCGAAGGCGAAGAACAACTCGCCATGAAATTCGAGAAGATTGCGCACCGCCGGAACGGCGACGATGACGGTGAGCATGCCGTAGGCCGCCGACACGTTCGGGCCGAGAAGGTCGGGGCGGATGTGCAGGACAGCGACCATGAAGACGAGGGCGCCGGTCGAGACGACCGCTACCATCGCTTCCACCTTTAGAGATTTCCGTAAGGACGCCCGGGTGGCGCGGCCGGCCTGGATGAGCTGACGCGAATACATCATGAACATCGGCCGCAATGGCACACCGGTGAAATCGATGAGCCGCATCGAGATGGCGTAGATGCCCGCCATGCGCTCGCCGGCCAGCGTCAGGACGATGAGCTTGTCGATCTCGCCCTGGGCGAGGAACATGAAGTAGGAAGCGGCAAAGAGCAGTCCGTCGCGCAGCCGGCCCTTGAGCAGTGCTGCCCGGAACCGCATCCGCGTGCGCGGATGGAAGCGGATGGCGAGGACGACGACCGAGATCGCGTTGCCGACGAGATAGTAGACGGCCCAGGTTTCGGCATCGCCGCCGCCCGCAGCCCAGAACGCCACGGCGGCGGCGGCGCGGAAGCCGATGGGAAGCGACATCACCGTCGCCGCCGCGGCGTAGCGGCCGAGCCCGTTATTGACCTGAACCAGGAGCTCAATCTGGCGCCAGAGCGCCATCTCGACCACGATGATCGCGAGGTAGCCGGGCAGGGCGATCACGTTGCGGAACAGCAGGACGTAGAGGGCCAGCGAGAGGCCGAGCATGATCGGCAAGGCGAGCCCGAAACAGGCATAGTAGACGGCGAGATATCCTCCCATCGACGAGCGCCGGCCGGCGGCAGAGCGCATCACGAAGGATTGGAAGCCGAAGCCCGCCAGACAGCCGATCATCACGCCCGCCGCCGAGACGGAGGCGAAGACGCCCATCTCCGCGAGGCTCAGCGTGTTGGCGAGAACCAGGAAGTAGACCATTTGGAGCACGAGGCGCCCGCCGGCGCCGGCCAGGAGCTGGCCGTAGCCGATCAGCACGGTGCGGTGGGTCGACCATGCGCCGGCGACGAGGCGCAAGGGCGCGAGGCGTAGGGGCGCGAGGCGGCGTCCCGCGCCGGGTGTCGGATTTCGGGACGATTGGGCGGTCATGGCCGATGCATCCGCAGAGCCCGTGCCACAAAACGGGGCAGGAGAAGGGCCGGCCTCGCCCGAGGCGGGCGGGTCGGAACGAGACGCCGTCGAGTTTTGGCGTCTAAGGTGCACGGTTCGATCGCCGGGCGGCGGACGGCATGCCGCACCTATCGACCGTATCGGGACATCTATCATCTCATGTGCGGACCCGAACTTGCAAAATCCTTCGCCATGCCCCGGCGGAGTGTGCCGTTTTGGACGTCTCCCACCCTTTGCGAGGTTTCGGCATGAGGCAGGGCTTTCCCCATCGCCGGTCTATCCTCAAGGGAGTCCTGGGCGGCGTGCTCGGCGCGGGAGGCATCCTGCACGACAGTCCGGTCCTCGCCGGTCCGCGAAAGACGATCCCGTTTGGCGCCGCCGTCCGGGGGGACGCGCTCATGGCGGATGCCGGCTACGGTGCCGCCCTCGCGGAGAGGTGCCGCCTGCTGGTGCCGGAGGGCGCCCTGAAATGGCCGGTCCTGCGGCCGAACCGAGAGACGTTCGATTTCGGCGACGCCGACCGGATCGCCACCTTCGCCCGCCGCAACGGGCTCGGCCTGCGCGGCCACACCCTGGCCTGGTATGGCGGAATGCCGGCCTGGGCGGAGGCGATCACCAGCCGGGTCGAGGCGGAATGGGTGCTGACCGGCCATATCGAGACGGTGGTGTCCCGTTATCGCGGCTTCATCGGTTCGTGGGACGTGGTGAACGAGCCGATGCCCGACGATCCGGCCTCGCCGCAGGACCTGCGCCCCTTCGTCTGGACGAAGACTCTCGGGGCCGAATACATCCCGATCGCCTTCAAGGCCGCCCACGCGGCCGATCCCGCGGCCCGGCTCGTCCTCAACGAATACGACATCGAGTATGTCGGCCCGCGCTTCGCCATGCGGCGCGCCGGCATCCTCGCCATCGCGCGCTCCCTTCTCGACCGGGGCATCCCGATCCACGCCATCGGCCTGCAGGCTCACCTGTTCGCCGACCGGGAGATCGACCGGGACGGCCTTCAGGGCTTCCTGCGGGAGATCGCGGCGATGAAGCTCGACGTTCTGATCACCGAGCTCGACGTGATCGATGTCGGCCTGCCGACGGACGTCGCCATCCGCGACGAGATCATCGCGCGGAAAGCAGCCGACTTCCTGCGGATCGTGGATGAAGTGATACCACCGAGCGAGGTTCTTACCTGGGGCATTACGGATCGTTATACCTGGGTGCCGATATACTTCACCCGTCCCGACGGCACGGCGAACCGGCCGCTTCCGCTGGATTCCGACCTGAGGCCCAAGCCGCTGATGACCGTGATTGAGCGCTTCACCGGAAGCGCGTCGTGATGGCGCGCGCCAATCCTTTCGACGCGGTGGTCTGCGTCCCGACCTTCAAACGGCCGGAGCACCTCGTCCAGACCCTCGCCTCCCTGGCGCGCCAGCGGACCGGTCTCCGCTTCGCCGTCGTGGTGGTGGACAACGACGGCGCGTCGCAGGCCGGCTTGGCGGCCGCCGAAGCGGTGTTCGCGAAGGGACCGCTCCAGGGCCAATGCGTGGTCGAGCAGCGCCAGGGCAATTGCTCGGCGATCAACCGCGCCTTCACCACTGCCCTCACGGCCTATCCCGACACCCGTTATTTCCTGATGATCGACGACGACGAGCTGGCACAGCCCGACTGGCTGGAGCGCATGGTGGCCACGGCGCAGCGCACGGGGGTCGGCATCGTCGGCGGCCCGGTGATCCCGCGCTTCCAACCGGGAACACGGCCCGGCCTCGACACCCACCCCGCCTTCGCCCCCGCCTACGACAAGAGCGGGCCGGTTCCGATGATCTACGGCAGCGGCAATTGCCTGATCACGCGGCGCACCTTCGCGCTGATGGGAGCTCCGCCCTTCGACACGAGCTACAATTTCCTCGGCGGCGGCGACACCGACTTCTTCACCCGTGCCCGCCGCTCCGGCGTGACCTTCTACTGGGAGGCGGATGCGGTCATCACCGAGACGGTGCCTCTCGCCCGCACGCGGACGGGATGGCTCGCCGCACGCGGCCTGCGGATCGGCGCCATCAATTACCGGATCGAGCGCAAGCATGCGCAGGGCAGTCTGGGCCTCGTGACCCTGGCCGGCAAATCCTTCGCCATCTTCGGGGTCTCGTTCGGACGCGCCATCCTCAATCTGGCGCGGACACGGGAACCCACCATCGCCCTGCATCCGATCCTCGTAGCCCTCGGGCGCTGCTTCGCCGCCCTGGGCGTCGAGCCGCAGCCCTACCGCGCCAGCACCCCGCGCCTGCGGACGCGCGGGAGATGAAGGTGGCGGGTCGATGAAGACGGGGGCGATCGGAGTGCCGGCATCGGAGGCAGCGCCCGGCGGATGGCGCCGCCTGCAGGCGGTACTCGCGGACACGCCCGCCATCCTCATCGCGCGCAAGGTCGTCTTCCTCGCGGTCCTGCTGCTCAGCTGGATTTCGCTCAAACCGTTCCAGGATCTCAGCAATCCGGACGTCCTGGAACTCGCCACGGGGCGGGAGGGGCTCACCTATGCGGGCTTCGGCCTTCTCGCGCTGCTGTGCCTCGCCCTGACGCTCCCGGCTCACGCCAAAGCCTTGCGCGGCTTCGCCTCGCCCTGGTTCCTGGCGCTCGGAGCGTGGCTCGCCGTGAACGTCGTTCTGTCGCAGGATCCCGGGACGTCGGCCAAGCGCCTGACCCTCGCGGGCTCCGTGATGCTGGCGGCCGCCTGCCTGCCCCTGCTGGCGCGGTCGCGGACCGATCTGCGCAACCTCCTGGCCATTGCCTCCCTTCTGCTGCTGGGCGCCTGCTACCTCGGCATGCTGCTCGCGCCGGACCTCGCCATCCATCAGGCGAAGGACGTGGGGGAGCCCATGCTCGCGGGCAATTGGCGCGGCGTGTTCGGCCATAAGAACAGTGCGGCGGCGGTCATGGCCATGCTGGTCTTCATCGGCATCGCCGTGGCGCGTTCGGGGCTCGCGACGGTGGGCCTCGTCATCGTCGCCCTGTCGGTGCTGTTCCTCCTCGGCTCGGAAGGCAAGAGCGCGACGGCGCTCCTGGTGGCGGTGCTGGCGATCACGGGGCTGTTCGGCGTCATCCGTTCGTTCGCGGGCCGAATCCTCCTCACGCTGGTTCCGCTCTTCACGATCAACCTGTTCAGCGTCGGCACGGTGGTGAGCGAGCCCCTCGCCGCCGTCGTGCGGGCTCTGCCCGTGGATTCCACCTTCACCGGTCGGACCGATGTATGGCAGTTCGCCATCGAGGCCCTCACGGCGCGTCCGCTCACCGGCTACGGCTTCTCGGCATTCTGGAACAACGTCACCGTGCGCGCGGCGTCCGATGACGGGTCGAGCTGGGCCGGATACGCCTCGCACAGCCACAACAGCTATCTCGACACCGCCGTCACCCTGGGCCTGCCCGGCCTCGTTATCGTTCTCGCGATCTTCGTCGCCGCCCCCCTGCGGGACGTGATGAGGATCGAGGCGAACGGCCGGGCCGACCCGCTGGTGACGATCTTCGTACAGGTCTGGCTGTTCGGCCTGCTGCTCTCCTGCATGGAGAGCTTCTTCTTCGATGGAGGAGACCCGGTCTGGGTCACCTTCCTGATCTCCGTCTTCGGCCTGCGCTACCTCGCCCGTTTCCGCAGCGCGTGAGACGCCCCACGTTCGGGATGGCTCCCTCAGAACTCGATGATTCCGACGGCCCAGCCGCCGAGGGTCATCAGGAGGCCGCACCAGAGCACGGTCGCCACGCAGCCGACGACCAGCCCGCCGACCGCCCAGTGTCCGGACCAGCCGGACCTGCTCGTTTCCGGAACGCCGCTTGGGTCAGATTGGGTCATAACGCGTCTCCTTGCCCTTCGATCGCTGCGAAAGGGCAAGGTTCGCACCCTCGGACCGTCAGCCGAGGGCATCCCTAAGGCTACTGGCGGCATCGGCGAACCAGACCCGGCGATCGAGGGCGGGGGGCAGAGTCGGCCGTCCCGACGCGGCCAGGGCGAGGTCGGCATAGGCCTCCGGTCCGGCGCCGCCCGGGGCGAGGACGATGGCCCCGCCGGACAGGAGCGCACGGAAGCGCGGATGGTGATCGAACTCGTCCGAACGCACCGACTCGGTGACGATGACCGGGCGTCCGGCCTGGACGCAGGCCAGGATGCTGGCGCGGCGCGCGGTGAGCCCCTCGGGGAGGACGTAGACGAAGGCATCGACCTCGTCGAACAGGCCGAACAGCTCCTCGGGCGAGGCGACGTAGCCGGAGACCACCACGGTCTCGGCGAGGCCGAGTGCTGCGACCTTGTTCCGGAAAATGTCCTCGATTCCGTCCGAGGCGCGGATGAACGAACCGATGAAGACGACGAGCGGATCGGCGCCGCGGACCTTCAGGCTGGCGGCGATGTCGAGGATCGCCTCCGGCTGCTTGCCCGGATAGATCGAGCCGAAATGACCGACCACGAGACGGCCCTGCTCACGGGCGGCGCGCATCCGCTCGGACAGAGCGCTCGGCACGCTGATTTCGGGCCGCGTGATGTTCGGGGGCAGGGGCATCATCACCGCCCGCCGGGCGAGACGGCCGATCACCGGATCGGCGGCGAGCTCGTCCCGGACCTGGGGCGACAGGAGGACGATCGTGTCCGCGAGGAGGAGAAGCGGCCTCAGCACGAGCCGACGCAGGCGGTGCAGGCTGCCCCATTCGTGCAGGATCGCGACCCGTCGCCGGCCTTGCAGGAGCGCGATGGCGAAGGCGGAAGGCGGCCCGGAGAACGCCCGCTTCCAGGCGACCACGGGCAGGTTGGCGACGACCGCGCGGCTCTTCCCCACGGCGCGCCAGATCTGGCCGAGCGGCACGCGGCCCGGCGCGAGCACGAGGGTCTCCTGAGGCTGTCCCTGAAGCCCGAGCGCCTCCACCAGCTGGCCCGCGAAATCGCCGACGCCGCAGGGCGGATGCCCCGTTCCCATGAGATGGAGGCAAGGGGAGGGTGCCTTCGTCTCTCCCGGTCCAGGGCGTTGCGTCATGCGGCGAGATTCCGGAAGAGAACGTGACCGCGCGGTCCTAGCAGGCCGTCGCTTGCGAAAGGCTTTCGCCCGAACGGTTTAAAGCGCTCGATCCGCCCGCCGACGGCTCTTCGACGAGGAGCACGACAGCGTATTCACGCGGCCCGCGCAG
This sequence comes from Methylobacterium sp. Leaf93, assembly GCF_001422345.1. Classification (NCBI taxonomy): domain Bacteria; kingdom Pseudomonadati; phylum Pseudomonadota; class Alphaproteobacteria; order Hyphomicrobiales; family Methylobacteriaceae; genus Methylobacterium; species Methylobacterium sp. Leaf93. The sequence continues at coordinate 84,624 of NZ_LMMS01000004.1, read as the reverse complement.
AAATCCTGTCCCGGCGGCACCGCGAATGCAAAGATTCCATCTCAGTCGGATATGATGTCCGGAAATGGATCGGACCTGTCCCGCAGGGGGACCGACCCACCTCGTCTGAAGAGCAGCGGGACACGATACGGATTGACCGTAGCCATGAACGACCCGATCTTCACCTCCTGGGACGAGACCCACAGCGCCCTCTGGGGCCATCAGCCCCTGCGGCTCGAGCATCGGCTGCACCAATCCCCCCTGTTCTCGCGGGAGGCCCTGGCCGACCTGATCGACACCTATCCGCGCGACCAGTACAGCCTCGTCCATATGGGCGCGCCCGGTCAGCGCAAGTTCTGGCGCGAGGGCGAGACCGGGGGACTTCCCGGCGCGCAGGTGATCGAGTCCATCGCCCAAGGGCGGATGTGGCTCAACCTGCGCAATGTCGAGACCGTGGACCGGCGCTACAGCGACACGCTCGACGCCCTATTCGAGGAGCTGGCCCGGCGCGTTCCCGGCTTCTCGCCGGCGAAATCCACCTGCGGCATCCTGATCTCGTCACCCAACGCCCAGGTCTATTATCATGCCGACCTGCCGGGGCAGCACCTGTGGCAGATCATCGGCGCCAAGCGGGTCTACGTCTATCCCTCGACCCCGCCCTTCGTGACGCCGAGGCATCTCGAGGACATCGCCCTGTTCGATGTGGAGGTCGATATGCCCTACGCGCCCTGGTACGACGCCCATGCCCAGGTGATGGAGCTGTCGCCCGGCCAGATGCTGAGCTGGCCCCTCAACGCGCCGCACCGGGTCGAGAACCTCGACTGCCTCAACGTGTCGATGACGGTCTCCTTCGTGGACGAGCCGATCCGCCGCAAGCAGATCGTCAACCTCGCCAATGGCATGCTGCGCCATCGCTTCGGCCGCGAGCCGGCGAGCCACGCCATCACCGGGCCGGGCTACTGGTCCAAAGCGGTGATGCAGAAGCTGCTGCGCAACAGTGATTGGGTGAAGAAGGAGCGCGCTGCCCGCCGCGCCGTTGATTTCCGCCTCGATGCGGCCCGACCGGGCCAGATCCTCGAACTCTCCGCTCCGGCGTGAGCGGGACGGCGCTCCCGGCCCATCGCCGGGGCATCGCGCCATCGGGAACTGGTGCGTCGGGAGCGCGACGCTATGATGTGGCGGTCGCATCCGACTGGACGGAGTGCGTGCCCGGATGGACGGGTGCGCCGACGCCGTTCCAGGATCCGGTCTGGATCGAGACCTGGTATGAATCGCTCCACGCCCGCGCGGGGCTGACGCCCCTCCTGGTGACGGCGCGGGACAGGGCGACGGGCGCGCTCGCGCTGCATCTTCCCCTCGTGATCGACGAGACGGGGACCCGCCGCATCATCGCCTTCGCCGATCTCGGCCTCACCGATTACAACGCGCCGCTCCTCGGCCCAGCGGCTCCGAGAGACCATGCCGGCGCCCTGGAGCTTTGGCGGGCGATCCGCTCCGCGCTGCCCCGCGCCGACCTTCTCTCCCTGCGCAAGATGCCGGCGACCTTGGCCGACGGACCCAATCCGCTGTCTCTCCTCAGGGGCGTGTGCCCGTGCCCGCTCAACGGCAACGAGGTCAGGACGGGCGAGGACTGGGATGCCTATCATCGCAGCCTCGCCAAGACCGTGCGCAAGGAACTGGAGCGAAGCTGGCGGGTGTTCTCCCGCGAGCCCGAGACGGATTTCCGCATCGTCACCGACCAAGACGAGGCCCAGCGGGTCCTGAAGGTGATGGCGCGCCAGCAGGAGGCGCGCATGCGCAGCCTCGGCGCCGATTACCGCCTCGACGAGGCCGAGTTCGACGCGTTCTACCGTCGCCTGGTCGGACGGGGCCTCGGCCGCGGCTATGCCGTCGTCAGCGCCCTGATGGCGGGAGACGAGGTCGTCGCCGCGCTGCTCGGCATCCGCGATGCCGACACCTACGTCATGATCCGCATCAGCAATGCCGGGGAGGGGTGGTCGAACTGCTCGCCGGGCCGCCTCGTGATCGACAAGACCATGGAGGCCCTCCACCGAGAGGGCTGCCGCTCGTTCGATTTCAGCATCGGCGACTACGATTACAAACGCCGTTTCGGGGTCGAGCCCCTGCCGCTGGTGGACCTCGTCGCGCCGCTCGGCTGGCGCGGCCTGACGGGCGCGGCGCGGGCGAGGCTGGTCGCGACCCTGCGCCGCTATCCCGCCCTCGACAGGCGGGTGCGGGACGTCGCCTGCCGGGGCATCCTGCTCTGGCGCAAGCGCCGTTCGTGAGGGCGGCGGCTTCCCAGCATGGTCGTTGCCTAGCTCGGCAAAAACCAGAACCCTTTTCTCCCGCCGCTACTGTATTCCAACACCGTGCTTTCATCGGCCGGACGGAGACAGCCCCGCATGAGCCAACCTCGTCGCCTGCATCTCGGCGCCTTCATGCGGCCGATCGGCATCCACACCGCGTGGTGGCGCTATCCCGGCGGATATCCGGACGCGAATTTCAGCTTTCCCCATCTCAAGCGCTTCGCCCAGCGCCTGGAGGTGGCCAAGTTCGATGCGTTCTTCATGGCCGACCATCTGGCGGTGATGAACATGCCCATGGCCGCGCTGAAGCGCAGCGCCACCGTGACCTCCTTCGACCCGATGACCCTGCTGCCGGCCCTCGCCGCCGTCACCGAACGGATCGGGCTCATCGCCACGGCCTCCACCACCTATAACGAGCCCTATCATGTGGCCCGGAAGTTCGCCTCCCTCGACCATATCTCCAACGGCCGCGCCGGCTGGAACCTCGTCACCTCCGGCAACCCGGACGAGGCCCTGAATTTCGGCCGGGACGCCCATCTCGACCATGCGGTCCGGTATGCCCGCGCGCGGGAGTTCTTCGACGTGGTCACAGGCCTGTGGGATTCCTGGGCCGACGACGCCTTCATCCGCGACGTGGAGGAGGGGGTCTATTTCGACCCCGACAAACTCCATGTCCTCGACCATGCCGGCGAGTTCCTGAAGGTGAAGGGGCCGCTCAACATCGCCCGTCCCGTCCAGGGCTGGCCCGTGATCGTGCAGGCCGGCGCGTCGGAAGCGGGACGCCAGATCGCCGCCGAGACCGCCGAGATGGTGTTCGGCGCCGGCTCGAAACTCGCCGCTGCCCAGGACTTCTACGCCGACGTGAAAGGCAGGATGCCCGCCGCCGGCCGCGATCCCGACCATCTCAAGATCCTGCCCGGCGCCTTCATCGTCCTCGGCGAGACGCGCGACGAAGCCGAGGCCAAGAAGGCCCGGCTCGATGCGCTCGTGCCCACGGACAGCGGTATCGCCAACCTCTCGGTGCGCCTCGGCGTCGATGCCTCGGGCTTCGACCTCGACGCCCCCCTGCCCGATCTCCCGGAGACCAATGCCAGCAAGAGCGCCCAGGCCCAGATCGTCGGCTATGCCCGGAAGACCGGGGCCACGGTGCGCGAACTCGCCCAGCGGGTCGGCGGCTATGGTGGGCTCACCATGGTGGGGACGCCGGCCGAGGTGGCCGACCAGATGGAGGAATGGCTCGTGACGCGGGCCTGCGACGGGTTCAACGTCATGTTCCCCTTCGTGCCGGAAGGCCTCGACGACGTGGTCGATACCCTGGTGCCGGAACTCCAGGGGCGGGGCCTGTTCCGCACCGAATACGAAGGCACGACCTTGCGCGACCATCTCGGCCTGCCGCGCCCGGCCAACCAGTTCTTCCCGGCCTGACGGACGGGCCGCCCTCCGACCGGGGAGGGCGGCGTTCTCGGGTCAGGCGGCGCGGCGGTTGACCTGGCTCTCGGCCAAACGTGTCAGGCGCTCGTCGGTGGCGCGCTCCTCGTCCAGGGTCTGCTGCAGCACGCCAGCGCAATCGTCCCGGCCGAGCTGCTTGGCCCACGCCACGAGGGTGCCGTAGCGCGTGATCTCGTAATGCTCCACCGCCTGGGCGGAGGCGATGAGGGCGGCATCGAGAACCTGCTTGTCGCCGATCTCTCCGGAAACCTCGTTGGTCTCCTTGATGATGCCGTCGATGGCCGGGCAGGTCACCGCCTTCGGCGTATGGCCATGCATCTTGAAGACCCTCTCCAGGCGCTCGATCTGGCCTTCGGTTTCCTTGAGGTGCTTCTCGAACCCGCTCTTGAGTTCGGGAGCGGTCGCCTTGGCGATCATCTTCGGCAGCGCCTTGGTGATCTGATTCTCGGCGTAATAGATGTCCTGCAGGGTGTGCACGAACAGGTCGTCGAGAGTCTGGATGTCCTTGGTGAAAATGCCCATGGCTCGTTCCTCCGTGAGTGAATTCGTGACGCATCGGACAGGCCGCGGCGCGCTTTCATCGACGATGACCTGGATCGTGACCCCGCAACTATTTGCGCACGGCAAAGCTCGATCCAGGTGACATCATGATTTCGTCGCGCGCTTGCTAGGACGGATCAAGAGATTCACGCCGCGATGGTTCCGGACGACATGAGGCGGCGGAGGTCGGGATTCGTCTCGCCGCGGCGATGGACCGCGCCCCTCTCACGGACGTCGGGCGCCGGGCCGGAGAACCGGATCGGCCCGGGGCAGGGGATCGCCTGAGGACCCGAGCCGCGGCAGTGCACCATCATTCTTTGCGTGAAACAAATTAAGGCATGCTCGAATTACCGGCATGTACTGTTTTTCGTACGTTTAGCCGGTGCAAATATCAGACACTGCTCATATCATCACGAGACGTCGGGGGCATGAACGCCCAGCAGCCATCGGAGACGTCGAACCATGACTTTGAGCGCACCTCGGAATTCGGCCGAAATCTTCACTTTCGTGCCCAGAAAGGACGCATCACCCGCACGTGCCTATTCGACAGGCATGCGGAAGGGCATCAATGCCGTGGTGGACCTCGTAGGGCGCATTGCGCAGCCGACGGCGTTGCCCAGGATGGATTTCGGCGACAGCTGGTACCATGCCGAGGCGATCCTGGAGGATGGGCGCAGCCGGAAGCTCTGACGGGCGCGACGCAGCACGGGACATGGTATCGCTCCGGGACCGGAACGCGGGACGCACCGCGCCTCCGGCCAGCCGGAGACCGCGATGAAGCCACCGATCGGACGCGAGACCACGCTGTGCATGTCCCTGTCGGGACGACCGGGCCATTTCGGGTCGCGCTTCCACAACCGGCTCTACGAGCTCATGGGGCTCGACTATGTCTACAAGGCCTTCACCACCACCGACCTGCCCGCCGCGATCGGCGGCATACGGGCTCTCGGCATTCGCGGCTGCGCCGTCTCGATGCCGTTCAAGGAAGCCGTGATCCCGCTTCTCGATCGCCTCGAAGCCTCGGCGGCGGCCATCGACAGCGTCAACACGGTGGTGAACGAGGCCGGGCGCCTCACCGGCTACAACACCGATTACATCGCCATCCGCCTGCTCCTCGAAAAGCACGAGGTCGATCCCCTCACGCCGTTCCTCCTGCGCGGCTCCGGCGGCATGGCCAAGGCCGTCGTCGCGGCCCTGCGCGATGCGGGCTTCCCGAACGGCACGGTCGTCGCCCGCAACGAGCCGGCCGGACGGGCCCTGGCGGACAGCCATGGCTATGCCTGGCGCGCCGAGATCGGCGAGGCACAGGCCCCGCTCCTCATCAACGTCACGCCCCTGGGCATGGAAGGCCCGCAGGCCGATGTCCTCGCCTTCCCCGCCCCTCAGATCGCCGCCAGCACCATCGCCTTCGACGTGGTGGCGCTGCCCTCGATGACGCCCTTCCTGCGCGCGGCCGAAGACGTGGGGAAGCGCCTCATCACCGGCCACGAGGTCGTGGTGCTGCAGGCCCTGGAGCAGTTCGTCCTGTATACCGGGCAGATTCCGGGCGAGGATCAGGTCGCCGACGCTGCGGCCTTCGCCCGAACCTGACGCGCCCTCTGCTCATGAGGCTTCATGCACCGTTCCATGAGAGAAAACTAAGGGACTCCTGCAGGATATTTCCGTCTTTCGGCTTGCTTTGGCGGGGGGCGGGCAATAGGTATCTCTCAAGCGCGGTGAGCCCGCGCAATCGAGATGTCTTCTAAAGAAGACTTGCAACGCAGGAGAAACATCATGGCTTGGACTGCCCCCGTCGTTCAGGAAGTGTGTGTCGGCATGGAAGTCACCAGCTACGAGTCGGCTGAGATCGACACCTTCAACTGAAGCAGCCGGAAGCGTTCGGGCTTCCAGCGCATGACATGAGAGTCATCTCTCCGCGACGAGCCGCCTCCGGGCGGCTTTTTGCGTTTTCGGGACCCGATAAGACCTGAGCCGCTCAGCACCCGGTGCCGCCCTCGCGCTCCCGCCGCCGGCTCAGGATGGCATCCAGGCGAGCCACGATGATGGCGAGTTCGCTCTGGCGCCTGAGGCCGAGCCTGCCGAAGATCGCCTTCAGGTGAACCCGCACGGTGCCCTCCCGGATCGCGAGCGATTCCGCCGCCTCCCGGGGCGAACTTCCCCGGCCGATGGCCATCGCCACCAGGGCCTGCATCCGTGTCAGGCCCAATTGCTCGAGTTGCGGCGCGATGGAGACGAGGTCCGGCGGCGTCATGGGGTGGAGCAGGAGCAGGGCACCGCCCTTGGTCGAGCCGATCAGTTCGAGGCCGGGCTCACCGGCGCGCAGAGGCATCGCCTCCGCCAGGAGGCAAGGGGACCCGTCCGACGAACGCAGGATGATGGGCTCGGCGGCGCAGAACCTGCCCTCCGCCAGGGCAGCGGCGACGAGACGGTCGAGTCGCGGGCCATCGGCCGCCACGACGGTCCTCACGGGCTGTCCCGGAGAGATCTTCAGACGGCCGGCGACCATCCTTTCGGAGCCGGGATTGACGAACCGCACAGCGCCGCCCCGGTCGAGCAGGACGACGCCGATCTCCGCCCGCGCCAGGGCCGTACCGAGATCGGCCGCCGCCCGGTGGGCGACGCCCAGCCGCGTCGTGAGGTCGAAGGCCCGGGCGACATGCGGCCCCACCTGCGCGAGGAGGGCGATCTCGCCCGCCTCGAAATACCCCTTGCGGGCCTCGCGCAGGGCGCTGACCGACATCAGCCCGCCGCCCGGATCGGGGGCGCAGAAGGCCATGAGTTCGTCGAGACCGTGCTGGGCGCAGAAATCCTGGAAGAAGGGATCCTTCCGCTTGTCCCCCGGCGAGAACAGCATCGGGTCCGCCACGATGAGGCCGGGCCGCATCCCGAACGAGCGCGCCCGCGCGATGCGGGTGTCATGTTCCCACCACCCGCCGCTATACGCGGCGTGCACCTCCCGCAGACTGTCCGAATGGAGCGTGTCGGCCGTCCGGCGAGGGTCCTGGGAGACGATCACCGTCCCCCGCGCCCCGAGGCAGGCGCTCACCTGATCGAGAACTCCGGGCCAGAGCGAGGCATCGAGGGCGGCCGCGTAGCAGGCATCGACGAGGCGCAGCGGATCAGGAAGGGTCATGGCGATCCGGCGGAGTCGAGCAGGTGTCGCGCTTCATACAGGCATCTCCTCGGATCGAACGGCCCGATCCCTACGATGTCCGCCAGTCCCCCGGGGTCGTTCCCGCGAGGAGCCCGACGAGTTCGGCCTGGCGGTTGGTTCCGGTCTTGGACAGGACGGATCGCAGCTGCGTCCGGACCGTGCTGGTGGCGACGCCGGTCCGCAGGGCGATGTCCTCCACCGTCCTGCACAGGGCGATCTCGCGCGCCACCCGCGCTTCGGCCACGGTCAGGTCGAAGAGGCCGGACAGGACGGTGAGGTCTGGCGCGGCGCCTTGCACCACGGGCGTGACGATCGCGATGGCGGAGGCGGCGTTGAACAGGTCCGCCGCCGCCCGCCGGATCGGCAGCAGATGCAGGATCAGCGGGCCGCGCTCGTCGGTGGCCGGGATCGGGATGGACCGGGTCGAGGTCCGCCGCTCCGTCGCCAGCCCTTCGAGGGCCCGCTCCAGCAGGCGGTCCGCCTCCGGGTTGGACAGGGTCAGGCGATGCGCCTCCCGGATGGTGCCTCCGAGGAACGCCGCGCAGCCGGCATTGACCGCCAGGATCTGGGACCGCTTGCCGAGGATCGCGGCGGGAATGTCGACGACATCGAGCACTTGAGCCGCCACCTGGACGGTCTGCAACCGCAGCCGCGCCGATAGGGTCGCTGCCCGGGCGAGGTGGGGGCGCAGGGCATCGAGGCGGGCGACGATCTCGCCGGGGACGGGTCCGCGCGCGAATTCCCGCTCCACGTCGAAGACGAGGCGATCCCCGCTCGGCACCGCGATGGCGCTGGCGACGCCCCAGCCCAGCCCCCTCGGCCGCAGGAAGTCGCGGAAGACCGGCTCCACCTCCATCTCCGCTTCGGTGTAGACGTCGAGATCGGTGAGGAAGCCGGCATGTTCCCGGGCGAACAACCGCGCCGGCCTGTCGGTCCGCGCCGGCCAGCCTCCGGCGACATACTCTGCGATTCCCGCCTCGAAGCCCGGGGACGTGACGTAGCGGAACTCGCTGCCCACCGTTGTGAACAAAAGCGCGCCATTTCCCTCGCCGACCCGCACGAGTTCGGCCAGTACACTGGGCCACATCTCCGGAATGACTGCGGCTTCGTAAATATGGTCGATCAGATTATCTGAACTCGCTGCCACCTCAATCCCCTACGGCAATCGACCAACCACGTGCTACTGACTTATTTCACCACAGGAGGGCTAACCGAAAATCATCCACGGCAATATCATGAAGTGACGTACATTCGGTCTTTGCCGGTTGTCGATGAGAAAGTTCACCCCAGTGACACTGCTGATTAATCCGCCTCCTATCCCCCATATGGGTGATGGAGGAGCTTGGCCAGTCACTTAAGGCTCCCCGGACGACACCCGTCATGTTCGAGCTTCGAGAACGTCACGGCGCGTTTCCAGGGGAAGACGACCATCATGGCTCAGCTCAATGTTCCCGGTACCTACGCAACGATCGCCGATGCCATCGCCGCATCGAGCCCCGGCGATACGATCGTGATTTCATCGGCTTATGCCGGGAACGAGTCCACGGCGGTGACGGTCGACGACCTCAGTTTCGACGCGCCGGCGAGCGTGACCGGCATTTCCCTGCAAACCGCCGGAACCGCGAAAACCATAACCCTCCTCGGCGCGTCGCCCATCGCGATCATCGGCTCCTCCTCCTTGAGCGAAACATTCATCGGCAACGCCGGCGCCAACGCCATCGACGGGGGCTTCGGCAGCGACACGATCTCCGGCGGGGCGGGCAACGATTCGATCGTGGTCTACGATGACGGCGAAGACCGCCTCGATGGCGGGGCCGGCAACGACACCTTTCGCGTGATCGGCGGCTATGGCGGAACCGTCGTGGTCGATGGCGGAACCGGTACGGATACGCTGCGTGCCCAGACCCTTGGGGGGGCGAGCTTCACCAGCGTCGAGGTGCTCGATACGCCAAGGGTCAACGCCACGATCGCGCAACTCTCATCCTTCGGCAGTCTCATCGATAGCGAGGCGGAGATCTCGCAGATCCAGGTCAGGATGATGGGTGAGGGCGGCTCGATCGACTTCACCAATCGGATCGGCGGCTCCGATTCGGTCTACCTCTCCAGTGACGGGTTGACCTCCGGCGCAATTGTGACCGGCACCGTCAACGGCGACACCCTGAATGGTTCACGCTTCGGCGACACGATCAACGGCGGCGCCGGAGAGGACACGATCGATGGCGGGGCCGGAGACGACACGATCAACGGCGGCGCCGGAAACGACACGATCATCAGCGACATCGGAGGTGGTACGGACACCCTGCGTGGCGGGGCCGGCAACGACACCTTTCGAGGAATCGGCGACTACGACGGAACCGCCACGGTCGATGGCGGCACCGGAACGGATACGGTGCGCGCCCAGAACCTCGGGGGGGCGAGCTTCACCGGCGTCGAGGTGCTCGATACGCCATGGATCAACGCAACGATCACACAAGTTTCCTCCTTCGTTAGCCTCGTGGATAGCGAAGCGACGAGCACGCAAATCTCGGTCAGAGTAAGGGGCGACGGTGGCACGATTGACTTCACCAATCGCATCGGAGGCTCGGATTCGATCTACCTCTCCACTAACGAGTTGACGTCCGGCATCACCGTCACCGGCACCGTCAACGGCGACGCCCTGAATGGTTCGCGGTTCGACGACACGATCGACGGCGGGGCCGGGGACGACACGATCTACGGTGGCGGCGGCGGTGCGGACACGCTGCGTGGCGGGGCCGGCAACGATTTTTTCCAGACCACGGGCGGATTCAGCGACGGAGGCACGATCAACGGAGGCACCGGCGCGGACACCGTCACAGCCTTTGCTCTCGGCACTTACACATTCACCAACGTTGAGACGCTGGATTCCAGTTTCGTCTACGCCACCGTCGCGCAATTGGCCTCCTTTCAGAACATCATCGACAGTTCCGCCTCGAGCACACGGTTCAACTTCATCCTGAACGGCGCGGGCGGGACGATCGACTTCACCAATCGCGTGACCGGCACCGACACGGTCAGCATGTACGACAACGGGCTGACCTCCGGCATCACCGTCAGGGGAAGCGCCAGGGCCGACGCCCTCTCCGGTTCCGTCTTCGACGACATCCTCAACGGCGGGGGTGGAGACGACGAACTGTCGTCGAACTACGGAGGCAGCGACACGCTCAACGGCGGCACCGGCAACGACGTCTTCAACCTCGGCGCGAGTGCCGGCATGGCTGGGACGGTGAACGGCGGCGCCGGCACGGATACCGTCGTGGGAAGTAGCTTCGGCGATTACCAGTTCACCTCCGTCGAAATCTTGCGTTCTGCATACATCAACACGACGATCGCACAATTGTCGGCCTTTGCCACCATCACGTCCGGCGGGGGCGCCGACGATCGGATCACCCTCGATCTTTCCGGCGCGGGCGGAACGATCGATTTCACCAATCGGATCACGGGGGCTCAATCGATCCAGTTTGACGGCCGCTACCAGACCGCCGGCGTGACTATAACCGCGACGGTCAACGACGACACGCTCCAAGGCTCCGACTTCGACGACACGATCAACGGCGGCGACGGCAACGACCGAATCGACGGGTCCGATGGCACCGATGCCCTGAACGGCGGGGCGGGCAACGACACGTTCCGGATCGGTGCGCAGACCAATTCGGCGGGTAGCACGGTGGACGGTGGTGCGGGAACCGATGTCGTCACCGGTTCTCATTTGGGCAACTACAGCTTCACGGGCGTCGAAACCCTCGATACGGATTACGTCACCGGAACAGTAGGCCAGCTATCTTCCTTCGGTCGCATCATCGATAGCGTCCATGAAGGATCACAGATTAGTATCAACTTGACAGGTGCCGGCGGAACAATCGATTTCAGTCAATACCTCGAAGCTACCGATTCCGTTTCGGTGGGCATTGCATATTTCGAATCCAGCGCCGGGTTCACGGTAACGGGATCGATCAACGGCGACAATTTTAACGGCGCTAGGCTCGCCGACACGTTCCACGGCGGTGCCGGTGACGACATCTTCACCACCAGCAGTGGCGGCGACACACTGAACGGCGATGCCGGCAACGACACATTCCGGCTCGAAACCCCCGACGCCTCGGGCACGATCGACGGCGGCGCCGGCATCGACACCGTCAGGGGCACATATTTCAGCACGCTCAGCTTCAAGAATGTCGAGATCCTCGACACGAATTACTTCGATGGAACGCTCTCCCAACTGGCCTCGTTCGGAACAATTCTCAACAGCAGCCAGCCGGACGCTCAGATCGCTTTTATCCTTAACGGCGCCGGCGGGCGCATCGATCTATCCGGTGTGGTCACGGGCAACCATTCCGTGTCGTTCAATGGCTCCTCCCTGACGACCCGGCTCATCGCGACAGGCTCGTCGAAGGACGATGTTTTCCAGGGAACCAGTTTCAACGATGTCCTCACCGGCGGCGCCGGCAACGACTATTTCTACACTTCCCTCGGCACCGATACGTTGAACGGGGGCACAGGCGACGATCTCTTCGAGATGTATTCCGGTGCCGATGTCGGTGGCAGCGTGAACGGCGGCGCGGGGCTCGACACGGTCAGGTCCACCGACCTCGGACAATTTAGCTTCACGAATGTCGAGACTCTGGTCTCCACCGACGTCCTCGGCACGGCGGCCCAGTTTTCCTCGTTCACCGGTCTCAGCGACGCGAGTTCGTCCTCGACACGGATCGACGTCCGCTTGAGAGGCGAGGGCGGCACGGTCGACTTTTCGACCCGGGTCGGGGAGGGCGACTCGATCTACGTCTTCGACAGGGGCCTGACTGCCGGAATCACCCTGACAGGCTCCGCCGGGGACGACATCATCGAGGGCTCGGGCTTCGACGACACTCTGAAGGGTGACGCGGGCAACGACACGATGAATGGCGGGCTGGGCAAGGACACGCTGGAAGGCGGTCTGGGCGACGACGCCATCTCCGGTGATGGCGACGATACCGCCTCGTATGCCGGTGCGGCCGCGGCCGTGACGGTCAGCCTCGACGTGGCGTCGGCGCAGGACACGCTGGGTGCCGGCACCGATACCCTCACGGGCATCTCCCATCTGATCGGATCGGCTCGTGCGGACCGGCTGACCGGCAACGATGCCGCCAATAGGCTCGATGGCGGCGCCGGAAACGACACGCTGGATGGCGGGGCAGGGGCGGATACCCTCGCCGGTGGAAGCGGCGACGATACGTTCATCGTCAGCAGCGCGAGCGAGATCGTCATTGAGGCCGAGGGCAGCGGCTCCGATACGATCAAGACCGCCGTCAGCTTCGCCTTGAAGGCGGCCCAGGACATCGAGATCCTGCAGACGACCGACGATGCCGGGACGAGAGCGATCTCGCTGACCGGGAATGCCCTCGGCAACACGCTGCGCGGCAACGCCGGCGCGAACGTGCTCGACGGCGGAGCCGGCGCCGACGGATTGTCAGGCCTGCGGGGCGACGACACCTACATCGTCGACAATGCCGGAGACCGCGTGTTCGAGGCGACGGGGGCTGGCAACGACACCGTTCGGTCGAGCGCCAGCTTCGTGATCGCCGCCGGCCAGGAGGTCGAAACCCTCCTTCTCACGGGTTCGGTCGCCATCGACGGCACCGGCAACGCCTTGGTCAACACGATCCAGGGCAACGGTGCCGCCAACCGTCTCGACGGCGGCGGTGGTGCGGACATCCTCATCGGTGGGCTGGGCAACGACACCTACGTCACCGATGGCGGAGACACGATCACCGAGGCGGCCAATGCCGGCACGGACCTCATCGAAAGCTCGATTTCCCTGACCCTCGGCGACAATCTCGAAAACCTAACCCTCACGGGGACGGGGGCCCTCGACGGCACCGGCAACACCCTCGCCAACACGCTTCAGGGCAACACCGCCGCCAACGTCCTCGACGGTGTCAGCGGTGCCGACATCCTCATCGGCGGGCTGGGCGACGACACCTACGTCACCGATGGCGGCGACACGATCATCGAAGCGCCGGGCGGTGGAACCGACCTCGTCCGGAGTTCGGCCACGTCCATCCTGAGCGAAAACGTCGAAAACCTCACGCTTCTCGGCTCGGCCGCGATCAACGGCACTGGCAACACCCTCGCCAACACGATCCGGGGCAACGGTGCCGCCAACATCCTCAACGGCGGCAAGGGCAGCGACACGCTCATCGGCGGGCTGGGCAACGACACCTACGTCACCGATGGCGGAGACACGATCACCGAAGCGATCAATGGCGGAACCGACCTCGTAAAGGCCTCGGCGACCCTCACCTTGAGCAGTAACGTCGAGAACCTGACCCTGACGGGGAAGGCGGCGATCGACGGCACCGGCAACACCCTCGCCAACACGATCACCGGCAATGCCGGGGCCAACCGCCTCGACGGCGGCGGCGGGGCCGACAGGCTCGTCGGCGGGCTCGGCGACGACACCTACGTCACCGATGGCGGAGACACGATCACCGAGGCGGCCGATGCCGGCATCGACCTCGTCGAAAGCTCGGTCTCCCTGACCCTCGGCGACAATCTCGAAAACCTCACCCTCACCGGAACGGGGGCCATCGACGGCACCGGCAACGCCCTGGCCAACACGCTTCAGGGCAACGCCGCCGCCAACGTCCTCGACGGTGTCAGCGGTGCCGACATCCTTATTGGCGGGCTGGGCGACGACACCTACGTCACCGATGGCGGAGACACGCTCACCGAAGCGGCCTCCGCGGGCACCGATCTCGTCCTGAGTTCGGCCAGCCTGACCCTCGGACTGAACCTCGAGAACCTGACCCTCGCCGGCTCGGCCGCGATCAACGGCACCGGCAACACCCTCGCCAACACGATCCGGGGCAACGCCGCCGCCAATGTCCTCAACGGCGGCAAGGGCAGCGACACGCTCATCGGAGGGCTGGGCAACGACACCTACGTCACCGATGGCGCCGACACGATCGTCGAGGCGGCCGACGGCGGCACCGACCTCGTCCAGAGCTCAGTCAGCCTGACCCTCGGCGACAATCTCGAAAACCTGACCCTGACGGGCAAGGCCGTCACCAACGGCATCGGCAACGCCCTGGCCAACCGCATCACCGGCAATGCCGCCGCCAACATCCTCGATGGCGGCACCGGCGCCGACAGGCTCGTCGGCGGATCGGGCGATGACATCTACGTCACCGACGGCGGCGACACGATCGTCGAGGCCCTCGGCGCCGGAACCGACCTCGTGCGGAGTTCGGCCACCCTGACCCTCGGCGACAATCTGGAGAACCTCACCCTCACGGGAACGGCGGCGATCAAGGCGACGGGCAATGCCCTCGACAACACCCTCCTGGGCAACGACGCCGCCAACGTCCTCAATGGCGGGACCGGCACCGACAGGCTCGTCGGCGGCCTCGGCGACGACACCTACGTCACCGATGGCGGCGACACGATCGTCGAGGCGTCGGCGGGCGGCATCGATCTCGTCCGGAGTTCGGCAGCGTTCACTCTCGGCAGCGAGATCGAGAACCTGCTTCTCACCGGCAGCGCCGACATCAACGGCAAGGGCAACGCCCTCGCCAACACGTTGACCGGCAACGGCGGCGCCAACATGCTCAATGGCGGTCTGGGCGACGACATCCTGAAGGGCGGGGCCGGTGCCGACATCTTCTTCTTCAACACGGCACTCGGCGCCGGCAACGTCGACCGCATCGTCGACTTCGCCGCCATCGACGATACGCTCCGGCTCGAGAACGGGATCTTCACGGCACTGACCAAGGCCGGAACCCTGGCGGCGGGCGCCTTCAAGGACCTTGGAGCGGCCGGTGCCGTCGTGGATGCGGACGACCGGATCCTCTACGATTCGCGGACGGGCACCGTCTCCTACGACGCGGACGGCAGCGGATCGGCCGATGCCCTCCAGTTCGCCCTCCTCACCACACGCCCCGTCATCACTTTCCAGGACATCCTCGTGGTCTAAGCGATCGGGGTCATGAGGAACGGGGCGCTCGTCACGGGCGGGAGCCCCGTTCCCGCATGCCACGCGCCGACACTCCGGCGGCATGAACCCGCGGCGGTTCCCCGGGGGAGGCGGGGGACCGACGCGCCATGGCACCGGAACGGATTCTCACGTCAGGCGGCGGTCCATCGCGCTCGGCGTCTCGGCCGTGGCAGCACCGTCGCTGAAGCCGGTGCCATTATAGGGAGGCAGAGCCGATGTGCGCGCCGGCACAGCGAAACGGATAGCGGCCAGCCATGAACCATTCAGCCGCCATAGGCGCATGATCTCAAGGTGACGCTCCGACCGCGACTCAGCCCAGGAACCCGACATGACCGTTGCACGTCCCTTCCGCTGGCTGCTCGCCCTCGTCACCCTGGTGATGCCGGCATCCCTGATCCAGAGCCGCCCCACGGTCGACGGATCCGAGCGCGGCAAGACGAAGGAACCCCAGAGCCAGGTCGTCTTCCGGCACTACATCTGATCCCGCTGTCGGCCCCGGCGACAGGATCGCGGCAAAGGCGGCGGGCGCCCTTCAGCTACGGTTCAACCAATACGGTCTAGCTTGAGCGGCCTTACGAGACAGGCCGCCGCGAATGCCCAGCGGAGGGATCGCGCAAGGCGCGTCGCGCACCCCCGTGGAAGCCATGCTCGCTCTGCCCACAACCACCCTCGGCACGCCCGTCCTGCACATCCCGTCATCGGCGTCGGCGCCGCCGCGTCCCGGCGCGGAGGCGTCCCACGCCTTCCTGCGCAGCACGATGCCAGCCCTAGACCGCGCCTTCGGCCTCGAATGCGCCGCCGACCTGCCCGAGGACATGGCACGGCTGATCGCCCGGCTTCATGCCGGCCCCTTGGGTGCCCCTTCGCAGGACACGGCGTCGGAGAGCACCGGACTGTCGGCGGCCTACGAGCCAGCCTGATCGCGGCGACCGGACGGCAAACCGAGGCGCCGCCCTCGGCCCGCCCCTCGACGGCGACGGAGCGGGCGGCATGGATAGGGGCGGATGGATTCCGGTCGACGCGTTCGCCCGTGCTTTCGCGCGCATCGTTGGTCGATCGCACGATGAGAAACCTCACCGAACGACGATCCGACAGTCGACTCAGATAGGATCCCGGCTCAATAATGAATGCCGGACGACCGATAGAGCCAACCGGCTTATACTGCCTCGACGGATGATATTTTCCTTTTCATGCGAAAAAACCTGTTGGTCTTTCAAATCTGATCCGGCCGGGTTAGTCCTTCCTTCGCCGATAGTGTGCGGCGTTACGCGGGAGCGTTCCGTGTCGCTGAAGGACTGAGATGGACCTCGACGACGAGACTTTGCAGGACATTGAGAACTCGCTCGTCACATCCGCGCTACAGTCGCATGACTGGGACAAAGCAGTCGCCAAGATCGCGACCGCGACGGGCGCGAGGGGGGTCGTCGCGATCCCGTTGAAGGGCCGCGTGCCCGGCCTGCCGATGAGCGCCAGTCTCGACGCCTTGGCCGACGGATACTTTCGCGGTGGCTGGTCGAAGAACGACTACCGCTCGAGAGGCGTGCCCAAGCTTCTCAGGACCGGCCTGTTCGTGGATCAGGACTATGCCACGCCGGAAGCGATGCGGTCCGAACCGTTCTATGCCGATTACTTGCACAGCCACGGCTTTCAATGGTCCGCCGGACTGATGGTCCAGGCGGGCGATGATGCCTGGGTGATGATGATGCAGCGGACCATCCAGCAGGGGGCCTACACGTTGGACGACCAGATCGCCCTGCGGCGCCTCATCGCCCCCCTCAACCGGGCCGCGCAGCTGGCCCACAGCCTCGGCGAGGCGCGCCTCACCGGCATCGCCGACGCCCTGGAAACGGTCCGCAGCCCGAGCCTGCTCCTCGACAGGACGGGACGGGTGCTGCGCGTGAGCAGCAGCGCGGAGCGTCTGTTCGGACCCGATCTGAACGTGCGGCTGGGGGAACTCGTGGTTCCCTCCGATGCGCAGGCCACCGCCCGGCTGCGCGCGCATGTCGCCGCCGCCCTCTGGTCCGATCCGCAGGGTGTTTCCCTGTCCCGGGCGCCGGTCGTCGTCCGCAGGGTAGCCAAGCGGCCCCTCACCCTTCGTGCCCAGCCCCTCCGCAAGGCGGGCCTGGAGTATTTCGACGGCTGCCGGGCGATCCTCACGATCACGGATCTCAACGAAAGCGGGGACCTCGACGGCGATGTCCTCAAGACGTCCTACGGGCTCACGCCTCGCGAAGCCGAATTGTGCCACAACCTGCTCGCCGGCCACAGCACCAAAGAATGCGCGGACAGGCTCGGCATGTCGATTCATACGACACGGACGCATCTGAAGAAGATCTTCGTCAAGACCGACACTGACAGTCAGACCGAACTGATGATCGTCCTGAGCCGGCATTTCGGGCTTTAGCCTGAAGACGAACCGCCCCCCTGATCTTGGCGGAAGAGATCCTTTGGCCAACGGAGGATCTCGCGAGGTTGCGATGACATCCCGTAACCCGTTCGCCCTGTCGCGCACCCCGTGCGGATGGGGCGTATTACCACGCCGATCACGAGGTTCTACGATCCCGCTCGTCACACAGGAGCGAGATGCATGACCGATATCGCACGAGCCGGGACCTACGCCCTCGGAGACCGCACGGTGAAGCGCCTGGGCTACGGCGCGATGCAATTGGCGGGTCCCGGTGTCTTCGGGCCGCCGAAGGATCGGGCCGGGGCCATCGCGGTGCTACGCGAAGCGGTCGCGCACGGCGTCGACCATATCGACACCAGCGACTTCTACGGACCGCACGTCACTAACGAGATCATCCGCGAAGCGCTTCACCCCTATCCCGACGACCTCGTGATCGTCACCAAGATCGGAGCCAGGCGCGGTGCCGACGCCTCCTGGAACCCGGCCTTCTCCGCCGAGGACCTCACGGGCGCCGTCCACGACAACCTGCGCAACCTCGGCGTCGAGGCTCTCGACGTGGTCAATCTGCGGATCATGCTCGACGTGCATGGGCCGGCCGAAGGCTCCATCGAAGCGCCGCTCTCAATCCTCGCCGATCTCCAGCGCCAGGGTCTCGTCCGCCGGATCGGGCTGAGCAACGTGACGGCGCGGCAGGTAGCGGAGAGCCGATCCATCGCGACGATCGTCTGCGTCCAGAACCAGTACAACCTGGTGCATCGGGCGGATGACGCACTGATCGACGACCTGGCCGCATCCGGCACCGCCTATGTCCCGTTCTTCCCGCTCGGCGGCTTCAGCCCGATCCAGTCGGCCGCTTTGAACGAGATCGCCGAAGGGCTCGGCGCGACGCCCATGCAGGTGGCGCTGGCCTGGCTCCTGCGGCGCTCTCCCAACATCCTCCTGATCCCCGGCACGTCGTCGGTGGAGCACCTGCGCGAGAACCTGGCCGCGGCAGACCTCGACCTGTCCGACGACACGATGGCGGCCCTCGACCGCATCGCCCCCCGCCCCGGGGAAGGCTGACGCGGCGGGGAAGGGGAGGAGCTTGGGAATTGAGCGTCTTGTATCGACGCGACCGGGGCGGCCTGTCTCGATATTGGGCCGTCGGCACAGGCACTTCCGTCACGAATGGCCCTGCGACACTCATTCCCGAGACAGGCCGGGATTATAAGAACAACCCCCCGCCATGTGCGTGTCGATCCAAAGCACATGGCGGTGGTATTTGTTATAACTCACTCATCTGACCTATCGGGCACCTTTAATCCACGACGTCGCGTGCGTGTCAGCACGCCGAAGAGGAAATTATTACTTCATAGTGGCTTCAAGCAGAAGAAGCAGCCAAGACACGGCGGCTTCACGAGACAAGAAAGCCGTTGCTCACATGAAGACTTACATTGCCGCTCTCTCGACCGCCCTCGTCATGGGCCTGGCCTCGATCGCGCCCACGACGGCGATGGAGCGCCCTTCGCGTTACACCACGTTCAACCCCTATGACGTCGACACCACCCATTCGATCCAGGCCGATCGTCGGGCACCCTCGTCGTTCGGTTGTCCGATGAGTTCGGCAGCCGAGGGCAACGCCAACCAGCAGACCCGCGAGGTCATGCAATATGGCCAGACGTCGGGCGGCAGCCGCTGCTGAACCAGTCAGGACAGCGCCTTGGCATCGATGCTGAAAGTCTTCTCTTACTTCATGGTCGGCGTTGCATCGGTGATGCTTGCAGCGACCATCGTTGGCTCCGCCAACATACTGATGAGCTCGTAGCGCGTCGTCCCGGATCACGATCCGGGACGATTTCTAGACATCACGGCCCGGATCGGCTCCTTCCCCTGCGGCCGCATCCGCTATGGGGCGGAGCCGATCCCTCGCTTCCGCCCCATGAAATGCGCGACAATTCGGATCCGGCAGACCTTCGCCGTCCGGCCTCAGGGCCGGCGCATCTGCTTGCCGGCACAGGCCACGAGCTGGGAAAAGGCCAGGGCCGCCGCCGAGGCCTGGACCCGGCTCGGATACGGCATCGGAGAATGGGCGACCTCCTGGCCGTAGGCGTCCCGCAGGGACCAGCCCCAGCGCCCCACCCGCTCCTCCAGCACGTCGAAATGCATGGTCCGGTCTCCGCTCGTGCGGGGCGACGGTGTGCTGGCCGCCGAACCGAAATTCGTCCGCCTCGCCATGCCCGAAGGCAGGCCGGCGGGAGCGAGATTCCCCGATATCCACAGGTCGGCCGTCTGCATCTTGACCTCCGCGCTTGAACTCTATGTTCACTATATGTTCTTATTGGCGGAGTGTCCACCATGCTGTTGAACCCCAGGCTGCGGCTCGCTGCCATGAGCCGGTCCGAGGCGACGGAGATCGCCGATGGAGAGGCAGCCGCCCGCGACGTCGCCCGGGCGTGGAGCAAGATCCGGGGCGCATCGCCCCTTTCGGCGGCCTGACGTGGAGCGCCTCTGCGACGTGAGGGCCTCGCACCTCGTCATCGCCTGCGGTCCCTGCGAGCGCCGGGGCGTCTACCGGGTCGCCCGCCTCCGCGAGCGATTCGGCGATCACGCCTCGGTTCTGGACGTCTATGTGAGGCTGACGCAAACCTGCCGCTGGCAGCGTGAGGTCGGCAGTCGGCCGCCCAATGTCTACGCGGTCGGGTGTCGGGCCAAGCTCGACACGTCGGGCGGGGCCGTCGCGAACGGCCTGCCCTCGCGGACATAGGCGAAGGGCAGATCCCCGATTCCGCCGGGGTCGGCCGGGCCGGATTCACGCATCGTCTTCGCGGCCGAACACCTCGCCCTCTTCGGCCAGCCGGGCATCCGCCTCGTCCCTCCGCAGTTCCAGCAGGGCGCGGTACTCCCGTAGCCGCAGCCGGAGCTGCGTGCCCGCCTCCTCGCAATCGGCCGGCTCGTCCGTCTCGAGGGCACAGCCCTCGATCACCTCCGAGGTCTGGCGATCAACGGCCGCGCGGTCGGCCTCGCTCAGTCCGGCCGGATCGCCGAGACCGAGTTCCGACGCGATCAGGGCCGCGATCTCCTCGCGCTTCTCATGGAGCTTCGACATCGTCTGACCCATTCCTTGAATCCGGCGCACCGATGATCGGGCACCTTACCGCCGGGGAGCAAGGGGACCGGTGCCGGAAGACGGGCAGGGCGCTGGTCAATCCGCCAAGGCCCTGTCATGGCTGGCTGGTGAGCGATGATCCCAGCCATTCCCATCCCCTGCGGCCCTCCCGTCTCGGATGGTCCGACTTCTTCGAGGAGCAACGTGAACCGGCCGAGGCCGGTCTCGTGCCCATGCGGATCGCGACGGTCCACCGCTCCCGCCTGACCGCCCTGTCCCTCACGGGGCCGGTAGGGCTCGTGCTCCCGGTCCACACCCAGACCGGCGATTTCGCCGTGGGGGATTGGGTGCTGGTCGAGCCCGAGACCGGGACGATGCACCGCCGTCTGTCGCGCAGGAGCGTGCTGCAGCGACGCAACGAAGGCGGAGGCCCGCTGCAGCTGGCGGCCGCCAATGTCGATACCCTCTTCGTCGTCACGTCGTGCAACGCCGATTTCAACATCGCCCGGCTGGAGCGCTACCTGGCGCTCGCCAATCAGGGGGGCACGAATCCCGTCATCGTCCTCACCAAGGCCGATATGGCGCCCGATGCCGAGACCTACCGGCGGCAGGCCGCCGGCCTGCAGCGCGACCTCGCCGTCGTCACGGTCAATCCGCGCCTTCCGGACGCCGTGGCGCAGCTTGCCCCCTGGTGCGGCGAAGGTCTGACCGTGGCGGTCGTCGGCTCATCGGGGGTGGGCAAATCGACCCTGGTCAACACGCTCGCCGGCCCGGACCAGGACCTCCCCCAGGAAACCGGCGGGATCCGCGAACACGACGCCAAGGGGCGCCACACCACCACGTCGCGCTCGCTCCACGCCATTGCGGGCGGCGGCTGGGTCATCGATACGCCGGGGATGCGAACACTGCATGTGAGCGACGCGGCGGAGGGCATCGACACGCTGTTCGCCGAGATCGTCGAGCTGGCCCCCTCCTGCCGGTTCCGCGACTGCACCCATGCCCACGAGCCCGGCTGCGCCGTCCAGGCCGCCGTGGCGGAGGGCACGCTCGATCCCGAACGCCTGACCCGGTGGCGCAAGCTCCTCGACGAGAACCGGACCAACACCCCGGTGGTCACCGGGCCGCGCGGCAGCCGTCGACGCTGACCCGCACCCCCTTCATCCAACCTCCTGCGGACACCGCTCCCCGAATGCCCCTTTCCGACCGAACCCTCGTCATCGTCCGCCACGGGCAGAGCCTCGACAACGAGCGCGACCTCTTCTCCGGCATCCGCGATCCCGACCTGACGGAACGGGGCGTCGGCGAAGCGCGGAGCTGCGGGCGCCGCATGAAGGAGGTCGGGCTCTCCTTCGACATCGCCTTCACCAGCGAGCTGACGCGGGCCCGGCGCACCCTGAGCCTCATCCTGTCGGAACTCGGGCAGCCCGACCTTGCCGTCCACCGGAGCGCGGCGCTGAACGAGCGCGATTACGGCGAGCTCGCCGGGCTGAACAAACGGGAATCGCAGGAGCGCTGGGGGGTCGCGCAGGTCCGCGCCTGGCGAAAATCCTTCGATGCGGTGCCGCCGGGCGGCGAGAGTCTGGCGATGACCGCCGACCGGCTGCTTCCCTACTATCGGGACGAGATCGAATCCCGGGTGCGCGCGGGCCAGCGGATTCTGCTGGTGGCGCATGGCAATTCGCTGCGGGCGCTGATCATGCATCTCGACGGGATCAGCGCCGACGCGGTCGCCGACGTGCATCTCGCCACGGCCCAGACCCTGGCCTATCGCCTCGACGAGCGGGGCAGGGTGGTGGAGAAACGCGCGATCTCCGCCTGAACCCTGAGGTGGACGTGCAGGGAGGACCCTGAATCGGCGTCAGCGGGCTCTCAGGGCGTCCCGATCCCGCGCGAGCTGGCGCCGCGTCCGCATCGGCTCCAGGTTCGAAAGGGACATCAGCCGATACCCGAAAGCGAAGAGACCGAGCGCCACAGCGGCGAAGGCACCGCCGACGATCAGCGACGCGATCGCCTCCGACCCGATGAGGAGCGCCAGCCCTTTGACGATCGCCACCAGGAGCACGAACAATCCGATCAGGACGAAGAGGGCCGCCATCAGGAACAGGATGAGCGGACGCGCCACCTGCCCGACCGCCGATCCGACCTCGGCCTGAAACAGGGCGAGGTGCTTGGAGAGGAGGATCTGGGTTTGCCCGATGGCATCGCCGACGAGGAGCAGGAGGCTCTTGTCATCCCGGCGGCTCATGTATCCCCTCTCATCGACGTGTTCCGATCGGACCCGGCGGATCCGTGCGCAGACAAGCCAGATAGGGCCGCCGGGGTTGCGCGGCAATCGCCGCACATTCCTGCCCGGTACCTGCCTGCCCGGTACCTGCATCAGATCGCGAGCCCGAGCTGGCGCGGTCCCTCCGTCTCGCTCTGCTGAAGGCCCGACAGGGAGACGCCGAGCAGGCGAACGCTGCGGCGGAGCGGGAACACCATGCGGAGCAATCCCAGCGCCGTGTGCATCATCGCATCGCGGCCGGCGACCGGGGCCTCGAAGGACTGCGCCCGGGTGATCTGGACGAAATCAGAGAACTTCACCTTCAGCGTGACCGTGCGCCCCGAGACGCCCTTGGCGATGCAGGAGGTCCAGACCTTGTCGATCAGCGGCGCCAGTCGCTCCGCCATGGCGTCGAACTCGGTGAGGTCCTCCGAGAAGGTGGTCTCCGCCCCCACCGATTTGCGGATGCGGTGGGCGCGCACCTGCCGCCCGTCGATGCCGCGCGCCACCGAATGATAATAGGCCGCCGAACTGCCGAAGGCCGCCTGAAGCTCTTCCAGGGAGCGGGCCTTCAGGTCGCGGCCGGTGAGGATGCCGAGGCGCTTCATCTTCGCCTCCGTGACGGGGCCGACGCCGTGGAACCGGCCGATGGCCAGATCCTCGACGAAGCCCGGCCCCATCGCGGGCGTGATCACGAACAGCGCGTCGGGCTTGCGGAAGTCCGAGGCGACCTTGGCGAGGAACTTGTTGTAGGAGACGCCGGCCGAGGCGACGAGGCCGGTCCGCGCGAGGATCTCGGCCCGGATCACCCGCGCCACCTCGGTGGCGGTGGCCAGCCCCTGCAGGTTCTCGGTGACGTCGAGATAGGCTTCGTCGAGGGCCACCGGCTCGATGATCGCGGTATGCTCGGCGAACACCGCACGGATCTCCTCCGAGATCGCCCGGTAGACCTCGAAGCGCGGCTTGACGAAGAGGAGATCGGGGCACAGGCGCCGGGCGGTGACCGAGGGCATGGCCGAGCGGACCCCGAAGACCCGCGCCTCGTAGCTGGCGGCGGCCACCACGCCCCGCTCGCGCGACCCGCCGACCGCGAGGGGCCGGCCTCGCAGGGCCGGATCGTCCCGCTGCTCCACGGACGCGTAGAACGCGTCCATGTCGATATGGATGATCTTGCGGACGGGGGTATCGTCGCCGGGGCTCGACATCGGATCGGGCTGTCACATCGGTGCGCGGGCAATGAGCGGGCGTCGTTGAGCAGACATCGTGGGGAAGGCGCTGTGTTCGTTTTTTGTTCCTCGCGGTTTCAGGGGTCCGGGTCAACCCGGCCGGGGCTGGTGCCGCGGTCTGGACTTTCCCGTGATGGCGCGCATGATGCCCCCCGGTTGTACCGTGCCTCGCGGGGAACGGCCGGAGCCGGGCCGTCGTCCCCGGCTGCATGTAGAGCACGCTCCGACCGGCTCGGCGCCGGAACGACCACCATGATGGAGAAGGACGGCATTCCCCTGCACCCTGGCGCTGCCCCTCTCGGACCGGATACGGGAGAACGAGGATGCCGAGTATCTCACGAAGCGTCTCTCCCGGAACTCCCGCTGCGCCGTCGTCCTTCGAGCGGGGACCGATCGTGATGGGGAGCTTCGTGAGGCACTCCAGGCGGGCTCTCCGGGGACGGCGCATCCTGGTTGTGGAAGACGAGTACTTCCTGGCCGATGAACTGGCGCGGGGCTTGGCCGAGGCCGAAGCGGAAGTGCTCGGTCCCATCGCCACCGTGGACGGCGCCCTCGGCCTCCTCAAGGGGCCGTCCCCGCCCAACGCGGCCATCCTGGATGTGAACCTCGGAGGCGAGGACGTGTATCCGGTGGCCGATGCGCTCCTCGCCCTCGGCGTCCCGTTCCTGTTCACCACCGGCTACGACCAGGCGACGATCCTCGGCCGCTACGCGTCGGCCCGGCTGCTGGAAAAGCCGTTGGATACCGCGGCGGTGTTGCGCGCGCTCGACCTCATCCTCGACGACCGGGCCTCACGGACGGACGCGGCCGGATAGAGTTCGCTCGGCTCCGGAAAAGACATCGGCGGTCATCCGCGCGGGAATTTGATCGAATCCTTGCGCGAGAGTAGAACTCACCATGTGTTCGGCACGCTCGACCGGTGCGACGGCGAGAGAACGGCGAGCGTCGAAAGACATGACACCGACGGTGGTGCCGGTTGGGTTCGCGGGCCTGGATGAGGTCTCGATCACCGATGCGTTGGTGACGCGTCCCGTACGCCCTCCCGACTACGAGGCGGAAGCCCATGCGCTGACCGAACTGGCCCGGGAGTTGGCCGTCAGCCCGGGCACGGTCCTGCAGCGCATCGCGGACCTCCTCGTCGAGATGGGCATGGCCGGGTCGGCCGGGATCAGCGTCCTCGAACCGGGAGAGAGCCCGAAACGCTTCCGCCGGGCCGCGATCGCTGGATCATGGGCCGCGCATCGCGGCGGCACGATCCCCTTCGCCGAAAGCCCCTGCGGCATGGCGGTGACCCGCAACACCCCGCTGCTGTTCTCGCGCCCACATGCCCGCCTCCCGGCCGCCTATGTCGAGCCGCCCATCCAGGAACTCCTGCTGGTGCCGTTCCATGCCGGCGACGAGCCAGTCGGGACGCTCTGGGTCGCCACGCATGACCTCGATCGCACCTTCGACGGCGAGGATCTCAGGCTGCTCACGCGGCTGACGCACTTTGCCTCCGCCGCCTGCGTCATGACCCACGCCCTCGATGAGGCGCGCCCCCAGGGGCTGCGCGGAACGGAAGCGTGGCATCGTGCCGAACTGGAGCGGGAGGTGAGGGAGCGCACGGCCGAGCTGCAGCGGAGCCGTGACCTGCTGCAGGCCACGCTGGACAGCTCCATGGATATGATCCAGGTCTTCGAGGCCGTCCGGGACGCCTCGGGCGAGATCGTCGATTTCCACTGGCGGCTGAACAACCACACCGCGGAACGGACGCTTGGCGAGGTGAGGGGACAAAGCCTGGTCGAACGCAGTCCAGGCGTGGTCCGGGACGGCATCTTCGATGCCTTCCGGCAGGTCGTGGAGACGGGCCGGCCCTCGGTCGCCGAGCGTCGCCATGCGCACGGGCAATGCGACGGCTGGTTCCATCAATCGGTGGTGAAGCTCGGCGACGGCGTGGCGACCACCACCAGGGAGATGACCGCCTGGAAGGAGGCGCAGGAGGAGATCCTGCGTTTGCGCGACGAAGTCGCTCGAACGCAACTGGAGGAGAGCGAGGCGAAGTACCGCCACCTGTTCAACTCCATCGACGAGGGCTTCTGCATCGTCGAAATGATCTTCGACGACCGGCAGCGACCGGTCGACTATCGGTTCCGTTCCGTCAACCCTGCCTTCGATCAGCAGACCGGACTCAGCGACGCCACCGGGCGGACGATGCGAGAACTGCTCCCCGGGCTGGAGGCGAGCTGGTTCGAGACGTTCGGCCGGATCGCGCTCGACGGCGTGGCGGAACGGTTCGAACGCCAGTCCCTCGCTCTCGGGTGCTGGTACGAAGTCTATGCCTTCCGCGTCGGCACCCCCGAACAGCGGCAGGTTGCCCTCCTGTTCAAGGACATCCAGCCTCGCAAGCGCGCCGAGGCGGCGCTGCGCGAGAGCGAGGAGCGGTTCCGTGCCTTCGTCACGGCCAGCTCGGACGTGGTCTACCGGATGACCCCGGACTGGTCCGAGTTGCAGCGGCTGGAGGGGCGCGCCTTCCGGAACGTCCCCGACCAGCCGAACAGGACCTGGCTCGACCGCTACATCCGTCCCGACGATCAAGCGGAGGTCCGTGCCGCCATCGACCGGGCGATGGCGACGAGGTCGATCTTCGAGCTGGAACATGCAGTGATCCGCAGCGACGGTTCGCTCGGCTGGTGCGTGTCACGGGCGGTCCCGACCCTCACCGACACCGGCGAGGTCAAGGAATGGCTGGGGGCGGCCAGCGACGTGACGGCGCGCAGGAACGCCGAGACGGCGTTGCGCGAGAGCGAGGAGCGCCTCAGCCAGTTCGGCGAGGCCTCGTCCGACGTCCTCTGGATGCGCGATGCCGCGACCTTCCAATGGATCTATATCACCCCGGCCTTCGAGACGATCTACGGCCTCGATCGCGTGACGGCCCTCTCCGGCAACCACTTGGTGAGCTGGGCCGAGCTGATCGTGCCGGACGATCGCGAACGGGCGGTGGGGAGCCTGCATTGCGTCCGGGCGGGCGAGCGTGTCACCTTCGAATATCGCGTCAGGCGGCCCAGCGACGGCGGCATCCGCTGGATACGGGACACCGGCTTCCCCATGCGCGACGCCGCCGGCGCGGTGTGCTGAATCGGCGGCGTCGGCCGGGACATCACCGAGGAAAAGGAGACCGCCGAGCATATGAGCGTGCTCGTGGCGGAGTTGCAGCACCGCACCCGCAACCTCATGGGCGTGGTGCGCGCCACCGCGGACAAGACCCTGCGCAACAGCAGCGGCCTCGACGACTTCCGGGAGCGCTACGGCACGCGTCTGGCGGCCCTCGCCCGCGTGCAGGGATTGCTGTCCCGCCTCGCGGAGGGCGAGCGGGTCAGCTTCGACGAGCTGATCCGAAGCGAAGTGGCGGCGCTCGACGGCGAGGCGTCGCGGGTCAGCCTGAGCGGACCGAAGGCGGTGGCGCTGCGCTCGTCGACGGTGCAGATCTTCGCGCTGGCCCTGCATGAACTGGCGACGAACGCGCTGAAATACGGCGCCCTCGCACAACCGCGGGCGCATCTCGATATCCGCTGGCACGTGGAGATTGCTGAACCGGAGCGGGCTCCCTGGCTGCATGTGGATTGGCGTGAGCGCGGCGTGCGGATGCCGGCGCGGGATGGCCTGCCGCAGGGGAGCGGCTCGGGACGCGAACTGATCGAGCGGGCGCTGCCCTACCAGCTCGGCGCCAGGACGACCTTCGTGATGGAACCGGACGGCGTCCACTGCACCATCGCACTTCCCGTGTCGGGACATACGATCCGGGAAAGAGCCAAAGCCGCCCCGCGGCGGAGTTCGGGGGCGGCCGATCCCGATCGCGGAGGATGAGGAGGCCGGCTCGCTCGCACGCACCGCCAGGAGACGCCCCGACAGTGAAGCCCCGGACGGGGCAGCGGCGATCGCAACACTACGCGACGGCTGGCACCGCCATCCGCAAGCTATTACCCCTCCATCCAGTGAGCTTAACCGGCGAGGATCGAGCCTTTAATGCAGGTGAATGACCCTGCAATGACAATTCCCTATTCGTGTCCTGTGTGCGAGGAAGAAAGAATGCCGCACTATTTCATCCGCAAGCTTGAGCAGTTCACGAAGCTATCCTCCGACGACCGGCAGGCCTTGGAGAACGCGGCCTGCAAGCGGCGGACCATTGCGAAGCACGCCGACATCATCCGCGAGGGCGACGATCCTCATCACGTCAACCTGCTCCTGGACGGCTGGGCGTGCCGCTACAAGCATCTCGACGATGGCCGGCGCCAGATCATCTCCCTCTTCGTGCCAGGCGACCTCTGCGACAGCCACGTCTATCTCCTGCGCGAGATGGACCATTCCATCGTGGCCCTCACCCCCGTCAGGCTGGCCGAGATCTCGCGCGCCGGACTGGAGCAGGTGGCCAACGACAATGTACGGGTGACGAAGGCGTTGTGGTGGGACACCCTGGTGACGGTGGCGGTTCAGCGCGAATGGACGGTCAACCTCGGCCAGCGCACCGCCCTGGAGCGTCTCGGCCACCTTTTCTGCGAACTGTTCCTGTGTCTGCGCGGGGTCGGTCTGACGGATGGCCCCAGCTGTGAGTTCCCCCTGACCCAGGTGGAACTGGCGGATACCCTGGGTCCCTCGAACGTACACATCAACCGCACGCTCCAGGACTTGCGGCGTGCCGGCCTTGTCGTGCTCAAGGGCGGGCGCCTGACCATTCCCGACTTCGATGCCCTCCGGAGGGCATCGCTGTTCAATCCGAACGACCTGCACCCCGACCGCGAAGGTCGTCAGTTCGATGCCGACGGATCGGTGTGATGCCGAACCGGTCTCCCCTCAAGCACCCCGTGGAACTGCGATGACGATGGGATCCGACCCGACGGGCGCCGAGGAACGGGTGGCGCTGCTGGCCGAGTTGCAGCACCGGGTGCGCAACACGCTGGCGACGATGCGGCTGATCGCGCGGCGCTCGGCGGAGTTCAGCGAGAGCCTGGAGGACTACACCGCGCATCTCGACGGGCGGCTGGCCGCCTTGGCACGGGTGCAGAACGTCATCATCCAGAACCCCACGGCCGGGGTCGATCTCGACCGCCTCGTCACCGACGAGCTCACGAGCGCGCTCGCCTACCAGGATGGGCGCACGCGTGTGGACGGACCGGATCTGAGGCTGCATCTGCGCGCGGCCGAGCCCCTCGCCCTCGCCCTACACGAACTCTCGACGAACGCCCTCAAGTTCGGAGCCCTGGCCACGCTGGCGGGCCGCCTCACGGTGATCTGGCGGATCGAGGAACGGGACGGCGGCCCCCGCCTCGTCTTCGACTGGTTGGAACGTGGCGTACCCCTGAACGAAGACGAGCCTCGTCGCCGGGGGTTCGGCACGGTCGTGCTGGAAGAGATGCTGGCCTACAACCTGAAGGCCGCGACGAGCCTCACCTTCGCCCCCGATGGCCTGCATTTTCGCCTGACGCTGCCCCTCACCAGCCGGACCTTGCACGCCGGGACCGGCCGCGCCTCGCCGCTCCTCCACCCGCCGGACGGCCAACTCTAAACGGGTTTCGCAGGCGCGCCCCGGGCTCTGCGAAACCCGCGGAGCGGGCAATGGAAAGACGCCTCGCGCCGGTAGGGCGCGGCGTTCTTCTCCTCCGCGGCGGTGGGTACCTGCGCCGTCACGACAGGCCCAGAGCCGTCGCGAGGTGCTCGCGCGCCCGGCTCACCCGGCTCTTCACGGTACCGACCGGACAGCCGAGGATGGCGGCCGCTTCCTCGTGCCGGAGCCCGTCCACCGTTACCAGCAGCAAGGTCTCGCGCTGCTCCGCGGGGAGGGCGTTCAGGGCGCCCTGCAACGCGACGAGCGCGACCCGGTGCTCCTGGTCGGGGGGCGAGGACAAGGCCCCCGCGATGGCTCCGTCGACGTCCTCGATCTCGCGGCGCAGGCGCTTGCGCTGGTTCAGATGGGCGTTGCGCAGGATCGTGAACAACCACGCGACGAGGTTGGTGCCGTCCTTGAAACGGGACCGGTGTTCCCAGGCCCGCATCAAGGTCGCCTGCACCATGTCGTCGGCCTCCGCGGTGTTGCCGGTACGAAGGAGGGCGAAGCGGCGCAGGCGCGGCACGAGGGCGATGAGGTCGTCGCCGAACGCCTTGGTGATCTGGCGTTCCGCCTCCGCGTCGAGCAGGGCGGCCCTCAGTCGAAGCAGGACCCGGCCGAGGCGCGTATCGGTGTCGACCGCGCTGGCGCTGGGAATGAGTTCGTCCAGTCGCCGTCCGATCTGGTCCTGGACATGACGAGGCAATCCCTCGCTCGGCGAAGGCTCGTCGGCGATTATACTGACAGGCATAGGGAGGATGCGTCCTTTCTCCGGACAACGGACCGGGTTTGTCCGCCCCTCTACGGTGAAATATGCGTATCTGGTTGTGGCTGATCGCTCGCGTTCACGTCAATGATACAGATATACCAGATAATATCTTGCGCGATCCGGAACCCGTCAGGTCACTGCACCTGCTACGGCTTGGCTTCCTCCAAACGGCAACCCGAGCCGCCTCGCCTTCATCCTGAAGACCGTACTTGGGTGGTTTGAAGCCGAGGAGCGGTTCGAGGCCACCTTCAACGCCAACCCCGCGCCAGCCGTGATCTGCCGGCTCTAGGACCTGCGCCACGTCAAGCGGCGCGGCCGAATGCGGGCTGCAATGGGACATGCCCCCATCTTAAAACTGCGATTTTACTGGGTTCTCGATAGCGTAAGCTCGGATTTGAGCAGGGTCATACGCCAAGGGCGGTCCACAGCCCGGAACGGGGGTCATTCAGTCCGTGGAGAATGGCTCGGCGCAGGGCGAGACCGACCTCGGCACACTCGAGGGGGCAGCCTGGATGAGCGGCCCGGGGCATCCGCACTACCAGGTCGAGCGGTCGGCCCGGACGACGCCATGCCTCTGGTACGGATACGTGACCATGTCGAGATGGACGTTGCCGATCAACGGCCCGTGTCCTGCGCCGCCTCCATCACGAGGCGGGTCGCGAGGTAGAGCCGCGGTGTGATGCTGGCGAGGACCGCGAACTCATCGGTGCTGTGATAATGGCCGCCGACGATGCCGAGCAACTCGAGGATGGCGGGTTTTGCCGGGCTGTCGGGCTGGAAGGCGTAGCCCGCATCGGTGCCGCCGCCGATCTCGGCCAGCGCGAGCTCCGCCCCCAGTTCGGCGTAGATCGCCTTCGCGCGGTCGCCGAGCGACGTCGATGCCGGATTGCGCGGCAGCGGCGGACGGCCTCTGGCGAGATCGAAGGTCACCTGCGTGTCGGGAACGCGATGCGCACCGACGATCCTGCGGGCCTCCGTCAGGATGCGGTCGTACTCGCTCGGCACGAAGTAGCGCATGTCGCCCTCCGCCTTGGCGGTCTCGGGGATGATGTTCGGCTTGGTGCCCCCCTGGATCATGGTCCAATGCAGGCTGGTCCCCTTGCTCGGGTCACCGAGGTCCTGCAGTTGAAGGATCTGGTGGGCGAGTTCGACCACCGCGTTGCGCCCGGCTTCCGGCGCGCCTCCGGCATGGGACGCGCGTCCCTTCACCGTCAGGCTCGCGTAGTTGATGCCCTTGGTCGCCACCGTGACGGCGTCGACGCCGGCCTCGGCGAAGGAAGGCTCGAAGGACAGGACCACATCCTGCTCGCGGGCGATCCTGGCGATCTCGTCGCGTGACCCGCGCGAGCCGCGCTCCTCGTCCGGATTGAACACCACCGTGAGGGTGCCGTAGCCGTCGAACCGCAATGTCTCCAACGCGCTGAGGACATGCAGGATCATCGCCACGCCGCCCTTGGCATCGGCAACGCCCGGTCCGTAGGCGCGGCCGTCGCGCTCGGTATAGGGGCGCTTGGCCGCGTCGCCCGTGCCGAACACGGTGTCGTAATGCACCAGGAGCAGGATCTTGCGCGTGCCCGTGCCGGATCGCGTGCCGATGAGGGTGTTGCCGCCGAAGGCGGGGGCGGTCCGGGTGCTTACGGTCAGCCCCGACGCTTCGAGGCGCTTCGTCAGGACCGCTTCGACCTTGGAAAGGCCGGGCACATCGCCGGTTCCGGTGTCGACGTCGACGAGCCCCTTCAGGGTCTCGCGATACGGGCCATTCTGGGCCTCGGCCGCTTCCAGAACGGCCTTGTCCGGCGCGGACAGGGCCGGAAGCGGCGCCAGGGCCGCGAGCAGCGTGAGGGCGAGCGAGGAGGCGATCGTGCGCATGGAGATCCTGTTCGTCGGCGGCCGACGCGGCACGTCATGCCGCACGCGCCGGGTCCGCGTTCCTCGGGGATGGCGTATCATTGCTCGCAAAACGCCGACGCATCAATTCGATGGGCAGGATCGATCCGCTCGCCCTCGATGGGGAACTGCGCAGGTTCAGCAAAAGTGGTCACCGGTTTTGCGTCCCAAAACCTGCGACGCTTCAAAAGGCCGAAGCGGGGTGAAGCATTGGCGTGCCAATGCGAACCTGCGGAGCATCGGGCGCTCTACGTCTCGGTCCCGCCCGCGGACAGCGTCACTACAAAAACCGCGCCCCCATCCGTCGCGGGCTCGCACCGCACCGCGGCCCCCATGCGGTCGGCGAGGGTCGCGACGATGAACAGGCCCATGCCCGTGCTCGGCGCCCCTTCGGAGCGTGCCCCGGCGGCCTGATGGAATTTCTTGAACAGGAGAGCGTACCCGGCCGGATCGATGCCCGGTCCGCGATCCCGGACCTCGATCGCCACGGACCCGCCATCCCGGGCGGCGGCGATCGTCAGGATGCCGCCCGTCGGGCTGAACCGAACGCCGTTGCTGAGGAGGTTGTCGAGGATTTGCGAGAGGGCGCCCGCGTCGAGGGTGGCGATCAACGGCCGGTCCGGCAGATCCACCTCGATCCGGACATCGGCCGATTGGGCGAGGGGCTGGATCCGGTCGACGGCGGCGAGCACATGCCTGCGCACATCCTCGTTCGCGAGGCGCGCGAGCGGCCGATGCTCGGCGGCGTGCGCCTCGAGCAGACGCGTGGCGAGACCCAGCATCGCGTCGATGCTCGCCTTCGCCTCTCGCAGCACCACGAGCGGCAGTTCCGGCTCCCGCGGCGCGCGCCGGACGGCGAGGTCGAACAGGTTGCGCAGGCCGTAGAGGGGACTGCGCAGGTCGTGCGCGGTGATCGCCATCAGGGTGTCGAGTTCGCTGTTCCTTTCCGTCAGCCGATCGTTCTGGAGACGGATCGTCCGCTTCTGCTCGTAATCGCTGCGCCGTCCGGAATGGATCAGCGCCGCGGCCACGACGGCGATCACCGAGACGATGGCGGCATTGACGATGGCGACGACCTGCTCGGCGGGAAAGGTCGCCGTGGCGAGCACGATCCAGCAATAGCTCACCAGCAGCGGGATCAGGGCCAGCGCGAAAGCCAGGGGCGGCAGCACGAACAGCAGGGTCAGGGACAGGAGCATCATCGGATATCCGCTGGTCAGCCGTCCCTTGGCGCCCATCGCGGCGATCGCCCCTTGGGTGTCGAGCAGGGTCAGGACCAGAAAGACCGCGACGAAGCCGCGCCGGAGCCACGGTCCGCCGCCGCGCCGCAACGCCAGCGAGGCGAGGAGGAAGGCGAACGCCAGCACGATTTCCACGACGATCTGAACGGTCCTGAGTCCGGTGGCGAACTCGATCGCCTTGGTGAACAGCCCCAGCATGCAGGCGATCTCGACCCGTCGGATATTGACGAGGGTCAGCACCTCTCCGAACGTCATGCCGGCCTGTTCGGCAGGGGTCACATCCCAGCGGGCCAGCCAGCTCTTCATGACGGACTGTCCTTCATGACGGATCGAGACGCCCCGCGACGTGATCCGCCGCATGGCGTTCGAGCATCCTGACGCTGTCCAGCCCGAGCTTGATCTTCAGGCGCTCCCTATAGGTGCCGACCGTCTTCACGCTCAATCCCAATTCCTTGGCCAGCGATTGCAGCGTCGCACCGCTGCCGATCAGCCGGAGCACTTGCAGTTCGCGGCCGGACAGGTCGCCGATCTCCGTCCGACGGTCGCGTCGCCGCGCGAGATCGCCCATCAACAGCTGCTGCACCGGCTCGCTGACATGGATGGCGCCCGCCATCACCCGGTCGAGGGCCACGGCGACGGTTTCGAGCGGCTCGGATTTGGCGACATAGCCATGCGCGCCGGCATAGATCACATGCGGACCCCAGACCGTCTCGTCGCGGCTGGAATAGACGACGATCCTGGCCGCCGGCAGCATGGCACGCAGATCCTCGATCAGCGCGAGGCCGTCGCCGTCTCCCATGATCAGATCGGTGATGATGACGTCGGGCTGCAGCCGCTCGGCCTCGATGCAGGCCGCCTGCGCCGATCCGGCTTCCCCGCACACGTCGAAACGGCCGTCGCCACGCAGCAGCAGCTTCAGGCCCGCCAGCACGATCGGGTGGTCGTCGACGATCAGCAGCCGAAAGAAGGACATGTCTACCCCGAGCGAGCCGGCCAAGCAGGGTCTTGTCCCCTAAAATCCATGCCGCTGCTGTCGGTCATCGACCTACAGCAGACTTCGGCCGGTGCCCATCGCTCCCGATCATGAACAGCGAGCCTTCGAACAGGGATCGAAACGCTGAGGACAGCCGGACAAGGCGGCATTGATTGCAGACCAGCCGTTTACCATCACGGCGATCATGCTCGTCTCGTCAATAAATCAGAACCGACGCGGCGTAGTCCGTTTACAGTTCTGGGCGTAGCTGACGATGTGCCGTCAAAAGAGGCGCGAGGATCGAACTCTTGTAGGTCATCGACCTACAGGGCGGCCTCATGGGTGGCGTATTCTGGAAGCTGCCAATGAAAGGGCTTCGTCGACGATGTTCGAAACGGGTGCGATCGATGTCCCGAATGCAGGCGAAGCTCCGGGCTCCCGCCGGGATTCGTCGCGTTCGATAAAAGTCGGGGCGACGAAAGCCGTCGCGACGAAGCTCACCGTGCCGCCCGGCATGGAGGCGCGCTTCGCCGCGTGGCAGGCCGAGTTCACCCGGGTCGTCTCGGCCTCTCACGACTTCGTCAGCCTGGAGATCATCCCCGCCTTCTCCGGCTCGTCCGAATGGCAGATCATCCAACGGTTCCGCTCGCCCGAAGCGTTGACCCGATGGATCGAGGACGAGGCGCGCACCGCGCTCCTCGCCGACCTCTCGGCCCTGGAGGGCGACGGCAAGACGTCCCGCGTCGACGAGGCGGCCCCGGATTACCATTCCACGACCACCGTCACGGAGGTCATCACGACGATCGTGAAGGCGGGACAGGAGGAGGCTTTCCGGCGGTGGGCCGAGCGCATCCAGCAGGTCCAGGCCCGGTTTCCCGGATACATGGGCACCCTCGTCCAGGCGCCCCTGTCGTCGGACGTCCCCTACTGGACCACGCTGGTGCGCTTCGAAGGCCCGGCCTTCCTCGATTCCTGGCTACAATCGGCGGAGAGGAAGGCCATCCTGGCCGAAGCGACGCCTCAGGTCTCGACCTGGCAGAGCCACCGGATGAGCAACCCGTTCGCCGGGTGGTTCGCCAATGAGCAGCGTCTCGCTCCGCCTCCGGCCTGGAAGCAGACCTGCCTCGTCCTGCTCGTCCTGTTTCCCGTCGTCATGCTGGAAATCCGCTTCCTCAGCCCTCTGCTGAACGGGGTGCCGCTGGCCGTGTCCACCTTCATCGGCAATGCCATCAGCGTCTCGCTGGTGTCGTGGCCCTTGATGGCGGTCGCGATCTTCGGCCTGGGCTGGTGGCTGCGACCGGATCCGCGGACGCGCTGGCGTACGGAGTTGCTGGGGGGGACGGTTCTGGCCGCCTTGTACGCGGTCGAGTTGTTCGTGTTCTCCCGCTTCATGTGATCTCAGATTAACCAACCATGACGGCGAAAGCCGATCATCATCACCGGGGAAGACCGCAAATGGCTCACGACCACACTGATTTCATGGCTCGGGCGATCGCCCTGTCCGAGAAGACCTCACTGGTCGAGAGTGCCGGCGGTGTCTTCGGATGCGTGATCGTCCAGGATGGCGAGATCATCGCCGAGGGCGCCAATCGCGTCGTCGCGGAAAACGATCCGACCTGGCACGGCGAGATCGAGGCCATTCGCAAGGCCTGCAAGTCGCAAGGGACATTCAAGCTTCGCGATGCGACGCTCTACACCAGCGCCGAGCCCTGCCCGATGTGTATGGCGGCGGCCTACTGGGCCGGCATCAAGCGGGTCTACTACGCTGCCCAGGTCGAAGACGCACTGGAATACGGCGGCTTCGACGACAGCATGATCTATGCCGAGCTCAAGAAGGACGTCGCCGAGCGGTCCATCCCGACCACCCAGATCATGCGTGCGGAAGCCGTCGAGGTCTGGAAGAAATACGCCCAGAAAGCGGACCGGGTCCCTTACTGAATCGACGGCTCGGATTCCACCTGAAGCAAGATCCCCCGCCCGGATCGTTGTCGTCCGGGCGGTCCCTCCGTCCTACTGCGTGACGCCATGAACATCGACGGTCTGAGGGATGCCTGCAAAGGCGAGGTCTTCACTGCGGGTGATCCGCAATTCCTTGAGGCGATCCACGGAAATCTCTGGAACAGGCTGATTCCGGATCGCGCTCCCGAGGCCATCGTGAGGGCCGCGGACGAGGACGACGTCATCGCGGCCGTGCGGTTCGCCCGCGCGAGCGGGCTGAAGGTCGTCGTGCGCGGAGGCGGCCATAATTGGTGCCAGCCGAGCTTGCGTCACGGCGGTATTCTGATCGATCTCGCGAATTTCACCGAGATCGTCTCCATCGATACCGGCAACCGCAGGGCGGTCATCCAGCCGATCGTCAGCAACCGTGACATCCAGAAGGCTCTCAATCCCCTCGGGCTGGCCTTCCCGACCGGCCATTGCCCTCAGGTGAAAGCCAGCGGCTATCTGCTCGGCGGCGGCATGGCCTGGAATCCCACCGTCTGGGGCTCCGGGGCGGAGAGCATCGAGGCCATCGAACTCGTCACCGCCCAGGGCGAACTGATCACGGCGAGTGCTACGGAGAACGCGGACTTCTTCTGGGCCGCCCGAGGGGCGGGGTCCGGCTTCTTCGGTGTCGTGACGAAGTACCATCTCAAGCTTCATCCGCTGCCGAAAGCCATGCATGGCAGCACCTCTTACTATCGCCTCGCGGACGCTCCGGCGATCGGGACCTGGCTCGGCACGCTGGCTCCCGGTATCTCCCCCTCGGTCGAATTGAGCCTGTTCGTCGTGCAGGCTCCGCCGGAGTTGAGAGGACAGGTCGCCTCCGAGAGCGGCTGGCTCTGCATGGTGACGGCCACGGCGTTCGAAGACACGCCGGACGCCGCGAGGACCGCATTGCAGGTGCTGGAGCGCTCTCCGATCACACCCCTTTCATCGTCCTTCGCGACACCGCTCACCTTCGAGCAGCTCTTCGATGCGTCGGGATCCTTCTGGCCGGAAGGCGCCCGCTCTCGCGTGGAGGCGACCTATTCCGATCACAGTCCGGGCGAGTTGATCCAGGCCGTCCTGCCCTTGCTGCCCGATGCGCCGTCCGCCACCTCCGTCTTCCTGCTGAC
This sequence comes from Methylobacterium sp. Leaf93, assembly GCF_001422345.1. Taxonomy (NCBI): domain Bacteria; kingdom Pseudomonadati; phylum Pseudomonadota; class Alphaproteobacteria; order Hyphomicrobiales; family Methylobacteriaceae; genus Methylobacterium; species Methylobacterium sp. Leaf93. Next base: position 46,679 of record NZ_LMMS01000004.1, on the reverse strand, counting down.
CATCTTCTGCGGCCCGGATGTCCCCGCCGCGCAGAAGGACATGGCCTATTCCGTCTCCGCCAAGGTCTATGGCGGTCCCTGGACCATGTGGTGGAAGCCCGAGGACGACGCCGCCAACACCGAGTGGCATCGCCGGATCACGACGATGCTGCGCCCCTACAATACGGGTTACTATATCGGCGAGACGAATACGGTCGAGCAGCCCGCGAACGTCCCAAAGGCCTTCACGCCTGAGAAATGGGAGCGATTGTGTGCCCTGAGACGCAAGCACGATCCGGAGGGCGTGTTTTTCGATTATTTCGACGCACTCGGCGACGAATGAAGCATATCGCATAATTGGCGATTCTTATAATATGGAGGCAATCTCCGCCCGCGGACTGTCACTATCTCATTCCCCGACATGCATCATTACGATGCTTTCTTCTACATATCGGCGACCCTAATACAATTAATGATTTGAAACGAGCCAAGATAGTGTGGCGTCGAGGCATTGTGATACATCCGGTTGAAGGGACGCCTCACCGCAGCTTGTTTCGACGTAAAGCGAAAGGGCAAAGAGGTGAGCCGGGCAGGAGATCTGCCTCATAAATTTTAGGGCAACAGGCAAGATGATGCGTTGAGGCACAGCATCAAGCAACCATAAAACATTTCCGAGATTAAGCGATAGTATTTTGGTATTTATAGATATTACGATTGAAAATCGGCATATCATGCAGCGGTACAGATTGCCTCCTTGGAATTTAAATACAAAAAGGCACACATCATCCGACGTACCGACCAGAAAATTCATAGATATCTCACGGATGAATACGCTTACTTGGAAGAGTGCGCACAGGGAAATCGCCGAAAATGCATTTGCGCTCCGTACAATGGGCCTCTTCGGTGAGACGATCGAGGAGCGCATCGATGTCATAGCTGCGTACTGTCCCTGCCCGGGAGCGGATTGATTATTTAATTGCATCAATTCTAATATTGACCGCATCACTGGTTTGCGTGAATTGCCTCTTGTGTGTGTATCGGAATTTTGCGATCCGATCCTTCATGCGCATCTGCTCCGAGATGCTTCAACTCGGCACTCGAAATGCTCCGCGTTTCCCGAACGCAGCCCGATCAGGAGTCCCGGCTCAGCATACTTTATCGCACCCATCGCGAGGCACTTTTGCGGTTTCTCGGTCGGAAGGTGGGCGTTCACGAAGCCTCCGATCTCGCGCACGAGACGTTTCTTCGCGTGGCCCACATCGTCTCGGACGATCCCCCGCTGCAGAACGAACGCGCATTCCTGTTCAAGGTCGCGGCGAACTTGGCGATCGATCATCGGCGAGCCGAGGCACGTCGAACCCGCTTGCTCACCGCGGAGGACATCGCCGCCCATCTTTCGGTGCCGGACGAGGCACCGGGACCGGAGCGGGATGCCAAGGCCCGTGCCGATCTCCGCCGTCTGACGCAGGCGCTGTCCGAGTTGCCGCCTCGTCGGGCGGCCGCATTCCGTCTCAGCCGGATCGAGGGCATGAGCCATGCGGCCATCGCCACGCATCTCGGTGTTTCGCTCCGCACGGTCGAATCGGAGGTTCGGATGGCACTGGACCATTGCGCCGAGCGTCTACGGATCGATCACCATGGACGCTGATTGCGGGGCGGCACCGGCGGAGGCGTCTTCCAACGTATCGGCCCGCAACAGAGGGGCTGTGTCGCAGAGCCGTGCCGATGCCCAGCGAAGGCTCCGAGCATCCGGTGGGATCGGCTGTCCACGCCGTCGCTCCGGGAGAGTGGCCCTTGCACGCCGCGGTCTCGGAATGCTCTTGCGGCGTGTCCACGAGGAGAAGGCGCGAAGGCTATGATCGCCGGGGATCACGACCGTGAAGATGGGTCCGGCGACCTAGCGGCCGTCGAACGGGAGGCTCGTGCCTGGATCGTCAGATTGACGTCCGGGACGGCAACGCACGCCGATGCCGAGGCCCTCACCGCGTGGCGCGCGCAGCCCGAGCACGATGCCGCCTTCCTTGCCGCGTCGAAGCTGTGGCGCCAGGCCGGTATCGCGCTCCCGAAGCAGGTCGCCCCCGCCCTTGTCCGTGTGGCACCGCGTGACATCTCCCGCCGCCGGATGCTCCGGGGTGCGGGTCTGGGCATCGCCTCGGCCTCCATCGCCGCGAGCGGGGCGGCCTTGGTTTCGAACTGGCCCGAACTCGGCGCGGATTACCGGACCGGCACCGGAGAGGTGCGGACGGTCGATCTGCCGGGAGGGGTCCGGATCGAGCTCGATGCCGAAACTGCCCTCGATGCCAGGACGGCCGAAGCCGGCACCCTCGTCCTGCATGCGGGGGCTGTCGCCGTCACGGTCCCCGCCGATGCGCGTCCGATCTCCCTGACGGTCGGTGCGACGCATGTGGCCACGCGACCCGGGATGGCGACGGAGTTCGTCGTTCGCTGCCGTCCGGCCGAGGGGCTCACCGGCTGGACCGGCGGGAGGGACGCCGAACTCTCCTGCCTGTCCGGCTCCGTCGAGGTGGTCGCGGAACCGGGCGCGCCGCCGGCGGTGCTGGCCGCCGGCCAGGGGGTCGACACGACGCGCGGGGCAGGGGGCGTCCATGCCATCGACACGGCGACGACAGCGGCGTGGCGGCGCGGCCTTCTCGTCTTCCGCGACACCCCGCTGTCTCAGGTGGTCGACGACCTCAACCGCTATCGCCCCGGTCGGATCGTGCTGGGCAGTTCGGCGGCTTCCGTCCGGCGGGTGACGGGCATCTTCCACCTGTCCCGTCCGGAGGAGGCCCTCACGAGCATCCGCACCGCCCTCGCTCTCTCCGAATTCAGACTCAGCGACCGGCTCGTCATCCTGCGCTGACCCGTCACGGACTTTTCTTGCGGGGTGACGGGCTCCGCAGCGTCTCAGGAATCAGACGGGCGATCACGACCCGTCGCACAGCGGTGGCAAGCCGCCTTGAGACGATGGGGCTGATGACGGTGCGGCGTAGCAGACAAGACCGGGGACGGGACCAGTACCGGATGGCCATTGGATTGAGCGGTCTCGCGACATTGGTCGCCGCCCTGCCGGCTCCGGCTTCGGCGGCGATCGAGCATGCCGGCACGGCCGCAGCGATGGGTCGACCACACCTCGTCCAGGCATCGGCGCTCATGCCGGCCCAGGACACGGCGATCGACTTCGCCCTTCCCGCCATGCCCCTCGACGAAGCGCTCGCAGCCTATGGCACGGCCAGCGGCGTCCAGCTGATCTATGACAGCAGCGCCACCCGACATCTGCGCTCGGTCGCGGTCGTCGGACGCTACGACCGCGCCGAAGGACTGCGGCGGCTCCTGGCCGGCACGGGACTGACGCCCCAGTTCACCGCCGAGCGATCCGCCACCCTCCTGCGCGTGGTGGCACAGGCCGATGTCGTCGCCCCGGATCAGGCCGGGGCCGTTGCCCTCGACGTGCTGGAGGTGACGAGCGAGAACGCCATAGGTCCCGTCCACGGCTATGTCGCCCGCCGCAGCGCCACCGCGACCAAGACCGGAACGCCGATCCTGGAGACCCCACAGGCCATCAACGTGGTCGGGCGCAAGGAGATCGAGGACCGTCAGGCCCAGAGCGTCAGTCAGGCCCTGCTCTACACGCCCGGCGTGATGAACCAGTACGGCACGGATGTGCGCTATGATTGGCTCTACGTCCGCGGCTTCGTGCCGGGCCGCTACCTCGATGGATTGCGCCTGCCCTTCGGAGCCCGAGGCTACTCGCAACCGCGTGTCGAATCCTATGGTCTCGAGCGTGTCGAGCTGCTGAAGGGGCCGTCATCGGGACTGTATGGCCAGAACTCCCCGGGGGGCCTGCTCAACCTCGTGAGCAAGCGCCCGACGGCGACGCCTCTGCGCGAGATCCAACTCCAGACCGGCAGTTTCGGGCGTGCGCAGGCCGCCTTCGACCTGTCCGGGCCGATCGATCCGGATGGCAAGATCCTCTATCGACTGACCGGTCTGGCCCGCACCACGGGGACGCAGCTCGACTATCTCGAGGAAGACCGCGTCTTCATCGCGCCGAGCCTCACCCTGCGCCCGGATGCCGATACGTCCCTGACGATCCTGTCGCAGTATCTCAACATCGACTCACCCGGCGGCGGAGCGCCTCAGGGCCTGCCCGCCCTCGGTACGCTCTACGCGAACCCGAAGGGGCGCATCCCCACGAGCCGCTTCATCGGAGAGCCGAATTACGACCGGTTCAAGCTGCAGCAGGGCTTCATCGGATACGCGTTCGAGCATCGCTTCAACGACGTCTGGACCGTCCGGCAGAACCTGCGTTACTCGCATGTCGACGCCAATACCCAGCGTGTGCAGGCGATCGGCCTCGGCGCCGATAACAGCACGCTCTCCCGCTACGCCTGGGCCTTCCCGGAGCGGTCGGACCTGTTCAACATCGACAACCAGGCCGAAGCCCGCTTCTCCACCGGCCCCTTCGCGCATACGCTTCTCCTCGGTGCGGATTATCTGCGCGAAGACGCCCGGTACGATGAGTCCGAGCTCCGGATCGTACCCTCCCTCGACGTGTTCGCCCCGGTCTATGCGGGCACGGTCACGCGCCCCCCGCTCGGCACGCGGATCACCCAGGGACGAAACCAGACCGGACTCTACGCGCAGGACGAGATCCGCTTCGGCGGCTTCCGCCTGACCGTCAGCGGGCGTCAGGACTGGGCCGACGCGGTGACCCGCACGACGAATGCCGCAAACGGTGCGCTTTCCCGGGTAAAACAGGATGACGCCGCTTTCACGGGCCGCGTCGGGCTGAGCTATCTGCTGGACGGCGGCTTGGCCCCCTACATCAGCTACGCCACCTCGTTCCAGCCCACCGCCGGCACGGACCGAGCCCTCCAGCCTTTCGCACCGACGAAGGGCGAGCAGATCGAAGGCGGCATCAAGTTTCAGCCGCCCGGCACGAACCTCCTGATGACGGGAACGGTGTTCGATCTGACGCAGAAGAACGTTCTGACACCGGACTCGGTGGATTTCCGGTTCAATACGCAGACCGGCGAGGCTCGCGTCCGCGGCGTGGAACTGGAGGTCAAGGCCAGCCTGACCGAAAGCCTCGACCTGATCGCCTCCTACGCCGCCATGAACAGCGAGATCACCAAGGCCAATGCAAACGCGGCCGGGGCAAGCATCATCGGGAACGAACTTCCCTTCGTGCCCCAACACCAGGCGTCGGCCTGGCTCGACTACACGGTCCGAACGGGCGATTGGGCCGGGCTCGGTCTCGGAGCGGGCGTGCGCTACATCGGTGCCTCGGTCGGGGACAACGCCAACCTCTACCATATCCCGGTCGTCACCTTGGTCGACGCGGCCGTTCGGTATGATTTCGGCTACCGCTACCCAGCGCTCAAAGGCGTGGATCTCGCGGTCAATGCGACGAACCTGTTCGATAAGACCTACGTATCGACCTGCATCGCCGCGACCGGCTGCTTCTACGGAAATCGTCAAACCGTGCTGGCGACGCTGCGCTACCGTTGGTGAATAGCTGAAGACAACTTCCTCCCAGGCGAATCGATACCGTCGCTTCGCTTGGCCCTGATAAGATTATGCTTGCTGGACGAATTTGGGTATTTCGCTGGAAGCGTAAAGATTGCCTATGTAGCAATGTTCCGCTCAAGGCGGATGTTGGCGTTGTGGGGGGCAATCCGGTAGTGCCTTACTTCGATCTCCGAATTGCCAGTAGAGAAAACCAGCGGCAGCGCCGTAGAAACCAAAGGGCGCCGTTCTCGTCTCGACGAACGCCCCTCCGCTTCGAAAGAGGCGGGTTCAGAGCTCCCCACCCGCTACCGTGACAACCTGACCGGTCATGGCACCCGCGGCGGCTCCGCCGAGCCAGGCAACGGCGTCGGCGATCTCGTCGGGGTGGATGAGGCGACCCTGCGGGTTGTGGCGCACCAGGGAGGCGAGCACCGCGTCCCGGTCACGGCCATGATTCGCTCCAGGCTGTCGCCGACGAGGTCGGTATCGGTGAAGCCGGGGCAGACCGAATTGACGGTGACACCGCTGCGGGCTGTCTCCTGGGCAAGGGCTCGGACGAGGCCGACGACCGCGTGCTTGGCCGCGCAATAGGCAGAGACGTAAGGGTAGCCCTTCTGTCCGGCGGTCGACGGGATGGCGACGATCCGGCCGCCCCCCCCCGGCGCGTCATGTCCGGCAGCACCGCCTGCGCGGCGTGGACCACGCCGAAAAGGTTTACATCCTAAGAGCCTGTTTGAGGTCCTACGCCGGCTGTCCCCATCTGTCTCCTGTGCAAACACAAATTCCGCCTAGCGGGGCTGAGTGGAGAGCAGATGTGGACGGACCGACATCGGACACGCCATGAGGCGCGCCTGAAGGACATGGTGCTGCAGGCAGGCCTGGACGAGGTGGCCGGTTTCCTGGAACGAGCCGATCCGCCGGGCCGACCGGACGCGACAGCGGCGCGCCACGTGTTGGCGGGCATCGCCTGGCACCTGCGGACGGGCGGAGGGTGGCGGGCGCTGCCTGTGGGCTTTCCGCCCTGGCGCACGGTCTACGGCTGGTTCCGGCGCTGGATTGAGAAGGGACTGTTCGAGAGCCTGATGCGGGCTCCGGCCCGCCGCCAGCGGCAGCGCTGCGGACGTCGGCCCGATCCGAGGCTGGCGATCATCGACACGCAAAGTGTCAAGTGCATCGGGGTGCGGGGGCCGCGTGGCTACGACGGAGCCAAGAAGCTGGTCGGGCGCAAACGCGTCGCGCTGGTCGACGCCGAGGGGCACGTGCTGGCGTTGGCCGTCCTGCCGGCCAACGTGCAGGATCGCGACATGCTGCCGGCGCTGGACGCGGGCAAGGAGAACTGGCCCAGCTCAACGTCTGGCCCTCCTCGACGGTGCCCTCACGGCCCAGCGCTGCCAGGAGTGGTGCAACCTCCACGGCATGCGCCACCGCGTCGTCGAGAAGCGGCCCGACCAGAAAGGGTTTCGTCGTTCTGGAGCGGCGCTGGATCGCGGGGAGGACCTTCGGCTGGCTCACCCATTGGGGTGGCCTGCAGCGCGAGCGCGCTGGCCGCCTCGACGTCGCAATTGGGCGTCTCGCCTGTGCCACAAGCCTTATGGCCGCCAATGCACTCAACAACCCAGCTTAAAAAAGCTGAAACAGGCTCTCAGCGATAGGCGCCCTTCGCCTCGTCGAACGCGAAGGTCCGGGCATCCCGGTCCGTCGCCGGGCGGACCTTCCCATCCTCGCCACGGACCGTGCCCGTGAGGGTGACCCGGACGGGAGGCCATGCGAGGGGCTTGAACGACTCCTCCGGCAGGATCTCGAGCCGGCCCTCGCTCTTGCCCATCCGGCAGGGCTCGCCGTCCTCGGAATCGCAGGCGGCGGTCTCGTCGGACCCGGCGGGGACCTCCCCCGCCACGCTCCAGCGCAGCGGCACCTTGCTGAATTGCAGCAGGAGAAACGAGAAGCTGCGCGCGCCCGCCGCTCCATACGAGGTGAGGCGCAGGCCCATCACCAGGCGCACCCGGTTCACGGCCCTGGTCACCGCCCCGAGACCCTCGTCCACCTGCGGAGCGTCCCCGTTGCGGTTGCCGGTACCGATGCGCCCGATCTCGGTCTGCACACCCTTGAGGCGCCAGCGTGAATCCTCGAACGCGAAGGTCGCGGTCGCGACGGTCCGCCGGTTGGGCGTGTCCGCGTCCTCCCCCGGCGCCGGCATCGTCGCGAAGCCCGTAAACCAGATCCCGTTGGCGGCGGGGATCATCGCCCCGTACCAGAACGCCGCCGGGCGGCCGTCCTTCATCCGGCAGGTCCCGGTCTCCGTGCGTGGCGGATTCCCGCAGATCGCCGCCAGCACCGTCTCCTCGGGCGGCCCGACGAGGTCCGGATCGGCCGCGGCGGGGGAGACACCACCGATGGCCGAGGCCGCCAGCGCCAGCGCGCTCGCGCGGGCCGAACGCCCGCACAGTCCCTTCAATCGCTTCATGCCCTTCGATTGCTTCATGGGGCCGAGCAATGCCACGGGCGCCGCCGGTCCGACACCGGAACAGATGTACGATGGCCGGGACCGGGGCCGGTCACCCGCACACCCCGGCATCGGCCGCCTTCGCTGCGGCCGCGGAACGGGAGGTGACGTCGAGGGCTCGCAGGAGCGCAGAGACATGCACCCGGACCGTGAACGGGGAGATGTCCAGTTCGCGGGCGATCTCCTTGTTGGTGTGCCCCATGGCAACGAGGCGCAGGACATCGCGCTGGCGCTGCGTCAGGGCCGGCAGGGGAGAGCGCGGCGCGGCGAGGCCCGAGGCGAGGTCGCGCCGGATCACGAATTCGCCATCGCGGATCGCGGAGATCGCCCGGGCGATCTCCTTCGCGGGCAGGGATTTGCGGATGAATCCGTCGGCGCCCTCGGCCATGACCGCGCGGATCACCGCCTCGTCCTCGATCATCGAGATGACGACGATCGAGGCCCTCGGAACCTCCTCGCGCAGCGCACCGATGGCGCGATGGGGATCGAGGCAGGGAAACACGGGGTCGAGGAAGACGATCTCCGGCGGCGGCCCCGCGCGCGACAGCGCCAGAACCTGTTCCAACGTGGCGGCCTCCTGCACGAGCGCTTCCGGGTAGAGCCGTTCGGCGATGTGCACCATCCCCGCGCGGAACAGCGGATGGCCATCGGCGACGATGATCGTCTCTTTCACCGTTCCACTCACTCCACTCCCGATCACGACATCGGACTTGAGCCCCCATGCGATCGGATTGGCTGCCTAGTGCCAGGCAAGGGGCACGAGGGGTCAAGGCCAAGGCCATAGGTCATGTGTACTAGTAGACCGGTTTTTGGCGGGTGCATAGAAGCTCGAACGAATAACGAACGCATCTTAGCCGAGAATTTTTAGAATAATTTTAATTCATGCGATGAGCGATGTTCCTGTGGAAGACAAAATCCAGAAAAAAGCAGCAAATAGGTTGAGTCAGTCAAGATAAAGGGCCGGATCAATGTCGAATACTGAGCACCAGACGCAGGCTCAGGTTAAGGGCGCCGAGAGCAAGGCCGCCCCGTCCAGACCGGGTCCGTCAAAGCCAGCCCTCTCTCCGAGCGTCATCGCCCTCGCGGGCGGCGTCGTGGCGGCGGGCGCCATCGCGGGTTTCCTGCTCCTGAGCGGCGGCGGGGAGACGGCCGGGACCGTGGAGCGACCGGCCCTGAACCTCGTCAAGACGAGCGAGATCGACAAGGCCGCCGAGACCCTGGTGCCAGAGGAGAAGGAGAAGCTCGTCGCGCAGGCCAAGGCCTGCACCGCGCCCCTCGGCAACATGCGCCTGTCGAAGATGACGGCGAATGCCGGCGGCGTGGTGCGTATCCGGGCCGGCAATTACCTCTCGCCGGCCTTCAACGTCGCCGAGGGGCCGATCAACATCGCGGTCCCGTTCCCCGCCCCCTACGAGGTCGGCAAGGGAGAGATCGTCGTCGAGGGCGCGGCCAAGGACGTCTTCTTCGAGCTGACGCCGGGCCTGAAGATCGACACGACGGGCGGCGTCCAGCGGATCCCCGTCATCTGGAACACCAGCAAGCCCTGTGGAGGCTGACCGATGTCGAAATCCGCCATCATCCCGTTCGTCATCTCGGGACTTCTCGTCGCGATCCTGACGCCTTTGCTGATGAGCACGGAGTACGGGCCGGTGGCATGGTGGAACGCCGCCGGAAGCGAGTTGCGCTGGCAGGCCGCCATCGGGTCGGCCGCCGCCCTCTTCGCCGCCCTCGGCCTCGTGGTGACGGCCACGGCCGCGCGGCGGGCCGAGGCGGGCCTGGGGCAGCCGGCCGGGGGCTTGAGCCTGCCGCGCCTGCTCTTCGCCCCGCGCCGCATCGTTGAGGCGCGGTCCCCCGAAGAGGTCATCGCCACGCTCGAGGGCATGGTCGGCCTCGCGCCGGTCAAGCGCGAGGTCAACGCCCTCATCGCCCGGCTCGAACTGGAGCAGCGCCGCCGCGCGGAAGGCCTCCCGGTCTCGGCGATCAGCCAGCACATGATCTTCACCGGCCCCCCCGGCGTCGGCAAGACCGAGGTGGCGCGGGCGATCGGCGAGATCTTCCGGGCCCTGAACGTCCTGCGCCGGGGCCATCTCGTGGAGGTCGACCGCGCCGGGCTGGTGGCGGGCTATGTCGGGCAGACCGCCGCCAAGACCCTGGAGAAGTGCCAGGAGGCCCTCGACGACCCTGCTGAAGTTCATGGAGGACAACCGCGACCGGATCATCGTCATCGTGGCCGGCTACACCAACGACATGCGCCGGTTCATCGACACCAATCCGGGGCTCGCCGGGCGCTTCACCAAGACCATCGAGTTCCCGCCCTACAAGCCGAAGGAGCTGTGCGAGATCCTCCGGCGCATGGCCGCCCGCCAGCAATTCACGCTGCCCGAGGGGTTCGAGGCGGCGCTGACCCCATGGCTCGCCCAGCGCTCCCGTTCCGACGATTGGTCGAACGCCCGCGAGATGCGCACCCTCCTGGAGAAGGCCCGCGAGGCGCAGGCCGCCCGCGTCGCCCTGGAGGGCGGCGACATGCGCCGCCTGGAGATCGTCGACCTGCTCTTCGCGATCGGCGAGGACGCCTGAGGGCCAGCGCCCATTCCGGACCGCGACACGCACCGCGCCCGACCCGCATCAAGGCACGTCACATCCATGGAACGCCTCGACAAGCATCCCGCCGCCCTCTTCCTGGCCATCGTGCTGGGCGCGACCGCCCTGGTGGTCGCCCTGCGGCCGGACGTGCTCGCCCCCCTGGCGGCGACACCCTCGGCCCTGCTGCGCAACGTTCTGATCCTGGGGGGAATCGTCGGAGGCCTGCTCGCCGCCACCTACATTCCGGCGCGGATCGCCGGCATGCGGCGCGCGATGGATCAGGAGAGGGCGAACCGGAAGATCCGTCCGATCCAGTTCGAGGATGACGGCGCGGCGGTGGAGAAGAAGGACCTCCTCGCCACGGCGCTGGCGACCCTGGACGGCATGGTCGGCCTCGCGCCGGTGAAGGCGGAGGTGAAGGGCGTCATCGCCCGGATGCAGGTGGAGCAGCAGCGCCGCGCCCAGAACCTGCCCGTGGCGGCCATGAGCCAGCACATGGTCTTCACCGGTCCCCCCGGCGTCGGCAAGACTGAGGTGGCGCGGGTGCTCGGCAGCGTCTTCAAGGCGCTGAAGGTACTGCGCAAGGGACACCTCGTCGAGGTCGACCGGGCCGGGCTGGTAGCGGGCTATGCCGGCCAGACCGCGATCAAGACCCTGGAGCGCTGCAAGGAGGCCCTCGACGGCATCCTGTTCATCGACGAGGCCTACGACCCTGCTGAAGTTCATGGAGGACAACCGCGACCGGATCATCGTCATCGTGGCCGGCTACACCAACGACATGCGCCGGTTCATCGACACCAATCCGGGACTCGCCAGCCGCTTCACCAAGACCATCGAGTTTCCGCCCTACAGCCCGCCGGAACTCGCCGAGATCCTGCAGCGCATGGCGGCCAACCAGGGCTTCGTCCTGCCGGAGGGCTTCCAGAAGGAGCTGCTCCCCTATGTGAGCGCCCGCTCCCGCGCCGAGGATTGGGCCAATGCCCGCGAGATGCGCACGGTGCTGGAGAAGGCCCGCCAGGCCCAGGCGATGCGGCTCTCCGCCCATCCCGGCGGCGACATCAACCGGTTCGAGCCCTCGGACATCGCCGCCGCCCTCGGCAGCCAGGGCGCCGGCGCGATCGACATGGAGGAGGCGCGCAGGGTCATCGGCCGCCTTGAGGCGATGATCGGGCTCGCCCCGGTCAAGCAGCAGGTGAAGACCGTGGTGGCGCGGGTCCTGGTGGATGCCAAGCGGCGCGCGGAGGGCATCGAGGTCGGCGCGGTGAGCCAGCACATGGTGTTCACCGGTCCTCCCGGCGTCGGCAAGACCGAGGTGGCGCGCATCATGGGCGACATCTTCAAGGCTTTGGGCGTCCTGCGGAAGGGCCACGTGGTGGAGGTCGACCGCGCCGGGCTGGTGGCGGGCTATGTCGGGCAGACCGCGGCGCGGACCCTGGAGCGCTGCAAGGAGGCCCTCGACGGCATCCTGTTCATCGACGAGGCCTACACGCTGGCCGCAGGCGGCGGCGGTGGCGGCAGCGATTTCGGCAAGGAGGCGATCGACACCCTGCTGAAGTTCATGGAGGACAACCGCGACCGGATCATCGTCATCGTCGCCGGCTACACCGAGGACATGAGCCGGTTCATCGACACCAATCCGGGGCTTGCCGGCCGCTTCACCAAGACGATCGAGTTCCCGGCCTACGATCCCTACGACCTCCTCGAGATCCTGCGCCTGATGGCGACCCGGCAATCGTTCCGGCTGCCGGCCCGGTTCGAGACCCTGCTGCTCCCGTGGATCGAGCGGCGCGCGCAAGGCCGCGACTGGGCGAACGCGCGCGAGATGCGCACGCTCCTGGAGCGCCTGCGCGAGGCCCAGGCCCTGCGGCTCTCGGCCGATCCCCTGGGCGATCACGGCCAGTTCGAACTCGTCGACGTCGAGCGCGCCATCGGGGGCGCGGCGCCCTCCGCCACGGCGTCGTGAGCGCATGAGATCCGGCACGATGACCCCGCGCGCGGCCGTCCATGGCAGCCTGTGGTACGAGGATCCCTGGTACAGGCTGGCCTGGCTCGCCCTGCCGCAGGCCGGCACCGTTCTGCTCGCCAACCTGCTCTTCGCCCTCGTGGCGCAGGGCGAATGGGGTCGCCCCGCCACCGGGTCCCGGCAGCGCGCCGCCGAACTCGAAATCCTGCGCGACCGCGCGGGCGGGGAGGGCGACGCCGCCGCGCTGAGCCAGCTCGCGGCCGGAGCCAAGGCGGGGGAGATCGACGCTCAGACCCGGCTGGCGACCCTCTACGATCCCCTCGTCGCCGGAAAATTCCCGCGCAAGGCCGTGCCGAGCGATCGTGCGCGCGCAACCGAGCTCTACCGCGCCGGCAGCGAGGCCGGAGACCTCGTGGCCATGGCACGCCTCGCCGACCTGCTGCTCGAGGAAGCCGGTTCCGAGGACGACCGGAGGCGGGGATGCCGCCTGGCCAAGGCCTGGCTCGACCATCCGGCGACGACGCGGGACATGCTTCGCGGGGAGGAGCGCCTGGCCGAGAAGCTCGCCCGCTGCCTCGTCGATGCCGAGAGCGGCATTCCCCAGGAGCCGCGGCGGGCCGGCGACCTCATCGTCGACACCCTCCGGCTGAAATACGAACCGTCGATCCGCACCTATGTGCGCGGCCTCGGCCTGCACAAGCCCGCGCTGATCCGCGCGCTGCAGGAGGCGATGGCGGCGCGGACCATCGGCCGCTACACCGGTCCGGTGGACGGGCTCGTCCACCCCGAGACGATCGCGGCGCTGGAACGGGAGGCGGGCCTGCGCCCGTTCCTGCCGGATCCCGCCCCGGAGCGCCGTGCCGAGACCGGCACCGGCCTGACGGCGGAGGAGTTCCGCAGCCTCGCCCAGGCGGCGACCCGGGATCTCGCCGCCCTGGCGCGGGTCCAGGCCATCGCCGACCGGGGGGATGCCACCGCGCTGGCGACCCTCGGCTACCTCTACAGCCCGTTCCTCAACAAAGGCGAGGTCTTCGCGCCGGACGCCCGGCGGTCCGCCGCCAATTTCGAGCGGGCGGCAGCGGCCGGCGCCCGCGACGCCGCCGCCCAGGCGGCGGGTCTCTACGACAAGGGCGCGGGCGCCCTGGAGAAGAACCCGGACCGGGCGGCCTCCCTCATCCTTCGCCAGCTCGAGCTCGATCCGGGCTACCAACTCTTTCTGACGGACCCGGTCTTCGGCGCGACCTGGAGCCCCGCTTTCTGGGGAGCGCTCCAGCGGGCGCTCGCCGCGCGCGGCATCTACACCAACCCGGTCGAGAACCGCCGCAACGACGCGGTCATCGCCGCGATCCGACGCTTCGCCCAGGCGAACGAAACGGCCCGGAGCCCATCGAGACCATGAGCAACGCGCGAGACGAGTGGCTGCGCGCACACGCGGCCCTATGGTACGGCGATGCCCGCTACCGCCTGGCCTGGTTCGGCCTGCCGCAGGTGGTGACGCTGGGGCTGGCGGGGCTGTGCCTGTCCCTGGCCGCGCAGGGGGAATGGGGACAGCCGGCCACGGTCTCGAAGGCGCGGGTGGCCGAACTGACGACCTTGCGCGACCGGGCCGGCAAGGAGGGCGACCTCAAGGCGTTCCAGGAACTCACCGCCGCGGCCACGCGCAACCAGATCGACGCCGCGACCAAACTCGGCACGCTCTACGACCCGCTGACCGCCGCCTATTTCCCGAAGAAGCCGTCGCCCAACGACTTCTCCCGGGCCGCCGCCCTCTATGCTCCCGGCGCCGCGGCGGGCGACCTCCTGGCGATCACGCGCCTGGCCGACGTGCTCCTCGACCCCGCCAACCCCAATGGCGACCTCAAGCGCGGCTGCCGCCTCGCCCAGACCTGGATGGACGACCCGGAGACGCTCAACCGGACGATTACCGGCGAGGAGCGCGTCACCATCAAGCTCGCCAAATGCTATGTCGAGCCCGAGAGCGGCCTGCCGCAGGATCCCGTCCGGGCGGGCGAGCTGGTGACCGCGGTGCTGTGGCGCAAGCACCAGCCGACCATCGACGCCTTCGTCAACAATCTCGGCATGCAGAGCCCGGCCCTGGTGGCGGGGATCCAGCGCCATCTCGCCAAGTCCGGGCGCTATATCGGCCTCGTGGACGGGCGCGCCAATCCCGCCATCGTCACGGCCCTCCAGGTGGAGGCCGGGATCAAGAACACCGTCGCAGCCCCGAGGCCCGAGCCGCGCAAGGTGGCACCGAGCGGGCCGGACCCGGAAGTCACGGCCCTGGCGGGGGCCGCCATGGCCGGAGACCGGGGGAAGATGGCGCAGCTCAAGGCCCGGGCCGATTCCGGCGACGCGGACGCGCAGATCGCCTATGCGCGCCTGTACAATCCGGTGCGGAACAAGGGACAGGTCTTCGCGCCGGATGCGCAGGTCGCCGTCGCCTATTACGAGCGCGCCGCGGCCGCCGGCAACGTCATGGCGGCGGGTGAGGCCGCCTCGATCTACGATCAAGGCTGGGGCAACGTCGCCAAGGATCCGAAGAAGGCGGCCGCCCTCGCCCTGCGCGGCGTCGACCTCAAGGACGACCAGGTCACCTTCTGGCTGTTGTTCGAGGAGGCGGGCAGCTGGAGCGGCCCGTTCTGGGGCGCCCTCCAGGCCGAGCTGACGGCGCGCGGCTTCTACACGCTCCCCGTCGAGAACAAGCGCAACCCCGCCGTCATCACGGCCCTGCGCGCCTACATGAAGGCGAAGTCGTGAGCGGGACCGACCGGCTCGGCGCGCACGCCGCGCTCTGGTACGCGGATGCGCGCTACCGTCTCGCCTGGTTCGCCCTGCCACAGGTGGCGGTCGCCCTCGCGGCCGGCCTGGCACTCGCGGTGCTGAAGCCCGCCGGGGAATGGGGCAAGCCGGCCGACAGCAAGGAGAGCGAGAAGACCTATCTCGACCTCCTCGACAAAGCCGGCAAGGATGGCGACAAGGCCGCCTTCGACAAGCTGAAGGCCGCGGCGGATGCCGGCGACATCTCCGCCCGCTCGTTCATGGGCGCCCTCTACAATCCCGAATGGGCCGGGATCTACGTCAAGAACCCCGTCAAGGCCGATGCCGCTACCGCCCTGAGCTATTATCAGAAGCCCGCCGATCTCGGTTATCCGGGCGCCCAGCGGGGCATGACCGACCTCCTGCTCAACCGCGGGCGCGGCCAGTACGACCTGAAGCGCGGCTGTCGCTACGGGCTCGCCTTTCAGGCGAACCCGGTGGCGATCCGGAACAACTATCTGAACTCCTGGTCGACACTCTTCTGGATCGCCGGCTGCTACGCCGACGCGGAGAGCGGCGTGCCGAAAGACCCGCAGAAGGCCGCCGACATCTACATGGACACGGTGGCGGCCAGGCTGCCGCTGGCCATAGGCACCTTCACCGACGATCTCGGCCGCCAGCCCCCCGATCTCGTGGCCGCGATCCAGCGCAATCTCGCCCGGCGCGGCTTCTATTCCGGGCCGACCGACGGGGCGGCGACGCCCCAGACCCAGGCGGCCATCCGTGCCCTGTCGGGCACAGCCGCCGCTCCGCAGGGCCGGCCGGCCGATCCGGGCCAACCGCCGCCCCAGGCGCGCCCCCCGGCACCGGCGCCGGCGCCAAGCACCGACGAGATGATGGCGCTCTTCAAGAGCGCGACCACCGACGCCGCCGCCGAGGGGAAGCTTCGCGCCCTGGCGGAGAGCGGCGTATCGGTGGCGCAGTATCTCTATGCACTCCTCCTGTCCCCGGCCAACACCAACAAGCAGCGGATCACCGCACCCGACGCCGCCCTGGCGAGCCGGTATCTCGAACGCCTCGTGGCGGAGCGGTCCTTCGCGCCAGCGGCCGCGGCGGCGGCCTTCCTCTACGATGTCGGCGGCGCCAATTTCCCCCGCGCCCCCGGGAAGGCGGCGGACATGACGATCCGCGCCCTGGAATTGAAGTCCACCGACATCATTCAGAACCTCAGCGAGGACAAGTGGGGCGCCGGCTTCTGGGCCGCCCTGCAGCAGCGCCTGGCCGACCGGAATCTCTATCAGGGCCGCATCGTCGACCAGCGCAACGACCGGACCATCCAGGCGGCGCGCCGCCTCCTCGGCAACCCTTAGGAGATGCCCGTGGCGGCTGATCGCGAACCGAACATTCCCGACTCGCCTTGCCGGCGGGTCGGCCGTTGCCTCGCCCTCCTGGCGGGCATTCTCATGCTGACCCTCGTCCAACCCGGCCGCGCCGAAGCGCAGATCAAGGTCCGCAAGGCCGATTGCTACGTCGAGGCCGATGGCAGGATCGCCATCAACGGCGTCTGCGAGTTCCTGACCGACGCGCGCAGCTACGGGACGGGCGGGTTCCGTCTCGCCACTTACGAGAACGGCTACCTCCGCTACGGGGTGGTGGTGGCGGTGACGAGCCCCGGAAGCGGCACGGCGACATGGAACGAGACGCCCGGCGGCAAGCCCGACGAGGGTCCCTCCGAAGCCGTCACCTCCGGCGGGGCCTGCTGGACGGGGCCCCGCACCCGGACCTGCGCCTGGAAGATCGGCGAGGGCCGTCCCGGTTTCGCCGGGGGCGGCGTCGCGCCGGCACCCGGGATCGGCGCGCCCCGCACCGCCGATTGTCTCATCGAGGTCAGGGGCGCGGCCCGGATCGACGGCCCCTGCCAGTTCCGGGTGGATGCCGGACAGGACGGGGCGGGCGGATTCGAGGTCCGCTCCTATGCCAGGGGAGGGCTGGACTTCATCGCGCGGCTCACCCGCGATCCACGGGACCCGCAGAAGGCCACCGCCTCGTGGAATGAGCGCCCCGGCGCACCGCAGGCGACGGCTCCCCTCGGCACCCTGGCGCCCAAGGGGCCGTGCTGGGAGGGTGCGGAGGCGCGTCTCTGTGTCTGGCAGGCCGGACAGCCTCGCGACGCGTCGGACCGGCCCGGTACCGATCCGGGCCGCGCCCCGCCCGCCGAAACGCCGCCGGCCGAGACCGCGCGCCCGGCCTCGCCGCCCGTGCCCCGGGACAATGCGGGGACGGAGACGGGAGAGACACCGCCGGGGATGGTCCTGAAGCTGACCTTCAAGGGCCGCTGCGAATCGCTGGTGGTCGATGGCGAGGACATCACCGCGTCCTGCGCCCCCACCGCCAGGAATTCCTCCACCACCGGGTCGGCACGGGCCGAGTTCGTGTTCGGAACCACCGACGACCGGGAGGTCAGCTTCCTCGCATCGGCGAAGGGATGGGTCGAGAGCGGCACCCTGCGTCAGCCCATCGACGAAGTCATGTACGAGGAGCGCGGCCAGAGCCTCCTCGTGAAGGCCAAGGGCGTCTGCGAGATGCCCAACCCCATGGGCGGTCCCGTTGTGATCACGTGCAGCGCCCAGACGTCCAACAGCACCTACACCGTCCGCTTCCGCACGGATGGCGGCAAGCCGGTCCTGGAGCGGTCCAGCCCCGGCTGAGCGCCCGCCACGACACGCCCGTCCCGAAGCCGAGGAGAAGCCCCATGAAACACCGTCTCCCGAACTTGGCCCTGCGATCCTTTGCCCTCCGATCCTTGGCGCTCGCCGGCCTCACCGGCCTCCTCGGGCATGGCCTCGTGCTGCCGGCGCAGGCGGAGACCGAGAACAAGACCGCCCGCCCGGGCCAGCGGATCTTCCTCCAGGGCTTCACCCATTACTTTCCGACGCAAGGATGCCGCTCCAAGGCGGCCCTGGTCGATATGGTCTCGCCACCGCGCGGCGGACGCGTCGAAATACGCCGCGAGTTCAGGATTCTCAGCAACAAGATCGACGAGCGGGGCGCCACGATCCGGCAGGTGGATGGCTGCGAGGACGTGAAGAAGGATTCGATGTCGATCTTCTATACCGCACGGCCCGATTTCTCCGGTCTCGATACCCTGTCCGTCGCCGTGACTTTCGGCGACGGGACGACGGTGCCCTACACCTTCCGGATCACGGTGCCGGAGGGCGAACGCCGCCAGGCTCCGGCCGTCTCGCAGGCGCCGGCCCCGCGCGGCAACGGCGCGGGCCAGGCCGCCGGAACCACCGCGACGGCACCGGCGGCGCGGGCCGCCACCACCGGCGACTTCCTGCGCGACACGGTCCGCGAGGCGACGCCCGCGCCCCGGCAGGTGCCGGCTTCTCCGCCACCGCCGGCGGCGAATGCGCCCGGCGCCACCGCCGCCGGCGTGGCAGCACCTCCTGCCCGCGTCGAAGCCCCGCCGCCCGCGCGGATCGAAGCCCCTGCGTCTCCGCCCGCCCCGCGAGAAATGGCGCCCGCGCCCCGGCCCCGTCCCGCTCCCATGCCACAGCTGTGATGTGTCCCGCCTCGAAATCCGGTGGTCCGAGCGAGCGCTGCCGCAGCACCGCCGACGATGACCTGCCGAGCGGTGCTGTGAGGCGATGACGCAGCTTCTCATCGGGGCGATCGTCGCCCTCGGCGCGATCCTGTCTGTCGCACGCGTGCGGCAGATGCTGAACGCCGCCGCGCGCGCGCATTTTCCGCGACGGATCCTGCTGGTCTACATCCTCGTCCGGACGCTGATCTTCGGGGCCGTCCTTGCAGGCGGCATCTGGCTGGTGTCGTGGCTGATGCGCTGACGGGGGGACGACCGGCAGCGCCTTGCGGAGCGGGGCGGGATCATTGCAGAACCGGGCGCAATGACGTCCGGCTTCCACGGCCACCTGAGAGCCGGCTTCATACCGGTCAGATCATGGCTGTTCTTGTCTGGAGAACCGAAGATCACAATGACCCGCACACTAGCCTTTCTCGTCGCCGTGATGGTCAGCCCGCTCGGCAGCATCGTCGTCGAGCCGTCCTACGCCGCCGGCATGAATACGCAGACCTATTCACCGGACTACGATAAATGCATGGACAAATCCGGTGGCGTCACGGCCGAAATGCTGGATTGTGCGTCCGCCGAACTGTCGCTGCAGGACAAGAAGCTGAACGCTGCCTATCAGGCGCTCATGCGCAAATCGACGGACGAGGAGAAGACCGCGCTGCGCGATTCCCAGCGGGGCTGGCTGGCCTACAGGACCGCTTCCTGCAAGCTGACGATGATCTTCGGAGGAGGCGGAACCATGGACCTGATCGCCGCCTCGAGCTGCAATCTCGACGAGACGGCACGGCGGGTGTTCTTCTTGGAAAGCCTGCTCGCCGAGTAGGGCCGTCCGACCGGGGACATCGGCAATGGCGTGCTGATCTACGTCCTGGCCGGCATCCTGCGGGACTATGCCCTGAACGCCGCCATGGAGACGTTCACGGCGGCCAAGCACGACGGGCACCCGACCGAGATCGCGGCGTTGCGCGGGGCCCGCCTCGTCACGGGGTCCGAGACCGAGCATGGTCGGCAACGGACCGAGAGCCGGATCAAGCAGCTCACCGGCGGCGACGTCATGCGCGCCTGCTCCATGCGCCAGGACGAGTTCGAGTTCACGCCTGTCCTGAAGCTCCTCATCATCGGCAACAACAAGCCCGGCCTATCGGGTGTGAATGACGCCGCCCGGGCGCCGGTTCAACTTCCTCCCCTTCCTATTCAAGCCCGCGGTGCCCGACTCGAAGCTGGAGGAGAAGCTTCAGGCGGAATGGCCGGCGATCCTGCGCTGGATCATCGAGAGATGCCTCGGCTGGTAGACAAGGCGGCTGGTTCGGCCCGACGTCGTGAAGAACACCACCGACACGTATTTCCACGCGCAGGACACGTTCAGCCAGTGGCTGGAGAAGCGCCGCATCGTCGATCGGAGGACCCCATACCGGAAAGCCGCCACGAAGGAGCTGTTCGATTCCTGGTCGAAGTATGCCTTCGGCAACAACGAGGCGGTTGGCTCGCTGAAGGCGTTGCCGGAAAGCTTCGAGAAGCGTGGCTTCGCAGGTGTCGAGGTGCGCCCGGACCACACCGTAGGTGGTTCAGGAGGTAACGATGTACATCATCGTGATCAGTGTCTTGGTCCAACGACCAGGCCCCTGTCCACCCGACGAGATCTTACTATGCCGGTTTTAGACCAATCAGCTTCCGGCCCATATTGTATAGGCGTTTGCCGTCTTCATGGGCGCATCGTGAGAAATTAGACAACTTATGGTCGTCTCTTTGGCCCATCCGATATGCGTCCATAGCGGACGAGACGTATTTAGGGTCGCCTTTGCTGAAAGCTTCTCTGAGTTCGTCACGGCCCTTTACGTCTTCGCCTTGATTCAGGCTCCAATCCAGGTCGTCTTTAACTGATTTCCAGTTTGCAGACATTTTTCTCTCCCTCGTCCCATGCGGGACAAGAAGGAGGATACTCCCCTTTTGATCTTCGTCGAGCACATCCACATCGGCGGCCGGGCACGAAGCTATAAGGGGATCGAGCATGGGCCATCCCCATCTTATCGCTGTTGATGGTCGCCGATCCGCAGCGATACCGACGCATGGCCGACGCCACGGATCTGGTGGCAGCAAAGCCTTTTCAGGAGAACGAACCGAAGCTTTCGAAGACCGACGGAGACACAGCTCTGGCATATGGGGGCTGAGGCGCGGGCGCAGCATTATCCGCCACATTGTCGGTAGCCGACTTGCAAAGGCCAATATTGTTCAGAGGGGCGGCATCGCTATCCATCACCTGGCCGGTCAAAGTCAAGGAAAGACGATCACGTTCAATGTGATTGTACATTTTTCAGGCCCATCTGGACGCGTTGAGTTGGGAGCGGCGAGCTTAGAATGCGCTGCCAGCAGGCGTGTTCCAACTGGTATGCCTATGGTCTGGTGTCGCACCGGTACACGCTCAAGCTACGATCTACTGTCCGCTGAGGGATGGACCACCGGACGTTCCGCCAGTGCCGGGCGGGCTGCTGGTGAGCGTGCCGCCAATATTCACATCGGGCGTACTGCCGGGAACGGACGATGGGCTCGGATTACCGGGAATAGCATCGGCAGGGCGGCTACTCGTACCGCTCGCCCGCGGGACCGGACCCGGCTCCATGGATGGCGTCATGACGCCGGTGTTGCCGGCCCCACCGGTGGGAGCCAACGGCTCGGCGAGTGCCGGCACGGCCATCAAGCCAGCCAGCGCAGCCGAGAGAGCGAGTTTCATTCGTGTCATGTGTCCGTCCGGTTGAGGTCCATCGGCAACTGACGGGATGCTCGGAAGTTCAGAGCGTTGGAGCGGGGTGGGCCATCCCAGGAGCAGCGATGATGAGGATTGACGAGTGTCTACCGTACTGCACGCACACGCGCTGGCGCGTATGAAGGCCAACCCGCATCGACCCTCATCATCCTGACGGGTGGTGGTCAGTGGCGCCTCGGCCGAGCCGTCCTATCAATCGATCCATAGACGTGAGCAAGGCGGACACAGCATTCGCGCTGCTGGGTGAATTATGCCCGTCTCGTCGGCGGTTCAGGGTATCGACACTGCGACCTACCCACGATGGCCGACAAATGCACGCCCATGCGGCGCCACCGATCAGGCCCCAGCGAGCCCCACTCTACCTGGATGGAAGACGACAGGATGGTGGCGTATCGATGACGCATGACGGCGGGGCCTCGCGGTAGATCCTGACCAGCGGCGGCTCCTCTGCATTCTCTATCGCATACAGACGTTCCTCCTCGACGTAGGCCCAGCCTTTCTCGTCCGAGTGCTCTGCTTCCAGGAACACGCCGGATCGGCAGCCCCAGCCGTGAGCCCGTGCCACCTGCGCCTGCTCGTAGCTCACCGAATAGTACCCGAACTCAAGAGCCTCCCGATCGCGGCACAGGATCTTGCCGTCGTCGGTGACGATATCGCCTGGCTTGGCGCCGGCCGGAATGTCGATGGTCATTGGGTCGCTCCGGGAGCGGGATGGGGGACCGTTTCGATCGCGGCCTTGATCAGATCACGGAGAAGGTCCGGTGCCAACTCCGGGTCGTCCTGTGGGATCTCCGCCTCTCTGGAGGCTGAGGTGAGGCGCGTCACGATCTCCGCGACGCGGGCTTCGATGTCCTCCGAAAAGGAAGGATCGCTCCGGACATTCTCGCTGATCCAATCGCGCACGAAATTCGATGGGTTCTCGGCCATGGCATCCTCTGCATCCGACCCGTGATCAGATCGCGGGGGCGGGGATGCTAGCTCGACTTTCGTCAAGGAGAAGCGAAGCCCCGCTTTCATCCGCATCCGCTAATTTCGTCGCGGTTATAGCGGCTTCGCGTTCCAGCCTCGCAGCTTCGAGATCCAGTCGGATGTCTTCGAGTTCTGCAGGTCCAATCATCGCAGCGCACTCCCAAGACGATTGCAACGCAGCACGATAAAGAGATGCTGGCAGCCAGCCGTTCCCCCACCTGTGGCGTCGGTACGAAATCGGACGGCGCTCTTCCGGTTCGAGCGGACGCGGTACTTTCGAGACGTGCCGGGCCGGCCGAAGGGGGCCGTGGCCATTGGTAGTCGAAGCGGTAGACGACCGGGAAGCCTACCCTACTTCTTTGCGGGCACCGCCAGGAACCCGATCATGAGCACCGAACGCGCCGAGGGCTACATCGAGGCTTTGTCCGGCATGAGGGCGACAATCCAGCGTCGGGTCTATGAGCCGGACATCACGAGCGACGGCAAGCTCGAACTCCTCGATCTGCTGTCAATGGTGGACGACATGCTGAAGGGCAACCAGCCACCCGAGGAGCCCGACAACGCCGCACCGGAGCCGCTGAGCGGGAGCTTCTAGCCAAAGCCACCCGCACCTCATGCGGATCACATTCAGGCCGTAAGTCGCTTTTCATCCTTCGCAGCGAATTCCTCAGTAATCGTCATCGAGATCTTCGACAGCCACGCTTCTGCGGTGCGCGCCCGCTCTTCCGCTTCCTTGATGCGGGCATCCGCGGCTTTCAGCAGCGCATCGGACCGGGTTTGAATGTCCTGGGCATGGCTCTCGGCCGCCCGGATGCGATTCTGCGCGGCCGTCATATCCTCGCGAACCCGGTCCAAAAGTTCACGAACGCGGATTTCCTGCTCCTGAGCTTCAGCCTCAGCCTCCCTTACGCGATGCGCCGCGTTCCTGACCCTATCGATCAGGTCCGACCAATCCTCCGGAGTCGCGTGATGATTAGGCGGGAAGTCGGCGGTTTGCCGGTCGGTCGGACCGATGACACGCAGGATGCCCGCCAGTGAAGGCGTGGGATTTTGCTTTGCGTCAGGCGCCTGCCGCTCGGCTTCGAAGTCCTTGGTGAGATCACGCATGATCTTTTCGATCTGATCCACCGTATGATTCCTTACAATCAACCTAAGCACATCTTCTCGGCTTCTCGCATGCCGAACCAGCAGCACTCCCTAATTTTTCGTATCCGTCAAGCGAGATAAAGTTGACTAACTATACTCGGGAAGAACCGAGTGGTCGGTGTTGCTCATATATCTCTCGGTATCAAAGCCACGACGTCCCCGCCCTGCTCGCGTGTGGCTGCTCAACCCTCGTAGCGTAGGTTGGACTGCCCGCCCCACCTAGCCGGCGCATCGGCCATCACGTCTTCGGGCCATCGTAAGTTGAGAGGTCGGGCGCCCTCGGAGGGCGGGAGAAGAGCTTGCCGAAAACGCGGCGGACGAAACGGGTGCTGGCAATGCGCAGGGCGCCATGGAGTAGTCGGATACCGAGGCGGGTCTTCGGGTTCGCTAGCTTCGGAGCGATCTTCGGGACGCCTTGTCCCTGTTCGACCATAGGACGCATCGCCCGCTCGTAGGCCGCAAAGCCCGCCCGGACATCCCGCGTTCGCGAGAGTTCCTGGGCGAGGATGAAGGCGCCGGTGATGGCCAGGGTGGTGCCGATGCCCGCGAGCGGCGTGGCGCACCAGGCCGCGTCGCCCATGAGCCCGACGCGGCCTTTCGACCAGCGCGGCATCCGCACCTGCCGCAGGACGTCGAAGTAGAAATCCTCAGTCGAGTCCATCCCCGCGAGGACGCGTCGCGCCTGCCAGCCGGCATCGACGAACCGCTCGCGCAGGAACGCCTTCTGCCGGTCGACGTCCCAGTCCTGCTCGCCGGCGGGAGGCTGCCGGACAGAGATCATCGCCCTGGTGGTCCCTTTCCGGTCGGGGCGCAGCGATACGCTCCGGCCGCCGGTCGCATTGTACCAACGCCAGAGCCGATCATCGTCGGCGACTCGTGGAATGGTGAAGTAGGCGATGGTCAGGCCCATCCAGCGCGGCTCGTTCTCCCCGGGGAACGTGAGTTCGCGCGTCGTTGAGCCCACGCCCTCGGCGATCACGACGGCGTCGTACCGCTCCGTGAGGCCGCTCGCGAACGTGACGGCCGCGGCGTCTCCCTCGTCTTGGATGTGCTCGACCCTGTCGCCGAAACGGAAGTTCGCGGTGTCGCGCGCCGCCTCGTAGAG
Organism: Methylobacterium sp. Leaf93; assembly: GCF_001422345.1. Taxonomy (NCBI): domain Bacteria; kingdom Pseudomonadati; phylum Pseudomonadota; class Alphaproteobacteria; order Hyphomicrobiales; family Methylobacteriaceae; genus Methylobacterium; species Methylobacterium sp. Leaf93. The sequence goes on along the minus strand of NZ_LMMS01000004.1, from coordinate 21,807 downwards.
GAGACGGGCCAGGTCACCACGCAGGATCTCCATCTCCGCGGTCGGCCCGTCACCACCGAGCTCGTCCGTCATGAACCTCGCGACGACCCGGCCGTCTCCGTCGACCCACGCCGTTCCGGTTTCGCCTGTGCCCTGTTCGAGGGCGCGCTCATCCAGTCCCATCCGGCGTAAAACCTCGCGGCCGACGCCACGCACGTCGATGTTCTGCCCCCCGTCCCGGAACTCGGGTGCCCGCTCCACCACTGTGACCTCGTTTCCGAGATGGGCGAGCCACCATGCGAGGGTGGAGCCGGCAACGCTGGCGCCGGTGACGAGAATGCGATGAGCCATGATTCCTTTCCGCAGCGGGAGCGAGGATCGGGACGTAACCGGGTGCAGCCGCGATCCCATCGACATCGATGGACCGAGCATCGGTGTCGGAGGTTGACGCCGATCCGTTCGAGCAACGTACAGACGATTTCTCGCCGGGCCGATGCGAAACCCGTCGGGCATGCTCGCACTCCGTTCGCATTGTACCCCCAGGGGATCATCGAGGGCAGCGAAAATAGGCCGAAACGACTGTGTGGGGGCGAGACCGCAGGAAGTTCGATCCCTGCTCCCGCAAACCGGATGCCGAGGTTTCGTCGAACCTGCCGATGGACGACACATCGGCGGCATGCACCTAGGCTGGCAGCTTGGCGATGACCTCATCGAAGCCCTCGGTCGTGAGCGCCCCTTCGTAATGGGCGTCGTTCACGAACAAAGTCGGGGTGGCACGAACGCCGAGCCACTCCCTCGCGCGGGACTGCACGCGGTTCACCTGGTCGTAGAGCGCCTGATCGGCGAGGATGGCGTCGAACCTCGCCCGGTCGAACCCGGCCTGACGCAGGAGGTCGCGCGTTGCATCGAGGGGCTTCGGCACGAAGGCCCACGTGGCCTGCCTCTCGAACAACAGGTCGGTGATCGCATAGTAGTGCCGTCCGCCATCGGCCCGGGCGAGCATGAAGGCGGCCGTGTCGAGCGGGTTCAGGGGGGAACCCTCGCAGGGCGAAGCGCACCCGCCCGGTATCGATCCAGCGCATCCTGATGGCCGGCAGCACCCGGAGGAAGGCGCGGCTCAGGCGGGTCAGCATAGCGTTCGCGTTTCTCATGCCGCCGTGACGATCGTCCGGGGCCCCGGTCATAGGGGCTTCGATCCGTCAGAGCCGGTGCCTGGCCATCATGCCCGGGCCGGACTGCCCCCAGGCCAGCAAGCCCAGGCGCCAGCCTGCATCGTTCCGTGAGGTCAGTCGTCGGCCTCACCGGACGATCCGGCACGGGACCGTTCGTAGACGGCGATGGCCTGCGAGCATCCCTGCGACAGATTCTGGCGATTGCGTTTGAAGCAGGCCTTCACCTCCGGCCCGCCCGGCTTCATGCCAGCGCAAAAGCGAAGGTAGTCGCCCCCGCAATTCGCTCGCATCGCCTCCATCTCGGCGCTGTCCTGCGCGGTGGATGGCTGGGAACAGACCAGGGAGCCTGCGAGTGCGACGACCGTGAGGGCAAAGATACGGATGTTCATCATGCGGTCTTTTCGTGCGGTGAGGCCGGGATAGACGACCCATGCGAGCGGTTGCCCGCATGGGTTGCCGTTGGCTCAGCGAGCCGGCTGGTTCGGCGCGGCGGCGGGCGGGTTGGCAAGTTGCTGACGGATTTCGGCGAGCTTCGCCTGGGCCGTGCCCAGGTCTTGCCGGGCCGAGGCCAGTTGCTCGTCGATGGCCGCAGCCTCCTTGTTGCGGGTGGCCAGCGTCTCGGTGAGGGCGGCCAACTCGCCTTGCGCATCGGTCTGGCGCTTGCGCAGGGCATCCAGGGCGGCCGTGCCGGCATCGCGTTCGGCGGAGAGCTTCTGCAGCGCCTGCTCGGCCTGGCCGCGCTCGGACACGACGCGGTCACGTTGCGCTTGGGTCTCGGCGAGCTCCTTGCGCACGTTCGCAAGGGCGTCGCGGGCTTGCTGAGCGTCGCGATTGGCCTGTTCGATCTCGGCGGTGAGCTTGTCCTTGCTGGCGGTCAGTGCCGCGACCGCTTGGTCCGTCTCCGTGCGCTGCTTGGCGGCCTGCTCGGTTGCGGTCCGCGCGTCGGCCAGTTCCTTCTGGGCTGCGGCGGCGGCCTCGCGGGCGTTCTGCTGGCGCTCTTCGGCTTTGGCGAGATCGGCGGTCTTGGCGGTTGCCTCCTGCGTCATGGTCGCAAGATCGGCGCGGAGCTTGGCCTCCAGCACCCGGGCGTCTTCGAGCCGGCGTCCGACCTCGGCGAGATCCTGGGTCCGGTCGACGGCGGCCTTCTCAGCGGTCGTGATGGCCTCGCGCAAGGGCGCGAGCTTCCCCTCGGCCTGCGTGACCTGGGACTGGAGCTTGGATAGCTTCAGGGTCTCGGCCTCGGCCGCCTTCTTGGCGTCGGTCGCCTTGGCCTCGGCCGTCTGCTGCTCCTTGGTCAGGGTCGCGGCACGGGACTTCGCCTCCTCGGCGGCCTTACTTGCCTGCTGGTCCTGCTGCTGGGCGGTGGCGATCTTGGCCTGGAGCGCGGTCAGGGTGCCGGCGGTCGCGATCTGGCGGTCGAGGTCGGTGCGGAGCGCCGTTTGCTGAGTCTGCAGGTCCTCGATGCGGTGATCACGGGCGCTGCGCTGACGCGCGCCGGCGATGGAGGCAACGATGAGCCAGACGAGCAGCACAACCGCGACGACCGCGAGGCTGAAGGGTAAGGGGCGGCGGAGTTCGGAACGATAGTCAATGGCCATGGGGGTCTCGCAAGGTCGGGGAAAGGCGGTGGATCGAACCCCGGCGCGGCGTCGCCCGGCGTCGTGTGTGGCCGATGCCCTGGGGCACCGGCCATGTCGTCGAATCAGACCGGCGCGCGGCCGTCGGTGGCGTAGCGGTCGATGGCCGAAGGCAACTCACGCGAGAGGCGGGACAGAAGCGCGCCGCGGCTCAGGCCGGTCTGCTGCGTGAGGTGATCCAGGGTGTCCGAGCCGATGGCTTTCTCCAGGTCCGCCTCGGGGATGTCGCGGTTGGCTCCCTGGTTGACCCAGGAGTTGGCCGTCTCGCCGTGCCCGCCCTTGGTGAAGTGGTCGACGAGCTCGCTCAGGCCGCTGGCGATCAGGCCGCCGACACCGGCGGTGCCGAGACCGCCGAGCAAGCCGCCAAGGCTGCCGATGCCGCCCGTGGAACCTGTGCTCGATGCGGAGCTGGGGACCGGCGGGACGGTGCCGTGGTTCGTTCCTAGGGCCGGGTTCGCGGGGGCGTCATGCCCCTTCAGGAGTTCGGCGAGCTTGTCGCGGTTCTGGTAGCCGGCCACGGCCAGCAGACCCAGAAGCGCGGTCATCGAGGGGTAGCCCTTGCTCATCGTGTTCCCTTTCCAATGTTGAACGTGGTGCCGGATGAGGTCATCCGGGGTCTCGCGGTCAGCCTGACGCGTCGGACGCGGAGGCTCCCGTCGATGTCATGCGCCCGGCAAGCTCGGGCTCGTCGCCCGATGGTTGCCCGGCGACGATGGTTCGCTTGACCGTGGAGCGGGCCGCGTCGATGGCGATGGCCGCCGCCGACATGGTCCTGGCTTCGGTCGGCCGCTCCAGCGCATGCTTGGCGATGTCGCCGGCAAGATCGTCGATCTCGCGGGCGAGCGCTTCGAGGCGCTGGGCATCCGCGCCGTCCTGCGCTTCGCGACGGATCTCCAGCAGCCGGTCGGTGGCCTCCTCGATGCGTTCGCGCCGGATACGGGACAGGCGCTGCCCCACCCACGCGACCGCCGAGCCGATACCGCCGCCTAGGAACGCGACGAGGTAGATCCAGGTTTCGTAGCGCTCGACGAAGCCCTGCTGTTCACGTTCGAAGTAGTCGACGGCACCGGGATGGATCGGGAGGCGTGCGCTGGTGGCGGCCGCGGTGCTGTCGTAGCTCGGCGCCTGCAGGTAGTCCGCGGCCGGGGTCACGTTCGCCATGCCGCTGCGCAACTCGAACAAGTGCTGGGTCACGTCGGCCGCCACCGGCCGGGACAGGTTCGCCCGCGCCATCAGCCGGTAGGAGGCGCCGACGGTGGCCACGTCCTCGGCCGGCACCTTCGGGCTGCCGCCGAAGGTCTCGGCCGGCATGCTCACGGCCTGGAGGCGTGGCAGCCGGGCGACGATGGCGTCGGCGTTCGCGACCGTCACGAAGGCCACCTTTCGGTTCTTGCTCGCACCCTGCACGATGCCGATGATGCGTTGGGCCGCCGGGGCAGTCGGCGAGATCACCGAGATGACGGCGTCGATGCGCTTCTTTGCGAACGCGACCGCCAGGTCGGCCTCCGGCATCTCGACCAGGGCGACGTGACGGGGTGGCAGCGGCCCCTCGGGATCCTTGTCGAGGAGCGTCAGACCGTAATGCTCGACCATCGCCTTGATCAGGGTCTGGTCGGCGTCGCGGTGGGCGAGGATGGCCAGGCGCTTGCGGTCGAGATCCGGAAAGCTGGTCAGGCCGGAGGCCTCGGGGGACGCGATGATCATCGCCTGGTCGCGCAGGATCGCGAGCGTCAGACCGTTGTCGGGCAGGTCGACGTCCGGACGCACGACCGCGAGGTCGGCCCGGCCGTCCTGCAGCGCCGCCGCGCTGTCGCGCACGTCGTCGAACGGCAGGATCTTGAGGCGGATCTCCTTGTGCCGCCGAGCCAACGCGTCGGCATAGGCCTGGATGACGGCCGGCTCGGTCCCGTCGCTCGGCGCCACGGCGATGGTCAGCACCGTGGCGCGGGACACCCAGTAGGCCGCCGCCGCCCCGAGCCCAAGCAGCACCGCGAGGGCGAGGAACACGAACTCGCGGCGCAGGACGAGGCCCCGAACGGTCACAGGGTCTGGGCCGTGGCTCGGCAGGGCGATCCGCCTACGGGCAAGGGTGGCGGTCGCCATCGTTGCCGAGATACGTCCCGCTCGACGCGTCGTAGGACCGGAAGCGACGGGCACATGCGGCCACCGCCTCGGGGCCCGGACCACCCTGCACCACGACCGGGGCGGCCTGTGCCTGCGAGTTCGCGATGGCGCCGCCGATGATGGCGCCCGCCGCCAGGCCCGCTACGCCTGCGCCCACCGCAGCGCCTACGCCGGGTCCGCGGCGATAGCCATAACCGCGACGGTAGCCGTAGCCCCGGCCATAACCGCGTCCGCCACGCCATCCATGCCGATGACCGAAGCGGCGGTACTGGACGTAATCGGTCGGCAGGTCACCGCGCACGAGCGCCTCAATGGGCGCCGCGGAGGCCGGCGCTGCATGGGCCGGCAGGCCGGCCAGGGTGGCTGCGACGGTGGCGGCGAGGGCTAGAGTCAGCTTCATTGTGGATCCGTTTCCTGAATCGGTTTCGAGGGGAGCAGGAAGGTCAGTAACCGCGGCAGTTGGGGGGGGGGGTGCCGGAGCGACCGGAGAAGCGGCGGCTGACATAGGCGATGACCTACGGAAGCAGGAAGGCGGTGAGAAGCTTGCGGATCATCAGGTCGTCTCCAGGATTGCGGGTTCAGTGCGTGCGACGTGATAGCCAGCCCACCGCGAAGGCGACGGCGGCGAGGCCGAGCAGCATTGAGATGCGGTGGTGGTCGGCGTAGCGCATGGCCTGACGGCTGTAGGTCGTGCCGCGCTTACGAGCGTGACGGGCGAGGTCGCGGCCGTCCGAGACGAGGCTCCCCGCGCGGTCGCGTGTCTCATCGACGAGGTGACGTCCGTCCTCGATCAGGTTGCCGGCACGGTCCCTGACCTCGTGGGCGATGTCGCGTCCGTCGTCGAAGAGATCCTCGGCCCGGTCGCGAGCGCGGCCGTAGGCGTATTGAGCGCCGCCTGCGACCTGGTTCACGGCGCCGCGCACCTGACGGGCCGGATCACCGGTGATGCCGCCGACGGCGGTCTGTGCGCGTCCCTTGAGGTGGCGGGACGCGCCGCGGAACTGGTCGCCGTTCATGGGGGACTCCTGGGTTCGAATGATGGGGCGACGGAACCCAGTCGGGTCACCCGCCGCCCATGTGGGATCAGTGCTTGCCGGTGACCTTGTCGACCACGGAGGCGACGCCATCCTTGGCCTCGCCAACGGTGCGCTGTGCCTCGCCCTTGAGTTCCTGGGCCTTGCCTTCGACGACGAGCTTGTCGTTGCCCGTGACCTTGCCGGCGGCCTGCTTGACGTTGCCGGCAGCCTCGTTGGCGAGGCCCTTCAGCTTGTCGGTGGTGCTGCTCATGGGATGATTCCTTCAGTTCAAGGGAGCGGGTTTTTAGGGAGGTGGGTTTTCAGGGAGGAAGGACCGGCCGGTCGCGAGGAGCGGCCGGGGATCGCCTCAGACGCGGCGGGAGTCGTAGCCGGCGACCAGGGTGGCGGGCTTCGGGGCACCGAGGCGACCGCCGAAGAAGCCGGCGAGGGCGCCGAGGATCAGGGCGAGCGCGCCGTAGAAGGCACCCTGGGTGGCGGCGGACTTGGCGGCGACGGCCGCCTGCTCAGCCTTCACCTTGGCGGTGGCGACCGTCTCATCGTACTGCTTCTTGTAGTCTTGGATCTGGGTCTTGGCCTGATCGACCGGGATGCCCTGGGCTTTGGCCAGTGCGTCGGCGGCGCGGTTCTCGGCCTGGGCCTTTTGGGCGGGATCACCCGTGAACAGGGCGCGGATGGCTGCCACGGCGGCGTCCTTGGCGGCCTGCGGGTCCTGGCCGGCGGCCTGGTTGCGGACCGACTGCTCGATGCCGTCGAAGGGGTTCGAGATCTTGGACAGCGAGGGAGCCGCGGCCTGGGCCGCCGTCTGCACGGTCCCGCCGACAAGCGAGCCGGCGCCGCCGAGCGTGCTGGTCACGCCCGAGAAGGCGCCGCCGATCAGGCCACCGGCCGCCGAGGTCAGCAGGTACAGCACCACGAGGGTAGTTACTGCCCAGGACACGAGGCCGTGCAGGCCAGCTGCACCATTGATGGGCTTACCAGAGAGGCGCCCGGCGATGAAACCGCCGGCGAGCGCGGCGACGATGCCCGAGCCCACGAACCAGATGCCGGCGCTGAGAGAGAGCGTCGAGGCGGCCGGGTTGTCGGCGGCGTTCGTTCCGACGCTGGACAGGCCGACGCCGACGCCGACCATGTTGAGGATGACCTGGGTCACCAGCGCGGTGACGGCGCCGGCAAAGATGGCGCCCCACGACACTTGGTTCAGCAGGACGGCGCGGGTGTCGGCCGAGGCCGCGGCGGTCTGGCTCGCGAGAATGGGGGAAGTGGACACGATACTGGTACTCCGGGTCGTCGGTCGTCCGAGAAATTCGGTCGTTCGAGGGGTCAGTCGGTGGGGTGGAACTCCAGGGTCCGACCGCGCAGTCCCGGCGCGGTCGGACCAAGATCAAGGGATGCGGGTCAGTCGCGACCGTGGATGAGCAAGCCGAGGCCGTAGCCGAGGAGGCCGGCCACGAGCAGGGCGGCGATGGGATGCTCTGCGATCTGGTTGGTGGCCTCGCGGCCGCCCTCGCGCAGGGCGCGGCCACCGTTCTCGTAGGCGCCCTCGGCCCGGTCGTAGGCATCGCGGCCGGCGCTGCGCACGTAGCGCTCGCCGCGCTCGTAGGTGTCGCTGGCGGCGCCCTGGGCGCGGCGCGCGCGGTCCTCGACGTCGTCGTACCCGATCAGGTTGCCGACGGTGTCGCGGACCTTACCACCGATATCGCGGGCGGTGTCGGCGACATGCTCGGCGGCGTCGCGCACGGTGTCCTTGGCGTGGCCGTAGAGGTTCTCGGCGGCACCCTGCGCCTCGCGGGCGCGTCCCTCGACCGAGTCCCGCTTCGACCCGGTGAGGTCGCCCACCGCGCCCTGCACCTTGCCGCCGAACTCCTTGGCGGCGCCGGTGAAGCGATCCGTATCAACCATGATGTCGTTCCTGTGTTCGTCGGTGATGGTGTTCGTGGGTGCGGCGCCTGACCGAAGCTACGACTTGGAGGTGGCCTTCGGTTTCACGTCGGACTTCAGTAATTTCTGCTGAGACTTGCCCTCGGCCTCGACCTTGGGATCGCCGACCAACTTTCCGATAGCTTCCTTGATCGAGCCTTTGATCTTGTCGGATTTGTCTGTCGTCTTCTGCGCGCTCACGAGGTGCTCCAAAGCCTGGGCAAGTGCCACACCCCATCAAGTGGCCCGTCGTTCCCGGCGAGCAATGATGCAGACATACCAGTTGACGGATTTTATTTGCTTGGTTGGCTCAACGGAAATCCGTTGTCCCGGCCCCAGACGATGGCCTCGGAGCGCTTGTGGACGTCGAGCTTCCGGTAGAGCGACGCTGAGTGGTTCCGCACCGTGTTCTTCGACAGGTTCAACCGCTTGGCGATGGCGTCGTCCCCGAGTCCTTGGCAGATCAGGTCGAGGATCTGGCGCTCACGGACGGAGACGTTCGGAACGATGCCGTCCTTGTGGTCGGCGCCGGGCCGGCGCAGGTTGGCGAGCTTCTCGATGAGCCCCCGGCTGAACCATGAGGTGTCGGCCATCACCGCCTCGATGGCCTCGAACAGTTCGCGCTCCGTGCGCTTGCGCTCGGTGATGTCCTGCAGGACGATGAGGGCGAAGGTCTCGGCGCCGATCTCCACCCGCTCCGCCGAGGCCAGGCAATCGAAGTTGGTGCCGTCCTCGTGCTTGAGGCAAACCTCCAGCCCGAGCACGTAACCGGTGCGCGACACCGCCGACTCGAACTTGATCCGGGCTGCCTCGTGAACCCAAAGTCCGAGATCCGCGGGCGAGCGCCCGGAGACCTTGTCCGCGCCATAGCCGAACACCCGGGTGAAGGCCTCGTTGACGTTGGTCACGGCGAATCCGTCGGCTCGCGCCAGCAGGGTCGGCACCGGGGTCATGTTGAACGCCTTGGCGAAGCGCTCCTCGCCCTGGCGCAGAGCCGTCTCCGCCTTCCGGCGCAGGTCCAGGTCGGCGAAGGTGAAGAGCATACAGGGCTCATCGCCCAATGCGATGGGCTGTCCGGCGACGATGACGTAACGCGATCCGCCGTCGGGCAGGTCGAGGCAGGCTTCCATCTGCGGGATGGTGCCGCCACTGTTGAGGCGCGATATCGCGAGGTCGCGGCTGCGGGCCCCAGCCAGCACGTCGACCTCGTAGACGCTGCGGCCGATGACGGCGTCGCGGGTGTAGCCTGTCATCTCCAGGAAGCCGAGGTTGACCTTGACGTGGCGCAGGTTTGAGAGTCGGCAGATCACCGCCGGGGCCGGGTTGGCGTTGAAGGTGGCTTCGAAGCGCTCCTCGGCCTCGAACTGGTCTGAGACGTCCTTGAGGATCAGCGCGAGACAGCTCGGATTGCCCTCCCGGTCGGTGGCGACGAGGCTGCGCAGGGAGTGGACGAAGTCGACGTCCGGCCGGTCGGTTCGCTTCACGTCGACGATGACGTCGTGGAAGCGTTCGCCCGAGACGACGCGCTCCATCGGGTAATGGTTCGGCGTGTGGTTGTTGCGATAGCGCAGGGCGAAGCGCTCGCGGTAGGCCTCTACCGTTTCGCCGAGTTCGCCGACGGTCTCCGCGCCATGCATCGCGAGCGCGGCCTCGTTGGCGTAGGCGATGGTCTGGTCCGGCTCGACCAGGATCACGCCCTCGCTGAGGCCGGCGATGATCTGCCGGAGCTCATGCCTGTCGACGCCTACCGCCACCCTCGACCACCCTCCCACTTCTTGGATCAAGCCGAGCCGTAACAGGGGAGGGCGGGGGACGGTTCCGCGGCAATTGAGCGGCCTGCTGGTATATCTGGATCATTGACGCGAACGTGACCGATCAGCCACAAACTGAGATGCAAAGTGCACCGTAGAGGGGGCGGACACACCCGGTCATCATCCGGTACAAATATAAATTCCTCCGTATGTACTTAAGCATCATCTCTGAAAGACCTTCGCGCAGCGAGGGATTGCTCCGTCATGTCTCCGACCTGATCGGACGGCGGCTGGACGTGCTCATTCCAAGAACGGAGGCGGTCACCAAGAACGGACGCGGTCGATCCGAATACGGAGCACGGCCGGGTGCTGCTTCGGCTCCGGGCCTCTCCCGACGAGCGGCTGGCGTTCTGAAAGTCCGTTGCGCTCGGCCACGGCGGGAATGACGAAAGCCTGGCCGGATGTCGGATGCCAGCTTCCGCCGCGACGTCGCCATAGATGGCGATTGACCGCGCATGGGTCAGAAATGACGCGACGCATGCTAGATTTTACCAAGTCACAGCCTGCGGAAATGATGCATCTGCATCATTGAGCAAGCTTGGGACGATCATATCTCACGGTCATCGCCCAACGCATCGAAGCGAACGGTGAGTGAATCCCGACGTTATGCCGGGCCTCAAGAGTCCCCCCCGATCAGGTCCGGCATGGCCGGAGGGCCGGGCGTCGTGCCGCTCCGGGCGCACGCTCGGCCCGTAGGCCATCCATTACGAGCAACCATGGAGGATCCCACGATGGCCAATCCCGGCATGCCCGATCGCATCCCCGATGGTGACATCCCGTTGGAAACGCCGCCGCGTCCGTTCCCGGGCGAACGCCCACTCGGGCCGGACGAGCCATCCGTGCCCTACGAGGATGCGCCTGTCGACGAGCCGGTGGGGCCAGGCATCGGCCCCGATCATCGGCCAGAGGCGCCCACGGACCCGGGGATACGCGCCTGAGCGTGGTCGTGCATGCCTACGAGACGCAGGCCATCCAGGAAGCCCTCGAGTCCGGCATGGCACGTTCCGAGCTCATGGCGATCTTGGACGAGCTAAGCGTGACGGATCTCATCCCGCCCCATGCCGGCGAGGCGATAGCGGACTACGCCGCCCGGGCCACGGGCGAACTCATGGTCCGATACCTTGCCCATAACGAAGACGACACCATGCCTCCCCTGACGGGCGGGCCGTGAAGAGGAGCCGATGTCACCCCATTGGAAGATTTCCGCGCTGGCGATGGCCATCGCGTGCGCCACGCCCGTCCCGGTCGTCGCCCGGGGCAAATTCGACGGGCGATGGTCCGTCTCCGCGACCGTCGACGATGGCGGCTGCACCGGGCCGTATCGGTACCCCATCGTCATCCGTGGCGGCATCGTCGATGACGCGAGCGGCAGCGAGGCCGACGCCTCTGGACGCGTCGGTAAAAACGGGCGCCTCGTCGGCTCCATCAAGAGCGGCCTGGCCAGCATCGCCGTCGAGGGGCGACTCAGGTCATCCGACGGTTCGGGACGCTGGGACCTTGCCGGTCCGATCTCCTGCAGCGGCCGTTGGACGGCGAGCAAGTCAGGGTAATCTGGCCAATACCCTCGCCGCAACGAACGAATAGGCCATCGACCTCGGGTGAGCCAAGGGCAAAGCCGGGGCGTCACGTCCCGAAGTCCCGACACTCGTAACCGTTCAGGTCGACGGGACCAAAAATTCGTAACGCGTGGCGAACAAACCGCCCCGTAACGCGCGACCTTCGGGGTCGCTAGACGTGCTCCCCCTCATCCTTGGGGCCGACCGCGTAGCGATGATCGCCGAGCGGGTGGAGATCGGTCTTCGGGCCGCCATCGACGCATGAGCGTCCGGACGTGCGGTCTCTGCCCTCCTCGGTCCGGAACCGGGTGGATGTCGAGCGGGCTCGCGAAGAAGTAGCGCAGGTCGCCATCTGGGGTGAACACCGAGCTGACGCAGAGCTCGCTGCGGAAGGTCGAGCCGTCGCGGCGGCAGTTCAGGATTTCGACGACCACGTCCCACCTCGGCTACCAGATGAGCGCAAACCACGGCACTCCCCGAGAATTAATTTGCGTCATGCTTTTTCTCAGCGCAGTCTACGAAGGTGTCTAGGTCGCTTCGTAGACACTGGAAGGTTCACTAAAAATTTCGGTCGGGACGAAAAATGAGTGATGCCAATACGGGAGATCGCGCCCTCGAGACGGCTCGGGCGTTGCGCGCAGCGGCCGAGGAGGCGCGGCGGACAATCCTGGCGTCGCGTGAAATCGTACAGAGATCGCAAGAGCAGACGCGCGCAATGATAAACCGGCCTGAGATTGAGCCGTGTGATCATCACACCAACCAGCCCCCGTCGGAGAAACTCGTCCGCTGCCTGATTCAGGCTTACGAACTCGCGATAGATGAGGATGATGTTCGGACACAGGCCTTGCTTGGCAGCATGTTACATGATGTGGGGGGACGCATCGCTGCGGCGGTTGGACCGAAGGCGGCCCAAATGATCCTGCATTGATCATCGCGGAATGGAAAAATGGGATGGCTCAGGATTTTGATGAAGATCCGATGGATCGTCACGCCACTCAAATACTGGCCCGTATCGCCCAAACACTCGACGTACCGCTCACTACTTTCTTCTCGAAGAGGCCCCCCTCGCCGTCAATTGGCTCATTGAATGCTGCCGAGTTAAAAAATCTCGCCCAGACAACGGAGATGCTTCGAAATTTTGTCAAACTGAAAGATACCGACGCTCGCGAGCGTTGCCTGGATTTCGTGAAAAGGGAAATCGAACGGCAGGATTAGTTTGGCTCAGTTGGCAGGAACGTCATCAACATCCTCGATTTCGTGGGGTTGATCCGCCAAGCCCTTTGTGTCCGTGTCCCTCGAGGCGACACGTAGCGGGGTTAGGATAGGCGATGACCACACAGGATCGGTTCCCGATCATCGGTATTGGTGCATCCGCCGGCGGCATCGAGGCTATGAGAGCCTTTTTCAATGGGTTTCCACAGAGCCTCGATGCGGCTGTGATCGTCGTGACGCACCTCAACCCCGAGCGTGAAAGCCTGCTGACCGAAGTCTTGGCGCGATTCACGGCTTTGAAGGTCGAGAACATTATCGACGGCGTGTTGGTTCAGCCTCGTCACGTTTACGTCATGCCCCCCGGCGTCACTCTCGGCATCCAAGACGCTCGGCTCATCACGACGCCACTCCCTCCTGGCACCCGCGAGACGAAACCAGTCGATATCTTTTTTACCAAACTCGCGCTCGACCAGGGGGAGCGGGTGGTGGGCGTCATTCTGTCGGGCGGTGATGGCGACGGCGCAATCGGAGTCAAAGCGATTCGGGAGCACGGAGGCCTCACTCTGGCTCAGGTCGGAGACGAAGACGGCCCCGAAACGCCGGACATGCCTTTCAGCGCAATGCGGACCGGCTACATTGATTTCGGCTTACGGGCCAGCGAAATGGGCGCCCGGATTGCTGAAAGTTATCTAGGAGACCGGGAGCCTTCACTAAGCGGTTTCGACAACGCCGATTCGGCGGATGCCACAGTTTCCGAGGATTTGCTCGCAGACATCTATGCCATCCTGCGGCGACAGGTCGGGCATGATTTCGCGGGCTACAAACCCAGCACGTTTCTCCGCCGCCTGTCCCGGCGCATCAGCGTCAGCGGCTCGGCCGGGCCACAGGCCTACCTCGACCTGCTGCGCGCAAACTCTGCGGAGGTCGCCGCCCTTTTCCGGGACCTGCTCATTGGCGTGACGAAGTTCTTCCGCGACGCTGCCGCTTTCGACGCGCTCTCCGCCCTCGTGATCCCTCTGCTATTCGAGGGACGTGGCCCCGACGATACGGTACGGGTCTGGGTGCCCGCCTGCTCGACCGGCGAAGAGGTCTATTCCATCGCCATACTGTTGCGTGAGCACGCCGATACGTTGCCCAATCCCCCACGTATCCAGATTTTCGCCACCGATATCGACGAACGCTCGCTTACCGTCGCCCGATTTGGCCGCTACCCGCGGGCCTACCTCGATGCCGTCTCGCCAGAGCGTATTGCTCGCCATTTCGTCTCGGAGGCGGAGAGCGTCGTCATCAGCAAGAAGCTGCGGGACATGTGCACATTCTCGCCCCACAGCGTGCTGCGCGATCCACCGTTCTCGCGCCTCGACCTCGTCTCCTGCCGTAACCTGCTGATCTACCTCGGCCTTGCCGCCCAGGAGCAGGTTCTACCTATCCTTCACTATGCCTTGCGCCCATCCGGGTATCTGTTCATCGGCATGGCTGAAAACGTCACGCGCTTCGAAAATCTATTCGCCACCGTTGAGAAGAAGCACCGAATTTTTCAGGCCCGTAACACGATCCGACCGGTGCGTTTGCCGTCCATGCTCGACCCTGACAGGACTGGTATCCTTGCGGCTGGTGAAGGCCGGCGCCGAAGCGGGACGACGCACGCGACGCTGCGGCAGGTGGTAGAGGCAGAGATACTCATCACGTTCAGTCCACCGCATGCGGTTGTGACGCGCTCAGGCGAAGCCGTGCATTACTCCCCTCGGATCGGTGACTATTTGGAGATCGCCTCAGGCCAACCGACGCAGGATTTAGCCGCTATGGCTCGTCGCGGACTGCGTCTGGAACTTCGCATGGTTCTCAGTGAGGCCATCGAGGGGAACCGGTTGGCAGTTCGAGATGATCTTGAATATACCCTGCCGGATGGTCGTATCCGAAAGCTATCTCTGATCGTCAAGCCGCTTGCGATGACAGCCGAAGCGGAGCCACTGTTTCTCGTTGTTTTCGATGATGCGGCGTCCCCCATCGATCCGACCCTCCGGCGCGCGCAGATGAATGGCGAGCAGAACGAGGAAATCGCTCGGCTGGAGCGTGAACTGACTGATGCGCGCGAGCGTATGCAGGCGATCGTTGAAGAGTATGAGACCTCTCTTGAAGAGCTGAAATCGTCAAACGAAGAAATGCATTCTGTCAACGAAGAAGCACAATCAGCAAACGAGGAGTTGGAGGCTTCCAAGGAAGAGGTCCAGTCAATTAACGAAGAGCTTCACACAGTCAATACAGAATTGAACCTGAAGATTGACCTCATGGATCAGATGAGCGACGATCAGGAGGCTCTGTTTGAGAGCACTGAGCTTGCGAGTGTATTCCTCGACAAAAGCTTACGGATCCGCTCGTTCACACGGGCCGCCGCGGACATATTCAACATAGTGCCAAGCGATCATGGACGTTTGTTGAGTAATTTCTCGGCTCCGTTCTCGTTGGTGTGGTTGCCGGATGAAGCCTATAGAGTGATGGTCGAAAGACAGACGAGCGAGCGAACGATCGACGGACTGGACGGCGCACGTTACCGAATTCGCCTTACGGCAACGGCTCGAAGAGGCGCTGAAGTGTCGGGTGTCGTGGCGAACTTCGTCAAGTTGGCCGAATAGGCAGCCTCGGCACGGGGCTCATAGGCTCTACGCAAGCCCCGATATGAGCAGGCAACGTCGCTACGCGCAGGCCGCTGCGCGGGCCGTGTCCCTGGGCGTGGTGAAGCTCACTGAGGGCCACCACGATCACCGGCTTGGGCCAGGAGGATCAGGCTTCCAGGGTCAGCAAGCTAACGGACGAAAACCTACGCCGAGACATCGTCTGCCCGATGAAGAATGCGCAGATCGTGAGGGAGATCTGGCAGATCACCGACACCCGCATCCGACCGAATTCCTTGTCGGGCTGCCGACCGCCCGTGCCTGCAACCTTCCCGGTTCTGGCTCTTCGACTACCCATGGTCACCACCATGCCGTCGCCCTTACAAGAATCGGCCTAAAATACCCGCCGATTCCCTCACTCATCCCACCTCATCTGGTAGAGCTTAATTTAAAACAACAATCTTAACCTTGAAAATACATCTATCTACGCAAATTTATGGATATTAAAGCTCACCATCATATCAACAATAGAGCATGATATTATTATAACACTGATTTTTAGTTTCTTATTGAATATTACACTCATAAAATCAAACAACGAAGGCATGGGTTCCAGCACAAATACAGTTTATAAAAAGGTAAATATTTTCTATAAAATTAATGCATATTTAAGTGCGCCGTCAAATACCCCATACCGCACTGTGGCTCCTCAAAATCGCGAATCTTTTTGATCGGCCGTAGCTTGTGGCGGCATTTTTCTCATGTAAGTTGATAAGTGCAACCGCGCTGTCTGTCGCTCCCAGCGGGCGCTCTCGGTGACCTTATCGCCTGAAGCCCCATCCTCAGGATTGGTCGCTCTCTCGAAGATTGAGGAAAGATGGCTAGAAACGGTCGTTTCTCACTGAGACGTTTTCGGGTCGCCGAGGAAGGTGCCGCGGCCGTAGAGTTCGCTCTTCTCGTACCAATCCTCATGGTTCTGCTGTTTGGAATCGTTGGTTTCGGGTGGTTCCTGGGGATCGCTCATAGCCTACAGGAAGCCGCCTCCCAATCTGCACGAGCGTCCGTAGCGGGCATGGATGTCACGGAGCGGTCCGCCGTAGCCCTGGCGACCATCAAGCGTAGAACCTCCGACAATCCCTTGATCGATCCCGATTCACTGACGGTGAATGTCGGGACCGATGCGGGAAATCCCGATCTCTTCACGGTCACTCTTCGCTACGACATGAGTGCGAACCTACTCAAGATCGTACCAACGTTCGTCCCCTTGCCAACGACCTTGACGAGGACCGCCAGTATCCGTCGGGGAGGACTGTGAAGCAGACCATGCTAAAAGCTTTTCAAGCAGACCGCAGCGGCGCGATTGCTCCCCTCGTTGGCTTGGCGATTTTCGCTCTGCTTGGCTTTTGCGGTCTCGGAATCGATTTCGGCGT
Source organism: Methylobacterium sp. Leaf93 (assembly GCF_001422345.1). Classification (NCBI taxonomy): domain Bacteria; kingdom Pseudomonadati; phylum Pseudomonadota; class Alphaproteobacteria; order Hyphomicrobiales; family Methylobacteriaceae; genus Methylobacterium; species Methylobacterium sp. Leaf93. The sequence continues at coordinate 5,320 of NZ_LMMS01000004.1, read as the reverse complement.
TGCCTTCAACCACAAGCGTAAGCTTCAGTCTGCCGTGGACTTAGCTGCCCTGGCCGCTACGGGCGCCAAGGATAAGGTCGGTGCTGCCACCCTCGCCATGATCGACAACGGCTTCAGCGTCCCGACAAAACTTACGGTGACGCCTGGGACGTACACGGCGGACCGCAGCCTCAGTCCCGAGGCCAGATTCTCGGAAGGGGGGACCTCCCCGAATGCGACCAGGGTCACGGCGAGTTCGTCGATCATCACCAGCTTCTCCCACCTGATCGGCGGGCCTGGATCCATGGAGATGACGGCAAGCGCAACGGCCATCCGGGCCGAACTCGCTGCCTTCAGCATTGGCTCTCGCGCCGCTGCCCTCGATGGAGGAATCGGCAACGCCCTCCTGTCGAGCATTCTGGGAACGTCCGTATCCTTGTCCGTTCTCGACTACCATGCCCTGGCCGGTTTAAAGATCGATGCGCTCACCTTCCTGAAGAACGCAGCCGCTCGGGGCCATATTCAGGCCGCGACCTACAAGGATGTCCTGGACGGTTCGGTCACCGTCGGCGAGTTGGCTCTCGCTTTAGCCGATACCGCTCGTGCGACACCCGGCGGATTCGAGGCCGCACAAATTCTCAGTCGTCTTGCGGCGGGGAAAGGCGGGACCGAACGCGTGAAGCTTGGAGACCTGCTATCGGTCGGTGACCTTGCACAACAACCCCTCACATCTCCTGGCTCGCCACTGACTGTCGGTGCGCTTGGCATGCTGAGCGCGGGGGCGGTTCTCGCCAATGGGACGAACCAGATCAGCGCCGACCTGGGTGTCAACATACCGGGCTTGCTCAAGTCTAAAGTTACATTTCGAGTTGGCGAGGCTCGGCGTACGTCAGGCTTCGTTCTACCCGGCACCACGCTCTCGACGGCACAGGTTCGGGCTCTCATAGAGGTCTCCCTTGCGGCTCCTCTTGGGCTTGGAGAATTGAAAGTTCCAATTTATGTGGAAGTTGGGCGCGCGACAGCGAAGCTGGCAAAGCTCACATGCCCCTGGAACTCCCCGGATCAGAGGTCGGTCACATTGGACGTGACAACAGGCCCTGCCTATCTCTCTCTTGGAGAGACGCCCTCATCGTATCTCGATCCTGAAGGACCACGTCCTCCATTAACGCCGGCGGTCATCCTGCGTGCCCCGCTCCTCGAGGTGCGAGCTTCCTCAAAATTTGAGTTGGGACAGACCACCCGCAATGTTAATTTTACTGACGCGGATATCACATCGGGACGAATAAAAACCGTGTCCTCGGACAAGCTGACGTCGTCTTTATCTCGTTCACTCTTCTCCAGTCTGTACCTCGATGTGAATGGCCTCCCATTAGGTGGCATTCTCAACCTGCAGCAACTGATCGGCTCGGTGCTCATGTCGGCCGCACCTGCCGTCGATGCCATTATCGACGGATTGCTGGCAACATTGGGGGTCCAGATTGGGACCGCCGATGTCTCCGTAGATGGGACGCGCTGCAATGGTGCAGCTCTGGTGCAATAGCAAAGTCGCTCGGCTTCTTAAGTCATTGATATGACTAAAAATGAGATTGTTTCGATTTTGGCGGAATATGATTTCCGATAACCCTGTGAAATACATACCCGTAAGGCACGAGTCTATGCTCGCCACGCAAGCAAATTATGCTGAAAGGACGCTCGATTCGACACGATGATGCGTTCGCCAACGGGCAATGACAAACGTTTGAAGCATACCTCCGCCTATCCTTTGCGCTTTCGATTTTGTCTCGCCAACTGTCAAAATTCGGCGTCGCACCTACGTTCCGCAGTCGTAACAAGCCTCAATAATTTCGGGCGTTCGCCAAACAGTCTTGCAGACCTGCAAGGTTTGGAAACTCGCTAGCTTCAATAGAAATATATCTGGAACGACGTCCGCATCCAGCAGAACCAGTCGCACACTCACCTTAGTCCGGCTACAGACCACCACCGGCACCAGTGTATGTTCGTTCAAAAAAATGGCCCCAGACTCGAAAGCAACGGCGCACTTCTCCTTCAGTTCATAAATCATTTTTCACCTCCGTGCGACAATCAAATTTCCACAACATTAAATTACTTGCTAATTTTATTTGACGTGACATATCTCTGCTCAATAATACGAAGACTGTGTCCAATATTATGGCGTAGGCAAATTGCGTCACCTATTGTCTGGAGCAGGCAGAATGAGCTTCGCGTTCATATCCAACCCATTTCGGCGTCTGGATAGGAATGTCATCCCTCGGAGAGCCATTCTAAATGGCGCTCACAAAACTCTCGTCGCACCGTCGGACTCGCGGCGAGAACCGATCGCGATCAGGAATGTTATGACGCACTCTAAGTTTCTGGAAGCAAAGGTACGCTCAGTCCGAGACTGCGAATGAAGCACCTGCGCGCTCGTTGCTCTCCCTATCAACGTTCGATCAAGATCGTTGCATACAGGTTAACACTCGCCTTAATTTCTTGAATGATTCAATTCAGAGGCGATTTTCTCCCGTTGGCAACGCGGCTGGCAATGTGGAGAATGATCGGTCGTGAATTGATCCCCTTTCTTGGATCGGGACGAGCGTCCTCGGGTTTTTCTTTTTGAAAGGAGAGGCCGATGGCTCGATGTGATCCGACGGGTGCGGAATGGACGGTCATCGCGCCGGTCCAGCCGACGGCTATTCGGACCGCTCGTAAGCTCGAGGCGCTGGACGTGATCGACGCGTTCTCGTTCCTGTTCAGCCTCCGCGGGGTGCCCGGGCATGTTCCCTCGAACAACGGAACGGATCGGAGTGCGTTGCCGAGACCGTTCAGGACCGGATCACAGCGGTGGGATCAGGCGTCGCCTACATCGGGTCGGCAGCCCGTGGGAGAACCGCCGATGATGAGCAGGTGTCGGCTTCTTGAAGTTCCAGCAGCGCCGCTTGGGCCTCGATCGCTTTCTGGCGGGCATGATGGCCGGCTTGGGCGGAGCCTCGACAGTGACTGGCAGCAGACGACCCAAGGCCTGGTTGCCGCTCACGGTGGCCTCCATCATGGGCTCATGATCGCGGGCCAATCCACACGAAGGACCAAAAGCTCGCATCTCAGTTGAGTTATGGAAGGAGTTAAAGCCATTGTTAACGGGTGCGGCGTGATGGTGGTGATCTGTTGTTCGAGTATTCAGTCAGAGCTGGAGCGTAGATTGTGGGCGCGACGCGCCGACGTCGCGCAAGAATTTCCGAAAGTATTTGAGAATGCTTTTCAGTCGCCCCCTTCATCCGAGGACGGAAGATTGTGCCAAGATCGCTGCGCTTGAGCGGTCCCAGGGGGTGATCGAATTCGATCTTTATGGAACGGTGGTTCGCGCCAACGAGAATTTCCTTTCCGTGCTCGGTTTCAGCGCAGGGGAGGTCGTTGGGCAGCACCACCGAGGTTTTGTCGAGCCGGCCGTGCGGGATAGCCGCGCATACAGTGAGTTTTGGGAGAAGCTGCGGGCCGGCGAGTTCCAGGCCGGGCAATTCAAGCGCATCGGTAAGGATGGCCGCGAGGTCTGGATCGAGGCGTCCTACAACCCGATTTTCGACCGTCGGGGCAAGCCCTACAAGATCATCAAATTCGCTGCCGACATTACGCGTCAGAAGCAACTCGATGCGGATTGCAAAGGGCAGATCGAGGCCATCCAGAAGGCCCAAGCCGTCATCGCCTTCAATCTAGATGGCACCATTATCGAGGCCAATAAAAACTTCCTGTCGGTTGTTGGCTACACGCTCCCCGAAATTGTCGGTCAGCATCACAGGATATTCGTCGATCCAGCTTTCGGCGACAGTCCTGGTTATGCGGCGTTCTGGGCGAAGCTACGCCAGGGTGAATACCAGAAGGGGCAGTTCAACCGCATCGGCAAGGACGGTCGCGAGGTTTGGATTGAAGCTTCCTATAATCCCATCTTTGATGCGAGCGGACGTCCCTACAAGGTGGTGAAGTTCGCCATCGACATCACTGCGCAAGTCGTTTTGCTGGCTAACCTCAAGCGCCTGATCGAACAGAATTTTGCGGAGATCGACGGGGCCATTTCGATCTCCTCGCAGGAGTCGAGGTCCGCCACCCGGGCTGCGGGAAGTACAGCCAACAACGTACAGACCATGGCCGCCGCCTCCGAAGAACTGGCCGCCTCCGTCGACGAAATCTCACACAGCATGAGCAAGGCGCGGATCGCAACGGACGATGCGCATGCGCAGGTGGAGGCAGCGGGTGCGGTCACCCAGAAGCTCACGGCAGCCACCACGGCGATGAGCGGCATCGTGGCCCTGATCCAGGCTATCGCCAGTCAGATCAACCTGCTGGCCCTTAACGCGACCATCGAGGCGGCGCGAGCCGGCGAAGCCGGACGCGGTTTTGCGGTGGTCGCGCAGGAGGTCAAGAACCTCGCCGCTCAGGCGGCCCGTGCCACGAGCCAAATTTCCAGCGAGATCGACAGCCTACAAACAGCGTCGGAAGAGGTCGCCGGGACGCTTGGAACGATCCAGGGATCGGTCGAGACCATGCGCGACTACGTGGTCAGCACAGCCGCTGCGGTTGAGGAGCAGAGCGTTGTAACGCGTGAGATGTCATTGAGCATGCAGGGGGCAGCTGAAGCCGTTCGAGACATTTCACGGAGCGTGCTGGCGATCTCGGAATCCATCAACGAGGTCTCATGGGCCGTCGACACGACAAAGGAGGCTGCTCGTGTTCTCGCCCGTTGAAAGTGTGCGCTGCATCATCCCCGATCCCGTTGCATGGGTCGCTCGCGCAGCGGCCTGACCACCAAGATCCATGCCCCGGTCGATGCCGAGAGCCGCCCCATCGCCCTCAAGCTGACCAAGGGTCAAACTCATGACGGCCGCTCCTCGGACGATATGCTCGGCGCGCTCGGTCCGGGTCAGACCCTCCTCGGCGACCGGGCCTACGACAGCGACGAACGGCGAGACCGTCTGGCGAAACAGGGCGCCTGGGCCAACGTCCGCGCCATGTGCAACCGCTGCCTCGTCGAACGCCTCTTGAACACAATCAAGCACTTCAAAGCAGTTGCCGCATACCTCGGCATCGTTGTCTAGGATGGCAGAGAGATCGAGCGCCTCCCATACCGTATTGTGGCCGAAGTGCTCCATGCGCCCTGGCGGTAGGAGCCAGCCCTGATTCCCATCCGAGAAGCGAAGCACATTGGCCAGGAGCCCAATGAATCAGCCTCACAACCTGTCGTGGAGAGTATGACTAGGGTCTGAACCGAACCAAGATATTGCTGAGGCTGCAGTTTTGTGATTCACGTTCGCGGTTTTCAGCATGGAGGCGATGATGGTGGACCTGTTCTGGC